>NZ_NFJP01000001.1 GCF_002159915.1 Gordonibacter sp. An230
GCCCCCTCCGAGTTCGCCTCGGCGCGCGCCGCGCGCTGCGAAGGGGGCAGCAGGTCGGGGAACGGCTCCGACCAGTCGTTTTCGCAGTAGAAGCGCACTGCTGTGCAATATGCCTCAAACATCTGTTTGGCTATTTTGTCATCAAGCAATTCGGAAACGTAATCCCACGCCAAAAGCAACCCGTTTTTATGATCGTATATCTGATGATCCAGCAATACCTGTGGTGTTTCTGCTAGCATCTTCGACAAGGGACCGAAAACATCTTCCACTTTGTTGGAGATAAATTGGGTGCCGATATTGCTAGCGAATACAACAGGGGCTTTCTTGGGATCGTTTGGGCAACGGTGAGAAAGCTCTCTCAAAACCTCTACAGCTCCAAATGAAGAGTGCGCAACATCCTGCTGAAAGCGTCCTTGCATTTGAGAAGCTAGTTCAAGAAGGGAAATTGCGTTTGCGCAATCAGCCTCAAGAAGGATAAGAGAGGTGAAGTCGGATACGATCTTGTCAACGTCTGGGTGAATTGGTTTTCTGTTGAACAGCGGAAGGTTGAGAAGAAATTTCTTGTCTTCGCTCCATCGAGAAAGAGCCTTGGCATAAACAGCGGCGATGCCCATAGATTGGGTAACCCCGATTTGCCGTCCTTTCTCGGTGAAGTTCTTCCAAGACTTAGAATCAATTAAGTACTCCATACGAGTGAATTGAGATCTTTTGACACTCTCCATAGGGGCTTTCAGTGGCAAAGAGGGGCCGCCTGGCATGTTGTCTATTCGATTCAGCCAGTATTCTCTATCCTCGTTTCGTGCGTCTTCTCCGATTCCGGTTCTTCTCGCATACTCCATGAAGTCTATCTCGATGGGGGCGAGATCCGTTCCGTCGTAGAGATGCGCTAGATCCTCTAAGAGAACTTGGATGCTAAGCACATCAGCTGCAAGAAGATCGACGTTGATATGCATGATAGTGCGTTTCGGTGATACGACAGTAAGGCGTACATCTATGAGATCGTCTTGCTCGATGTCGAAACGTAGGTGACTTAATTCTTGGCGAATACCTTCAATCCTCGAGTCGGGATTGCCTGCTCCTTCCACTCTGTAGGTGGTTAGTCCCTTCCAAGTTACTTTGTCTTCGATGCGGGCTGTTCCGTCATCAGAGAACCGGGCGCGCAGCATGGGATGCCTTAGAATAAGAAGTTCCACTGCGCGTTCGAGTTTGGCCGCATCGAGAGATCCGCATTCGAATTCCATATAAGCGTGACAAGCGGTTCCCCCTAGCTCCTGTCCGTCTCGCCTTCCAACCATATAGGCATGTTGGACGGACGTGATCGGAAAGGGGTCGCCTTTGCTGTAATTTGCGGAACCGAGGAGAGGGCTGCCATTAGACGAGCTTCTCGCAGACCTCTCTCTTGCAAAATTTACCCAAGAAGCCATACAGGGATTCGAAACCAATTCTGAAAAGGTAACATTGCAGCCATTCTTTGTTAGCAACCCAGCTATTCTCATAATGTCAAGAGATCCTAGCCCCAAACTGATAAGATTATCCGAAGGGCTTAGTTCTTCTTTTGACAGTCCGAGCATTTCCCCAACAAGCTTTCCAACTAGCTCCACGCATACTTCAGACATGCCAACCGCCCTTTCAAGCAATAAGTCTTTGAATATAAGGCATACTAACATAATGTTAGCTATAGTATACTTATAGCGAAAGGGTTGTTGTTTGCAAATATTGCGCAAATATCTTCTAAGGCTTCGGATGGCAGAAGGGGGTTTTATGAGAAGGGCAACCGACGTTGGTTTCACTCTTGTTGAACGTATTGCGCAATGGGAGCGTGAATATGGGGCAAATATTGCGGTTCGCGACAGAGAAACCACGTATACTTACACTGAGCTATTTGATGCGGCAAGGCGATTCGCCTCTTGCCTTGCTTCGGAGGGGATAGAAGCTGGGGACAGGATCGTCCTTCAGCTTCCGAACAAAGCTGAATCTCTTATAATCTTGTTCGGGTCAGTAATGAGAGGATGCATCCCCGTACTTGCTTTGCCGACTCATCGCAAAGCGGAAATCTCTCATTTCTGCTCAAAGTCAAATGCATCCTGCCTAATTGTTCCGTGTTCTTCCCCGGCTTATGATTACGAGTCCTTAGCAAAAGCCATCAAAAAGGACAATCCAAGGCTAAAATGTTTTGTCATCGGATCTTCCGATCAATATCGATCAGTTTCGGATATGCGCGGAGAGCTCTGGCAAGCCACAGCACCCCACTCCTCATCAATTTTGTTCCTGCTTCCGTCGGGTGGTACAACAGGACTCCCTAAACTTATTCCTCGCTCAAATTTCAGCTATGTGTACAATTTCGTGGAAGCGGCTTCCCGATCGCTTTTTTCCGAAAAAACAAAATACCTAGCAGCTTTGTCGATATGCCATAATTTGCCGCTCGCATGCCCCGGCGCACTTGGTGCGCTAGAAAAAGGAGGCACCGTCATTTTGGCGGAAAGCGTGAGTCCCGATGAAGTGTTTCCATTGATCTCTTCTGCAAAAGTGACGACAATAACAGCAGTTCCATCGGCGGTAAACCTCTGGATGGACGCACTCGACTGGTATCCTGTTGATCTTTCAAGCCTTGAGTCCATCCATGTAGGAGGTGCGCGATTTACCGCAAAAGATGCCAAGAGGCTTTCTGCCGCTTTCTCTTGCGCTGTCCAGCAATCATACGGCATGACTGAAGGAATATTGACGCTGACAAGCCCTGAAGCGCCAGAGGAAATCGCCTTTACCACCCAAGGCTTCCCCCTTTCCGAAAACGATCGCCCTCTTATCATCGGACAAGATGGGCAACCTTGCGCAGACGGCGAAGAAGGGGAATTGATATGGAAAGGACCGTATCTGATGAGTGGATATTACGAAGATGAATATTCTACTCTGCGCTCTTTTGATTCGGAAGGATTTTATCATACGGGGGATTTAGCGGTGAGGGATCCCTGCGGCAACTTCAAAATCACGGGACGTCTGAAAAACACAATAAACCGTGGCGGTGAGACTTTCTCGGCGGAAGACGTAGAGGCAAGTCTTAGAGAAATGCCCGGCATCGTAGACGTAGCCGTCTGCGGGATACCGGATCAAGCCCTTGGCGAAAAGACGTGTGCGTTTATCGTTTGCAGCGGCGATGCGCCCAACTTGGAATCCATAAGGGAGTTTTTAAACAACATAGGAATCGCCCCATTCAAGCATCCAGACAGAGTAGAGATTCGTGAGTTGTTGCCCCTGACCCCCATAGGAAAAATTGATTTAAATGCTCTTAAGACCTCGATACGCTAGTCAGCCCTTTAAAAAAATCTCTTCCAATCCGCCGAGAAGAGCATCGAGAAGGACTGAGAACTGATGATCAAAAAAACTTCTCCTCAGGCTTTCTTCTTCGGTCAGGAGTTTGACCGTTTTTGCCAAAGCGGCAATACCGGGATCGGACGCAGAAAGCGCACTCGCATACGAACCCCCCACCTCTTTGCGCACATCGTCCATTTTGTCCCTGTCATCCTCGGTAGCAACGAACGCGCAAGTTTGGCAAAGCAAAACGGAATAAACAAGAGTGGACCAATCGCCAAACCCAGCATCTCTCAGCACTTGAATGCCGCAATTGATAATGCGGTCGGATTCCCCAAGGCCAGGACCTACGGCAGCGAGTCTACGAGCGACTCCGGGGTACTTTCTCAGGGTGGAACGCATCCCCTCAAGAAGAAGCTTGAACCATCGTTTCCAATTCTCGCGAGGCTCAGGAAGGTCGATTTCGGCATTAACGTGCTCGATAACAAGATGTACCACATCTTCTCTTCGACCAACGTGGTAATTAAT
Source organism: Gordonibacter sp. An230 (assembly GCF_002159915.1). GTDB lineage: Bacteria > Actinomycetota > Coriobacteriia > Coriobacteriales > Eggerthellaceae > Rubneribacter. The sequence continues at coordinate 3,835 of NZ_NFJP01000001.1, forward strand.
GACACCTGGGTACGCGTTAATTTCTTTAGCCAGTTGACGAATAGACCAACCATCTATGCCAAATTCTTTGGTGAGCTTCAAGGCGGCATCGCAGATAGAAGTCACGTCAATTGCTGGCAAGCCGGCTGTCTGGCGCGTCGACCCCATATTCAGCACCTTTCTATTTGCTGGTTGCGACAGAATACCATTTTTTTGCACCCCCAGCGTAACGCGGTCAGTTTGCGGAAATATTCAAGTCGCTGCAAGTGCAAAACAACGTCCTGGTAATAGAGCAGGAGGAGAAATGACGGAACAAAGCCCAGAGAACAAAAAGTCGAAACGCAAAGCACCCCATCCGCTGTTCAGGTTGCTTGACTTCGCAGGGCCTTACAAAATCCTCACCGTGGTGGGCTGCGCCTTGTCTGGTCTGCATTCGTTGCTTGCTGTGATGCCCCTTGTGTGCGTCTGGTTTATCATGTCGCAGTTTGTCGCAGTGGCTCCTCAATGGAGCGAAGCGAGTGGCGCGGCCTTTTACGCATGGCTGGCAGTCGGATTCGCGGTGGCCGGAGTGGTGGTGTACTTCGCGGCGTTGATGTGCACTCATATCGCGGCATTCCGAACCGGCAACAACATGAGGAAGGCCGCGACCCACCATCTCTCCAAGGTTCCCCTTGGCTACTACGACGAGCATTCGACCGGCGAACTAAGGAGGGTGATCGACGGCTGCGCCGGCCAGACCGAGTCCGTGCTTGCCCATAAGTTCCCTGATTTCGTGGGAGCCCTCATCACCCCCGTTGTGTTTGTCGTCGTGATGTTCATCTTCGACTGGGCCATGGGTTTGGCGTGCCTGGTTCCCATCGCGGTGTCCTTCGCGTGCATTTGGAGGATGATGGGAGGGGGAGGCAGCGATGAGAACTCAAGCTATCTGACTTTCGTGTCGAACTACCAGCAGGCATTGAACCGAATGAACGCCGCTGCGACCGAATATGTTCGAGGCATGCCCGTCGTCAAAGTGTTCCAGCAAACGGTCGATTCGTTCAACGCATTCAAGGAGGCCATCCTGCAGTACCGGGATATGGCCCATGGCTATTCGAAGTTGTGCGAAAAACCGCAGGTCGTGCAGATCGTGGCGATCAACTCGACCTTTGCTGTGCTGGTTCCCGCCAGCATCCTGCTTGCGGGGGCAGCAGGGGACTTCGCGTCGTTCTTCACGGACTTCCTCTTCTACGTGGTGTTCAGCGCGGTGACGACATCGATGATGACCAAGATACTGTACGCCTCTGAAGCTGCGGCGATGGCCCAAGATGCCGTGATGCGAATCGAGGGGATCCTATCCACGCCGGAGATGCCTTGCTGTTCTGCGAAAGGCGGGAGGGCGAGCGGGACGTGCGATATCGTTTTTGAAGGGGTGTCTTTCACGTATCCGGGCGCTGACGCACCTGCCGTCAAGAACGTGAGCTTTGCGATTCCCGAAGGAGAAACGATGGCGCTCGTCGGGCCGTCGGGAGGAGGCAAGAGCACCATTGCAAGCCTTGTTCCGAGGTTCTGGGACGTCGATGAAGGACGGGTGCTTGTCGGCGGTGTTGATGTGCGGGATGTTCCCCGTTCGGAACTGATGGATTCCGTTTCCTTCGTCTTCCAAAACACACGGCTTTTCAAGCGCAGCCTCATTGACAACATCAGATTCGCGCGCCCGTCGGCTACGCGCGCGGAGGTGGAGGCGGCCGCGCACGCGGCGCAATGCGACGACATCATCGCGAAGCTGCCCGAGGGCTTGGACACGGTGGTCGGCGCGAAGGGCGTCTACCTGTCGGGCGGCGAATGCCAGCGTATCGCGCTTGCCCGGGCCATTCTGAAAGATGCGCCTATCGTGGTCTTGGACGAGGCCACAGCGTTCGCCGATCCGGAAAACGAAGCCCTTATCCAACGTGCGCTCGCGCGTCTTACGCACGGCAAGACCGTTCTCATGATTGCACACCGGCTATCGACCGTGGTGGGCGCGGACAGGATCTGCGTCGTGGAGAACGGGGCCATCTCGGAATCGGGATCCCACGGGGATCTTGTCGAAAGCAAGGGAGTGTATCGCCGGATGTGGGAGGACTATCAGAAATCAGTCTCTTGGAGAATCGGAGGGGGTGCCAACGATGCTGCGTGAGAAGTTCGCTTTGACCGAGCGGGGTGCTTTCGAGTTCAAGAGAGGCGCGTTCTTCTGCGCTCTCGCCAACCTCGTCATGATGGCACCCATTGGCGTGCTGTGCATGGCGACCAACGACTACCTGGATCATCTGCTCGACCCCTCGAAGCCCCTCCCTGCTCTTGGTGGCTATCTTGCAGCCATCGTCGTCATACTCCTGCTCATGCTGCTGACCCAATGGCTCGAATACCATTTCACCTACAATGTCGTGTACGGCGAGAGTGCCAGAAAGCGGATCGAGCTTGCCGAGGTGCTGCGCAGATTGCCCCTTTCCTTTTTCGGAAGGCGCGACCTCTCGGACCTCACCACCACCATCATGAAGGACTGCGCCGATCAGGAGCGCATGTTCTCCCATATCATGCCCCTTTTGTTCGGAACCGGCGCGTCGACCATATTGATCTCGATCATGCTTCTGCTCTTCAACTGGAAGATGGCCATCGCCGCCCTCTGGGTTCTTCCCATCGCCTTGCTCATCATCGCCTTCTCTCGGAAGAGCCAAGATGCGAAGGGGCAGTTTCTCATCGACCGCCAGCTTGACGTTGCGGACGGCTTGCAGGAGTACCTCGAATGCGCCCAAGAGATCACGGCGGCGAACCAATCGGAAACGTATCTCGAGCAACTGGATCAGAAGATCGATCGCGCGGAGAAGGCCCAGATCGTCTCGGAGCTTTCGAGTGCCGTTCCCGTGTCGGCCGCGCAAGCGTTCCTCAAGCTCGGAATAGCTTCGACCGTCCTCGTCGGAGCCCTGCTTTTGGCATCGGGGGAACTAGAGTTCATGGTGTACTTCTGCTTCCTTCTCGTGGTGACGAGATTCTACGATCCGATCAACACCGTGCTTGAAGTTGTGACGGAGCTTCTCAATCTCAAGCTCGGAATCAAGCGCATGCACTCCATCGAGCACGAGCGGCCTCAAACCGGGTCGATGGAATTCGAGCCGGCGAATCACGACATTTCTTTCGACAACGTGACTTTTTCGTACGAAGGAGGCGAGAAGGTTCTCTCGAACGTCTCATTTGTTGCGAAGGAGGGCGAGGTGACCGCCTTGGTCGGTCCGAGCGGGGGCGGCAAGTCCACCGCGGCCAAGCTGGCTGCCCGTTTCTGGGATGCCGACGATGGCGTTGTGAGCATCGGAGGCGTGGACGTTTCGACCGTCGACCCCGAGGCCCTTCTCGTCGATTTCGCCCAAGTGTTCCAGGATGTGGTTCTGTTCGACGACACGATCATGCAGAACATCCGACTCGGTAGGCCAGATGCCACGGATGAGGAGGTGTTTGCGGCGGCTCGGGCGGCGAACTGCGATGATTTTGTCTCCCGCATGCCGAAGGGCTATGAAACGAGGATAGGCGAGAACGGCGCGCTTTTGTCCGGAGGCGAGCGCCAGCGCATATCGATTGCCCGGGCGATCCTCAAAAACGCCCCCATTGTTCTTCTGGATGAGGCGACCGCTTCACTTGACGTTGAAAATGAGACGAAGGTGCAGGAGGCGCTATCGTGTCTCCTTGAACGCAAAACCGTGCTGGTCATCGCGCACCGGATGAGAACCGTGATGAGCGCCGACAAAATCGTGGTGCTGGATGGAGGCCGCGTTGCCGAGCAAGGAAAGCCGTCGGAGCTCATGGAGCGCGAAGACAGCCTGTTCAAGAAAATGGTGGAGCTTCAGTCGTCGACGGGTCGGATTTTGAATTAAGTGAGGTGGAACTGATGACTTTGAGTGAGTCAAGGGAAGACTATCTAGAAAACCTGCTTATTCTCGAAACTCGTTCTGGTGGTTTTGTAAGGCAAGTGGATATGGCCAGTAGAATGGGTTTTTCCAAGGCGAGCATATCAAAAGCTATGTCCTCCTTGAGCGCGGAAGGATATGTTGAATTTAGGCCTCGAGGTTTGGTTCGCCTTTCAAATGGGGGACGCAAAATCGCTGAAAGAGTTTACGACCGCCATTGCTTCTTCTTCAAGGTTCTTACCAACCTTGGCATTCCGACTGAAATTGCACAAAGGGATGCCTGTCGCATGGAGCACGCAATGAGCGAAGAGTCATATCAGGCTTTAAAAAAGGAGCTGTCGAGCAAGATGGACGTCCAATAAGGGTCATCAACCTAAATAAGCTGGATAATGGGCAATCTAAAGTATAGAGAGAATTGAAATGACGATAGAGCAAAGGCCAAGCTTATCGATCGCTTTGCCAAAATCCTACCTGTTCACGTCCGAATCCGTCACCGAGGGGCATCCCGACAAGATGTGCGACCAGATATCGGACGCCATCTTGGACGCCATCATCTCCAAGGAGATAGAGCTCGAGCGCGAGGGCTACATCGCCCCCAGCGGGCAGCCCGCCGACGTGTCGCGGATGCGCTGCGCGTGCGAGACGCTTGCGACCACGGGGCTCGTGGCCGTGGCGGGCGAGATCCGCACGCAGGCGTACGTGGACGTGCCGGCCATCGTGCGCGAGGTGGTGTGCGGCATCGGCTACGACCGCGCCAAGTACGGCTTCGACGGCACCACCTGCGGCGTGGTGAACGCCATCCACGAGCAGAGCCCCGACATCGCGCAGGGCGTGGACGAGAGCTGGGAGGCGGCCCACGGCGGGGCCGCGGACGACCCCTACGAGCGCATCGGCGCGGGCGACCAGGGCATGATGTTCGGCTACGCCTGCGACGAGACGAGCACCCTCATGCCCATGCCCATCTACCTGGCCCAGCGCATGAGCGAGCGCCTCGCCGCCGTGCGCAAGGACGGCACGCTCGACTACCTGCGCCCCGACGGCAAGACCCAGGTGAGCGTGCGCTACGAGGACGGCGCGCCGAAGTGGGTGGAGAAGGTGGTCGTGTCCACGCAGCACGCCGAGGAGGCGCCCTACGAGCGGCTGCGCGCCGACGTGGTGGAGCAGGTGGTGCGCCCGGTGCTGGCCGGCGAGGGCGTGGCGCTCTCGCCCGACGCGGAGATCCACGTGAACCCCACGGGCCGCTTCGTCATCGGCGGGCCGATGGGCGACTGCGGCCTCACGGGCCGCAAGGTCATCGTGGACACCTACGGCGGCATGGGACGGCACGGCGGCGGGGCCTTCTCCGGCAAGGACTGCACGAAGGTGGACCGCTCGGCGGCCTACGCGGCGCGCTGGGTGGCGAAGAACGTGGTTGCCGCGGGCCTGGCCGCGCGCTGCGAGGTGCAGGTGGCCTACGCCATCGGCGTGGCGCGCCCCGTGTCGCTCATGGTGGAGACGTTCGGCACCGAGAAGGCGGCGGTGGGGGCCATCGAGCGCGCGGTGGCCGAGGTGTTCGACCTGCGCCCCGGCGCCATCATCGACGCGCTGGATTTGCGCCGCCCCATCTACCGCAAGACGGCCGCCTACGGCCACTTCGGCCGCGAGCTGCCCGAGTTCACCTGGGAGCGCACCGACCGCGCCGAGGATCTGCGAAAGACCTGCAGGCTAGCATAAGGGGCTAGCACCCCCTTGGAAGGAGTTCCATGATTTACGATAATGTGCTGCAAGCCATGGGGCATACACCTCTCGTTCGTCTCAATCGGTTATCTGAAGCGAATGCCGCACAGATACTCGTTAAGTTTGAGGGCGTTAATGTAGGAGGCTCCATTAAAACGCGCACGGCATTACAGATGATTGAATCCGCCGAACGCCGCGGCGAAATTGGGCCAGATAGTATTATCGTTGAACCTACAAGCGGCAATCAAGGTATAGGGCTCGCGCTTGTGTGTGCTGTGCGCGGTTATCGTGCGCGCATCATTATGCCAGACAGCGTGTCGGAAGAGCGTCGTAAGCTTGTTCGCCACTATGGTGCTGAGGTAATTGTCGTACATGATGCTGGCGATATTGGAGAGTGCATATCCAAATGCATCGCTCTGGCTAAGCGTATGGCTAGCGAGGATCCTCGTGTTTACGTGCCACAGCAGTTCGAGAACAGGGATAATTTACTAGCGCATCGCTATCATACAGCACTTGAGATCTTAGAGGACGTGAAGGGGCCCATACATGGATTCTGCTCGGGCATTGGTACAGGTGGTACTATTTCCGGTATAGGGCAGGCACTCAAACGTCTTTTTCCTGATGTATGCATTTGGGCCGTTGAGCCGGAGAGCGCAGCGATTCTTTCGGGAGGAAGCGTCGGAACGCATTTGCAGATGGGTATCGGCGATGGGCTTATTCCCGATATCCTTGATCAGGGCATCTATGACGATATCTGCGTGGTTTCCGATGAGGAAGCTATCAACGAGGCTCGCGCGCTTGCTCGTGAGGAGGGTTTGCTTTGCGGCGTATCGGGCGGTACAAATGTGGTTGCCGCACGTCAGCTTGCTCGGCAACTTGGTTCGGGCAAGACAGTGGTTACTTTACTGCCCGATACGGGCGAACGATATTTTTCCACTGAATTGTTTGAGGATTAATCGACGCCAAACCAGACATAGGATCAGTCGATAACATAAGAAAGAAGCGCCATGACCGAGAGCTACGACATCAAAGACATCGACCTTGCCGACGCAGGGCTTGCCCGCATCGAGTGGGCGGCGCGCGACATGCCCGTGCTGGCGTCCATCCGCGAGCGCTTCGCGAAGGAGCGCCCGCTTGAGGGCGTGCGCATCGGCGCGTGCATGCACGTGACCACCGAGACGGCGAACCTCATGCGCGCGCTGGCGGCCTCGGGCGCCGAGGTGGCGCTGTGCGCCAGCAACCCGCTTTCCACCCAAGACGACACCGCCGCCTCGCTCGTGCGCGACTTCGGCATCAAGGTGTTCGCCGTCACCGGCGAGGACATGGACACCTACCGCCGCCACATCGACGCGGTCATCGCCACGAACCCGCAGATCATCATGGACGACGGCGCCGACCTGGACACCGCGCTGCACACCACCCACATTGACAAGCTGGAAGGCGTCATCGGCGGCACCGAGGAAACCACCACGGGCGTGGTGCGCCTTGTGTCCATGGCGAAGGAGGGCACGCTGGGCTACCCCGTGTTCAACGTCAACGACGCGAACACGAAGCACTGCTTCGACAACCACTACGGCACGGGCCAGTCCACGCTCGACGGCATCGTGCGCGCCACGAACCGCCTTTTGTGCGGGCGCACCATCGTGATCTCGGGCTACGGCTACTGCGGCAGCGGGCTCGCCCTGCGCGCCAAGGGCATGGGCATGCGCGTGATCGTGTGCGAGGTGGACCCGCTGAAGGCGCTGGAGGCGCACATGGAGGGCTACGAGGTCATGCCCGCCGCCGAGGCGGCGCGCTTCGCCGACGTGTGGGTGACGGTCACCGGCAACTGCAAGGTGGTGGACGCGCCCGCGTTCGAGAACATGAAGGACGGCGCCATCGTGTGCAACTCCGGGCACTTCGACAGCGAGATCAACCTGGAGTGGCTGCGCGAGCACGCCGTGAAGGTGGAGGAGATCAAGCCGCTCGTGGAGGAGTACACGCTTGCCGACGGGCGCACGGTCATCGTCCTGGCGCAGGGGCGCCTCGTGAACCTGAGCTGCGCCGAGGGGCACCCGGCGTCCGTCATGGACATGAGCTTCGCGAACCAGGCGCTCGCGGCCGAGTACCTCTTCCAGCATGCGGGCGAGCTGGAGAACAAGGTGTACGACGTGCCCGCCGCCATCGACGACGGCGTGGCGCGCGTGAAGCTGGAGACTCTGGGCGTGAAGATAGACACCCTCACCGAGGAGCAGATCGCCTACATGAACAGCTGGAACTTTTAAAGTGTATACAAGGGTGTATAGTTCATACTAGGGGTGGTGCTGTGATTGGCTTTCCTAAATTCAATTCCGGTTTTTTAGCCTCCTTACTACCAGAGGAAGTGTTTTCTTCAGAATACCTGGGGTCTTTTTACGGTTTTCCTCTTATTGGGAAAGAAAAGGAAATATCACGAAGTTTTTCTTCTAAACGCCTGAAAGAGTTTTCCGTTGGGCGCAAATGTGCTCGCAACGCTCTCTCGCATCTGGGCTTCAATGACCCTCCTATCCTCATCGGTACCAACCGAGAACCGATTTGGCCCAAAAACATATGCGGGAGCATTACGCATTGCAGAGGATATGCCGCTGCCGCAGTCACCTCAGATTACCGATTTCGAACTATCGGGATTGACGCCGAGCCGAATAACCCCATTGAATCAGAGATATACAGTTTGATAATGAGCAAGAAGGAGATAAAACAGATGGGTGAGCTTACCTGCAGTCAGCCAAATATATCTTGGGATAGGCTGACTTTCAGCGCGAAAGAATCTGTCTACAAGGCATGGTTTCCAACGTATGGGAAGTGGCTCGATTTCACTGATTGCGAGGTCATGTTTTATCTGGATTCACATCGTCCCAACAACCAACCCAAAGAACTGGTTGTTGGGCGCTACCATGCCCAACTGCTTAAATCAAAAAGATCATATTCCTGCAACGGACAATGGGCATTTGTGCCATTTTTCAATCTCCTCATAACGACAACAGCAGGCTCTTTGACGGAATCTTGATTCGATACGTCACTCCGTATTATAACTGTCGACATTCGCAGTTTAGCGCAAGTCGCAGATTTCACCCTCAGATTAAAGTCGCGCTTTGTACTTCGTTCATCAGGACTATCGCTTGGCTCTTTGCATCATAATGCAATTCATTTCTTTCTTGTTAAAGCTTGTCGAAAAGGATATCGAGTTAAACTCCCGCTCGATATTCCGTTCCAGCTTCATGCCAAAGACCGAAAAGTAGCAGAATCGCTCCAACAACCTTTAAGACAAAATATTGGATATTTATGCATTGTGCTGCAGCATGACGCCCAAGGGGTTGTTGTGGCGTAAGCAAAATCTCCCGCAACAACCCTAAACACTTGCGAACCGATAGACCGAGCGAGAATCTTCCGTCAGTTTAGCGGTGACGATGCATTACCCATCCGTCTCGTAGAGCACCCCAAGATCGACAGTCTGCGGAGCACCATTGTCGAACCAGACAGAATTTTGACTTTTCAAGTCGGGACGCTATGTGGTCAAACATGACATCATGCTCCGTCAGAGAGGAGGTGGCTGTATGCAAGACGTAAGGAATGCGCTCGGCAAGCTCGTCTGTCGGGCAGATAGAAAGCTGCGTCGCGTAGAAATAGTACGCAAGGGCCAGCTTACCGTGCTTACGTTCGAGAGCAATGGGACTATGCGCATAACGAATTTGCCCAAAACGTAGCACATCCTTGAGGATGTAAATAAATACCCGCCGATCCGCCAGACGGACAGGAGCCAAACGTCCTGCCCGTCCTTTTTTGCGCTTTCGGCCGGTTGCTCCTGCGGGTCTGAACCGAAGGAGCAATATATGGCCCGATTTTACGAAAGCAGGAACATTGACGACTCCCAAGCCCAATATCGCATTGTGGTGAGGACGCCTGACGGCAAACGAACCGAGATAAATCTGCCCAGGCAAGTATTCGAGGGCATAGAGGAACTTCAGCGTGAGTTCTGGCGAACGGAGCGCCGCGAGACAAGACACTCACTACACTTGGCGTCGATGGACGAAGCCTCTCTTGCCCCCAACAATCCCGAAAAAGACCCAGAGTTAATCTTTATGGAGAAGCTGGAATCCGAAGCGCTGTTTCAAGCGTTCCAGCAGATACCCGCCGCACAACGCAGGCGTTTTCTGATGAGGCACTTGCTTGGTATGCCCACGGCGAAGATAGCCGAAGTAGAGAGGTGCTCCGATCGCGCAGTGAGACGCAGCATCAGTCTTGCGCGAGAGAACCTGAAAGAGATTCTCTCTTCCGGTTTCTAGTGTTTTTCTCCGTGCGGGGTTCCGTTTCGCCCACCTAGCTGTCCGTCTCTATGAGGGAGGAAATCCCTCGATGGAACCTTGACAGCCCCATACCCGCCCGCCCTTGCAAGGTCAAGAGCGCGCCACGCCATGAGGGGCCTCGTGGGCGAGCGGGAGCCGCGGAAGCGGCGTTTCAGGCGGCCGCGGGTCGGACGACCCCGACTCTCGGCCGCAGTTACATATTGAAACGAAGGAGGTGCCTCATGGACGACCATCCGCGCAGGGGCGATGTGTTTTTCGCTTTCCTCGACCCCGTTCTGGGATGCGAGCAGGGAGGCACGCGTCCCGTCCTCGTCGTGCAAAACGATGCGGGCAACAGGCGCAGCAAAACTATCATCGTCGCCGCCATAACCGGCAAGCCCAAGGCGAACCTCCCCGTGCACGTACCCGTGCCCGCGTCGGCCGGGCTCAGGGAGGGCTCGGTCGCCCTCCTGGAGCAGCTGCGCACCATCGACAAGCTGCGCCTGCGCGGGAGGGCGGGGCACATCGGCGCCGAGCAGATGAGGCTTGTGGACGCTGCACTCGCCGTGAGCCTGGGGCTCAAAGGGCCGGGAGACGACTTCATGCTGCTCACGCTGTGCAGGAAGTGCCATCAGACGTTCTGCGACTCGGACGACTACCTGGTGTGGCGCGCGGACTTCGAGCAGGAGCAACGCGAGCCCTGCACCATCTGCAATACCCGCACGGGCTACGACTACAAGGTCGTGAGGAGATGACCGCGCGGCCTTTCGTCCCTTGTCAAGCATGCGATGCGGAAAATCGCATCGTTTCGCGCTCTGCCGAAATGGCTCATTATGAGCGTCGCGCGGAGGCGGCGTTTGACGACGAGGCGCTTTGCGGGGCCGACCCTGGCGGGCTGTTCCTGCCCGCGCTCGAACCGTACCCCTACATGATGACCCCCTGCCAGATAGCCGAGTTCACGGGCCTCACGTCGCAGGGCGTGAGGAAGCTGTTGGCGGCGGGCGAGATGCGCGGGGTCAAGTTCGGGTCGAAGTGGCTGGTTCCCAAGCTCTGCCTCCTACGCTATCTGAACAGGCGCGAAGATGGAGGAGAGAATGACGAAGACGCTCAAATGCGACAAGCCCGTGGATCTCGATGAGGCGAGGAAGGCGAAGGGGCTTCCCCGCAGGAAGCGCGACGACCCGAAAGCGACCGCCTACGAACTGCGCATCAGGGTGCCCGCCGAGTTCCAGGGGGTCATGGGGCGCAAGAAGCTGTCGCGGACGGTGTTCGCCCGCAACAAGCGCGAAGAACTCAGGGCGCGCATCGCCGAGTTCGAGGAAGATGCCAACAGAATGCTTGAAGATAGGACGACGGGGGTGGGCATTGGGGCGCAAGACGTTTCACCGCTGAGTCCCGCAACGCCTTTCGGAGAGTACGTTGAGCGTTACATTGCGCTCCGCAGCAATGGGGCCATAGGAAGGCAAACCCTAGCCAACGAGCGGCGATACGCCGAGTACCTGCGTGAGGTAATAGGGCTTATCCCCCTTCGCGATTTGACGGCGATGGACGTGGAGCGATGCCTGCTTCAGGTGCCCGAGATTTCGCGGCGGTGGGCAAACGAGCGCGTGGAGGAATGGAAAAGGAAACGCGAGCAGGCGGTGCGCGAGGGGAATCGACGGAAGAAGAAGCCGCTCGGCTCCCCGCGCGTTGCCGGGCCCGATATGCAGCACAAAATCCTCAAATTCTGCCGCGAGATCCTCAACGACGCGCTGGATAGGGAGCTCGTGCAGAAGAACGTGGCGAAGGCGCGCTTCCTCTCCAAGAACTTCAAGAAGAGCCGCCCGCTCATCGACCCTCTCATGGAGGAGGATGCGGCGCGGTTCCTCCACGAAGTGAAGGCGCTTCCCCTGTCGCCTTTCAAGGTGGCGTGCCTCGCCCTTTTCTCCAGCGGGATGCGCCCCGAGGAAGCACTCGCTTTGAAGATGGGCGGCGTCAACGTCGGCGGCGTCCCTTCGGCGAGAATCACCGGGTCGCTCGAACACGGGACGGCGGAAATCGTTGAGTATACGAAGTCCGATTCGTCGTACCGCACGGTTCCTATCGACGATTACACCTCCCGCGAGATAGGCAGATGGATAGAGGAGAAGAGCAGACGCCTGCGCGCCATGGGCATCAGGCCCGGCCCAAGCACGCCTCTCGTGGGAGAACTTGACAAGCCCCTCACCTACAACGTGCTCAAGAAGCAGTGGCAAAGGTTCGTGGAGAAGGTGGGGTTCGAGGGCGTGCGCCCCTACGCGCTGCGGCATACGTTCGCCACCATCAACCTCGCTCGCGGCGAGAACATCAAGACCATCTCCGTCATCCTCGGACACGCGTCGCCGTCCTATACGCTCGACCTCTATGTGGGCTACATCCCCTCGACAAGCAGGGAGCTATCCAACAGGTACGTCTCACGGCTCGAATCGCTGCCGCAGGCCGCATAGTTTTGGAACTTTTGTATTCCGCTGCGTTTTGCTTGGGATGCGTTATAATTCAAGCGCTGCGTTTAGTCAGCGAATGAATTGCGGGCGTCGCCAAGTGGTAAGGCCCAGGCTTCCCAAGCCTGTACCGCGGGTTCGAGTCCCGTCGCCCGCTCCAGCAATCAACGAAGGGCATCGGCGTTTGTCGGTGCCCTTCGATTTTTCTCTTGCAGATGTCCAGTTTTGAAAACAGTTGAAATTTGACGAACTTTTTGACGAACTTCTCGCCATGCGCTAAACTCTAAAAGCGATTTTGCAGGTGACGAGCGGTTTTCTCGGAAATGGAGCTCGGGATGGAAATAGCTTCCCAAGCTCGTATTCGCGGGTTCGAGTCCCGTCACCCGCTCCACTGGCTGCAAAGAGCGCTGATATTACGGTCGGCGCTCTTTCCTTTTCCTTCACTTCATGCAAAAGGAGTTGAAGACGCAATCAAAACCCCGATGATCGTTCTTTCTCCTCGCACGTCTTATGCTGAACAACAAGAAGCCTGATCGGCAAATATACGACTTAGCTTGGGCCGAAGAAACGCAAATGATCGGAATCAAATCCTAGGCGCACCTTTTCACATGCGATTGTTTCACGTGAAGCATGTATCGTAATGCATCGCGATGAAACGACGATTGTTTCACGTGAAACAATCCCTAACAGCTGTGAAAAGCCGAGGCTTTGGTTCCTCCTTCCATACCCCTTCTTTGAATTTCGCCTTCCGTTCCTTCCCTATCTTTCGCCTTTGCCGTGCGCTCAACTTCCTCGCAACTCGTACCAGCTCCGCCCTTGACCAAGGGCCTCAGCTCGCATCCAAATCAAACTTCGCTCTCATTCCGGTCTCAACTCCGCTTCTTCGGCATTCCTCTTCAAATCCTCCCGTCCTTCCCATACGCTACGCGGCACATCTTGCGAAACAGCCTTCTTCTTTTCGATCGTAACCAACCCTTTGGGTATCAGCGCCCTCTCGAGCACGGCATTGAATATGCAGCAGCCACTCCACCACACCTGCACCGCCCTGCACATTGGCCCATCGCAGACACTCGTGCCTCGCTAACGACCGTACCGGCGAGCACGTGCCCATACGGTGAAACAGAACCTTTGGAGAAGCGAATGGTCATCAATGCGCGCAGGAACGTCCGCTTCTTTCTTCGCTTCTGCCCTCGCTCTGCTCGCCTGTTCGCAAAAAGCCGTCAAATCGCATGTCAACTGTCCTTTACTCCAAAAAACTGCCAGGAACATCCGCACAAACGCTATGCTCAAACGCCTATTCCCACCTGTCTTTCACATGCGTCCATGAGAGTCTGTTTGTCCTTCGCCCATGGAGCCACAATCGATGGACACAAGGCGGAATCGAAATACCTCCAAGCATCACAGCATCAACACGCAACGCTTTGTCATCCTGCCCGTGCGGTATCGTATGGCATTGAGCTGCAATTCGCACAGCATCGCGCCTCACCTGCGCAAGAATGCCGCATCTCGCACCCATCATCGGCTTGCCGTATCTCACTTCCAGGAACAATCATCATGTGCACCGAGCGTTTTTACTTTTCATTGCGTTGATAGACCGCTTCCCGCGTGATAGCTTGAGCATCAAGGTGCGCACAGCGCGCAAACCATGCGCATGAAATTGACCGTTTAGAACCGCAATGACATGGAAGCAAATGCAGCGGAGCAAAGGTGATGACATGGACAATCAGAGTACGATAACACCTGGTCACATGAATAGGAGCGCCCGTTTCGACACTTTCATCTTCGACCTTGATGGCACGCTGCTTGATACGCTGCCAGATCTTGTGGAACTCACCAATGCGACGCTGCGAGAGTGCGGCTACCCCGAACGTACGCAGCTCGAGATACTTAGTTTCGTTGGGAATGGCGTGAAAGCCCTTATGTACCAAGCGGTTCCCGAAGATGCCGACATTGATGACGTGGAACACGCGATGAAACGGTGGAAAGACCTCTATCCAATATACGGACATCGCTTCACCAGAGCTTATGACGGCATTCCCGATACCATCGCAGCTCTCAAAAAGGGTGGTGCCAAGCTCGCCGTGCTCTCCAATAAATTCGATGGTGCTGTGCGCGAGATCGTTGACGCCTACCTGCCCGGATTGTTCTCCGTCGCCCATGGAGAATGCGCCGATTTTCCGCGCAAGCCCGACCCCGCAGGTCTTTTGCGTACTATCGACGAGCTCGGATCCACCAAGGAAAGAACGGCTTACATAGGCGACTCGACGGGAGATGTGAAGGCATCACGTAATGCCGGAGTGTACTCCATCAGTGTGACATGGGGATACCACACCGAAGAACAGCTGATCAACGCTGAACCCGATTTGATCATCCATCATTCAACCGAACTGCTCCAATTCCTCAAATAATAACAACGGCCCCGGGTTGAACCCGGGGCCGTTTCGTCTTTGATCGAAAACCCAACGCTACTTCGCAGCACCGATACGGCAGATGGTGGTGCCGCAATCAGGACATTTGCCCTTCGTGATGGGCTTACCGTTTTTCGTCGTGCTCTCGACGGGATCCTTCATAACCTTCTTGGCTTTGCACTTCACGCAATATGCTTCGATAGCCATGGCTGCTAAAACACCTCTCTGCTTCTGTCTAATAGGATGGCACGCTACATTTGATGCAGACGCGCATACAAAAAACCATTATACGATAGCTTCAATGACGCTTATCGAGCGCAGCTGCATCCTGCTATATATTCTTCAACAACTCCATAACAAAGTTTGCGCTTTTCTCGAGTTTATCCTCTTCCACGTTCTCGAGCACATCGTCAGCTTGCGCGAAGTATGCCGGCTTGCCTCCGTGCATGCCCACCAGGTGCATGGCTTGATACCCGTGCTTCATCGCATACGAAGCTGAGCTGTCCATCCAAGGAAGCTGAGTGCTGCCCACATCAAGTCCCGTGGCCTGAGAAGCCTTCCTCACGTAGCGCTTCATCCGAGAAGACGTTTTAACTGTACGATATTGGCCTTCAAGTTCCACCATGCACAGATCGCCCGCACCAAGCCCGTCGAGATCAATGATTATCGAACCTCGCAGATCTTGCTGATGCTCGGTCAGAAACGCGCGCATTCCTCCATTTTGAGAAAGCTCCGAACCAAGAGCGACAAACCACACCTCTGTGTTGATATCGGGATTACGGAACTGATAAATGTGTTCGATCTCCTCGGAGACGTCCTGGTCGTGACGCTCTGCCGCCGCGGCAGACTCTTCGGCAACGCGTTCCGAATCTAGCTCGGCGCGCTCCATGCGCCGCGGAGAGAACGCGCCGCCATTCCACGAACGGCCGCCCGAATCGCGGTTCCGTCCACCAAGGTCGCTCTCGTCGTACTCCCCATACTCGTCGTGTTGGACGTACTGATCGCCCTCGCCATACCCATCGCCAACGGCACGATCCTCATACTCGTCGAACTCATCGCCAGAGAAATCATCTTGGATTTCCATCTGCGCGGTCGCATCTTCGCGGAAGCTCTCCCAACCTCCCCGCTCTGCTCCCACAGTACGGGCATCGAACGATTCGTCCACATCGAGCCATTCTTGAGGGGTTGGTTCTTCTTCGTCCTTCTTGCGTCGGAAGCGATCGAACAAACGACGTATGCGCGACTTGGGCATCTCTACATACCCCGGGCCAGCAAACGCGCCCGTCTCCGTGTAATTCTCCTCATACGCCGAATCGTCTGCATCGTCCACGTAGATATCCTCAGGGTCGACGTTCTGGAGCAGCTCGTCCCCTATGGGGGCAAAAGCACCCGTAGCACCGGCCGGCGCAAACGATCCGGCGGCGCTCACGCTCGAGCGACCTTCCTCTTCAACGCGGGCGATTGAACCTGAAAGAGAGGGGAGCATCGAGCGTAATCCCGATTTCTTTCCATGTTTGGCAGCCGCCGTCACATCTTCAGCTGGAGGCTCTACCGTGCCTGAGGCTCCCAGATCAATCGCGGGAAGCATGGAAAGCAGGCTTTTCGCAGCCGTCTTGCCAGAAGATTCCGCCTCGGCCAACGGAGCTCGTTGCTTTGGAAGCTCCGTGATGGGAGCCAACTTGCCCGACAGCCCGATATCCGGAAGCACAATGGGACGGCGAGAACCTCTCTCGCTGGCGGAAGAAACCGCTGCTTCCGTCGTTTCTACAGGAGCGGAGCAGACGTCATCATTTGTCGGAGGCACAGAATCGGGCTGAAAATCAATGCGCCCGCTATCACCGATGGGAACG
Organism: Gordonibacter sp. An230; assembly: GCF_002159915.1. Classification (GTDB taxonomy): domain Bacteria; phylum Actinomycetota; class Coriobacteriia; order Coriobacteriales; family Eggerthellaceae; genus Rubneribacter. The sequence continues at coordinate 20,462 of NZ_NFJP01000001.1, forward strand.
GCAGTCACGTCAACGCGGTTGTCGGTTCTCTGCTCGTCCTGCACAGCGGATTGAGCCTCTTTCTGCACCTTTCGAGGATCGAGGAACGACGGCAGTGGAAGATCATCGACAGGGGGAACGTCATCCAAGTTGAAACTGCTCACATCGATCGGAGGCATAGCCGTCGTGGAGAGCGGATCGACTTCGGATTCGGAAGCGGGGGACGAGGGATTCTCCGTCGAAACAGGGTGTGAGGGGACGGCAACCTCTTGAGACTCGGCAGGGTGCGGATCGGACGCATCATCGTGCGCAAACGACCATTGAGGAGCTTGCACCTCCCGATCATCAACCCGCCCCTCATCAGATGCACGGCTTGCATCCTCTTCGGCAACCGGGTTCGCCCCTGCAAAATGCCCGGCGCTTTCGCTCGATGCCGCATCGAGAGCGCTCGCATAGCGAGACCTTTGCACGGGCTTATCGACACCTCGCGGTTTCTTCGCTTTCTCCTGCGCCTTCTTGAACCAATCCGGTACGCCTCCGGTCGAACGAGGTGTCTCGTCGCCTGCGGAAACGGCTGGCTCGCCGACCACTGACTCTTCCGCCATGGAGACCGGCCCTTCCGAACCTTCATCCAGTCGATGTGCAGCCTCAGCATTGGCGAGAGCCGCCTGCATCGTCTCAGCCGGAAGAGAGCTGAACGCTTCCCGCGTCTCGTCGTGCAACGCCCGAATGTCCTCAGCTGTGGGCTCGGGCACAGGAGGCTCCTTCACCTGCACGAGGTTCTGCGAGATGTCAACCGCCGCAACACCGCTCACCGGCTTACCCGAAAGCGCTGCAATAGCGGCCTTAGCAGCAGCGAGACGCTCTTCGGGAGTTTGAGGAACCATCTCGGGAGGCTTCACGTTCGAAGCCTCGTACACAAGCTGCGCCCCTTCAGGAACGAACCCGCCTGCCCGCGCGGCTTCCGCTCCGTGAATCTCCACGTCGTCGCGCTCTGCCAGCTCGGCCTCGCTCACGCGACCACGGCCAACGCGGCGGGCAACTTCCAGCAACACAGCCGTGCCGGAAGCGTTGCAGTTCGCCCCTTCATTGTAGGGAGCCGCTTTATGGAGTACCGCCACCACAAGCGGAAGCGCGATGGAGACAAGCGCAATGACGATTAATGCGAGCAGCGTCGCATCGAGGGCACCCTCGGCATTCGGAAACGCGACAACACGCATGATCAGCAGAATCGGCAAGAGAACCATAGCGCCGAACGTCGCCCACTGCAAAATCCGCAATGCCGGAAGAACCGGACTGGCAAGCTCTGTCCGAACCTTACCCGTATCGTAGCGCGCCACCAGAATCACTTTGCGCCGACGAGTTCCTCCCGTCTGGGCAGAATATCCGGGCTCGTACTTCGCGACGACGTTTTGGCTGACGCCGCGCACAAAGATCTTCGACAACACCGGGCGGTCGAACACTTCAGCTGCGAACAAAGCCACCGCAACGAGGGTCACCACAATTGCTGCCACTCCGAACATGGGAACGAACAAGGACAGCAGCCCGAACACGAAGGAGAGAGAGCAACACACGACTTTTGGCGCCTCTGCGCTAGGGGCGCCACTGAAATCTTCGATGACGGCAGAAAGGCCAGCTTCTTTCTGCATTTGCTCAGTAAGATACAACGCCGTTTGCTGTTCCTCTTCGGTCCCAGCGGGACGAGGGCCGATCTCCTGGGACAGATATGCGACGTGTTCCATTGGCTCAGGCATATTCTCTGCCTTTCGTTCCTTGGCTTTTCTTCAAGGCATACATAAAACAAGTATACGCTATTTGATCTCCGTACCCAAATAATCACGAATAAAAGCGTCGGCTGCGCCTGCCTGTAAACGTGCCGTTGAATATGCATTCTCGAACGCGTCGATATCCGATTCGTACGCATCGATCACCGGAGACGAGGGATCGTCGGGGAGGCTCTTCACATAAGCGGCCGCTTGCGCGTCTGCTGCGTTGTACAAGTCGTTTCCCTTGATCGCTGCAACCTTGTCCTTTGCAAGAATGGCCTCATCGGAAGTGATCGCGTATCTAAGAGCCTCTTCGCGCTTGGCAATATAATCTCCGAACATAGAGAAATCAACGCCGTAGAGCGCTTGGGCCTCTTGAAACAATCTTTCGGCCTCTCCAAAATTCTCAAGCGCCTCGTTCGCTTTATCTATCGATGATCGCACGTTTTCAGGCGTGGTATCCTTCACAAGATCGGACGATTCGCGAGCACTCGCGTCGGCTGAAAGCAGTTTGTCCCACGCTTCGCGCGCCCTCTCGATCGAGGCATATGCTCTTTCGGCGGCATCGACGATCCGACCCCCTTGGTCGATGAGAACGTATCGCGCCGATATGGTTTCGATTGCCTGCTGAGCGGCCTCTGCGGCTTTCGATTCACGCAGAGTGGCGGATGCCTCTCGAGCGCGCTCGTCGGCTCGGTCGAGCTTTTCCTCTATTTCGGACAAGCTCGATTCGACCTCTTCGTACGCATCGGATGAATCGACTGCGAACGGATCGGCGATAAGGTCATCAAGCCTATTAATCGCCTCGTCTGTTTCTGCAATGAGGCTCAGCGTATCGTTGAGATAGGCAATATTGCTTTGATGTTGCCGATAGCCATCGTAGAGCCACCAGCCCCCCACGATTACCAGCACCCCGACGATAAGGGAAGTCGCAGTGTAAACCAACAATTTGCTCAGGCGGCGGCGCGCCTTTCTGCGCGCCACCTCTTCTTCGGGCGTCAACGCTGAACCCTGAGTCGGCTTTTCAGGCAACGGGGCCGCCGACTCCTCAACAGCCTCCGAACCAGCGCTAGGAGCATCCTCGGACACGATATCGGAGAGAACCGTACTCACGACATGCGATGGCCGAGGCTCAGAATCTTCAGCTGAAACGAAATCACCAGTCGATAGCGTCAGTCCCTGTTCCTTTGTTGGCGTGCCTGCCGGTTTCTTCCTTCGAACAGGCAGGGTGAACAGTGAGATGACCCCAAACCGTGGGAGCCGCGCATCACGATTAACCCGCCCTTTTCCATCCAGAGCATCCTTCGCCGCATCGAGCACGCTGAATGAGATTTCATTCGAAGTGCCCACCGTATGACGCTTGATATGCGCAGCATGGATCAGCTTGTCATTCTTTTTCTTCACAAGAGCAAGCCTGCCGCTATCGGTCGCAACCGCGAGCAAGTTCTTCGACGACAGCCGATGCCGGCAGCACCTTGATCGTCCTACTGGGCAGTGAATTGAGAAACGCCTTGCCATAGCCTTTCGTCAACAGGCGCTTGTCGGCCAAGATGAGCACGCCCGTGTCGTCGGCCTTTCGAATGAGCCGTCCGGCGGCCTGTTTCACCTCCAACACGGCAGCGGGCAAGACATAGCGCCTCCACGCTTGGTCGTCGCGCGCGGCGCGCTCGCACGACAAAGGGTCAGTAGGCTTGGAAAAGGGCAGTTTGGGAATGACCACGCCTTTGAGAGTGGCACCAGGAGCATCGAAGCCCTCCCAGAAACTCTTCAACGCGAAGAGAGACAAGCGCTCGTCAGCGAGGAAATCGTCACGTAACCCCTTGACTGAGACTCCCCATTTCTGGCACACGAGGCGCAAGTCGTTCTCTTTGAGCTGGGGCTGCACCTCGTCGAAGCACTTCTCCATCTCTCGACGGTTCGTAAAAAGCGTCAACATCGATCCTTGCTGGGCACGATGAGCATCAACCAACAGCCGCTGCAGAGCGTCCAAATAACGAGGATCGCTCGGCTCAGGCATGTCTTCGACCACGTACACGGTCATATGCCCATCGAAGTCATAGCTCGAGTCAAGCCGACATGTTCGACAAGTAGAGAATTCGGAGGTGTTAAGTCCAAGCGCACTTTCGAAAGCATCGAAGCTGTCGCCCACGGCCAATGTTGCCGAAGCGAACACCACTGAATGTGTCCGAGCGAACAGCGTATCGTTCATCATCTGGCCAACATTGATCAGCAACGCTTCCAACTTTTCGACCATGCGATCTTTCTTACGACTGAGCGTAGCGGCGTATGCATAGGAATCGTCAGGATGAACGAGTATGATATCCACTGCGTTCACCTGGTTTTTCAATTCCATTGCAAGGGAGGCTATCTCTCGCTGGATTTCAGCTGCACCTTCAAGTCCCTCAAGGTAGCCAACCAACTCCTGACTCGCCGTCACCAACTTCTCGGCAGCGGAGGACATTGCGCAACCCAGCTCAGAAATGCTGAAAAATGTCGCACTTTGGCGTATATCAGCATTGATCCACAGCTCGACAGTTTCGTATCCCTTTCCTCTTTTATTCTGATCAAAGAATAAAAGATCTTTCAAATGCTCGCAAAACTCTCGAGCAGCGTCGACATACTGCGAACCCGCTGCACGCGCTTTCGCAGTGAGCGCGTAAAACAGGGTCGACCCCTCTTTGGCATCTGGTGCTACGACACGCCGCTCCGCCCTCACGAACACATTGCGGGATGCCTCGTCGGAACTCACACGATTGACAAGCCGCATAATGTCCTCTGCGGAAAGGGAACATGAGAACGCGCGCCGTGCTTCGGCTTCCGCGCCGTGAGCCTCATCGACCGTCCAATAGCGAATAGGAGGCAGCAAACCTCCATCTGCGACAAGGTCACAGAAGAGCAGGCTGTGATTCGTCACTACCACATCGGCCATCTCGGCACGGCGGCGTGCACCGTGAACAAAGCACGACGTCCCGAAATATGGGCATTTCCGACGTAGGCAGTCACGACTCGTCGTTGTCACCATTCGTCGAGGCAGCACCCGATAATCGATCTTGAGACTGTCCATATCGTCGTACTCTGTTTGCTCGACGAAGGAAAGCAATGCAGCGAGCGCTGGAGCTTGCGACTGCTCCTTGCCTGCAACAATCTTCATGTGGTCGCCTTCCTCCACAAGGCGACCGATTTTGCGCAGGCAAGGATAATGAGAAAAACCTTTGAGGGGTGCGTACGTTAATGGAGGGTTATCCGAATCAGCCGCAGCTAAAGCACCTGCTAGAGCGGGCAACTCATGATAAACCAACTGATCGAGCAAGGTGTTCGTCTTAGTTGCCACGCCCACAGTAATGCCATTCTTCCTCGCCGTCAGCGCCGAAGGAACAAGATAGGCCATTGACTTCCCAACACCCGTGCCCGCTTCAACCGTAAGGTTTTCTGAGTTTGCGAATGCCGCCCTCACAGCCTTCGCCATGATAAGCTGCTCTTCACGCGGCTCAAAGTCCTTATACAGCAATCCCGCCAATCCATCGGGCGAAAATGCTGTGGCGATATCCTCAACCGTAGGAAACTTCAACGCACGGGCAGGATCAGCGGCGATATCATCGGCATCAACCTTTGCAGGCCTTTCCAATTTGCCGATACGATCCCTTCGGAGGTTTTTCAGCGAGAACGATTCATCTTCACCTGACCCGTCGAATGTTTCACGTGAAACATTTCGGCGCCCCTCCTCCGATGCAAACCATTCGAACACTACCTGGGTAGGCCAACGATCAGCAGGAGCGAGACGAGCGATCTCGCGTACAAGCGCAGGGGGCATAGCGGCGACGCCAGCTAGCAGAATGCGAAACACCGCACATGTGGCCGCAACATCAGCATCGGCGCGATGCGTCGAAAGGGGCGCACCAAACGCTCTGACGAGGTCGAGCAGCCTATGAGACTTCAGGCGAGGAACCACAATGCGCGCAAGATCGAGCGAGTCGATCCATATATTTTCAAGCAACGGATAACCGCTTGGATGACGAGTGGTGAACGTGCGGTCAAACTCGGCATTGTGAGCGACGATCTTCGAATCGCCTACAAATTCTGCCAAATCAGCCAAAGCATGATCGGGAGTGGGAGCTGAAGCGACATCGGTATCATGAATATTCGTGAGATGGGCCACCTCTTCAGGTATGGGCTTTCCAGGATTCACGAACGTCACAAACCATTCCACGATCTCTCCATGATCCATGCGCGCAGCAGCTATCTGGGTCAGCTCATCGTGATTGAATGAAAACCCTGTCGTTTCCGTATCGAGCACGACTATGGACCGGTCGAGCTCGCCAAAATCCAGTTCAGCGGCCAATGCCGGTAAAGACGCGTAACGCGCGCGAATAAGATCGGGCGTTCCGTCGCTTATGAAACTTTGCAGGGCATCCTGTCCGGACGCAGCTTGTTTATCCATACCGTCCAGCCTATCATCTATCATAAAATCGTACAACATCTGTCCATCGTGTCAGGAGGCCCCATGCACGCAGAGCAGTATTTCGGATCGTATGCCCGCTTCGATACGAAATCGAAGAAGGATGCGGCCTCTCTGCTCAGTGCCGACAATCTGGTCGGCGACGCATTCGACATCGTGTTCCTTTCCGAAGAAGGTTCTTCGACCGCATGGTTGAAGAACCGTTTCGGCAATTTAGCCGGGTTTTTCGATGCCGAATTCTCTCGTAAGCTTCGCATTTTGTCTGCGCGCGGCTGGATTCTCAAAGCGTTCCTGTCCTTCGTCGCTTTCACCGATAGCCCCGAACCAGGCCACTATTGGGGAGAAGCTGCGGTGATATGCTACGACCCCTCGCTAAATAAGCCTTTCTCGCACTTTGAGAGCGCCCTCAGCCAACGTCTTGCAAACGGCGTGCGACCCGACATCGCACTAGGAGAACAAGGGGTTGAGCACATTGTTCGAACCGATGGAACCTGGCAGCCAAAATCTACGCTTCCTTTCCCAGAGAAAACAGCGGGAACAGTCATCCTGAAAAGCCGTCGCAAATTATCTGAGAGTCTTATCGAACAAGGTCGAAAAGGAAACAAAGGATGTTACCTTGTCAGCTGGGTATTTCTACTCGCTCTCGTGGCTGTCGTTCTGTTCACCTTCAAGACCTGCGGCGTGTTCTAAAGTCTCATTGCTCTCGGAATGTTTCACGTGAAACATTCCGAGAGCCCGCACTCACTTCTCAAGCGCATAGCACACAAGCTTCGTGCATAGATCAGAAAACGAAATGCCCGCTGCACGAGCAGCATCGGGCAAAAGAGACGTTTCCGTCATGCCAGGAATAGTGTTCGTCTCGAGAATCCAACAAGATCCATCGCTTTCCAAAATGAAATCAGAGCGAGACACTCCGCTGCACGATAGAGCACGATGGGCACGTACGGCAAGTTCTTGGACAAAGGATGTTGTCGTGTCAGGCAGCGGTGCAGGACAGATATGTTGAGATCCGCCAGGAGCGTATTTGGACTCGTAATCATAGAAATCATTCTTAGCAACAATCTCTATAATCGGCAAAGCGGTGAGCTCCCTATTACCGATAACCGCAACCGTCAGCTCTCTGCCCTGTATATAGCGCTCTACTAGCACCTCATCATCAATCTCGAAAACGCCTTGTATAGCATTCTCAATCGCTTCAGCGCCTTCAACGATGTTAACACCCAGAGCGCTTCCTTCGGTAGCAGGCTTCACAACGCATCGAGGGCCAAGTTCGTTAGCCAAAGTCTCTGCATTATATTCGTCCTGAGCATGCAAGGTCACCGAAGGAGGTGTGGGAATACCTTCCTCGTGATAAAAACGCTTGGATTTTGACTTATCCATAGCCAATGCGCTCGCCCATACGCCTGAGCCGATATAAGGAAGCCCAATAGTTTCCAACAAACCCTGCACGGTGCCGTCTTCCCCATATTTGCCATGCAGACAAAGGAAAGCGACATCGAACGGTCCTTCAATGAGCAGCTTGAGATCTTCCTTATCCGATGGATCGAGAACCGTGACATCGTATCCAGCTTTAACAAGGGCTTTCCGTGCGCCTTCTCCCGATGCAAGCGACACTTCGCGCTCCCCACTTTTACCTCCTGCGAGCAACGCCACTCGACATCTAGCCATGTACCCTTCTTTCATCAACATCGATATGATCGTCAGCAGTATACCAGCCACTATGAACCCTGCAGAATGTTTCACGTGAAACATGTATAATGGCCGCATGGATAAGCCAATTAAATCATATAGTCTAGATGGACTCTCAGACGTAATGGAGTTGCTCGGCCAGCCTTCATTTAGAGCCAAGCAGCTAGCCCAGTGGCTTTACGTGCACCATGTGAATTCGTACGAGAATATGACCAACCTGCCTGTCTCCTTACGCGAAAGCCTCTCTGAGCGTTTCCCGTTGCATCCAGCAACTTTGGCTGAGCGGAGAATCTCGCACGATGGAACACGCAAGTATATCGTCGAATTCCATGACGGGGCATGCGTCGAGGCAGTCGCCATTCCGTCGAAGATAGACAATCGATTGACCATATGCTTTTCCACTCAAGTTGGTTGTTCAATGCAGTGCGCCTTTTGCGCCACAGGAAAAGCTGGATTCGAGAGGAATCTCCTTCCGGGCGAAATCGTCGATCAGGTGATGCTCGCTCAAGAAGATATGGGACAACGCGTGACCAATCTTGTGGGAATGGGACAAGGAGAACCCTTTCTGAATTACGAGAACGTGCTCTCCGCGCTTCGTATTCTGAACTATTCTAAAGGAATAGCCATTGGAGCGCGTCATATAAGCATCTCAACCTGCGGGTTACTTGACGGCATCGAGCGCTTTTCTCACGAACCCGAGCAATTTACACTTGCTGTCTCGCTCCACGCTGCTCGTCAGGCCACGCGTGACTTGCTCATGCCTCGCATGGCCACCAATCAATTACCTGATTTGCAACGTGCTTTACGGAGATACACCCAGAAGACGAACCGTCGCGTCACCTTAGAATACATCATGATACAAGACGTGAACGACACTGAAGATGATCTTGAGGCACTTCAGGCGTTTTGTTCCGATTTGCTATGCCATATAAACCTTATACCTATCAACGTTTTAGAAGACTCCTCGTTTCGACCAAGCGAACCTCGTATCATGAGGCGTTGGATTGAGTCCATCCAATCTTGCGGCAAGGAAATCACGGTACGTAACTCACGAGGTGCAGACATCGAAGGCGCATGCGGTCAACTCAAACGTACAAAATGTTTCACGTGAAACATCTATCTCAGCATATTAACAGTCCCCTGTGTTTCACGTGAAACACAGGGGACTCGCTTTCTCTACAATGTTCAAACCTTACAACGCTCTTCCTTTTATAGCGCCTAAATTCTAAGTAGGATGATTGTTTCACATGAAACAATCATCCTACTATGCTTTTGAAACTCATCGCCCTTTTTCACCATGATGATGCTTCACTTGAGACGATGTTTCACGTGAAACATTACGATGCAGCAGCAATCAACTCTTCGAACAAGCGCTCCAAATCCTTTTCATCCTTGAACTCAATTTCTATCTTGTTCTTACCCTGAACGGATTTGACCTTCACGTTCGTTCCAAGAACATCCCTTAAAGCACGAGCGACCGTTTTGAATGTTTTCGGAAGAGGCTCCTTCTTCTTCGGAGAATCGTCTCGCTTTCCAGAAAGCAACCTAGCAATTGCCTCAGCTTCACGAACCGTCAGCCTCTGCTCTACAAGCTTCTCCGTAAGTTTCTGTCGCCCTGCACTTGTGGGGATAGAAAGGATGGCTCTCGCATGTCCAGCGGTAATTTTCTCTTCGAATAGAAGTTGCTGCGCTTCCTCAGGAAGTTCGAGAAGCCGAAGCGCGTTCGCCACGGTGGAGCGGCCTTTCGACATCGCCTGAGCAACCTGCGACTGAGTGAGATTGCGCCGCTCCATCATGCGACGATACCCATATGCCTCTTCGATGGGATTAAGATCGGAACGTTGAACGTTCTCGACAAGAGCAAGCTCCAGCGCTTTATCGTCATCCGCTTCCTTAATTCGAACAGGCACGGTGGAAAGCCCCACTATCTTACATGCTTGCCAACGGCGTTCTCCGGCAATGATCTGGTATTCTTGCGAACCCACGGGACGTACGAGTATAGGTTGAAGCAAACCGTCCTTTTCAATGGACGCCGCCAATTCTTCCAATTCTTCGCGTTTGAAGTTCGTTCTCGGCTGATCCGGATTCGGAGAGACGGAATCAATAGGAACTTCGTCAGTGCGACGCTGCGTTACGCTCTTGATGGTAACGCGATCCTCGTCTTCCACAACCGACTCTTCTGCAGACTCCTCAACGAATTCCTCAACCGGTTTTTCGCTCGGCCTTTCCTGATGTATGGCCCCTTCCGACTCCTCTTGCTGAACAAGAACCCTCTGAGGAGCGGTTTCAAGAGGAACAGCCTCTTCATATGCCCCTCCCAGCAATGAATTCAATCCTCGGCCGAGGCCGCTCCTATTCGCTTTAGCCACGCTGCACCACTTCCTTCGCCAGATTCATGTAGGATTGAGCCCCTTTTCCCGTAGGATCATACTGGGTGATAGGCTGCCCGAAGCTAGGAGCTTCAGACAGCTTGACCGTACGGGGTATAAGTGTAGAAAAGACTATCTTCCCAAAATACCCTCGAACTTCCTCCACCACTTGTTTCGAAAGAGTTGTGCGGCCGTCGTACATGGTCAACAACACTCCAAAGATATCCAATGTCGGATTAAGGCGACTTTTGACACGCTTCATCGAATCGAGAAGTTTTGTCACACCTTCCAAGGCATAGAACTCACATTGAATAGGAATGAGCAATTTGTCTGCCGCCACAAGTGCATTCACCGTGAGCAGTCCGAGCGAAGGAGGACAATCAATGAACACATAATCATATTTCCCCCGAAGGCTACCTACTGCGTCCTTCAAGCGATTCTCACGAGCCATTTCAGAAACAAGCTCAACCTCTGCTCCAGCTAGATTAATGGTTGCAGGAACCAAATCAAGCCCTTCGCACACATCAGGGATAATAACCTCTTCTATAGGAACGTCGTTGAGTATTACATCGTATACGCAGTTCTTAACCTGGCTTTTCTCTATTCCAAGCCCACTTGAAGAATTCCCTTGAGGATCAAGATCCACGAGGAGAACTTGCTTTCCAATTTCCCCTAAAGCCGCAGATAAATTGATAGCCGTCGTCGATTTGCCAACACCGCCTTTTTGGTTGATGATGGCAACCACCTTCGTTTGACCTACTACATGGGTAACAGGTGCTTTATCTTTGAATGATTTGATAGGCTTCGACTCGAGATCATTCTCGATAACAGACGGACGCGCCTCTCGTTCAACAACTTCAACAGTCTCAATGTCGATTCCATCCTCGACATTTCGATCTTGTTCCCGTATGACAGTCTCGGCTGGCTTTCTGTCTCGTTTGAGACTATCGAATAGCCCCACGGGGACCCCCTTTCTAAACGACATAACAGTATACCCTGTTTATGTTTCACGTGAAACAGTTTGCACTATCGTCGGAAAAGAATGTTTCACGTGAAACATTCTTTTCGGTTGCGTGATGGAACCACGTTCACTCTGTGTTGCAATCGCAGAAGAATCGTAGCGGTCCCACATGGGGTATCCGTCAACAATCTGCCAGCTCTCGTCGGTAGTATATAACGAGAGGAAAAAGGAGGACCCAATGAACCAAGCAAGAAGGCAATTACTTGCCCAAAGGGCAGAAAATATGCGCAAACAAATGACTTCCGCTGAAAAAATGCTCTGGTTCAGATTTTTAAGAGAATACCATATATCCTTTGTTCCTCAAAAAGTCATAGGCGATTTTATTGTCGATTTCTACTGTCGACGTGTTCGTCTTTCAATCGAGATTGATGGAGAGAGTCATTATCGTAAAATTCAACAGCAATACGATCAAGCAAGAACGTTGTATCTCGAAACGCTTGAAATCAAAGAACTTCGCTTCACTAATAATGAAATATACGAAAGCTTCGAAGGCGTATGCGAGGTTATACATGACGAAGTGGAAAAACGACGTACCGACACCCATAACCGAGCAGAAGCTTTTGCAGCACTCACTCGTAAGCGGTAACGTGAATGTTTCACGTGAAACATTCATCTCTATTGTTTCACGTGAAACAACTTAAAGCGGCTTTTTCTGAGCCATTCCGGTTCTGCGAGGCAAAAGAATAGAAGGGTCGCCCACTCGTTCGAACGCAATTATCCGACGAGCACGCTCGCCAAGACTAGCGTTACGATCAGAAACAAGCCTCATGCCAAGCTTCCCGCACAGAACGAGAGCATGCTCAAGTTCGTTATCATCAACTCGTGCCTTATAGCACACTAAGCGTCCATTTCTCTGAAGCAATGGACATGCCAACTCCATAAGAACCGACAGTTTGGCTAATGCGCGAGCAGTCACAACTGCAAACTCATACGGTCTCTCACGCGCGAGATCTTCAATACGACCTGTGTAAGTGGAAACGTGCGACAGTCCTAGCTCTTCTATGAACCCATCTAAAATCGCAGTCTTCTTTCCAACAGAGTCCACTAAAAGCGTTTCTCTGCCAGTCTCCACAGCAAGGGGTATGCCAGGATAGCCCGCACCGGTTCCTATATCAGCATAAAGACCAGCAGGAGCATCTTCAATCTCCGGAAGCCCTACAAGAGAGTCTTCAACATGAAGAAGCATACCTTCCTCTATACTCGCAATACGCGTGATATTCGTGGTTTTGTTTGCCTCTATCACTAGTTCGAGATGACGGCGTAGCATATCTTCATGCATAGTTCCCCCTTCAATCGCAATAGGCACTTAGTATAGGGGATTGTTTCACGTGAAACAAAGCAATGGGAACAACCTGGAGAAGACATCGGTAACATCCGGATCTTCGGTTGAAGATTGTTTCACGTGAAACAATCTATCTTACAAACAAGACCATCCGGCGTTCATTGATCAGGCATGGATAAAACCATATAAAAAAGCCTCGCACTACGTGATGCGAGGCTTTCAACCATGATGAAAGCTTAAAGCGGAAGAATCACCACATGACGGGCGCTTCCCTCACCTTCAGACGCCGTTTCGACCCTTTCATCATCACGAAGAGCAATATGGATGATGCGTCTTTCATACGGAGTCATAGGGCGAAGTTTGACGCTGCGGTGCTGATTGACCGCACGGTTTGCCGAAGAACGTGCGATGGATTCAAGCTTCTCACGCTGACGACCTTTGTACCCTTCAACATCTACTATAACTGGATACCGGAAACCAATAGTGCGCACAGTGATAGCCGACACAAGGAATTGCAGGGCATCGAGAGTTTTTCCATGACGACCGATCAGCACCGCTAAATCGTTGCCAGTGATATCGAGGATCAGTTCTCCCTCATCGCCCTCATACTCATCAATCGTTACTTCCCCCACATCGAAATACTTGAGGATGTCCTGCAAGGCGCTGATGGCAGTATCGGCAATGCGATCCAACTCCTCGTCAGTCAGTTCAACATCCTCTTCGTGCTCCATCAAATCATCGGCCATGGTCCAACTCCTTCTATCGATATGGAGGTAGCGAGTGTTTCACGTGAAACACTCGCTACCTCTTCTTCTTAGGACGAGGCTTCTTCACCTTGCGCGTCACATCAACTTCGATTGGCTTCACTTCGATGGCCTCTTCGGCCTCGGCATCTTTACGCTTCATAATACGCATGGACACCTGCTGCTGAGCGACACCCATCAAAGATGACGCACCCCAGAACAACAGCACACCTGCAGGTGACCCCCAACTAATCCACAACATGAACAAGCTCATAACACCCGACATTATGAGCGTCTGGTTGCGCTGCGGATTGTCTTTGTTGCCCAGCTGCATGAGCACCATGGGCAAAAAAGTCGCGCCTGCAAACACAATCATCAACAACAAATAGGGAACAAATGTTCCAAAACCCTGGGATATAGCCTCGGAAGGACGCATCACCAAACTCGGAACCAAGTTGTAGAACGAATACGTGGTTCCCTCCGTACGAGTGCCCATCTCGGAAAGCACCTGGTACAGCGCAAGAAAGATAGGCATCTGCAGGAGCATGGGAAGGCAACCTGCCAATGGGTTGAATTTCACCTCGGCGTACAGCTTCTGCATTTCCTCTTGCTGCCGCATAGGATCGTCAGCATACTTGCGCTGAATCTCCTGCAGGAGCGGTTGCACTTTTTGCATCTGGAACGACGACTTCGTCTGCTTGTGCATCAAGGGCGATACGATAACACGGAAAATAACAGTCACGATGACGATGGCGAGTCCCCAGTCGCCGCAAAAACTATAGAAGAACTGGATAATATCGAATATCCAACCCTTAAAGACGTCCCACATGTATGTTGTTCCTTCCTTCTACATCACCCGTCATGGGACGGGATCGTAGCCGTGCGGTCCCCCGGGGCGACAGCGCAGAACGCGCCTTGCCGTAAGCTTGAACCCTTTCACGAAACCGTAGCGACGAAACGCCTCCAATCCGTATTCAGAGCACGTCGGTGTGAAGCGACAACAAGAGGGGAACAAAGGAGAGACGGCAGCCCTGTAGAAAGTTATGAGAAATACCGCAATCTTGCACGGTGCTTTCTTCAGAAACTCCTTCATCGCTCCCAAATCCCTATCGAATCTTGGCGCGCTCCAACGACTCGCTACATGCTGCTAGCACTTTACTATAAGAACACCGCATCAGGCTCGATTTTGCAAGAAATATAACATCATAGCCCGCCCAAGGTCCTCCGAGCGCACGGCATACCTCGCGCATGCGCCGCTTCGCGCCGTTTCGCCACACGGCGTTCCCCATCTTCTTGCCTGCAATAAAAGCAACACGACCACACGGGCCGTGCTGCTTTGCGGGTAACACTATGAACGTAAGATACGGCGTATGCAGACGCCTGCCGCAAGAGAACAGATCGGAGATATCCGCGCGGGATTTGATTGTCTCCAATCGATGGCTCTCTTTTACACGCAAAGACGCTTGCGGCCCTTTGCGCGGCGACGAGCCAACACTTTACGACCGCCTTTGGTGGCCATACGAGCACGGAAACCGTGGCACTTTGCCCTCTTACGAGTGTTAGGTTGATACGTGCGCTTCATACCTTTTCCCTTTCATGGTTTAGAGCAACTTAGAAAGTATAGCCTAGAACATGCACTCGTCAAGGAAAAGCCATAAAGAAAAGTCTCACGACGGGGCTGCAAGAGCGAACGAGAAGCGAATGCGCGCACAAGAATGCAACCGAAGGGACATCCGAAAAAGAGGCGGCAGCGAAAAGGCGGGAGAGGGGAAGTAGAAAGAGAGCGAAAGGAAGCATAGAAGCCCTTTGAAAGGATCAGTTTTCCCCAAATGAGCGCTAGGGCAATTGTGGAAAACGTGGAAAACCTCGCATTCATTCATAGAGCGTTGTGGAAATCTCTAACGAAATCGTTTTGTCAAGCACTTTTTTTCTTTCCCTAACAAGCGATCTATCAGGCACGAAAGAAAACTGATATTATCAACAAGCCTTTGAACTGGTGTTTTACCTCAATAAGAAAGTCAGGTGCCGTGACCTCCAAGCAAAACGTCACCTCTTAGACATCTCAGCGAAACGCTCTTGAAAAATAAGCTCTCTGCTTTCGGTTTTGCGAAGAAGAGACGAACAGCGCGTAGTATTTCAACATTCGATATCTGTTTTACACCAACGTCCGTACGCCATTTCAAGTAGCTTCCATGATGTTTTCCACAATTATTGAATAGAAAGTGGAAAACTTTGAAAGTGCCTTGTGAAATACCGCAATGAGTTTTCAGCGGTTTGAGTTTTCAACTTTTGAGACAATGCAATTTGGCTGATGGATGGATTCACAACAGGAAAAGCGCTACAATGATTTTGAATACTATTGGAAAATGCTGAATATCGAATCTGAAAAACGGAACACTATTGAACGACCAGATTGAAAAAGCAGATCACAACGAAGAAACCTCCGATGAATATGCAGGGGAGTACGACTACGCGCATGTAAACACCGTTGCGCGCGTAGCTTTATACGACGATCTCCGCAGCGCTCCACGCGTCACGGAGATACAGCCGGCTCCCACCGGCGAGTTCATCGAAAACCTCGCATCAAAAGTGTACGATCAGGCGAAAGCCTCAGGCGGCACGATCCCCTACACCGTGATCCGCGAAGTTTCGGAGAACTTCATCCACGCGCGGTTCGCCGAAGTGACCGTCTCTATCCTCGACGACGGAAATACCATCCGCTTCGCCGACCAAGGCCCGGGCATTTCTCAGAAAGAGAAAGCCCAGCTGCCGGGATTCACCTCGGCCATCGAGCCGATGAAGCGCTACATACGAGGCGTAGGATCAGGCTTGCCCATCGTCAAAGAATACCTTGATTTTTCCCATGGCACCATCTCTATAGAGGACAACCTGGGAACAGGCTCGGTTGTGACGATCAGCCTTAAGGAAAAGCCAAGCTCACCAGAAGATACCGACACGCGCTACAACCTGAAAGAAGCCTCCCTGAAGGAGGAGACCCCGACCGCGGCAGCGCACGCGGAAACCGCTCAGGCAGAATTCCCCATGGTCGGAAGCCCTTTCGAAAGCGCGGCACCCACAGGAACGAATCAGCACCACGTCGGAGACGGACGACCTTTCCCCGCGGCGCCTTCGCAGTACATCCCTTCGCAGTACGCCTCCGCTCATCAGGCAGGACTTCCTATGTACCAACCTCATCCACAGTACCAACAGCAGACTCAGTTCCATCAGCAGGTTCAAGCGCAGCCGTACCAGCAAGGGTACCCCTATCCTGCGCAGCAAGTCCCCGCGCACCTCGGGCAACCCCTTGGAACGCACCCCCAGCTCCAGTATGCGCTCGCTCCGCTCGTGCCGCCGCTGTCCAACCGAGAGCGCGAGTTTTTGCCGCTCTTCCTCAGCGAGGGCGCACTCGGCGTGACCGACCTGGTGCACCTCACCGGCGTCCCTCAGTCGAGCACCCACTTCATACTCAAAAAGCTTGAGGAGGCGGGCCTCATTGAAAAGACCGCCGGTCAAAAGCGCATTCTGACGGACTTGGGATACCAAGTGGCGAGTTCCCTCTGATAGATATACAATCAAGCCGAAGCGTGCGATCCCAGGGTGCACGGCGCGCACAGATGCCCGATAAAGGAAGCAGCCCATGAACAGCGAAAGCATCGAACAAAGCTGGCAAGAAGTGTGCAGCCAGATCAAAAGCTACAACAACATAGATCCCACCCAGATCAGCGCATTCTTCTCGAGACTCCATCCTCAGGCGATGAGCGAAGGGTTCCTCATGCTCACCGCCGACAACGACTTTATAAAGACCTGGATCGAACGACATTACGCCGAATTCATCCAACAAGCGCTCATCGACCTATACCACGTGCCGTTCACAGTGGTCATAGAGGTGGACCTCGCTGGTGCGCCCCCTGTCCCAAACGCTGTCCAAGCCAGTGGAGCGCATCCGCCAACCCTGCAGCCCAGCACGGCGGCAACCGCAGCCACGGCAACCCAGACCGGGCCTCACACAACACCTGCGGCATCCAAAACCCAGGCGACAGCGCAAGACCCTTCCAAAGAGGACGATGGTGCCGTCGCCCTGCCAGACCCAGCGAACCCCCTGCCCTCAACAGCGGATATGGCGGATGCGCCCACCTCGACGCTTACGTTCGAAAACTTCGTCATCGGAGACTCGAACCGCATGGCTTATTCAATGGCTGTCGCCGTAGCCGAAATGCCGGGAAAGGCCCACCTGAACCCCCTGTTCATCTATGGAAAATCAGGACTCGGAAAGACGCATCTTATGCGCGCCATCCAAAACTACGTAAATGAAACGATGCCGCACCTGTCTGTCATATACGTTGACTCCGCCGAATTGCTGAGCGACTATATGGAGGCGAGCGCGGCCCATGACAAGGAGAAGTCGAGCTACAAGAACTTCAAGACACGTTACGAGGAGGCCGACGTTCTGCTCATCGACGATGTCCAGTACCTCCAAGGCAAGAAGCAGACACTCGACATCGTATTCCAGATATTCAACAAACTGACGAGCCAAGGCCGGCAGGTGGTGCTCTCGGCCGACCGCGCGCCAAAAAACATCGACATCGACGAGCGCTACAAGAGCCGCTTCAACTCCGGTGGCACGTTCGACATCCAACCGCCGGAAATCGAAACGAAGCTCGGTATCGTGAAAAGCTTCGTGGAGGAGTACCGAGAGTCTGAGGGGTCCAATGATTTCGACATCCCCGCCGACATACAGATGTACATCGCCGAAAGCTCCAGCTCCAACATCCGCGAGCTGAAAAGCGCCGTGACTAAGGTCATCTACCAGATGACGTTCTTCAACCAGCCCATGCTCAGCCTCGACGACGTCAGATCGCTCCTCGAGAACCATTTCTCAGGCGGTTCGTCGAAACGCCTCACCATCGCAGACATCCAAAAGGAGGTCGAAGCATTTTACAAGGTGAGCCACGCCGACCTGATAGGGAATAAGCGCACGCGCAACATCACCTACGCGAGGCAGATCGCCATGTACCTATGCCGGCAGATGCTCGATTTGCCGTTCAACGACATCGGCAAGAAGTTCAACCGCGACCACTCAACCGTGATGTATTCCGTTACGAACATCGAGAACAAGATAAAAGAGAACCGCGAGTTGAGCGAAGAGCTGGAAACGCTGAGGCAGATTATCCACGAGATTTAGAGGTCCCTCTTAGCGCCTTCAAAGACAGGCCAGAGCAAAGGCGGCGAACGAAAGACCGTTCGCGCCCAGCAGGTCCCCCGTTCATAACCAGTCCGCAGCGTTGGGACACCTTGCGGCAAGGGGCCCTCCTCGTCGCCGGCCGCCCTCCACCTCGTTGCGGCATTTCGGCAAAACGCCGTCGAAGCCGCGCGCGAAAGGTCCTCCGCTTTCGCCCATCGCTCCTCCTCGCGGCGTTTCGACAAGACATCGTGAATCAGAACCACCATGGTGTTTCACATGAAACCCATTCTCTCGCGCGACGATGGTCGGCGCATCGGCAATACGCCGCAAAGCGATAAATCGACCGGCGGCCGATGGCGGCGATACCGTCAACCGACGAAAAAGCGCAGCCGGCAATCTCGATGGGCAAACGGTTGGCGATGGGCGAACGGCGTCCACCCATCAGCCGCGCTCGAAGCGGAGAGCAAAATGCAAGGTCGGATGAAAAAGATCGGGTAAGCAGCAAGTGGAAAAGGAGAGATTGCTCGATTCAAACGTTTTACAGGCAATGAAAAGAACGCCCGAATCCTTCCTTTCACCCTTGCATTCACCTCCATTGCAATCGGCGCGCGACGCACAACGCACAAGCGCCTGCCCTCGATCGAACACGTACGCATCGGGCACAGTACGCCAGACCGAACGATCCTCACCGACCCGTAGCCGCCTCCCGCTCAAGCGGCCTCGCAAGAACTCGATCATCGGACACGAGGCCCCTCGAAGAGGACCTCGCCTGAAAAGAAGAAAGTACGGGAACAGAAGCATGCCCAGCTTTCGGCGTCGGTGCCGAGCATCTCGAACAATCGCGAACACGCGTCTTGAGGAAAACATGGATGAATCATGACTGACAACATGCTGAAAAACCCGCAAAAGGTGAGGAGAGATAATAAAAGCGATAATCCATGTTGAAAGAAAGAACTTCGTCTACACTGCTCAATATTCATACAATTACGGCTTCCATATGGGAAAACGCAAGTTATCCACATTTCCACCGAGCTTATTATTATCATTATGAAACCCTTGAATATAGTAAAAGAGCAAAGGCATGCAAGAAAGAGGTCCACGGGACAAGAGAAGTGTTTCACGTGAAACATCTTCGTATCGGCTATTTGCACCCCTGTTCGTGAGCAAACGGAAACGACCTTAGAAAACCGAGGAGAGCGGGCGAAATCTCGTACGTGTTTCCCTAAGTGTTTCGAGCGAAGCGTATCGGATCGTTCTATAATGGCAATCGACGTCGAAAGAAGGGAACACCTTTGAAATTCAGCATCAACCAATCTGAGCTTCAAAACGCGTTGTCCGTCGTTCTCAAGGGCATCGCAACACGTTCAACGCTGCCCATCTTGTCGGGCATCTACCTTGATGCGAAGAACGACTCGCTCACCCTGCAAGCAACCGATCTCGAGTTGTCCATTCAATACACTGTCCCAGCGCTCGTGGAAGCTGAGGGGCGCTCCGTCGTTCCAGGCAAGCTGTTCTCGGAGATCGTGAAGAATCTCTCCGATGCTGCCGTGCATGTGGAGGCCGAGGATGACTCGGCCGTCATCACATGCGACACGGCGTCGTTCTCGATCAAGGCGCTCGATGCCGAAGATTTCCCCGGATTTCCCCATGTGGACGTGCAGCAGGAGATAGCCATTCCGTTCACTCAGTTTGCATCGATGGTTAAGCGCGTGGCGCGCGTGGTGTCGAAGGACGAGAGCCGCGCCATCCTCACAGGCGTGCTCATCACGCTCGAGGACGGTCGGCTCAAGATGGTGGCAACGGACTCCTACCGCCTTGCCATCACCGAAGCCGATGTGCCCGATGCCGCTCCAGAGGATTTCCAAGCGGTCATCTCGGGGGCGTTCCTCCAGGAGATTGCATCATTGCCCCGATCGGACGATCCGTTGCGCATCGCGCTTGCCGAGAACCAGATAGTTGTTACTTATCATGAAACGGTGTTCATCAATCGGCGTATCGAGGGTAACTTCCCGAACTATCGGCAGCTTCTGCCCGATTCGTACACCACGCGCGTGAGTTTGGAGGTCGATCATCTCGTAGCCGGCGTGAAGCGCACGTCGCTTCTCGGGCAGACGAGCTTGCCTGTGAAGTTCGACATCAACATCGCATCCCAGACAGCGCAGCTGTCCGCAGTCGCTCAAGACGTGGGCTCCGCCCAGGAAACGCTGCCCTGCGCGGGCGAGGGCGAGGACGTGGAGATCGCGTTCAACTACGCCTACGTGCTCGACGGATTGGCGTCTGTGAGCACGGACAAAGTGTTCCTCGAGGTGCAGTCGTCCCTCAAGCCTGGCATTTTCAAAGCCGACGAGGGCGAGAATTTCCTCTATCTCGTCATGCCGGTGCGCATATCGTAAGTGGATTTGTCGATCACTCATATCTCGTTTGCTGATTTCCGCAGCTACGAGCGCTTCGATCTGGACGGCATCGGTCCTCTTACGGTTCTCGTGGGACCGAACGCGGTGGGGAAGACTAACGTTGTCGAGGGCATCCAATTGCTTACGGCTCAGTCGTCGTTTCGTCATCCTCCAGTCGATCAGCTCGTTCGCATGGGGGCGCCTTTCGCACGTCTGGTGGCCGACGCGTCCGATGGGAACCGGCAGCTTGAGCTTGAGCTGCGCATCGCCGAAGGGCGCAAGCGGTTTCTGCTGAACGGAAAGGGCAGGCGAACAGCCGATCTCAAGGGGATCGTGCCCTCGGTTACGTTCACGCCCGACGACCTTGAATTGGCGAAAGGGTCGATGGCGGTGCGCCGCGCCGCTCTCGATGCGCTGGGTTCTCAGCTATCTGCGAACCACTACCTTATCCGACGCGATTACGAGAAGGTGCTGCGCCACAAGAATCGCTTGCTCAAAGACGAAGCGCCTGCGGCGCTCGTCGAGGCCCTCGACGAGGCGCTTATCACGTGTGGAGCGCAGCTGGCATGTTATCGCGCTGCGCTGTTCGGGAAGGTTGCTGCCGCGATGGCGGCGTACTATGCCGAGATCGCTGACGGTCGTGAGCGCTTGCGTGCATGTTACGTTCCGTCATGGGAGGCGCACGATCCGGCTGTGGCCGCCACGTTCTCTTTCGGACGGGACGATGCGCGCGCCGCCTTGGCGTCCGCCTTGTCGGCGCGCGCCGGCGAAGAGCGCGCACGTCGGCGTGCTCTTGTAGGCCCGCATGCCGACCATATCGAGTTCTTCATCAACGAGCGCAACGTGACGTCGTTTGCGAGCCAAGGGCAACAGCGCTCCGTCGTGCTGGCCTTCAAGCTTGCCGAGGCTACGCTCATACAGGAAATATTGCACCAGAAACCGGTGCTTCTGCTCGACGACGTGATGAGCGAGCTTGATGCAGCTCGCCGTCGAGCACTCGTGGCGTTCATAGCGGGCGACATTCAGACGTTCATCACCACCGCAAACCTCGACTACTTCGATGCCGATCTGCTTTCCGCCGCGCGCGTGGTGGAGCTTCCCCTTGCCGAAGGCTGAAAGACGGTACGCGAAGGCGTCCGCGCTCGTTGGCCGCAATGCCGGTCGTGCCGGTCAGGATGGGCGTCGTCCGGCTTACGAGAGCAGCGGCGCTTCCGTTGGCTGTGCTCCAATCCCTCTCCGTTCCCCATTCACCGAACATGGCCGCTGCGCGCGCTGGGAATGGGCGGGTGTTGGCGGAGCGGGCCGCTGATTCCACGCCCCGTCGCGCTGTCCCGTGCCGCCGTTTGCCGGACAACGGTGTTCTCAGTCTGCCGCGATCCCTGGGCGGCTGCTGAAGCTCGCACTGACGCGGTTTTTCCGCCCGCGCCGAGTCGTTCGCCCGCGCCTCCGATCTTCGTCGGCAGACGGCCAACGCGTCCGCCCTTTGCTGCATGCCTCCTTCGTGAGCATCGATGATGAGGGGAGAGCACCGTCTGCCGCATTCCCCGCGACGTTTGGCTCTGTCGGAGGCCCTTGAATGTTTCACGTGAAACATCTCCCTTCGGAGTCTTCGGGCCGTGCGGCTCCTTGATGAGAAGCCTCCTGTGCTTTGGCTCCGATACTTGGGCTTCCTCACTGCGTTACGTGGGAAGGTGCGAGTCGTCCGATCATCTCGACTCGTTGCTCTCCGGTTCTCTTTTCTCGGTCTCGCTTTTATCGATTCCCGGTCGCACGGCGCCCTCTCTTTTCGCTTTGCCTCCTCTCGTCATGCGCATCCCCTCGCTTCGTGTCCGCATCTCCTGCTCCCATGCAGGCGAGGCCCTCATGCAGATGAGGGAGGCGTGGCGGGGGTGTTTGGAGGCTCGACGTACATTGGAATGAGACGCTCCACCTTTTCGCCGTGCAGGGCGCGCCTCTCTTCTGGACACGGATACGTTGAGTTGTTTCGAGAGGGCGTCTTCTCCTTGCGGGACGGGCGTCTCCTCGGCTCTTTGCGCGGCGCTGCGCGATGGTTTGGCATTTTTGAGGTGTGATCGTCTTATCGCCCCTCAAACAGCCTCTCGAAGCCTTTGAGGGGTTGTTTTTATTGGTGTCACGTGTCTATTGTGGTAAAATTTGAAAGTTGGTGGTCTCGCGCGAGAGCGCACCACATCACTCTCTATCGCGCTACAAAAGGAGCATGTCAGTGGCAAACAAACCCGATCATTACGACGGTTCTGACATCCAGGTCCTCGAAGGGCTTGAGGCTGTTCGGAAGCGTCCCGGCATGTACATCGGCTCGACGGGGCCCCGCGGCTTGCACCACCTCGTGTACGAGGTGGTTGACAACTCCGTTGACGAGGCCCTTGCCGGCTACTGCAACGAAATCGGAGTGTGGATACATCCCGACAACTCGATTACGGTCGAGGACAACGGCCGCGGCATTCCGGTGGACAAGCATCCGAAGGAGAAGATCCCCACGGTCGAGGTGGTCCTCACCATCCTGCACGCCGGCGGCAAGTTCGGCGGCGAGGGCTACAAGGTGTCCGGCGGCCTGCACGGCGTGGGCGTATCCGTGGTGAACGCGCTGTCCACGCGCGTGGAGGTGAACGTCAAGCGCGACGGCAAAGAGTATGCCATCGCCTTCGACCACGGCAAGACGTGCGAAAAGCTTCACGAAGTGGGTACGGCGAAGCACACGGGCACCAAGACCACGTTCTGGCCCGACCCGGCCATCTTCACCGAGACGACGGTGTACGACTACGACACGTTGGCCAGCAGGTTCCGCGAGATGGCGTTCCTCAACAAGGGCCTCAAAATAGTGCTGCACGACGAGCGCGTCACGGATGCGGACGGTAATCCCCGCACCGAGACGTTCCAGTACGCGGGCGGCATCGTGGACTTCGTGAAGTTCCTCAACGAGGGCAAGGAGACGCTCAACAAGCCCATCTACTTCGAGGCCGAGAACGCCGACGGCACCGTTGAGGTGGCTATGCAGTGGTCCACGTCGTACTCCACGAACTCGGTCATGGCGTTTGCGAACAACATCAACACCCACGAGGGCGGCACGCACCTCGACGGCTTCAAACAGGCCGTCACCCGCTCCATCAACGAGTACGCGCGCAACAAGGGCATACTCAAGGAAAAGGACTCCAACCTCTCTGGTGACGACACGCGCGAGGGTTTGGCGGCCATCATCTCCGTGAAGCTGCACGACCCGCAGTTCGAGGGCCAGACCAAGACGAAGCTCGGAAACACCGAGATCCGCCCGCTCGTGCAGAACGCCGTGGCGCAGGGCCTTGGCGAGTACCTGGAGGAGAACCCCACGCCCGCCAAGCGCATCATCGGCAAGGCCACCCAAGCGCTCAAGGCTCGCGAGGCCGCGCGCAAAGCGCGCGAGATGACGCGCCGCAAGGGCGTGCTCGATTCGTTCGCGCTGCCGGGCAAGCTGGCCGACTGCTCGTCGAAGAATCCTTCCGAGTCCGAGATATTCATCGTAGAGGGCGACTCCGCAGGCGGCTCGGCCAAGCAGGCCCGCGACCGCAAGACGCAGGCCATCCTGCCCCTGCGCGGCAAGATCCTCAACGTGGAGCGCGCTGGATTGCATCGCTCGCTCTCCAGCGACACCATCAGCTCGCTCATCACGGCCATCGGCACGAACATCGGAGACGACTTCGACGCCGACCAAGCGCGCTACCACCGCATCATCATCATGACCGATGCCGACGTGGACGGCGCGCACATCCGCTGCCTTTTGCTCACGTTCTTCTACCGCTACATGCCGGAGCTCATCAACCGCGGCTACATCTACATCGCTCAGCCGCCCATCTTCGGTTTGAAGAAGAAGAACTCTCGCAGCCCGAAGATCGAGCGCTACATCTACGACGAGAGCGCGCTTTCCGCGACGCTCGCCGAGTACGACGATCCCAACCGTTTCGACGTCCAGCGCTACAAGGGTCTCGGCGAGATGGACCCCGACCAGCTGTGGGAAACCACCATGGAGCCGGCCACCCGCACGCTTCTGCAGGTGAACATCGACGACGCCGCCGAAGCGGAGCGCGTCGTGTCCGAGCTCATGGGCGACCTGGTTGAGCCGCGCAAGGAGTTCATCCAGAAGCACGCCCGCGACGTCCGTTTCCTCGATATCTAGCGCATCGGCGGTCGCAGGGCCGCCGAAGCCTTCACGAGGGATTGTTTCACGTGAAACATTTCAGAACCAAGGAGACACATGGCAGACAACACTGAAGATTTTGAGTCGCCCGACGATGCGCGCGGCGAAGGCTCCGGCCACGGCGGCGCGTTCGGCGAGATGCTCTCGCGCGCCGAGGCGGATCACGATGCCGCGGCTGACGCGGAAGCCGACGGCGCGCAGGGTGGGACGGACGGCGAAACGGGGGACGAGGGCGAGCCTGCAACCCGTCTGACGGGCGTGGGCGTGTCCGACGAGGACCGCGCCCGCTCGCTGATCGACACCTCGTCGTTCGGCGCTCCGCACGGCTCCATCATCGAAGGGGCCAACGGCGGCGAGGGAACCATCGTCCGCTCTGCCTATCTGGGCAAGGAGATGCAGGCGTCGTTCCTCGAGTACTCTATGAGCGTCATCGTCTCGCGCGCGCTTCCCGACGTGCGCGACGGTTTGAAGCCGGTGCACCGCCGCATCCTCTACGCCATGAACGAGAGCGGCTACACGCCCAATCGGCCTCATATGAAGTCGGCGCGTACCGTCGGCGACGTGATCGGCAAGTACCACCCGCACGGCGACTCGGCCGTGTACGACACGATGGTGCGCCTTGCGCAGGACTTCAGCCTGCGCGTGCCGCTCATCGACGGCCATGGCAACTTCGGCTCCATCGACGGCGACGGCGCGGCGGCCATGCGCTACACCGAGGCGCGCCTCGATCGCGCCGCGATGGAGCTTCTGCGCGACCTCGACAAGGAGACGGTGGACTTCCAGCCGAACTACGACGAGAGTTTGGAAGAGCCCACGGTGCTTCCCGCCCGCTTCCCGAACCTCCTCGTCAACGGCTCGAACGGCATCGCCGTAGGCATGGCCACGAACATCCCGCCGCACAACCTGGGCGAGACGATCGACGCCACCTGCCTCATGCTGGACGATCCGGAGGTGTCCACCGAGGAGCTGATGAAGGTTCTTCCCGGACCGGACTTCCCCACCGGCGGCATCATCATGGGCAAGAAGGGCATTCGCGACGCGTACGAGACGGGCCGCGGCTCGCTCACCGTGCGCGCGAAGTGCAAGGTGCAGGAGGGCAAGAACGGCAAGAGCTCCATCGTGGTGACGGAGATCCCCTACCAGGTGAACCGTCAGCGCTTGCTCGAGAAGCTCGGCGAGCTTGTTCGCGAGAAGAAACTTCCCGAGGTCAGCAACATCCACGACGGCGCCGATCGACACGGCATCGACATCATCATCGACCTCAAGAAGGACGCCATCCCGCAGGTGGTGCTCAACAAGCTGTACAAGCACACGCAGCTGCAGGTGGGCTTCGGCGTGATCATGCTGTCGCTCGTGGACGGCGTGCCGCGCGTGCTGTCGCTCAAGGAGATGCTGCACTACTACATCGCCCATCAGGAAGACGTCATCGTGCGTCGCACGCGCTACGAGCTGGCCAAAGCCGAGGAGCGCGCACACATCCTGCAGGGCCTCATCGTCGCGCTCGACAACATCGACGAGGTCATCCACATCATTCGATCGTCGCAAACCGACAAAGAGGCCTCCGAGCGCATGATCGAGCGCTTCGGCCTCTCGAAGAAGCAGACCGAGGCCATCCTCGAGATGCGCCTGCGCCGCTTGACCGGCTTGGAGCGCGACAAGATCGAATCCGAGTTGGCCGAGCTTCTGGAGAAGATCGCCTACTACAAGCGCGTGCTCGGCGACCCGAAGCTCGTCCGCGAGATCATCAAGGAAGAGCTGCAAGAGGTCAAGAAGAAGTTCGGCAGCCCGCGCAAGACGCTTCTGTCCGAGGCGGCGAAGGATCTCGACGTGGAGGACCTCATCGCCGAGGAGAACATGGTTGTCACGGTGACGAAGTCCGGTTACGTGAAGCGCCTGCCGGTGGCCACCTATCGCCAGCAGAAGCGCGGCGGCAAGGGCATGCAGGGAGTGAACCTCAAGGACAACGACTACGTGGAGCACCTGTTCGTGGCGTCCACGCACTCCTACATGCTGTTCTTCTCCACGAAGGGCAAGGTGTACCGCCTCAAGGTGTACGAGCTGCCCGAGGCCGGCCGCCACGCCCGCGGCACCGCCATCGTGAACCTGCTGCCTCTTGAGCGCGGCGAGACGATCAGCGCCGTCATCGCGACGAAGGACTTCCCGTCCGACGAGTATCTGATGTTCGCCACCGAGCACGGCATGGTGAAGAAGACCTCGATGGACCTGTACGACCGCACCCGCCGCGACGGCCTCATCGCCATCAACTTGAAGGACAACGACCGCCTGATCAGCGTGCGCCGCGTGGCTCCTGGCGAGAAGGTGCTCATGGTGTCCTCTGCCGGCAAGGCCATCATGTGGGACGAGGGAGAGGTGCGCGCGATGGGCCGCGACACTATGGGCGTTCGCGGCATGAACGTGCCGCCCATTGCCAAGGTGCTGGGCATGGAGATCGCCCAAGACGACACCGACCTGTTCGTGATCACGGAGAAAGGCTACGGCAAGCGCACTCCGGTCGCCGAGTACCCCGAGCATCATCGCGGCGGCCAGGGCGTGTTCACCATCACGATGACGGAGAAGAAGGGCCTTCTGGCCGCTATGAAGATCGTCGCCGACGACGATGAGATCATGATCATGTCCGAGGACGGCGTGTGCGTTCGGACGCCCGTGTCCGGCATCTCCGAGCTCGGCCGTTCGACGCAGGGCGTGCGCGTGATGAACGTGGCCGACGACGACCGCGTGACCGCAGTGGCCATCTCCACGCGCGGCAAGAAGAAAAAAGCGTCTGTGAAGCCCGGCGAAGCCGAAGAGCTCGATGAGGATTCCATCGACGATATTGATGAGGGCGTCGAGGGGCCCGGGAGCGATAGCGGGACGGTCGTCGAAGACGGCGGCGATCCCGGCACCGACGGTGGGGTCGAAGCCTTCGGGGATTCCGAGGAGTAGAGCCTCAATGCCGCTTTCTTGTTAGTGGAAGAGTGAGCTGAGACGCTCGTGCGAGGCCCGCCGCGTGATGTGGCGGGCCTTCTCTCTTCTTGGATGTGGTTGGTTCCATGACGCGTTGGGCGTTTCATGTAAAGCGTGGACGCTTCGCTTCGCGTCACTGCGGCCTTTTGGTGCGCACGAGGGGTCGTGTCTCTTGGCTTCGACGTTCGGCGCCCTTTGCCCTTGCGTTCGTCTCTTCCCTTCAGATCCGTGGCGTCTATTGTTTCGCTTTTGCAAGCTGCTGCGCCAGGATGCGGGGGATTGCCTGAGTGTCATGAGGGGGTTCTCGCCTAGAGCGGATACCCCACCCTTCAAGGGCTATGGCTTCGGGGTCCTCTCGTTCACGGTTGCCGCACGCGAATGGTTTGGTTGTTTGGTTTGCCGTTTTCGGACGGCCTCGTTCCTTGTTGTCCGTCGCTTGGTAGGGCTTGGATTCTTTCGGACTTCGGCTTTTGGCGTTCGCTTTCCGCCCCTCTTGCGTCAGAGCAGCTGCGTCCTCCGCTGTGGAAGAAGCTCCGCGTTTCGGCTTCGATGCGTTTGACGTAACCCCTCTTCAGTTCTTTCTCGTTCTCGGTTCCATCAAACTCTGGGTTTCTTCGAGCCTGGATGGCTGTGGCTTTTGGCCCAGCCGCTCTTGGCGAGCTTGTGATCCCGGTTTCCTCATATTGAGACGGGTATTCTTCGCTCGGGGTCGATTTCGTTGGTCGCTTGTGCTGGCAAGGTCTTCCCAAAGTTACGGTTGCGTCTTTCTCTGGTCGCGCGATCGGCTGCAGAGCGGTGTTTTCGCCTTCCATTGTTCTTTTGGCTCTCGAAGCGGGCGGCGTTTCACGTGAAGCGCAGAGCATTGGTGACGAGGCGATGCCCTTTCCGCTGAATAGAGAAGGGGCCGATGAAGCCATTGGCGATTGCTTGGCGATCGTTTATGCTGCAAGCCCCGAATCTTTTTCATCCTCCTCTGCCTCTTTGCAGGATGTCCCCCTTTTTACGGTGCGCGTTTTCCGAACGTTTATGTTTCACGTGAAGCATTTTTTGACGTGGGGCCATATGATCAGGAATGCGAAAAGCGTGAAGGAGCGAGCCCTCAGGGGGGCTACTGTTGACGTGCCGTATACTGCACGCCCTGCATTCGTTGACGGAGAGGAGGGCGTCGAGCCTATGACAATCGCCGCTTTGGCGCAAGGTGCTCAAGCGCGCATACGAGCCGTACGTGCTGACCGTGTTATGCGAGCCCCTGCGGAGAGAACCGCGTCCATCGATGTGTTCGCATTAAGCGTGCCGTTGTTTGTCGAGCTGTTCATGCAGATTATGATCGGCAACGTGAACCAATTCATGCTCGCGCCCTTCGGTGCCCAGCCAGCGGCAGCCGTGGGCAACGCTTTGCAGATACTCAATATCGTGACTATAGCGCTCTCGGCTATGGGAACCGCGTCCACGGTGCTGGTCACTCGCGTGCTAGGAAGAGCGGATTCTGATCGTTCGCGCTCCGTCTCGGAGATCGCCACATTGGCGCTTGTTGTGAATGTGGCGCTCGCGGGACTTTTGACGGCGGTGCTGTTCGCGTTCTGGCCTCAGTTCTTTTCGATGCTTAACATCGATCCCGCCCTGCATGGTATGGCCTCGTCGTTCCTTCTCGTCGTGGGATCAACGACGGTGCTTCAAGGCGTGTTCTTCGCGTTCACCGCTTTGCTGCGCGCCCATGCGCGCACAGGTGACGTGATGAAGGCGAGCATGGTAATGAACATGGTCAACATCGCAGCGAGTGCCGTCCTCATCGGTGGCGCAGGCGCGTTGCCCGC
This sequence comes from Gordonibacter sp. An230, assembly GCF_002159915.1. GTDB lineage: Bacteria > Actinomycetota > Coriobacteriia > Coriobacteriales > Eggerthellaceae > Rubneribacter. The sequence continues at coordinate 50,309 of NZ_NFJP01000001.1, forward strand.
CTTCGGTGTGGAAGGCGCGGCTGCGGCGAATGTCGTCGCGCGAGTGGCGGGCCTGTTTGTGGCGTATCGGCTTGTACGACGCGGCACTGAGGTGAGGATGAGCGTATCTTACTTGAGGCCGTTTCCTTGGAGCACTCTCAAGCGGATGCTGGGTGTTGGCATCCCTTCGTCCGGAGAGCAGATGAACTATGATTTGGCTCAGATCGTCATCCTGTCGTTCATCAACGTGCTGGGGACGACCGTGGTGACAGTGAAGGTGTACTGCTCCATGATCGCGGGTATCGCTTATCTATACTCCATCGCGTTGTCGCAGGCCACGCAGATCGTGTTGGGTTACCTTTTTGGCGCGGGAAGGTTCGATGTCGTTGCGCGCCGGGTGTGGGCAGCCGATCTCATCGCCATCGCGCTTACCACTTGCGTGTCCACTCTGATCTATCTGAACTCCGACGTCGTGCTCGGACTGTTCACCGCCGATCCGCTCGTGCACGAGTTGGGGAAGCAGGTCATGCTGGTCGAGGTTTTTCTTGGTGTGGGGCGTGCGCTCAACATCGTGATGGTGAAGGCCCTCATTGCGGTGGGGGATGTAAGGACTCCGGTGACGGTGAACGTGCTGTCGTCGTGGGTGTTCGCCGTGGGCGGAGGCTATCTGCTCGGCATTGGACTAGGTTGGGGCATTGTGGGTATGTGGTTGGCCATGTGCGTTGACGAGTGGTTGCGCGCGGGTTTCTTGTTGGCAACGTTCGCTCGTGGCGGATGGAGGCGTCGCGCGATTGAGGCGCGGTCGTGCGGCGTCGCGGAGAAGCCGAAGGAACCGAGCGTGCAAAGCGTGCCCGCGCTCTTGGCGCTCGGTGCGGACGACGACGGAGCGCTTGCTGATGGTGTGGTGGACGCCGTTTCCGAAGCGGCGCGCCATCTCTGGTGAGCGGCTTGCCCTCCGGTTTCTCGCGCATCGACTTGTCAAGCTTCGAAGTCTTCGGGGGCGATCTCGTCAAGGAACCTGCGAAATTCGGAAAGTTCCTGCTCGGCGTTAATATCGCCCCCTTCGCGCTTGAGCACGTAGGGAAAAGAGGCGCGTTCGAGTACGCTTTCTTCGATGTAAATAGGCGCTTTCTGTCGCACAGCCAGCGCCAGTGCGTCGCTCGGCCTCGCATCAAGGTCGATGAGCCGATCATGTTGGCGCAAGGTGAGACGGGCGAAGAAAGTGGAACCTTTCACGTCGTTTATAACCACGTGGTCGATACGGGCGTCGAGATTGGTGAGTGCGTCGAGAAATAGGTCGTGAGTCATCGGCCTCGAAAAACGCGCTTGTTCCAAAGCGATTCCCATTTGGGTTGCCTCGTTCACTCCAACCCATATGGGAACGATGCGGAACTTTCCTTCCTGAGGCACATCCTCGACGGGTTGCAGCACGATGATTGAGGGTGATGGGGCTGCGGAAACGATAAGGGTTTGTATATTCACGGGCACCATGGCGGCTCCCTTCTCGCGAAAAGCCGTGCGTTGTGGGCCGACTTGGGGCCTTAGGCTGTTGTACCGTTCGATTATAGCTCTCTCGTTCGTTTTCGTCGCCGGTCTTTTCTCTCGGTGCTCTGTGGAGCTTTGCGAGAATTCTGGTGCTTCCTCGACGTTGCGAAGTGCTGTTTTGTGATTGCGGCGGGTTTGATGCTCTATGACGCACGTTCGGGCAAATTCACGGGTTTTCGGCTGAGGAAGTGTCTTTGCCGTCGGCTGGATGGAAACACCGCGCTCGTACGGTGACTGCCTGGCTTATCAGTGGCACCGAGAAAGCAGGATGAGCTGACGTCAGCGGTTCTCGTATGAAGGTTCTGGGAGCAACTGCGATGTTTCCATGAAAGACTCCAAGAGCACCATGCGCGGGCGTTTTGAGGGGTGCTTTGCAGATGGATCGGGTTCGCGCAGCTGTCGGATTGACGCCGAACGGTTGAAAACTCGGTGCATTTCTTTAAAAAACGCCTTGACCCTCTGAAGGTGTTTGAGGTAAAGTAGCTAAGCACTTTTTTGGGCCCGTAGCTCAGTTGGTTAGAGCGCACGCCTGATAAGCGTGAGGTCGCTGGTTCAAATCCATTCGGGCCCACCATGTTTTGCGATAAACGCTCCACCGTGAGCCGAGTTTGCCGGTGGAGCGTTTATTAGTATCTAGATGCGAATTGCTCGTCTATTTGCAGTCGGGCAAAGCGTCGGAGACGGGGCATTAGCTCAGCTGGGAGAGCGCGGGCTTTGCAAGCCTGAGGTCAGGGGTTCGATCCCCCTATGCTCCACCATTTAAAATGCGAGGCCAAGGAACTCCTTGGCCTCTTTGCTTTTTCGAAGAGCTTTGAGCAAGCCGGATGGGGAAGGGTTGTCGGCCATCGTTTGCTCAGGGCGAGTTTTCGAAAGGAAGAGCGTTTTAGGATCGCATGAGGATGCCTGGCGTTCTCGCCGGCGCACCAACCGATCCTCTGCTTTGCTTGACTGCGCTTTCGGCGTTCTGCTTTATAATTTTCTTCCATGAATGGGATACTCGACAGATTCGTTGGCAACATCTCTTTTGTCGCATTGCTTGTGTCGTCTTTTTTCTGGTCGTGGTTTGACATCGTTCCTTTCAGTCCGACGCTCTTTTCAGCGGCTGGCGTTCCCTTCATGCCGCAACCCCTTGCCATTTCCCTCGCAGTGAGCGCCGTGGTTCTTGCGGTGTGCTCGATGAGCGCGCGTTTGAGATCACTGATGCTCGATGCGAAGGTGTTCTCCTCCGTCTCGTTCGTATGCGGTGCGGGGGGAACCGTTGCCATCTGGGGGGGGGTGCTCGTCAGAGCTGCTTTTTGTGATAGGAGCGGTGCTCGTCGGCTTGTATGAAGGGTGCGGGGCCTTGGTCGTGGGAGGTGTGGCAACCTGCCAAGGAACGACGAACTCCCTCATTCATCTTTCTGCCGCCCTTCCTTTGAATATCGTCATGGTTCTGCTGGTCGTCTATTTGCAGCCTACGGCTTCGGTCGTGTTCTCTGCGATGTTGCCGCTGTGCTCGGCATGCTGCTATGTCGTCTTCATGGCGAGAGGGGGCAATTCTGCAACGTTGAGATCGACGCTTGTCGCACGGGGTCCTGCGCGATCGTCGAACAGCAGCGGTCGTTCGCCATTCGGAAGGGACTGGCGTTTCCTTTTGGTGGTGTTCCTGGTGGCGAGCGCTTTCGGGCTTGTGAACGTTCGCGCGCTCTCCACTGCGGACGCGCTTTTCAGCCCCCTCGTTTCTTACACTCCTCTTCTTATTCGCGCTGCGGTGAGCGCTGTCGTTTTCGGAGGGTACGTTCGTTTCTCATGGCGCCCGTATTCCCTTTTTGGCGCGGCGTTGCTGCTTATGGCCGTAGGACTTGTTGCATGCGGGGTGGCGGGGCTCGAATTGGCCAGCTTGGTTTTTCTTGCGGGGTATCTTTGCTTCGATGTGCTCATTTGGGCGCTTTGCATCATGTTGAACCATCGGTCGGGAATGCCTTTGCTCCGCACCATTTGCATCGTGTACGCCATCGATCAAATCGGTGTTTTTGTCGGAACATCGTTGGGGGTCCTTTCGTCGGGATCCTTGCCGTTTGCGGCGAATTCGGTTGAAGGAATATGCGTTGTCCTCGGGAGTCTGCTTCTCTTGCTGATGGTGTGGATGTCGAGCGGGAAGAGCCCTTTGAAAGACGGGCTTGCTTCATGCGAGGTGGGATTCGACATGCCAAGAAATTCCGATGAAGAGGGTGTTCTTGCGGAGATGCAGGGGAGCGTTTCCCGCGAAGGGGCTCTTAAAGAAATCGCATCTCGCTACTTCCTTTCGGCGCGCGAGATCGATGTTCTCACCCTTCTTGTGGCGGGACGTAACGGGCCGTACATAGCCGAGCATCTTTGCGTTTCCGACAACACCGTGAAAACCCATGTTCGGCACATCTATACAAAGCTCGATGTGCATAATCGCCAAGAGCTTCTCGATCTCGTGCTTTCTTTCGAATGAAAAGGGTCATCATAAACGGGTGATCATTGCAAAGCACCCGATCTCGGCGAAGCGCTTTTCCTCTTCGTAGTGTTCACTTTCCTTGTCGCCATGCGTCGCGCAAGAATCGCGAGCGAATTGCATGAAAGGTGCGACACAAGCGTACGCAAGGAGAAGGGAGAGCTATGAGAAAGAGGACTGAAGCACTATCGAAGCGCGCATCTGTTCTTTGCGCCATGTCGTTAGCTGCGATTTTGTCGGTGGGTGCGCTTGCGGGATGCGCAGCAGACGGTCAAGGGGCGTCAGGGTCGGACTCCGACCCCGCGACCATGATCGCGAAAACGTTGGTCAAGACCGCAGCCAACGAGATGACCCTGGTTGATTGGGATGTCACCGCAGATGACAGCCCGCTTACCGTGTCCAGCGACGACCCTCAGTTTTCCGATTACGTTGACGATTTGCGAGAACTCACCGGATTCAATATCGAGAGCCTCACCATGCAGGTGAAGGTCACCGAGTTTGCGGGTGCCGAGATCGCCGCAACCCATGAGAACGTCAAAGACAACATGTACACCATAGAGAGCCTTGATGCGGTGGTCGACGGACAGAGCATCACGTATGCCGACGGAGATTTCAAGAAGAAGTGATCCGCGGGGCGTATCCCAGCATTTCATTGGATCGAGAGCGAGGAGCATCATGGCTGAATTGACGAGAAGAGGTTTTTTGATCGGCGCGGGAGCGGCGGGGGCTGCCTTGGCGCTCACGGCTACGGCTGGCCGCGCCTTCGCTGCGAAAGGCGAAGACGAGGACAATCTCGATTGGGCAAACCAGGTGACCGAGGAGATATCGTGCGACATCCTGGTGATCGGCGGTGGGTTCTCCGGAACCGCCGCGGCAGTCCAAGCGGGCGAGAACGGGGACAAGGTGCTGCTTGTCGAAGGGCAGTCGGCGCTCGGCGGCAACGGCACGGGTGTCGAATGCACGAATGCGTATGGCTTGCATCCTAATTCGGGAGAGACGACTCTTGGAGAAATGGTGCGTTACGAAGCCGATGCCCAGTCCTACACGGTGAATCAAATGTTCATCCGCGACATGATCAGCCATGCGGCTGAAAACGTCCAGTGGCTTATCGATAACGGGGTGCAGTACGAGGCCATCGAGGATCTTGATCTCGCGTACCTTGAAATGTACAAGGAAGGACGCTATCGCGCTGCGTTCAGCTTCGATTATGTGTACAAAGGCGGCGCTGCTGGCATAGGGTACTTCCCGTTCATGAAGAAGAAGCTGGCGGAATATGGCGTGAATCTGCGCTTGAACACGCGGGCGCGCGATCTCGTGCTGGACGAGAACGGGAATGTGGCCGGCGCCTACGCCACCGACACTTACGGCGACACCATCAAGATCAACGCCAAGGCCGTCATCATTGGGACGGGCGGCTTCGGCGAAGATGCCGATCGCATGGGAAAGCTCGGCATCGATCTGAACGATGTGCGCATCATAGGCACGCCCGGCCATTACGGCGACGGTGTGACCATGATGATCAAGGCGGGCGGTATCGAGCACGGAGCGCCGGCGTTCGGATGCACGAACATCATCGGTTCGGCTGGCCCATGGGGTCCCATATGGGACAAACTGTGTTGGGGCGGACCGAGCCTGTGGGTCGACATTCACGGTGAGCGTTTCTCGGATGAGGCGTGCTCGACGTACACGCACAACTTCGAACTGCAGCACGTCCCCGTCCGCTTGGCTGGCGGCACCTGCTGGACCATCATGGATCAAACCATCCTCGAGACCATGTTGGAAGGAGACGAGGAGGCGGCGCAGCTTTGGGACGAGATGATCGCCAACGGAGACGATGCCTACCGAGCTGACTCCCTTGAGGAGCTCGCCGATGCCATGGAAGGCGTTGACAAAGAGCTTTTCCTGAGCCAAGTGGAGCAATACAACGCATGCGTGGCAGCCGGCGTGGATTCCGACTATGGGAAAGACGCTCAGTACCTTATGCCCATCTCCACGCCCCCGTTCTATTGCGGGCTCATTCGCGGAGCGCTTGAGGGACTGTATTCCGGCGGTGTCAAAACCGATCGTTGCTTCCGCGTGAAGAAGCCCGGGCGCGACCAGGCGTTCGAAAATCTCTTCGCCATCGGCGCTGATGGGGGCATGTTGTACAACAACATGTACGGCATCGACATAAACGGCTCTATGAGCTGCCATGGCGTGAACAGCGCGCGCACCGCTGCCAACACAGCGCACGAATTCATTGCGAACGGCAGATAGTCCGTCTCCCGAATGCGATCGGCCCCTCCCTCGCTGTTGATCGCGATCGTGGCACAAGAGGCCCATCGTCAAGATGGGCCTCTTTTGTTTGGCGCACCGTCGGCGCGAAGACTGATGGCTGGGTGCAAATTCCTGCGATAGTTTTGAGAGATGTTTCACGTGAAACACCCGAATTGTAGGCAGACATCCCTCGCACAGACGCGGAAAGGCACCTCGCGATCTGGATGGTTCGGCCTCTGCCGCTCTCGGTGTCCTCTGACATTGTCGATGCCTTCGAGCATTGTCCCTTCTCGTCGCATTCGATCTGCGCACTCTCCCTGCGCGTGCATTCTGTGTCGCGCCTTCGCGCATTCCGGCTCTTCGCAGCGCGACGTGGTAGTATACGGATTCGGAACGACCGACGATACACGAGGGGCCATGAACCGAACGGAAGCGCTGCGCATCTTGGGACTCGGCGACGACGCTACAGCCGAGGACATCAAAGCCGCATACAAGGAAACGGCGCAGATTCTCCATCCCGACCGCTTTGCTGGCAACAAAAAGCTGCAAGATCGCGCGACTGAGCAGTTCAAGAACCTTCAAGAGGCTTATGAGTACCTGACGAAAGGCCGTGGCGCGCGACGCTCGTCCAAGCCGGGCTCGGCTGCTCGCACGCCGCGCACGGCCGCGAATAACCTTGAAGCTCGCTTAGCCGGCATAGCTGCAGCGCGAATGCAGCTGGTGAAGCAGCGCGATGCGGCATACGACGAGCGTCGCAACGGCATCGGCATGGCCGTCATCGGCATGCTTGTGGCACTGTTTGCGGGACGGCGTCCGGTTGGCGTGCTCGGACTTGTGACGGCTATCGCAACTACGGCGGCGGTATGGGGAATCGTGCAGACGGTTTCGGCTCAGCGTACTATCGCGACGCTCGACGAGCACATCGAGTCGCTCAACAAAGAAGAGCGCCGACTTTCCCAGGAACTGGAAGACGAGGAATAGGAAGCAATCGTGAAACAAGAGAACATTCGCAATGTGGCGATCATCGCTCATGTCGACCACGGCAAGACCACTATCGTGGACCGGCTCCTGTACACCAGCGGCGTGTTCCGCGAGAACCAGCAGGTTGAAGACCGCGTGCTCGACTCCAACGACCAAGAACGCGAACGCGGAATCACCATCCTCTCGAAGAACATATCCATCACCTACAAAGACGTGAAGATCAATGTTATCGACACACCTGGCCATGCCGACTTCGGCGGCGAGGTGGAGCGCGTGCTCAACATGGCAGACGGCGCGCTGCTCATTGTGGACGCGTTCGAGGGCCCGATGCCCCAGACGCGATTCGTGCTCAAGCACGCCCTTGAACTGGGATTGCGCATCGTGGTCGTGGTGAACAAGATCGACCGTCCCGGTTCGCGCCCCGAAGAGGTGGTGGACGAGGTGTTCGACCTCATGGTTGAGTTGGAGGCCTCCGACGATCAGCTGGACTTCCCCGTCATCTACGCGAGCGCCATGAACGGCTATGCGCGCTTCGATCCCGCAGACGACAACATGAACATGTTGCCGTTGCTCGACACCATCCTCAAGGAGGTTCCCGCGCCCGACTGCGAACCGGGCGGCCCGGTGGCGCTGCAAATCTGCACGGTTGACCATTCGAGCTTTGTGGGGCGCATAGGCGTAGGACGGCTGTTCAGCGGCACCATTCACAAAGGAGAGCCGGTGCTCGTCATCAAAAACGACAGCACGCGCTACAACACGAACATAAAGCAGGTGTTCACGTTCGAGGCTTTGGGCAAGAAGGAGCAGCAGGAGGTCCACGCAGGCGACATCGTGGCTGTGGTGGGCGTCGAGGACGCCGATATCGGCGACATGGTGACGAGTCGCGAGCATCCGGTGCGCTTCGATCCCATCCAAGTGGAGGAGCCCACGATGGCCATCGTGTTCGAGGCGTCCACGAGCCCGCTTGTAGGCCGCGAAGGCGAGATCGTCGGCGCGCGCCAGCTCAAAGAGCGCCTTATGCGCGAGAAGGAGAGCAACATCTCCATGCGCATCGAGGAGTTGGAGGACAAATCTGGCATCGAAGTGGCCGGTCGTGGCGTGCTACACCTGTCGGTGCTGATGGAAACGATGCGCCGTGAGGGATTCGAATTCCAGGTGGGTCGTCCGCGCGTGCTCATCAAAACCGATGAGCAGGGACGCAAGCTCGAACCCATCGAGGAGGCGACGGTTGACGTGCCGAGCGAGTATGCTGGCAAGGCCATCGAGGTGTTCGGCGGAGCAGGCGGTGAAATGTCAGACATGTTCCAGCGCGGCGACCAGACGCACCTCGTGTTCAAGATTCCCACGCGCGGTACGATGGGTCTGCGAACGCGTCTTCTGAACGCAACGCGCGGCGAGGCGACGATGTTTCATCACTTCAGCGAGTACGGCACGTACCGTGGCGACTTCAATGGCCGCAAGAACGGTTCGATGATCAGCATGTCCACCGAGAAGAGCGTCGCGTACGCGCTGGACACGCTGCAGGAGCGCGGTAGGCTGTTCGTTGGTCCGGGCGAAGATTGCTATGAAGGCATGATCGTGGGGGAGAGTGCCAAGGAAGGCGACATGGTGGTGAACATCGCCAAGTCAAAGCAGCTGGGAAACCAGCGTTCGTCGGGTGCGGACAAGGCCATTCAGCTCACGCCGCCGCAGACGTTCACGCTCGAGGAGGCGCTCGAATACATTGAGGACGACGAGCTGGTGGAGATCACGCCGAAGAGCATCCGCCTGCGCAAGCGCATCCTGTCGGCAACCGAACGCAAAAAGGCGGCGAAAAAATAGCGTTTCGCGCGAAGCAGCCTCAAAGAAATTCTTTGTGCTCGCGATTTTACGGACGGTTCCCTTTCCCATGCTGCTCAAGGGTCGTCCGCGCGTCTGCAAACGGGTTCTCCTTTTCTGCGCAGGCGACCGGTGGGAAAGGCTTCCTTGCGTTATGAGCGCCACTTGCATCTTGAACCCCTATGAGCGCGGAAGCGGTTCCGCGCTCATTCGAAAAATCTGTCGCGCGTTGCGGGTGGAGGGCGGTTCTCTCGACAAGCGCGCTGAACATGGTGGTTGAACTCCTTCCCGATCTGGCACTGCGGCGGACACCTTGAAAGTTCGGACTATGAATCGAAAGTGGATATATTGCGCATCGAGACAACCCTATTTCTCGCGTGTGCGAAAATACGGCGCAAGTAACATCTCATGCGTCGATTCGCGGGTCGCGCAGACGGTGGCTTGCGAACGGTGCATGACCGAGGGAAGGGTCATATGAACAGGTCTCACATTTTGAAAGCCGCCTGTGCTGTAGGGCTGTCGGCCGCATGCGTTTGGGGTCTGGCCGCCTGCACGGGCGGCAACCAGGCATCGGGGGACAGTGGAGCGGTTGCGGCCACGGTTGGCGAAACGTCCATTTCAGAGGACGCGGTAACCAAGTACATCGAGAACGTTCGCTCTCAAATGGGGGTGACGGACGAGGATTCGTGGGGCAACTGGCTTGCGCAGAACGGCTACACGCCCGAATCTGTGCGCGAGGAAGTGATTGATTCCTATGTTCAGCGCGAGCTTATTCGAACGGGTGCCGATGAGCGCGGCATTACGGTCGATAGCTCCGAGGTCGATAAGTACGTCAATGAAATGAAGCAGAATTACGACACCGATGAGAAGTGGCAGGAAGCGCTCGCTCAGGCCGGCATGACCGAGGAAGAGTATCGTTCCGAAATAGAGTTGCAGCTGAAGAGCAGAGGGCTGATGGAGTCGTTCGCCACTGACGAGGAGCCTTCTGAGGAGGACATGCTGCAGTACGCGCAGATGTATGCCACCACCTACGACGGAGCCAAGCGCTCTTCCCATATCTTATTCGATTCGGGGGACGAGGCTACGGCGCAGGAAGTGCTCGACAAGTTGAACTCCGGAGAGCTCGACTTCGCCGAGGCGGCCAAAGAGTATTCCAAGGATGGAAGTGCTTCGAATGGCGGCGATGTGGGCTGGGACAAGACCACCAGCTTCGTGGAGCAGTATCAGTCAGCTCTCGATGGCCTTGAGAAAGACCAGATAAGCGGTTTGGTGACGAGCGACTATGGTATCCATATCATCAAATGCACTGATGTGTTCACCGCTCCCGAAGAAGTGACGAGCCTTGACCAGATCCCTTCTGATTGGGTGGAGTCCATCAAGTCGTCCCTCAAGTCGCAAAAGCAGAGCGAAGAGTACCAACAGTGGCTTGAAGAGCGCAAGGAAAGCTCCAACGTCGTGGTTAATCCCATGCCGGAGGGGCTGTCGTATGCGGTTGACATGTCGAAGTACCAATCATCCTCCGACGCTTCTAGCGAAGGGGAGGGCGACGGCTCCTCCGCTTCGGATGAAACCGGAGAAGGTGCCGACGCCGACGCCGCATCCGAAGGCGGAGAGGGCGGTGAATCCGCCGACGCTGCGGCGGACGATGCGGCCGATGCCGGCAACGGGACCGATGATGCCGCAAGCGGCGAAGGACAGCCTGCCGAAGGTTCGGAGGATACCGGCTCCCTTTCCGAGTAACGAAACGGAAGGGAACGGCCTTTGGGGTCGAAGTACCGAGCGGGGAACCGGAGGTTCCCCGCTTTTTCTTGGAAAGGATGGTTGATGGAGCGGAACGAGGAAACGCCTCCCTTTTTGCAGCTTCGCGATGCGACGGTGATGCGCGCGGGCAAACCCATCCTCATGGTTGATTCCTTCTCGCTCGGAGAGGGTGAGAGCGTGGCGCTGCTGGGTCCGAACGGTTCGGGAAAATCGACGTTCGTCAAGCTCATCACGCGTGAAGTGCTGCCTTTGCATCGCGACGAATCTCCCGTGCGCTTTCGCGGCCGACCCCGTGCCACGCTCGCCGAGGTGAAGGCCTGCGTCGGAGTGGTGTCGTCTTCGATGCAGGATCAGATTTCCGTGCATCTGCGCGCGGCGGATGTGGTTGCTGGAGGGTTGTACGGATCTCTTGGCGTGCCGCCTCGCGCTAAAGATACGGACAAGGCGCGCGACCGAGCGTTAGCTTCGATGTCCAAGATCGGCGTTGCCGATCTGGCCGAGCGGGATATCATGACGTTGTCTACCGGTCAAGCCCGTCGTGTGCTCATTGCTCGCGCGCTCGTGCATGATCCATGTGTGCTCGTGTTCGACGAACCCTGCACGGGTCTCGATCCTGAGGGCATGTACTACGTGCGTTCGAGCATGCGCGCGCTCGCTTGTGCGGGAAAAAGCATCGTCCTGGTCACCCACTACCCCGAGGACATTATTCCCGAGATCGATCGTGTCGTGCTGCTCAAAGAGGGTCGAGTGCATGCGGATGGTTCGAAGCGCGAATTGGTCTCTGATGAGGTGATGAGCGAGTTGTTCAATGTTCCTTTGCGTGTGCGGCACGAAGTGATGTCCTCTCCTTCGTCTTTGCTCCGTCACTCGAGAGCGTCGCAGCGAGTTCGCGCAGCGACTTTGGAGGCAGACTCGGATATCGAAGCTGCCGAGCTTATGGAAGAGGTTGCAGGCCCCTCTCGTGAAGAGGAATATTTCTCGCTTGTGAGCACGTATGAGCTGTTGTATACTACGTAGCTGCTGCATGGTCGGACGACCATGCGCCTGTCGGAGATGCGGAGAGATGTCCGAGCTGGCCGAAGGAGCACGATTGGAAATCGTGTATACGCCACAAGCGTATCTGGGGTTCGAATCCCCATCTCTCCGCCACTGAGATGGCAGGTACGGCATCACCCGTGCGGAAGGGTGGCAGAGCGGTTGAATGCGGCGGTCTCGAAAACCGTTTCACCGGTAACCCCGGTGACCAGGGTTCGAATCCCTGCCCTTCCGCCAGTAGACTGAAAGCGCCCTAAGGGCGCTTTTCTTATTGCTCGAGTTCGATCTAAAAGGGTTTGGGGAGCGGTTGCGACGGTCGATGGTTTCAGGTTGCGCGTTCCGGTTCCGAAGCATATCATCGGAGGTGTCGTGCGAGGGCGATTCGGGGGATTGAAAGCTGTGGCGACGTGGCATGCCCAGCATTCTGCACGAACTGCGCTTGAAGGGTCGCGGGATACGGCAGCATCCCCGCATCGGCGCCTTCGCGTGCAGAAGCGTTTCGAACCTCTGCGGGCTTCCCGGGCGGCTCGGGAAGGCGTCCGCAGCAGTCCTCGAAAAACGGCTTAGGGATTACGACGACTCCCTTGAGCGACTGGTTAGGGAGCCGAGGTCGTTTCTTCCGATTTTTTCTTGCTTCATCTATGGCATATTTATTCATAGATAATGAAGACATATCAAATAATCAGGCAATATTATTAATCAATGAATATACTCGAATAATAGAATACTCGATATTGGCAAGTCGTATAGTAATGCTTGCATGCAACGACCTGCGAGGAAAGGAATCCCGCATGAACGAATCGACGAAGACTCTTGCCCAGTTGAAAAAAGCGAGCAAGCTCGTTCGGCTTGCGTTTCGCAAAAACGGCCCGAAAAGCTTCAAGCGCGGACAAGGCGCCCTGCTCAATGCGCTCGTTGAGAACGACGGAGCCACTCAGCGTGAGCTCGTGCGCATTCTCGGCCTGAATCGCGGCGACCTTAAGGATGTCGTGAAGAAAGCTGCGCGCAACGGGTATGTGACCATCGAGAACACGGACGAGAAACGCACCTATGCGGTGAAACTGACCGACGAGGGTCGCACCGTTGCAGAAAAGCGCGTGCTGGCCAACGACAGAACGGCTGACGACATCCTTTCCTGTCTGACCGACGACGAGATTGCGCAGTTGAACGTGTTGACAGAGAAGATCATCCTTTCAATGAAAGATAAAGGCGTGAACGGGAAAAAGAAAGGCCGCAAAGCGAGAGGATGCCGCTGTCGCTAGCCGATGATTGAGGACCACGCCGCTCGCGGTTTTGCGCTGTGAGCGGACAGCGGACATGGATCGGTGCGGAAATGGGAGGAACAGGTCGCGTGTCAAGCGTTTTGGTGCTTGGCGAAGCCTTGAGTGTTTCACGTGAAACACTCAAGGCTTCTAACATCTAGCTCGGTGCGGAGGGGGTGAAGAGTTGGCCAACGAGCTGCGTATCGTTTGCAACGCGCTTTCTGCCCCATGCTGCGATTTGCGTTACCCATGGTCTGTCGCCGATGGCAAGCTCTGTGCCCCTGTCCGCGCCTTTCGCTATTCGCCGTTTGTGATCTGCTTCCGCCTTCTGTAGTCCGCGCTGCGTGCTCCTATTGCTATCTGCGCCCGACGTCGCCGGCAAAAAGACGTTGCCCCATTGTACGGCGCGAACGTCGCGCCCGTCCGGTATGAGCTCGTCATTCGCGCTCGTGCTTCGCCTCGTGCGAGCGGAGGCCGTCGCGGCAAGCCCGTGTTCGGTCGCGACGCTCGCGCCTGCGTCCCTGCGTGCCGACGATGCTGCGTGTTCCGCCCGCTTCGGCGGCGGTCTTGCCGCCCTTCGCCGACGATGTCGCTGTGCTCTTTCCATTTGCGATAGTCCGTTATTCCTCCGATGACGCGCCTGCTGCTGTTTCGGCTCCTGCATCCGCATTGGCTTTCGCCTCCCGCTCCCCAAAGCGTTCGCCAGCGGCACAACCCGTTGTTCGCCGTTTGCAATGTTTGCGGCCTTTTCTGGGAAGATTGTTGCAATGTTGGCGGAAATCCGATCACCGGTTCTCATCTGCTGTAGATCAGCCGTTTTGACGGGATTGGCGAAATGCTGGAGTTTCCGGTTCTCACCTGCTGTTGACCCGAGGGCTGGATATCTTCTCTTTCAGGTTCTGACGCTTTAAAGCGGAAAAACTTCCTTGTTATCGTGCATCTCCGCGTCCTTTTGGAGAGCGTTCTCATGATGCTTTCCGTTCTGCCGGTCATGCGTGGGAAGCGCTTGTCATTTTCGACGCGGCGACAACCTGTGCTCGGCATTTTTTGAAGATACGCCGAATAACCCCACTGGTTCGCCGTTCGACATCCGCCCAAGCTCTACACTGAACCGAAACGAAAATGTCCCCGCAGAGACGGGGGTGCTGTTGAAAGGACGAGGAAATGGCCGATCGAGTAGTTGAGAGCTCCGACGTCGAGGTGCCCGAGATTCCCGAAACGCTCGAAAAGGTTCTGCTCTTCTCCTTGGACGAAGCCAAGGAGAAGATGCAGGCCGGTGAAAACGTGGTGCCCTTCACGGCTCTCGTGGTGAAGGAGAACCTGTTCATAGAAAACCATCCGGGAGAATCATCCGACGAGTGCTTCAATTTCGCACGCCACACGGTGGAGCATGCCAGGGGCGCCGAGGCCTATGCGCTTTGCTACGACGGTTACGTCGAGGTGGACGATGGAGAGAAGGATGCGCTCATCGCCGAAGGCGGAGTGCCGGGTGGTGACCATGGCTATGCAGCGGGTTATCTGTACGAGGTTGGAGAGGATGGGTCGGTGACGTTCGAAACCGAGCCCGTCTACATCGGAGAAGCGCCGAATTTCATGATTGCCCTGCAAAATGCCGAGTCTTACACCGACGAGGATATAGACGAGAAGTACCTCGATGGGGAAGGGCGTGAATCCGAGGCTGAGCTTGAGGCCAAGTCCGAGGAATAGAGGGAATTCCGATGAAGGGCGAGCGCCATGGTGTTTGGGCCATGGCGCTTTTCTATGTGTGGACTGCTGTCATTTGCTGCTATGTTCGATTCTATGGCGGTGCTTCCGAACGGGTCGGTTTGAAGATCGGCCGCCCAAAAGCGAGCGCTCGGCAGGATGCTTTCCTGGCAAAGACGAGTCGTTTAGCAGGGTCTGTCTCGGAGCAAGAGTTGCTAAGAGCCGGCCTTCCGCTTTCGCATAGCAGCTCGCCGTGAAACGAGTTGTAAGCGAGCGCATTCCAAGACGTTGGAACTTTCTCATTTGTCTCCTTGCGTTGGATATGCGTTGAAACCGCGTTCGGACCACGGCGGATCGGGAAGGGCGATCTGCACGCTTTATATGAAAACCGGGCGGGATGCCTGTAAGAGTGACGGGGCGATACGTTGGACGCACGCCATGCCCGCAGAAGATCCGCTCGCTATGATGGTTTCACGATGTTCGGCACGCAAGCTGGGCAGAGGCGAGTCCCGACTGGTTCGCGCGAGCGCACGCATTCCTGCGCAACTAACCGCGAGGAGCGATGCGTTGCGCGCGGATCCGCCGGGGTCGGTGGCGAAGGGTTCGCTTGCAACGGGCGATAGAGTATGACGAAATGGTGAAAACGGGCTTTCGGCAAGGTTTAAATGCTGCGACCTGCGTCTTTTTGCTAAAATAGTCAGGCTAATCCTGCCCCGGTGTATTGCCTTCACCGGCCCGGGGCCGTCTAGTCCAAAGGAGGTGAGCTGATGAAGGCTTACGAATTGCTGTTTTTTGTCGCTCCGTCTACCGACGAGGAAACTCGCGCCGCTGTTATGAAGCGTATCGAGACGACGATCTCCAGTGCCAAGGGAACGGTCGATAACGTCGATAATTGGGGCAAGCGCAAACTCGCTTACGAGATCAACGGTCTGACCGATGGTGACTACACTCTCGTCGATTTCCATGCCGATCCCGCTGACGTTGCCGAGCTCGATCGTATCCTGCGCATTACCGATGCCGTGGTGCGTCATATGATCGTCAAGCGCACGGATCGCGACTAAGGAGACGTTCAGGGCCTGGGCGAATACCCAGGGCTGGCATGAGAAGAGGTGGGCTACATGAGCATCAACCGAGTGATAATAAGCGGGAACCTTACGCGCGACCCCGAGCTGCGCTCCACGGCGGGCGGCATGCCCGTGCTCGGCTTCGGCGTGGCGGTCAACGACCGCCGCAAGAACCAGCAGACCGGCGAGTGGGAGGACTACCCGAACTTCATCGACTGCACGATGTTCGGCGCCCGCGCCGAGGCTCTCTCGCGCTACCTCAGCAAGGGCACCAAGGTGTCCATCGAGGGCAAGCTCCGCTGGAGCCAGTGGGAGCGCGAAGGGCAGAAGCGCAGCAAGATCGAGGTCATCGTGGACGAGCTGGAGTTCATGTCGAGTCGCAGCGACTCGTCGTCGTACGGCGGCGGTATGGGAGGCGGTTACTCCGCTCCCGCACCGGCAGCCCCTGCGGCGCCTGCGTACGCTCCTGCTCCCGCACCGGTAGTCGACGCCTCTTCTTCGGTCTATGACGAAGACATCCCGTTCTAGCGATACGAAAGAGGTTTGAAATGTCCGATTACGCGAAGCAGCCGCGTCGCAAGTACTGCCAGTTCTGCAAAGAGGACGTGCAGTACGTCGACTACAAAGACACCCAGATGCTGCGCAAATACGTGACCGACCGCGGGAAGATCAAGCCGCGTCGCGTGACGGGTGCCTGCACCCAGCACCAGCGCGACATCGCGAACGCCGTGAAGCGCGCTCGCGAGATGGCTTTGATGCCCTACGCGGTTCCCGCCATCAGCGGACGCGGCGACCGTCGCAACCGCTAGGCGCAAGGAGGAACCATGAAAGTCATCCTGCTCCAAGAACTGAAAGGCAAGGGCGGTGAGGGCGACGTTGTTGACGTGGCTCCCGGTTTTGCCAACAACTACCTGCTTCCGCAGGGAATTGCCATCCTTGCGACGAAGGGCAACCTGAGGCAGCTTGAGGATCGCAAGCATAACATCGCCAAGCGCGAGGAGAAGCGCATTGCCGACGCCAATGCGGTGAAGGCGGCGCTCGACGGCACCACCGTCAAGGTGATCGCCCAGGTGGGCGACGAGGGTCAGCTGTTCGGATCCGTCACTGCCCAGATGATCGCCGATGCCATCAAGGAGAGCTCGGGCATCGAGGTGGACAAGCGCCGCATCGAACTTGGTCATGCCATCAAGACGGCGGGCGAGCATGAAGTTTCCATCTCGCTCTACCGAGAGATCAGGACCACGGTGAACGTGCTCGTCGGCGGGGAGAACGACGCTCCCGTTGCCGAGGAGGCCGTGGACGCCGAGGAGACCGAGGCTGGGGAAGCTGAGGTTACCGTCGAGTCGGAGGCCGGAGAGGCCGAGGCGGTCGAAGCTTCCAAGGAGGCTGCGGAGTAGTTTCCGCTGCGAACTTGCTCAAGGCCCCGAAACGGTGTCGAAGATGTTCACGGCACGTTTTCGGGGCCTTTTTGCATCTAAGCGCTTTGTTTGCGTCTAGACGTTTCGCTTGAAACGTCTCTTTTTGGCCGTGCGAGGGGTTGGGTGCCGCATGTCGAGGTCGTCCGAGCGGTCGAATCCTTCGAGCTTGGCGCCGTCCGAGCGGTCGAACGTGGCAAAGTGCAGGGCCTGGTCATGAGGTTTTCGCGAGATACCCGGGGTCGACGACGCCCTTGGCGCTTCCAGTGAACGCGACGTCTCTGACTCTTTTGATGCTCTTGACATCTCCGAAGCCTCGGCTACCGAGGTTTCCAGACGCTTTGAAGTTCCCGGCATTCTTGATGTCACGATGTTCCTGACGTTCTCAAAAGCTGAGATGGCGTTGTGGATTTCCACGCTCACGACGCACTTGGCGCACTGGGGTATTCGATACCCTTGGGTTTTGCGGGTGAATTGAAGGGTTCGGTCCCGTGCAGGCGCCCGCATTCGGAGAGATTGCCTTGAGATCCGTACGGTGCGTTTGATATTGGATTCGGCTTGACCTTCTTCGCATGGGCCGTCTCGCAATGTTTCGGCCTGCCCTGCGTTTCTCCATTCCCACCCTCCCCTTGCAAATATCGCGTTCCACCTGTGCGAGAGAACGAAAAGCAGAGTGTTTCACGTGAAACACTCATCTGCACTTTCTTGCCAAACGTTGATCGAAGCAGGCGAAAGACCGCCTTTCCCCGCTTTTTCTTCCGATGCGGTACCTGATCCTTCTGACGGCGGCGGCTTGGCTCATGCGTTGCCAGATCCTGCTTCTTCGCTCCCGCCTGAGCAGGTCAAGCGTTGCAGAGCGATCATGAAGGTTGCCATCCTTGCACACTCTCGATGGCTTTGCTTCTGAGCGGACGATCATGTTGGGGCCTTGGGGTTTCGAGGTCTATTGGTGCAACAACGTTCGAGTTTGAGCTATGGCGCACGGGCGCAGGTTAGCTGGCCATATCGGGCGACCGAACTGAGCGACTTCGAGTTTGCGTGACGGCGAGGGGCGCTGGTGGATATCGGATCGAAGAGCCCCGAACGTTCCGGCGCACGCTTTCGAGCGGTTGAGCTCGGAATGGCGAGACTGAGCTGGGAGGCAAGCGGGAACGAGGGGTAGGCTAAAGGGCGAGAAGGGAAGAGGGGATGAGATAGCGGTCAAGAAGGGCGGAGGGGAATGGTGCAGAGGTAGGGTAGGAGGGGAAGGGATGTGCGGTGGAGAAGGAGAAGGTCGAAGAGAGGATGAAGGGAAAGGGAGGCCGAAGGGGGCGAGTGGCTCGACTATGCCCCGACAGAGCCTGACTTTGAGTCGCGCTCCCCGCTCGTTCCCGCAAAAAGGAGGGGGCGAACGATTCGCTCGTGTTTTGGAGGGATGCTCGCTTGAAGGCTCCCGATGAAGTATTATAGGGTCTTCCACGAACGAGAGGAAGATAGCACATGCCCGGTCCCGTCGCCCCTTACAACGCGGATTTTGCCCCCGAAGAGGAGGTAGCCGACCGTCGCAAGCTTGAACCGCAGAACATCGAGGCGGAGAAATCAGTCCTCGCCGCATGCATGCTCACGCAGGAGGCCATCGAAGAAGTGGCCGCGAAGCTCGTTTCCGATAATTTCTATCGTGCATCTCACCAGCGCATCTTTGAATCGATGCTCGATCTGTATGCCCGCCACATCCCCATCGACCACATCTCGTTGGCCGACAATCTCAAAGGCGCGGGCCAGCTTGAGGCTGTGGGGGGGAAGGCGTACCTGCTCGAGCTCGCTGATAACACATTTGCGTTGACCAACTGGCAGAACCATGTGGAGATCGTCAAGCGCACGTCCATCCTGCGCGATCTTATCCGCGCTTCCGAGTCCATCAAGTCGCTGGCTTACGATGCGCCCGACGATTTGGACTCAGTCGTCGAAGATGCGGAGAAGACGCTGTTCAACGTTACGGAAAAACGCGTGTCGTCGTCGTTCCAGAAAATGAACACCCTCGTGATGGATGCGTACGAGGAGATTCAGAAGGTGGCGGCCCAAGAGAACAAAATCGTCGGCGTTGCGTCGGGTTTCCGGGATGTCGACGACCTGTTCCACGGCTTTCGCGGCGGTGACCTCGTTATATTGGCGGCGCGTCCCGGCGTTGGCAAGACATCGTTCGCCCTCAATCTGACCACCAACGCGGCGAAGCTTGGCGCCACGGTGGCGTTTCTGTCGTTGGAGATGAGCGCATCGCAGCTGGTGCAGCGCATCCTGTGCGCCGAGGCCCGCGTGAGTTTGGCGAACGTGCGCGCCGGCAAGGTGCACGATGCCGACTGGGCGGCCATAGTGCAAGCGTCGAGCGACTTATCGAACCTCAACATCTTCATCGACGATACCCCGGCGTTGTCCATCCTCGAACTGCGCGCGAAGGCCCGTCGCGAGTTGCGCGATGCAGAGAAGGGTCTCATCGTTGTCGACTACCTGCAGCTCATGCAGCCTCCCAAGGCTCGCGCCGACGGTAACCGTGCCGTCGAGGTGGGCGAGATATCGAGAGGTCTCAAGGTGCTTGCGAAGGAGATGGACATGCCCGTGATCGCCTTGTCGCAGCTCTCGCGTGCCGTGGAGATGCGTGGCAAGAAGCGCCCGATGCTTTCCGACCTGCGCGAATCGGGCTCGATCGAGCAGGATGCCGACATTGTGGCCTTCATCGACCGAAGCATGGATGAAGCCGAGGCGGAGAGCGAGGATCGCCCCGATCTGGGCACGGCGCAACTTATTGTGGCGAAGCATCGCAACGGTCCCACGCGAGACATACCTCTCGCGTTCAATGCCGAGTACACCCGTTTCATGGATTTCATCGACGATTCGCGCGTGGCCGGCATGATGTAAAGTTCTCTTGCGTCGTTTCGCGCTACACTGGGGCCATGTCCGAACGCATCACATTCATCCATGCTGCCGATCTGCATCTCGGCGCGCCGTTCCGCGGCTTGAGGGCCCTTTCAGATGCGTGGGCCGACCGCTTGCTCTCGGCCATTGCCGAGGCATACGACCGCGTCATCGACGCAGCGCTCGCGCGCGAGGTTGACTTCGTGGTGATCGCGGGCGACATCTTCGACTCGGCACGTCCATCTTATGGCGACTATCTGCACTTTTTCAAAGGCCTCGAGCGCTTGGGGGCGGCGGGCATTCCCGCGTACCTCGTAACCGGCAATCATGATCCGTACACCACGTGGCAGCACGACTTCTTTTCGTTGCCTCCGAATGCCGTCATGCTTCCTGGCGATCGTCCCGGCTATGAGATCTTCGAGAGAGACGGCAGGCCGCTGTGCCTTATTGCCGGACGGGGATACTACAACCAAACCTGGCCTGCTGACGAATGCATTGCCGATGGGGTGACCCGCGCCGATGCGGTCTCCGCGCTTGAGGGTAAGCTTCCAGAGGCGGGGGAGGTTCCGTTTGCCGTGGGCGTGCTGCATGCCGGACTGCATCTCGATCCTGTGAAGGCGCCGGTCGATCCCGAAACGCTCATGCGTGCGGGCATGGACTACTGGGCGCTCGGGCATATTCACCAAAAGTACGCCCATCCGTCGTTCGATGATCCGCGCATAGCGTTTTCGGGCTGCATTCAAGGACGCGATATCAAGGAGACGGGCGAGCGCGGCGTGCTTCATGTGACGTTGCGCGAGGGAGCCCCGAACGAAGCCGAATTCATCCCCACGGCGAGCGTGGTGTGGCAGCGCATGCGCGTGGACGTGTCCGACTGCTCCAACCTGCCCGACGTCACCGACAAGATCATGCGCGAGCTGTTCCATGAAAACGGCAAGGCTCGCTGCGAGGAGATGGTGGTGCGCATCGCCTTAGAGGGCGCCACCTCCCTGCATCCCCTTTTGGAGCAGCCCGATGTGCTGTGCGAATTGCGCAAACATGTGAACGATGCGTACTCGGAGTTCTTCTGCGACGCGCTCGTTGATGCCACTGTGCTGCCGTGCGACAAAGAAGCCCTGCGTGCGGAGGGCCTGTTCCCGTCAGTGCTCCTCCAAGTTGCAGAGGCGCAAAGACGAAATCCCGACGACGCGGTGGCGTACCTGCAGGATGAGTTTTTGCGCAAGAACGTGAAGCTTCCCAGTTCCTGCACGCGCATGATCGACGAGTTGTCCGACGATGCGGAAAACCTTGTGCTCGACCTTCTGTTGCAAGGGAACGAGCGATGAACGCGCCATTCCTCAAGCACATAAAGATACAGAGCTTTGGCGCATTCACCGACCGCGTTGTGGGGCCGTTCGATTCTCGTCTCAACGTGGTGTTCGGACGAAACGAGGCGGGAAAGACAACGCTCGCGTCGTTCGTGGGCGGTGTGCTATTTGGTTGGGAGGATGCGCGGGGAAACCGCAACACCTACCGTCCGGCCAATGCCGAGCGCGCCGGATCGCTCTTCTTCGCGTCTCGTGCCGTTGGGGATTCGACCGAGGCGGGTCGGCGGCCGTGCGAGGAGGACGCCGATCTCGTACGAGACGTGTCGGCGGTATGCGATTCTGACGATCTTTTCGAGATAGAACTTTCCCGCGCGCGCAACAGCGAGGGGCTTCAGGGGGACGTCTCGCTTGTGGGAGACATCGACAAGGAGACGTTCCGCACGATGTTCTCGCTCACGAGCGACGAGCTCCGGAGTTTGCGCAACACCACTGACGTCACGGCGAAGCTGCTCACGGCGGGATCGGGCACAGGGGCTTCGCCTGCTCGCGCTCTCGCTCAGGTGCAAGAACGCCTTGCCGAGTACACGTCGCGTGCGACGGGCGTGGAGCATTCGCTCGTGCGGTTGGAATCCGAGCAGAATGAACTGCGCGCGGCCATGGCAGCCGCCGCCGACGAAGCGGAGCGTTTCAAGCGCGAAGACAAAGAGTTTCACGATCTGGGTCCGCAGCGAGACGAGCTGAACGCGCGCCTCGATGAATTGAACGCTGTCATCGAGGCGCTTTCTGCTCAACGCGTTCATGTGGAAAGGCTAGATCGCGAGATCGCCGAAATGCAGGAGCAGGTCGTTGCATTGCGCGAAGAGGAAGAGCTGCTTGCAGCCGAACGTCGCGCGATGGATGCGGGATATCCCGAACTTGTATCCCTTTCCTCTTCGGATGAGCGTGCTCTGCGCGATCAGATAGAGGCTCTTACCGTGGAAGAGGCGAAGTGCGAGCATGCCGTGGACCTCGCGCAGGATAACTTCACCACTTCGAAGGCCGCATACGAGGCTTTACTCGAATCCGAGGACGAGCGAGCTGAGGCCGAGCGACGCCGCCGACAGCGCAGCGTGCAGGTGGGGCTGTCCATTGCGCTGCCTCTCGTGTTCGTATTGGCCGGCGTCCCGCTGTTCGCGCACGGTCGCGAAATCGCCAGCTTGTCGTTCACTGCGTTGGGTGTTGGCCTGCTCGTGTTCGCGGTGATGCTGGCCTTGGCGGCGTTGGTCATGCTGTTCAGGCCCGACAAAGAGGTTGAAGCTAAGGAGGCGCGCAAGAAGGACGCGCATTGGGTGATGCTTCAGGACAAGAAAAAACTCGAAGCATGCCTCGAGGCGCGGGCTGCCTTCAAGGAGCGCATCGTCGTTCAGCTTGGGAAAGCGGGGTTGGGTGAAGCGCAGGGGTCGCTTCGTCGCTCTAAGATGCTGCTCGACGAGGCGCAGCGGACTCGCTCCGAGCTCAATATGTTCCAGCAGCGCCACCAGGCGCTCGTGTCTCGCCGTACTGCGCTCGAGGACCGGCTTTCCCTCGCTCGCCGCCAGCGTTGTCTTCTGTTCGAAGACGTAGAGGTGCGCTCCGAAGCCACGGTTGAGGCCATCGAAGGGGCCATCGAGCAGAAAACTCGGCAGCGTGCGGGCCTCCGCGAAACGAGTGAGAGTTTGAACCGGCGATATGGCGAGCTCAAGCAGGAATTGTCCCGAGCCGAGCATCTGCGCGATTTCGATCAGATCAAGCTGCGCTACCAGCAGGTGCGCACGCGCTTTGACGAAAGCGTGCAGGATTACGCGCGACTGCTGCTGGCAAAGCGCATGCTGGAGGCGGCCATCGCCGCATGGGAGAGCAAAAGCCAGCCGCAGGTCTATCGCCGGGCTAGCCGTTTGCTTGCGCTCATGACCGATGGACGATGGACGAAGGTCTCCCTGTCGTCCGACGGTCGTTTGGAGGTTGTCGACGCCGTAAAAACCACGCGTGAGCCTGTCCATCTATCGCTAGGAACGTGCCAGCAACTTTACCTGGCTTTGCGCATAGCGCTGCTCATGGAAGCCGACAACGTGGGGCGCGCCATCCCCATCCTTGCCGACGACATCCTCGTCAACTTCGATTCGTCGCGCCGCGCCGGTGCGGCGAAAGCTCTTGTCGAACTGGCAAGCTGCCGCCAAGTGATCCTGTTCACCTGTCACGAAGAGATCGTCGAGGCTTTGCGCGAGGCCGATCCGACGCTCAACGAGGTAAGGCTGTAAGGGGTCGCCATTCGCCAGAGCGCGCGCGAGATTGATGGCGTTCGCACCCTCCGGGATTCGGGCGATGCCGCACATCCTTTCCTCGGGAGGACTCCGTCGTGCGTTCGCTTCGCATGCAGACAGGCTTCGGCTTCGTTATAGCGCACCAGTGGGAGAGTTGCAAAGGCCCGCTTCGCGATGAGGCTTGGCCGCCCGCCCTGACGGCAGC
Organism: Gordonibacter sp. An230; assembly: GCF_002159915.1. Classification (GTDB taxonomy): domain Bacteria; phylum Actinomycetota; class Coriobacteriia; order Coriobacteriales; family Eggerthellaceae; genus Rubneribacter. The sequence continues at coordinate 74,270 of NZ_NFJP01000001.1, forward strand.
GAACGGTGCTCGCGCGTCCATTTCCGCGCCTCATATGGCGGTAGGCTGGAGCGTTGGGGCGACCTCGGAATCTTGGGGCGCGCGCAGGGGCGCCTATACTATACTAAGCAAGGTTGCGGAACGGCGCGTTGTGCGCCCCGCGTTTCTTCATGTGATGAAAGGATGCGCTCACATGCCTAGCACAGTACTCGTCGGCGCTCAGTGGGGGGACGAAGGCAAAGGGAAGATCACCGACCTCATCGCGCGCGAATATGATTACGTGGTGCGTTATCAGGGCGGTAACAACGCCGGTCATACGGTCATCCACGGCAACAAGAAGCTGGCGCTGCACCTCATGCCCTCTGGCGTGATGTACGAGAACGCGGTTCCGGTGATCGGCAACGGCGTGGTGATCGATCCTGGCGTGCTCATCAAGGAGATGGCCATGCTGGAAGCTGAGGGGATCTCGTGCGAGAACCTCAAGATCAGCTGCGACGCGCATATCATCATGCCCTATCACAAGGATTTCGACGGCGCGGACGAGAAGCGCCTCGGCGACAACAAGATCGGCACCACCAAGCGCGGCATCGGCCCATGCTACCAGGACAAAGTGGCACGCAAGGGCATCCGCGTGCAAGACCTGCTGGATGAGAAGATATTCCGGCTTAAGCTTGAGACGGCGCTGGCGCAGAAGAATCCTGTGCTGCAGAAGATATATGGACTTCACACCTACACGGTGGACGAGATCTGCGAGGAGTATTTGCCCTACGCGCGCATTCTGAAGCCCTACATGGCCGAGACCGCGCAGCTTCTGAACGAGGCCGTGCGCGCGGGCAAATCGATCCTCTTCGAGGGCGCGCAGGGTACGCTTCTGGATATCGACCACGGCACGTATCCCTACGTCACCTCGTCGTCGTGCTGCGCGGGCGGTGCGGCCACGGGAACGGGCGTGGGTCCTACGGCCATTGATCGCGTGCTTGGCATTCAGAAAGCCTACATCACGCGCGTGGGCGGCGGCCCCTTCCCCACCGAGCAACGCTATACGGAAGACGGGGGCACGGGCGAAGAGGCCGAGGCCGGCGAGCTTCTGTGCGCGGCTGGCCACGAGTTCGGCGTGACGACGGGCCGCAAGCGCCGCTGCGGCTGGTTCGATGCGGTGATCGCGCGATACGCTGCCGAGGTGAACGGCCTCACCGATGTGGCGCTCACCAAACTGGACGTGCTTTCGGCGTTCGACACCGTGAAAGTGTGCACGGCGTACGAGTGTGACGGTAAGATCTACGATTACTTCCCCATGCAGCAAAGCGTGCTGTTCCATGCGAAGCCCGTGTACGAGGAGCTTCCGGGATGGAAGGGCGTCGACATCACCGGCTGCCGTTCGTTTGACGAGCTACCGGAGAACGCGCAGCGCTATGTGGAGTATTTGGAGAAGATCACCGGCGTGCGCATCAGCATCATCGCTGTGGGGCCTGATCGCGACCAAACGATCATGCGCGGTTGGGATCGTTAGCGCGTGAAGCGGCCCGGTGCCGACGGAGCATGTTTCACGTGAAACATGCGCTCCTTTATCGCACGACATCGCAACAAGCGTTTCATGCGAAACATCGAGTTGTCAATGTGCCGTGCGCGGAGAAAAACGATTTGGGTTGAAAGGAACGGCAATGAACATCCTGGTTTTGGGCGGCGGTGGCCGCGAGCATGCCATCGCGTGGGCGCTCGCGAAATCTCCGCGCACCGACAACCTCTACGTGGCTCCTGGCAATGGCGGTACGGGGCATATCGCGAGCAATGTGAGCGGCCTCGACGTTGAGGACGGCCGCGCCGTTCTGGCGTTCGCCAAGGAGCATCGCGTCGATTTGGTGGTTGTCGGCCCTGAGGCGCCGCTGGTGGCGGGCGTGGCCGATGCGCTGCGCGAGGCGGGCGTGGCCGTATTCGGCCCTGACGCGCAGGGCGCGCAGCTGGAGGGAAGCAAGACGTTCAGCAAGCGGTTCATGGAGGCCCACGGCATTCCTACCGCGCGTTACGCAAGCTTCACTGAACTCGAGCCGGCGCTGGCCTACGTGCACGAACTGGGCGCTCCCATCGTGGTGAAGGCCGACGGCTTGGCTGCGGGTAAGGGCGTCGTGGTGGCAGAGGACGTTGAGGATGCGGAAGAGGCGCTGCGCGACTGCTTCGACGGCGCGTTCGGACAGGCGGGTTCCACCGTGGTGGTAGAGGAGTGCCTCGCCGGGCCGGAATGCTCGTTGCTCGCGTTCGTGAGTGGAGGCAAGGCGCACTGCATGGCCACGGCCCAAGATCACAAGCGCGCCTTCGACGGCGACCGCGGGCCGAACACGGGAGGCATGGGCGTGTACTCGCCGGTGCCCATCGTCACATCCGAAGAGCTGGCGTCCATGCACGAGATCATGGAGAAGGCCGCCGCTGCGACGGCTGAGGAGTTCGACTGCGACTATCGCGGTGTGCTGTACGGCGGCTTCATGCTGACGCCCGAGGGTCCGAAGGTGCTCGAGTTCAATGCGCGCTTCGGCGACCCCGAAACGCAGGTGGTGCTGCCGCGCTTGGAGACCGACCTGGTGGACATTATGATGGCCGTGGCCGAGGGGCGTCCTGACGACATCGATCTTCGTTGGAGCGAGCGGTGGGCGGTGTGCGTGGTGCTGGCGAGCGAAGGCTATCCGGGGTCGTACGAGAAGGGCAAGGTCATTCTCGGCATCGACGAGGCTGAACAGATCGATGGGGTGACGGTGTTCCATGCCGGCACGGCCAAGAACTTCGACGGCGAGCTGGTCACTGCTGGTGGTCGCGTGCTCAACGTGGTGGCCTTGGGCGACACCTTTGACGAAGCGCGCGAAAAGGCCTACGAAGCGTGCGATCTCATCAACTTCGAGGGAAAGCAGTACCGCTCGGATATCGGCAAACGAGCTGCTGCCGGTCGTGGAGCATGGAAGTAGTTCCGTCCGGCCTCGCTATTGAGCGGATGGGCGGCGGATGTCATCGACATCCGCCGCGCCCCTCCCCTTCACCGTTCGCTTCAGACGTGCTCGTCGCGCAAGCATGCTGCTTGGGTCGTGACCGCGCGCGTCGAACGGGGCGGCCGAATCGTCTATCCGGTCGCTTTCCGTGGAACGGGACGATGCGCGGTGCTGCGCATGCTTTACCGACTTGCTACGTCAATCTGTACGTTCATGGGAGAACCTATGGTATCTGAACGCTTGCTCACTTACGTCGTGCGGGAATGCACAAAGCGCTACCTGAAGCTTCAACCCACCGACGACGGGCGTGTGCCCGTCCCCGAGCCTGGGCGAAAGTACATGCTGTACATGCATGTGCCGTTCTGCGAACGGCTGTGCCCGTATTGCAGCTTTAACCGCTTTCCGTTCTCGGAAGAGCGCGCCCGACCGTACTTCGCAAACATGCGGCGCGAGATGCTCATGCTTAAGGACTTGGGCTACGATTTCGAGAGCCTGTATGTAGGCGGCGGTACGCCTACCATCATGATCGACGATCTGTGCGACACCATCGATATGGCGCGCGAGACGTTCTCCCTCAAGGAAGTGTCGAGCGAGACGAATCCGAACCATCTGATCCCATCGTATCTGGATAAGCTGCAAGGACGTGTGCAGCGCCTTTCCGTGGGAGTGCAGAGCTTCGACGACGGGCTGCTCGAGCAGATGGACCGTCTTGAAAAGTACGGCTGCGGGCAGGAGATCATGGAGCGCATCCAGGATGCCAGCCCGTACTTCACCTCGATGAACGCAGATATGATATTCAACTTTCCTGCTCAAACCGAGGATATTCTCATCAGCGACATCGAGCGTGTGGTGGAAAGCGGCGCCAGCCAAACCACGTTCTACCCGCTCATGGCGTCGCCGAGCGTGGCGCGCTCGCTGGCGCGCACCGTGGGTCCGGTGGACTATCGTCGCGAGCAACGGTTCTACGAGATCGTCTGCGAGCTTTTGGCTGGCGGCGATGCGCCGCTGTTCGAGTACGGCTCGGCGTGGACGTTCAACCGCCGCGGTGGTGGGGCGGATGGCGAAGACGCGATGATCGACGAGTATGTGGTTGATTACGAGGAGTATCCGGCCATCGGGTCGGGCGGCATCACGTATCTGGGCGAGAATCTGTATGTGAACACGTTTTCGGTGAGGGATTACAACGCAGCCATCGAGTCCGGCCGCATGTCGCTCATGGGCAAGACGACGTTCAGCAAGCGCGACCGCATGCGTTACCGTTTTATGATGCAGCTGTTCGGATTGCGGTTGGACAAGGTGGCGTGGGAGCGTGACTTTGGCTGCACGGTGGAGGCCGGGCTTCCCGCGGAGATGGCATTCATGAAGGCTGCGGGCGCGTTCGATCGCGACACGCGAGACGAGCTGACGCTCACGCCGCGCGGTCGCTACCTCATGGTGGTGATGATGCGTCAGTTCTTCATCGGCGTGAACAATCTGCGTGATCAGGCTCGCGCTGCTCTTACCGGCGAGGAAAGGGAGTTGATTTTCGGCGATGGTTGCGCGAGCGAATAGCGCGCGATGGCACGTGCTCTTCGTGCTTGGAGGACGAGGGGCACGATTCGGTCGGTATTCGCGTCGGACCGGTTTTCGTGCGCTTTGCAGCTGCCTCGCGCCATGCTCCCGCTTCGTGCTGCGCTCCCGTCTCGCGCTTTGCGCCACCCATGGCGCGCTGCGAAACCCGGAAACGACCGCTCGCGCTTCGCTCTCGCATTGCACCTTGTGAACGCCCCGCGTCTTCCGCCTCGCGCTCTGCTTGTCTCGCGCCTTGCTCTCGCAAGCGTTTCACGTGAAACATTTGCGGGCAGTGCTTGACCGCCGGACGGGCGACCGGTACAATATCGTCTCGCGCTGTAAAGGCGTTTCCGGTCGGGTAGCTCAGTTGGTAGAGCAGGGGACTGAAAATCCCCGTGCCGGCGGTTCAAGTCCGTCTCCGACCACCACACATTGAAGGGAGCCGCAAGGCTCCCTTTTTTGCGTGCGACGAGCCCCGTTCGCGCGATTTCCGTTTCGCTGACCAGCATCAGGGAGGGGAAGGTCGCCCTACCGCTGACTGGCGAGGCGGCTGCGCACGGTCAGCGCCCGGTCTTCAAGGTGGCGAAATCTCATTTGGAAAGATCGCTTCCGGTAAGCCATAGGCGGCGTGCGAAAGGGGCTTTCACTCGTCAAGGTTGCGGCAGGATCGCTCCAAGGGGGTTACGAGGAAGGGCTCCCTCTCGTAGAGGGTGCAGAACGTGCAGCATCCCCATGCGCACCCGCTCGTGGCTTCGACGATGGGCGTCCAGCGTTCGGAGGCCGGTCGCCATGTGCGTCCGGAGAATTTCGCGGGTTCCCCTCACAGCGAGCGGATGCGGCGGCGGTAGTTTCTCAGATCGCGTTCGTCGTAGGTGTCGATAGCGTGATCGAGAGCCGAGAGGATGCCGGCCCGATCGTTCGGCAGCATTCCCTCCACATGGACGGTGTCGGACACGTGTGCAGTGGACAGAAGCGTCTCGATCTCGAGGCTCGCAGCCAACTCGCGCACCTCTTTGAGGCGTTCCAACTCGCCAGCGGGCGCGAAACGTCCCTCTTCAACGTCGAGCGCAAGGCGCGAATCGGGGAACAACGTCATCGAAAGCACGCTGATGATGCGCGGCTTCGTCTGATTGAACGTCTCGGCGCTTGCCCGTGCGGCTTCGATGCAGCGTCCGGCTCCGGCCATTCCCGAAAGGTAGAAGAAGTAATAGCCGATGCCCGCCGCGTCGAGCCTGCGGCACTGCTGCACGATATCGGCTGCTGTATGGCCCTTCTCCATAAAGTCGAGCGAAGGATCGTGGCCGCTTTCAACGCCGATGGTGAGGCCGTCCACGCCGAGTTCGGCCCAGCGGGCCAGATCGTCGTCGGTCTTGCGCCGCAGATCGCCGATGCGCACGAAGCCCCCGATGCTTCGCACGCTCGAAAGCGCCGCTCTGACGCTTTGCAAGATGGGCGTGAGCTTCGTCTCGCTGATGCCGAAGGGGTTCGCGCCGGTGAGCCACACGCGGCGCGCGTGCGGGTGGAAGCGCCGTATCTCGGCGAGGTCGGCTTCCACCTCCGAAAGCGGCGAGAGCGAAAACGGGTCTTGGTAAAGCGAGCAGAAACGGCAGCGATGGTGCGTGCAGCCGACGGTGACCTGCAGCAGTGCCGAGCCCGCTTCGTAAGGGGGCCGCCAAATCGTTCCGGTGAAATGCATGGTGTCTCCTTCCTATGGTTTCGTCTCGTGCGAAACTATGCCTTAAGGCAATAGAAAGAAACAGTACTGTCCTTTTTTGGAGTAAAAGGATTCTTGACGGCGCATGACGGGGCGGCGCCGGTTTCGTCCCTTTGCTGGAGCTTGCGACAAGAGGGGGAGCGCTGAGGTGCCGGGCGCATGCTCGTAGCGGCTTGACGCGGGCGGAGACCTTCCGCTGTTAAACCATCGCCGACGCAAACCCGCGTTCGCCGGGCTTCGAGCCGAGCCTTTTCCGGCTGGTTGTTGCGAGGCCCTCCCTGTTTGGCGGGTGGCCCTTTCGAAGCGCTGGCAGAAGCTTGTGCAACGGGTCGTCTTGGCCGATGTCAATGGCGGTTTAACAGCGGAAAAGGCCCTAACTGGCACGAATCGCGCTTTGTGCATGGATTTTCGGCGCCGGAAAGGGGGCTGGGCCAAAGGCGGTCGGCATAAACCCAGGTCGGGGGAAGTCGGAGGGAAGCCGAGCGTCGCAGATGGGCCGCAGATCCATGCACAAAGCGTGATTCGTGCCAGTTCGCGGCGGTGTCTATGCCAAACCGCCATTGGCGTATTCCCGGTCGGCTTTCGCATGCGGCCTCGTCGGCGTCGCGTGGCCCCCTCTCCCGACGGGCATTCCGCGGCGTCCGCCCGCAAGGGGCCTGAGCGCGAGACTGATCGAGCGCAGGCTCGCATCAACGGCGGCTTGACATGGACAAACGACTTTCCTTGAAGGGTTTGCTTCGATTCCGATCAGATGCGTCATGAGGTTGGGTCGGCAAGCTTGTTCGCGATTGCGTATGTGGGATGCGCGGAAGCGAAGCGGAGTCCTCGCAGGATAATCCGATACGGAAGCCGTTTTCGCGCTCATGATCGGCTGTGCTTGGGCGCAAGGCGCGATTCTTGCGGCATTCGTCTTCGCGGCACTGCACCCTGTGACGTTCGGACTTGCGGCGCCGCACGTCGTGCCGCGCCTCCCGCCCTTTCGACCTCGCAGCTTCGCGCGCTATCCGACGCGCTCTCCGGGATGCGTCCATTGACCGTGCCGTTTCGTACGGGGGCCGCGTTGGATGGCGAAGACGGGACAGCGGTGCAGGCAGCCGAGGCATTGCGCGCACGTGCTGCTTGCCCAGACGGGCATCCCCTCGCTCATGCGGATGGCGTCCGAGGGGCACTCGCGTGCGCACCTGCCGCAGCCTATGCACGCGTCGCTCACCGAGAAGGGGGCGGTGGAGCGGCCGCGTCTCCATAGGGCGTGGATGGCGCGCGCCTCGAGCAGCGGACCTGTTCGAAGGCGGTAGGACCCTTCCTCCCGTCTGCGGATGCGCGCCGCGATGTCGTCGATGCGCGTGTCGGCTTCGCGCGTGATGCGCAAAGCGCGCTCGCGGTCGGACACATCGAACCAAGGCGTCCACGTGTCCACCATGCGCACACCGAAGGCGGCGGCCAGCCGGATGCCGTGCCTTTTCAGGGCCTTTGCGGTCATGGCTCGCGTCGTGCCGCTGAAGTTGCCGAACGTGGCTACGAGGTAGACATAGGGTTCGCCTTCGACGTCCAGTTCGAGCGCGTCGAGGAAGTCGGACATGAGGGTGGGCAGCCCCATGAAGTATGTCGGTGTGACGAGGCCGAGCGGCTCGCCCGCCGGCAGCGCGAACGAGGTGCGGCTCTCCGCGCGGCAGTCCAAGACGGAGACGGCGGTGTCGTCGAGTGCCGCGGCGAGCCGTTTGGCCGCGTGCCGGCTGTTTCCGGTGGCCGAATAGTAGAAGATCATCGTATCCTCCCGTGTGCGCGCCATCGCGTTTCGCCCTCGTTGCGGCCTCGCTCTGCCTTCGTTGGCCGGAAGGGCGCAATGCGGGGGCGGGCTCGGTTTCGAGCGCTTGCCAAGAACCGGGGACAACCATAGAATGCCGTGCGAAGCGATGCAAGAGACAGGTTGACCCGTTTTGCCCATCGTTGGACGGATCGGTCGAAACTGTCCATGTTCGAATCGGCTGCGGTTATGGTCGGGTCAAAATCGGGCCAGGGGGGTTGGGATGAAATACGACGTGACGAAAAAGCCCACGCGCGGGGCGCAGCGCACGCTCGATGCGTTCTCCCGTGCGCTATTGGAGCTGGTGGCCGAGCAGCCGTTCGAGCGGGTGACGGTGAACGAGCTGTGCCAGCGTGCGGGGTATCCGCGCGCGACGTTCTACAACTACTTCGATGACAAGTTCGATCTGCTGAACTACGGGTGGTCGCGTGTCGTTGCGCATCTGCGGGCGAAGGAGGACCCTTCGATGGGCGCGGAGGAGAGCCTGCATGCGCATTTCGACCGCGCTTACGACCTCTGTGCCGCCCATCTCGACGTGGTGAGGCGCACGCTTGCCTGCAACGAGGATTCAGGCTATCTGCTCAGCTGCCTGCGCGGCATCGTGCGCGCCGAGGTGCGTGCCGCCATGCGCGCCTGTCCGGCACGTATGGCGGGACCGGTGCCGACCGGTCTGGTTGCCGATCATTTTGCCAACACGCTGCTCCTCGTGTTGGAGTGGAGCCTTTTGGGCGACCGTCCCTGCACGAAGGTCCAGGCTCATAGCCACCTGCATCATCTGCTGGCCGGCGTGTGAGCGCCCCGTCATTTGGCTCGCGGAGGAGCGCTGCCGGCGCGCCCGCTGCGGGCAAGGCAGGCTGCGTATCGGGGGGCGCGGGGTGGGGCTGGCGTGGACGGCTGCGCATGGGGAGGAGCGGGATCGGCGGGACAGCTTTGCATGGGGGATTGGCGGGATTGGCGGGGCAGTTGCGCATTTCGGCATTCTGCACATAGCCGCCCGCTCCGCGTCAGCTTCGCCGTGCGTCTGATCGTCACTGCGACATCGCGCCGTGCACCGTCATCGTTGCAGCATCCTGTCACGCATCTGCCCGTCGCCGTGGTATGCGTCGCATGCCCGCTACCGTTGCGGCGTCCTGTCGCGCGCCTCGAGGGTGTCGTCCGCTCCGGCGAGCGCCGCCCGCTCCTCCGCTGCGACGCGGTGCGGCAAAGTGCGTGATGTCGGCCTCGTTTTTTGCCGCATTCCTTCGCCGCGCTGTATCATGCGCACGTAAGAAGTGCGCGACGCCGGCGCGGTCGGTCCGGCTGCGTTCTCGCATGCGAAAGGAGGCGGTGGCGAATGGCGGTAAGGCAAGGCGAGCTGGTGGCACGTTGCCCCTATGTTTCCAAGGTGCAGGCGGTGGTGGGCGGCAGATGGAAGATCGAGCTGCTGTACTATATCGGCATCAAGGGCGTGCGGCGTTTCGGCGCTATCAAGCGCTGCGTCGGAGGCATCTCCGATTCGACGCTTTCCAAGCAGTTGCGAGAGCTGGAGCGCGACGGCCTTATCTCGCGTCACGACTTCGGCGAGATGCCGCCACGTGTGGAGTACCGCCTCACGCCGCGCGGCGAGGGCTTTGTTCCCGTGTTGGAGGCGCTGCGCGAGTGGGGAGAACGGGAGTTCGCCGAGGAAGAGCCGTCGTAGGCGCCTGTGCGCGGCCCGACGCGGTACAATAGGGGCGATGGCTCCTGCGCATCGGATGTTGCATGTGAAACACCTGATCGCTGATAGGGGCGCGCTGCCGGTCGGAGCGTGCGGCGGCATTGCGTGGAAAGCGGCGCGGGCAGTGCGCTCGGGAGCGTCGCGCGAAACGAGTCGCGCGAGTGCGTCGTTTGGAAGCCATCGCACGGGATATGCCGCAGGGAATCGCCGCGCAAAATGCGCCGCGCGGAAGTCGCCGCACGGATGCGCAGATCCCTGGGGTTTTGGCGCGCGGGCTGCGCGGAAGGGGCGTGCGGAAGGCGCCACGTAGACGGGCAGCGCGGTTGAAAGGATTTTCGGGAAGGAACGCACATGGTTTGTGAAAAGGGTAAGCCGGTGGTGGGCATCATCATGGGAAGCACGTCGGACATGCCGGCGATGGAGCCGTGCATGCAGCAACTGGAGGAGTTCGGCGTGCCGTACGAGGTGAAGGTGGCAAGCGCGCACCGCAAGCCGGCCGAGGTGCACGAGTGGGCGAGCGGCGCGCACGAGCGCGGCATCCGCGTCATCATCGCGGCGGCGGGCAAGGCGGCGCATCTGGGCGGCGTCGTGGCGGCCTACACTCCGAACCCGGTGATCACCGTTCCTATGAAGACGAGCGACCTCGGCGGCCTCGACTCGCTGCTGTCGATGGTGCAGATGCCCAGCGGCGTGCCGGTGGCGTGCGTTGCCATCAACGGCGCGAAGAACGCCGCTATTCTGGCTGTGCAGATGCTGGGCACCGGTTGTGATGGCGCGCGCCAGAAGATTATCGACTTCAAAGCCGCGATGGCCGAGGCGTAAGCAACGCGGAAGCACGTGCGCCTTTGCGGTGCGCTCGGCGGGCGGCGCATGGAAATCGTCCGAGGGAGGGCGAAGACGCCCGGATACTCGCCGAGCGCCGTGCGGGAAGGAGCAGTTCCCGCTGAGAGGCGTGCGGCAAAAAGAGGCCGCCCTCAGGGTTGCGTGCGGAAAGCGGCATGGCCCTCTTTGAGGAGAGTCGAGTGATTGGGGGCAGATATCCGCCAGCTTGCGCGGAGGTTGCGCGATGCTTTTGGCGGGCAGCGTGCGAGAGCGCCGAAGCGCGCAACGTCGTAGCACGGAGTCTTCCGAGATGCATGGTGTCCGGTGTCCGCGCGAAGTCGTTACGAGAAGTCGTTATGGACGGAAGCTTGCGCGCGGGTGGTTCCGATGTGCGGCTCGGGTCGCGCTGATGCGGAAGAGCGGCTGCGTCCAAGAGGCCGATCACTTTGGCGATGTCGGTAGCACGGTGCGGCTGCGGTGGGTGCGGGGCGCGGAGACGTGCGGTTTGACCGCGCCCCGTCGAATGTCGCGACCTTTGGCGCAGCGCTTGCGGATGATCGCGAGCTTGGTTAGTCGCCGAACTCGAAAAGGTCGCTCAAAAAGTCGCCGCGTCGCTTTTTCTTGTGGTGCTCGCGGTAGTCGTCATCGTATCGAGGATGTTTGTCGAAACGCTTTTCCGAGCGCCGGTAGCCTTCATCGTAGCCCATCGGTTGCGTATGCGGGGCGGCGGTGGGCGCCGAAGAGCGCTCGATGATCTTGTCCAACTCGCCGCGATCAAGCCAAACGCCGCGACATTGTGGGCAATAGTCGATTTCGATTCCTTGGCGCTCGCTCATAACCAGGTCGACATTGCAGAGAGGACATTTCATGCGATACCTGCTTTCTCTCGAATCGCTGAGGCGTAGAGAAATGGTACCGAAATCTCGTCTGCATCTCTGCATGCCGCAGAAACCGTTACTTCGATTTGACAATCTCGAACTCCGTCAAGCGCCGTCTTGCGTGCTTTTTCGCGCGGCGGCATCCTCGGGCTGCGAACGTTCGCCGGCTCTTTTTCGGTCTGCGCTTCGTCCGCATGCCCAGCAAGCCCCTTTCGCAGATGTCTTCTGGCGGCTTCAGGTGCTTTTGCTATCATGGCGGAAACGATGTTTCACGTGAAACATCCGTTCAGGTGACGAGAGTGGGGCGGGCGAGGGCAATGGCGAAGAAGCTGCTGATGGGCAACGAGGCGTTCGCGCATGCGGCGCTGGAGGCGGGCGTGCGCGTGGCGGCGGGGTATCCCGGCACGCCGTCGTCGGAGGTTATCGAGACGATCGCGAAGCTGCACGCTGCCGGAAGCGCGCGCGGCGTGCATGTGGAGTGGTCGACGAACGAGAAAGCTGCGCTCGAGCTTTTGGCCGGTGCGTCATACGCCGGCGCGCGCTGCTTGTTCACGTGCAAGCAGGTGGGGCTGAACGTGGCGAGCGACGCTCTCATGAGCCTGAACTACGTGGGCGTGAAAGGCGGCCTCGTGCTGTTCGTGGCCGACGATCCCGGCCCCATCTCGTCGCAGACCGAACAGGATACGCGCCGGTTCGCCTCCTTTGCAAAACTGCCGGTGCTCGACCCTTCCACGCCTGAAGAGGGCTTCGCCATGGTGAAAGCTGCGTTCGATCTGTCCGAGCGTTACGGCACGCCCGTCATCGTGCGGCCCACGACGCGCATCTGCCACGCTTCGACGTTCTTCGAGGTGGCCGACGTCACCGAAGCGCGTCCCGTTCCCGATGAGGGTTTCGTGCGCGATTCCAAATGGGTGATCTTCCCCCGGCGTGCATGGGAGGCCCATGGCGAGATCAACGAGCGGCTGGGGCTGATCGCGCGCGATTTTTGCGCGGATCCCGTTTTGGCGGCGTTCAATGCGCTTGTTGAGATGCCGGAGAGCGGCGCGGCGAAAGAGCATGCTGGGGCGGAAGAAGGCGGTAGTGCGGAAGAACTCGGCGCGATGCAGGAATCCCGCGCGGAGAAGGCGCACGTCGCCGCGGAAGGACGCGCTGTTGCGGAAGGGAGTGCCGTTGCGGGAGGGGTCCATGCGGAGAAGGCGTGCGCCGCAATGGGCGTTCCGCACGAAATGCCCGCCGACGAAAAAGCCATTCGCGAAGGAAGCGCCCTTCGGAAGGACGCCGCCGAAAAAAGCGGCAGCGAATCGGGGACCGATGGAGAAGCTGTTGGCGATCCGCGCGTGGGCATTCTTGCGGGGGGCGTGTCGGCGGCATACGCGCGCGAGGCGCTGCGGATGTTGGCCGAGCGCGTTGCAGCGGGCATAACGGTCGCGGTGGGTGCGACTGCTGCAGCAGGCGCGACGGCTGCTGCGGCTGTGGCGGACGCAACGGTTGCAGCTTCGGCGGCGCCGGCAACAGGCGCAGCGGTTGCCGCTGCGGATGCACAGCCGTCGTCGGAGGCGGCGTCCGTCGTGTTGCCAGCGTTTCGGTTCATGCAGGTGGGAACGCCGTACCCCTTCCCCGAAGACGCGGTGGCGCGCTTCGCCGAGGGCTTAGAGCGCGTGCTGGTGTTGGAAGAGCTCGATAACGTGCTGGAAGATGGCTTGCTGGTGCTGGCGGGCAAGGGTCGCGCGGCATGCGAGGTGTGCGGGCGGCTGACCGGTGACGCGCGTGACCGCGGTGAGAACGACGTGGACGACATCGCGCTCCGCATCGCACGCTTTTTGGGCGCTGATGCGCTCATCTCGAGCACGTCGGATGTTTCACATGAAACATCCCCATCCGTTTCCCCTCTGCCTTCTTCTGTATTGCCTGCCTTCGCGGCATCCGATCCCGGTTCCTCATCGTCTTTCAAGGCTTCCGACGGGCGGGTTGCGAATGCCGTTCCTATGCTCGCGTCCGCATCCAATTCCGCATCGTCTTTCGTTGCAGAACCGCTTGCTCCCCCTTGCAGCGCATCCGTCGCGGAAGCGGATGCGGCGACTGTTGCGGTTTCTGTAAATTCAGCGCCCTCGGCCCCTCCGGCGCCCGCCATGGCTTCGGAGGCCGCTGCGCCCTCGGCATGCGCTGGACCTTCGGTGCCTTCCGCGCCCTCGGTGGTCATGGCATCTTCGGACATCCTTGCGGCCGATTCCGTTTCGGCTCTTCGTGCGTCCGCTGCGCGCTCATGCGGAGAGGGCGCAGCGGACGCGTTTGACGCGCCTCTTCCCGTGCGTCCTCCGGTTCTGTGCGCAGGCTGCCCGCATCGCGGCAGCTTTTACGCGGTGAAACGTGCGCTTGGGAAAACGCCCGCCGTGCTGTGCGGCGACATCGGCTGCTACACGCTAGGCAACGCCAAACCGCTCGATGCGGTGGACACGTGCTTGTGCATGGGCGCGGGCATCACGATGGCGCAGGGCTTCGCCGTGGCAGAACCGCAGAAGAAGCACGTGGCGTTCGTGGGCGATTCCACGTTCTTCGCCAGCGGGCTGACCGGCATCGTGAACGCCGTGTACAACGGCCACGACATCACCGTGTGCGTGCTTGACAACGCCACCACCGCCATGACCGGTTCGCAACCCCATCCCGGTACGGGCGCAACGCTGATGGGACCGCGTCGCGCGCCGTTGTCCATCCGGCGCGTGCTCGAGGCCTTCGGCGTCGAATGTATCGTGCGGGCCGATCCGCTCGACCTCGCTGCGGCCGAAGAGGCGGCGCGCGAGGCGCTGTCGTTTGAGGGTCCGTCGGCCATCCTGTTCGAGAGCCCGTGCGTGCAGCTGGTGCGCCCCGGCGCTCCGGCGCAGGTGGACGCGGATGTATGCACAGGCTGCAAGAAGTGCATCACCGCGATCGGCTGTCCCGGCATCGGCTTCGATGCGGACGCTCGCGGCCCGAGGAGCCGCGAGCGCGGTCAGGCGTTCGTGGACGTGAGCCTCTGCAACGGCTGCGGCCTTTGCGTGCAGGTGTGTCCGTTCGGCGCGCTGGGAATTCCCGTGCTGCAAACAGACGTTTTATGCGAATCATCCGATGGGAAGGCGCTGGGTGCTTCGTCGGATTTGTCGATTCGGTGTCAGCCAGCGGAAAAGCTTGCGGTGGAAAGTCCTGCTTCGGCAAATGGGAGCGCGGCGGAATGCGAGATCGCCGTACGGACGTCGATGGAAGACCTGTCAGTGGGAAACCTGTCGAAAGGATCGTCGATTGGGAAGCTGCCGACGGAGAAGCTTCCATCGACGGGGAAGATGCGGACGGAAAGGGGCTTTCGTGCGTAACGTGCTGTTGACGGGCGTGGGTGGGCAGGGAACCGTTCTTGCGGCAAAGGTGCTGGCTCAGGCTGCGCAGGAGAAGGGCTGGCAAGTGCGCACGGCCGAAACGATCGGCATGGCGCAGCGTGGCGGTAGCGTGGTGTCGCATGTGCGAATGGGCGATGCGAGTGAGGAGGTGCTCGCACCGTTGGTGGCGCATGGCACGGCCGATCTCGTCATTGCGTTCGAGCCGGCCGAAGGCGCGCGCGTGCTTTCGTATCTTGCGCCTGATGGCGTGCTGGTTTCCGCCACCACGGCTATACAGCCGGTGACGGCGGCGTTGTCGAACGAGCCGTACCGAGGAGAAGAGGTGGTGATCCGTTTGAACGCGCTTTTGAACGACGGTACCGCGCGGCGTTTTGTGGCGGTAGACGACGAGCGTATCCTACGGCAGACGGGCGGTCGCAAGGCGCTCAACACCGTGTTGCTGGCGTGTGCGCTGAACACAGGAAGGCTTCCTCTGACCCTCGACGATCTGCGCCGTGCGATCTGCACGTGCGTGAAACCCCAGTTCGTCGATATCAACTTGGCTGCTATCGCCGCTGCGGTCTCGTGATGACGCTTCCACAGCATGTGCATCGAAGAGCGAAACGGCGCGGCCATCCCAGGGGGTAGCAACAAGTTCGCAAGCTGGTTGCGCGAGTGAGCGCAACTCGCTTTCGAGCGTTTCGTTCTTTGATAGGCTTCCCTTCATGCTTGCTTGTGGTCGCCATCGGCCGAACGTTCTCGATGGGAGGGTGCCTGTCCTTGAGCGACCATGACCCGTCGTGATGCGCTACTTCGATCTGGCATGCCCGTATGATAGCCGTTGCAGTGGCGCTCACTACGGATTGGTGCGCTCGCAAGATATCTGAAATGAGAGCAATCCCTTCGTGACGTTGCCCAATCGGGCGCCTCATTTGTCGTGTCCGAAAAAGAGTGAGGTGGCTGATGGGCGGATGCGAACCGCTTGCAAACATAGAGCAGACCGAAACCGTACGCCTCTCGGTCGCAAAGGGCTTCGCTCGAGCATAGAGGGCAAATCTCGATCCGGGGTGGGGAAGGCGCGAAAGCGACGGTTTCCGAGCGAGGCGAGCCTGGTTTGCTTGACGTTTCGTGCGGTGGGGGGGGGGCTTTCGCAGCTTCATTATTGAAGTCGTCTGTCCTCGTGATTCGTTTGCGTGTCGTGCGCCTCTTTGTTGGGCGCACGACGAGGACCGCACGCCCCACGCGATGTCCACCGTCCTTTTAATGCCGACACAAAGCGTGCGGCGAAGACGGGGATGCACATATCATACGTTTTCCCATCAAAGTGCCGATGAGAATTCGAAGGGTCAAGAAACGCGGGAATCCAAAAAAGCATTACTTACTGTTCGTTTATTGTGCGCTTGCTAAATCAAAACGTTTGGCATAGCATAGCGGAGATTATATTCGTGCACATCACAAGTAATTCGAACCATGTGACGCCATTTTCGGAAAAGAAAGGAGGAGGAGATGCCTGCGTTCAGAAAGGCAACCGCCGTGGCGCTCTCCGTCGTGTTAGCGCTGGGCTTCGTCCCGGCCCAGGCACTCGCGAAGATTGATGTAGGGGGGGGGGTACTAGCTTCGTTCAATGAGTCTCCGTCCGAGACCCCTGCGGTAAACAGTGACCTTCAGGACGGTACAGAGGTGGATTCTGCACCTGAGGGAGGCGATGCCGCAACTGGAAAGGACACCCCCTTGTTCCCCGATGGAGAGGATGCCGCTGAGGAAGTGCCGTCTTCTGCGGCGCAGGGGCAACAGGACGCTATCCAAGGAGGGGGTGCGATCGATCCCGTTGAGGAACGGAGTCTTCAAAGTGCCGGGGCGTCCGAAGCTCAAAGCGCCGTGGAGCCTGACGTGGGTTCGGAAGAGGTTATAGCTAAAAGCGATTCCAGAATTGATGAACTGAAATGCGAGTTCGAAGATGGCCACCTCATTATCAAGGGCGGTAGGTGGAGGGGTGTCTGGCCGGTTGTCTTTGACGAAGGACAAGTGCTCTCTATAACCATCGAAGACACCGTTACCTCTGGTACGGGTAACTTTGATTATCTGTTCGCCGGTTTCTCTTCGCTCACCAGGATTGAGGGGCTGGAGAATCTCGATATGAATAGCGCCTATTCTTGTACCAGCATGTTTCAAGAGTGTGAAGCTCTGACATCCGTAAAAGGCGTCGAGGACTGGGACGTCTCCAATGTGACGAGAATGGACGCGATGTTTAAGGGCGACCTTGCCTTGGAGTCCCTCGAGCCCCTGAGAAAATGGGACGTCTCCAATGTGACAAACATGATCGAGATGTTCAGCGGATGTTCGTCCGTGACATCCCTCGAGCCCCTGAGAAAATGGGACGTCTCCAATGTGACAGACATGAACGTTATGTTCAGCGGATGTTCGTCCGTGACATCCCTCGAGCCCCTGGGAGAATGGGACGTCTCCAATGTGCAGCTTCTAAACGACATGTTCGACCGTTGCACGGCCTTGACGTCGCTCGAGGGCCTTGAGAAATGGAAAGTCCAAAATGTGATATCGGCGCACAGGTTGTTCAATGGCTGCACGGGATTGACCTCCGCCGAGCACATTGCCGATTGGAAGATGCCGAATAATCCCACGATGTTAAATTTTTTTAACAATTGCTATTCGCTCGAGAGAGTTTCGCTGTCCATGAACCTAGAGAAGAATGTCGGGAACCACGAGGGCTTCTTTTCTGGCTGCAAGAGTCTCTGGATGGTTGAAGTGGGCGAAGGCGGAGTAGCGTTCCCTTCCGATGCTGCAGATATCGGACTCTCGGGCCTGTGGGCGAGAGGTGCCGATGCGGATGCCGCCTACGACTCCTTCGAGGTGCTCGACGCCAATGGCATTGCTGGCCTCCCCGATCAGTCGGGTACGTGGGTGCGTGTGCCCGACATCACCAGTTATGAAGTATCGGGCCTTTCCGATCCCAGTGAAGGTACGGAGCTCGACCGTGACGTGGCGGTTTCCGTCAAGCAGCGTTCCTTCCAGAGCGCTTCTCAGCTGAACGACTCTCAGCAGAACGACTCGACGCTTTGGCATGGTCCCGATCCGGTCGTGGAGTCTGTTGAATGGCATGTCGGCGGTATCGATGGTGAGCTCGTACCCGAGGGCGAACCGGCTGACGCATCGAAATCGTACACCGCTCGCATCAAGATATCTATTCCGGCTTCGACTGCTGAGAAGGAACGCACGAATGTGACCCTCGATGGGGCTCAGGCCGATTACGTCATAGAGGGCCGGTCGATTCTCATTACCAGATCGTTTCCTGCGACTGCGGCAGATGTGGACGTAACGCTCGACATCTTTGATGAGATTGTGAGTGTTTCGGGTGACGTTGCAGCTCCCTCCGACATTTCTGTTGAGGGTCTGCCCATGGGCGTCGAGCCCGACTGGAAGTTTAATGGAAAGGACGGCTGGTTTTTCAGCCTGGCTCCTGCGCTCGACTCGGATGAGTGGAAGGCCCAGGGCGACGTGCATCACGACTTGAGCCTTTCCGGCATCGGCAATTCAGGCAAGCTTTGGTCGCAGGATTTGGCTGTTCACGGGCGTCCTGCCGCTCCGCAGACGGTTTGCACGCCGGCGGTGGGTTCGGCTTCGGGCGATCCCGGTGAGGGCTCGATATCGTTGCCTGACGATCAGCAGGGCCGTACCTACCAGTTCAGAGAGGTCGGCAATGGGTCGTGGGCCGAGTGGCCCAAAGAAGTGGTATCGGTTGCGGCCGGCTCCTACGAGGCTCGTGTCACCCCCGTTCAGGTGGACGACCATGTGGGCTGGGCTGCTTCGGTGCCCGCATCTGCCGAGGTTAGCCAGATCTGGCCGGTCTCGTTGTCCTTCGTCGATGTCGCTACCGATGAGCCGCTTGGCACGGAGCCTGTGGGTGTACTGCGCGACGATGGGTCGGTCAGCTATGATGGTAAACCTAGTGACGGGCTGGTTACGGAGGGTCTTGGCTCCAAGCTCCCGGTGTTCTTTGAAGGTGAGGGTACGTTCGAGGTGCCCGGCTACGATATCGTCCGCATCGAGTGGAATATTCAGGAAGGGGAATCTCGCATCCTGGAAGGCGACGATCTTACGGAGGCCCTCGCAGGAGCCGGCCCCGCTGCGGACGGTCCCGTCGAGGCGAAGTACTATCTTAAGGAGCGTCGCTACGACGTGTCTTGGATCGTAAACTTCGACAAATCGTCTACTGACGGAGAGGAGCCTAAGGGTTCGGTCGATCCCGGCATCCCATCCGTTCAAAGCGTGGGGTGGACCGAAGAGACGCGCTGCGAGCTTCTGGTCGACCTGAAAGGGAGTTCATCGTACTGGAACCCCGACGACCCCACGTGGGTCGAAAAATACTTCCCCGACCTTGAGCCTGGCGATAAGCCTATCGATCCCACCGAGATCAGCTGGGGATCGTACGTGCGCGACCCTTGGGTGTTGCACCTTGCCGACGGAACCACTCGCCCCTTCCAGGTGGCTAGCTCCCTTTCCGTGATTGCGGAGGGGGGTATCTCGCCAGCCGATTTCGGCACGTCGTCGACAGGCGAGGCTGTCACGTGGCGCACGATGGACGGACTGTCGTTCTCGGCGACCTATCGTCAGGCCGTAGGCGTCTATGCGGGCCGTTTCTCAATTCCCGAGGAGTATTCCGCGCCGGATTCCGATGGGCGCTACGGTCCCTTGAAGAATGGCAACGGCAACAACTCCCGCACCTCGGCCCTCGACCCTGGGGCGTCTTTTGGCGAGCCGCCGATCTTCGACGCAGGTGGTAGCGCACCCGACGCGCAGGGCCTTTTCCGTTCCAGCGCTCTGGTGTTTTCTGGCTACTACTTCGATGTCAACGAGAAATACGACTTGGACGGCGACGAGGGTGCCGAGCGTCGCTGGGCCGAGACCGACTCCTCCGGCCCGGTCACGGTCGAGGACAATTTGGCTGCGGCTTATGGCGAGCTGGTGGATTACGATCCAGATTCCTTCAAAGGCAGGCGTCCAATCTATATGGACTCTAAGGAGGGGGCCGGGCTGACGGGCGACCAGATTGCGGAGATAAAGCCGGAGGCGCTGTTCTCGCTGACTGCGCGCATTGAGGACGCTGGCCTGAAGTCATCGTTGTCCCTCGATGCTCCCGCCATAGAGGAGGGCGGGGCTTTGGACGGGGTGCTTTCGCTTTCGGCTCGCGACCTGTTCGACTCCGCTTCGGTTTCGGGTGCCAGCTCCGTTTCGTTCGAAGTGGGCCAGCCCTCGTTCACTCCGGACAAGGGCGACGGATCTTGGCTGCGCGCTTATGTCGCGAATGACGGGTACATCGGCACAGCACAGGATTCCGCTATGGTGTCTTTGTCGGTTCGCGGACTCAAGCAGGGTTCTTACGGCGGGACGCTGACCGTGCCCTACACCTACACCGATTCGATAGGTCGGACGCACAACCTTTCGCTTGAGCAGAGGATCGAGCTGGACGTCTATCCTGCCGGTGCCGTGACCGTCGCAGACGGCTGGGCTGTGGCAGCCCACCCCTACGCCACGACGACGGCGATGGCCTCCTTGGAGCTTGCCGATGACGCAGGGCTTGCCAAGGCATGCGGCCTGACCGTGTGGAAGGAGAATGGGGACGCTTGGGACGTTCAGGCCGCCGATTCCTATTCCTTCTCCGCCGAACCCTCCTCGCTCGCCGGCGCGGCGGCTGGCGTTCATGCCGTGCGCTTCGACGTGGTGCCAGGGACGGAGACGGCATCGCTGTCGGCTGCTGCCGACATCTCCCTCTTTGATGGGGGAGAGCCGAACCTGTTCTTCAACGATGCGGCTGTGACGTTGCCCGAGAAAGACGCTGAGGCTGCACTGGGCGACGCGGCGCTCGGCGTATGGCTTGCCGCCGAGACCGGCGCGAAGGCTTTCAATCCGGCAGAGAACTGGGCTGAGGTGCCGGTCGTCGTGTCCGATCCTTCGAATGTGAGGGATGCGGGTCCGGATGCTGTTGGCGGTCAGGCTTCCTTCGAGGCGTACTCGGTTGCTGGCGGTCCGGCGCACACGGCTTCGATTTCGTTCGTCAAGGCGCCGCTGCCTGCGGCACCCGTTCCGGGCAGCCAAGACGCTTCCGTCACCACCGATACGTCGCTGGCAGTGGGCGCTGCCTCATGGCGTGAGGCTCTTCCGGAGGGCTGGGCCGGTGCTGCCGAGAGTGGCGGTTACGCTCCGGGGTTGTCCTACTCCTGCGTGCCTTCGAGTGGCTCGCGTGCGGAGTCGGGCTCTCCGGCGTTCGAGGGGCTTGAGCCCAACTCCCGTCATGAGGTGAGCGCCTCTTGGACGCTCACCGATGAAGCAGCCCAGGTGTGGGAGGCGCCAGTGGAGCCTTCCGAGCCTGTTGTCGCTTGGACGCGTCCCTCGGCACCGGAATCGTCCGCTCTTCCTGCAGACGGGCTTGATGCGAGCTTCGATCTGACTGCCGGCACGCTTGTCCTCTCGGGCGGTCAACAAGGTGGTGCGGGCTATGCGACTGTGGCCCGCGCTGCCGATGGATCCGAGCTTTCCGATGGCAGTGCCGTTCTGGGTCTCGCTGGGGAGCAGCTGTCCATTGTGCGTGTTGGTTCGGAGAGCGGCTTGGAGTCGGAGTCCGTCGGGCTTGCGGTTCCCGAGCGTTTCGCGGTTCCCGCACCCTCGCTTTTCGAACCGCAGGGTTCCGACGGCCCGGCATATCTCGTCGGGTTCGATCCGGCTACTGCGGCTGCGGGGCTCTACCTTGCTCGCGTCGACGGTGGCGCATGGGAGCCGGTGGCTGTGTCCGCCGATGGAACGCTTGAGGTTACGCGTGGCCACAGTTGGGAGTTCATGATCGCCGGCGGTGTGGTCGACGGTGTGCCGCGCTTCTCGTCAGAGACGTCGGTTTCCGTGGCGGTTCCCGGTGCGACCGATCCCAATGAGCCGACGGATCCTGGCGAGCCTACGAACCCCGGCGGCTCCAACGGCCAGGGTGGCCAAGGCAGCCAGGAGGACGGGTCTACGAACTCCGGCGATTCCGATGCCCAGGAGGTGCAGGGTGGTGGACAGGCTCAGGCCGCTCTGGTGCGGACGTCCGACTCTGCAGCGCCTGCCGCGTCCTTGGCGGCCTCTGTCGCCGTGGCAGCCTTCGTCGGCATGATCGCGGCTACGTGGACGTCGCTGCGTCGGCGTGGCGGCGAGAAGTGAGAACTTGAGCACTGCGTCCGAAAACGAAACGAGGGGCCCGGCGATGCCGGGTCCCTCGTTTTTCGCTGCGGCGCTTCATGCTCTTTCTGGGGGTATTGCGCAGCTGCTGAACCTGTGGCGCAAAGCCGGGCTCTCGTTCCGAGCGACACGCTCTCAGTCCTGCTCCTGCGGCGCCTCTCGGCACCATCCTGCGCGAAGGGCTTTTCAAGTTCGCGTTACAGCTGACGGTGATCCGTGCGCGCGAGACGCTTCGGATGCTGCGGTCTGATCGATGCCGTTCGATCCTCGCGTCGAGGCATGAGCGAAGGCGCGGAAAGAGTCATGCAGGGGAGGGTGAGCAGCGAGGGGCCGGGACGCCTCTGTGCAACGCGTCTTTCTCTTTGCATTCGCGATCCCTTCGCTTACAATGATGCGCATGGTGAATACATTCGACATCCGCATCCTTCAAGCCGTGCCCCAGGGCTCGGCCGGTCGATGGCCCTTGCTTCAAGACTCGCGCAAGCGAGCTTGAAGCGCTTCCACGCCGCATATCCGCGCGCAAATGGCCCATTATGCCCATCGCCTTGAAGGAGGTTTGCCATGGAGCTTACGCCCAAGCAGTTCGACCTCGTCAAAGAGCAGTTCAGAACGCTTAAAGATCGCTCCCCTTTCTACGCTGAGAAGTTCGCGGACATCGATTTGGCCGATGTCCAAACTCAAGAGGATTTCGAGAAGCTGCCGTTCTCCGAGAAGGACGACCTGCGTCGTGCCTATCCGCTCGGTTTGCAAGCTGTGCCTGATGAAGAAGTCGTGCGCATCCACAGCTCCAGCGGAACCACGGGTACGCCGGTCATCATCCCCTATACGCAGCAGGACGTGACCGACTGGGCTGTTCAGTTCGCACGCTGCTACGAGACGGCGGGAATCACGAATGCCGATCGTATCCAGATCACGCCCGGTTACGGTTTGTGGACGGCGGGTATCGGCTTCCAGTTGGGCGCCGAGCGCCTAGGAGCGATGGCTGTGCCGATGGGGCCCGGCAACACCGAGAAGCAGCTGAAGATGATGCAGGACTTGAAGTCCACCGTGCTGTGCGCCACCAGTTCTTACGCGCTGCTTTTGGCGGAAGAGATCGCAGAGCGCGGAATCCGCGACACGCTGCACCTGCGCAAGGGCGTCATCGGCAGCGAGCGGTGGGGCGACAAGATGCGCCAGCGCATCGCCGGTGAGCTGGGTGTGGAGATCTTCGACATCTACGGCCTGACCGAGGTGTACGGCCCTGGCATCGGCATTTCGTGTTCCGAACATCACGGCATGCATGTGTGGGCTGACTACGTGTACGCGGAGATCGTCGACCCGGCGACGGGCGCCCCCGTGCCCGACGGCGAGGTGGGCGAGCTAGTGCTCACCACGCTGCGCAAGCAGGGCGCGCCGCTCATCCGCTACCGCACGCACGACCTCACGCGCATCATCCCCGGCGACTGCACCTGCGGCTTTGGGCATCGTCACCCGCGCATCGACACGCTCACCGGCCGTACCGACGACATGTTCAAGGTGAAGGGGTGCAACATCTTCCCCGCGCAGGTGGAGGAGGTCATCGCCGCCACCGACGGCACGAGCTCGGAGTACCAGGTGATGATAGAGAACATCAGCGGCAAGGACGTGCTCACCGTGCTGTTCGAGACCCCGCTCGACGGCGAGGCGAAAACCCGCGCCGAGGAGGAGCTGGCTCTCATCTTCAAGGCGAAGTGCGGCTGCACGCCGGATGCCAAGGGCGTCCCCATGGGCGAGCTGCCCCGTTCGGAGAAGAAGACCAAGCGCATCTTCGACAGCCGGTATTAGTTCCGTTTGCCTCCGGCAAACGGAACCAGCCGACGCTGCGGCCGGCTGAGGCACCCGATCTTCGCGCGATCCCGGAGGCTCGCGTACCAAAGTACGCGTCGCCTCCGCGATCCCACGAATCTCGGGCACCTCAGCCGGCCTCGCTGACTTACTACGCCAACCTGCGAGCCCATCATGCGCCCTCCGGGCGCATGGCCGGGGCGCAGCGCCGCGGCCAACCAACCTGTGCGGCCGTTTTCACGCCTGCGGCGCGAAGGCCGCCCTGCGGGCGGCCGACGACGGCTCCCCCGTGGCTTTGCGCCTGTCGGCGCGAAAGGGCGCTCTGGCGGCGCCCTGCCCAACCTGCGAGCCTGTGCGCCGCGACGAGCTCGAGCAGATCGAGGCGCCCTGCCCAACCTGCGAGCCCGTTATGCGCCCTCCGGGCGCATGGGCGGACTGCTTCGCTCCCGCCCGATCAACCTATGTGCCCCGAATGTTTCACGTGAAACATTCGTTCGTTAGCGAGAGAATCGAGACGGCCCGCTCACTTTCTCGCTCGCCGAGGCGCTTTACTGTGGTAGAGTATGCGCATGCATTCTGCGAGGGGACATATCTTCGTCGACGAGCGTTGGCGCCTCGAGCTGGCCGTCGCGGCTGCATGCCGCGCCTTCGCGCCGCGCGATTCCGAATGCCTCGCCCCGATGCCTTCTCCGCTCGATCCCGAATGCCATGCGTCGTCTTCCTTGCAGCATACGAGGGTCCATCAGGGCGACAGGATCTATTGCGCCCTTCCTTATTATTCCTATCGATACCTCTAGCACATGGGTTTGCCCGTGGTGCTGCGACGTGTCGGAGCCCGGCACGCCGCGCCCGCAGCCGGCAAGGTCATGTGCGCCACTGCGCGGGCTCGTTCCTTCAGCCGTCGAAAAGTTTCATATGAAACTTTTGTTCTTAAATATCAGTATATTGTGGTAAATGTTTCACGTGAAACATTTGTACGATCATTTGATGATGCGGCAAGGGTCTCACCTGAAACAAGCTGGAGCAACGGCCCGCACTCCAACGGAAAGCGAACGCGGGCGGGGCAGCCCGCATGAGACGATAGGGAACTACCGATGATCGAAAAGATATGCATGGTGCTCATTTTCGTGGGCGTGGCGGTGGGCGTGGGCATCTACTGCCGACGCCACGCCGGCACCGTCGACGGGTTCATCCTGGGCGGGCGCAACATGGGGCCGTGGCTCTCCGCTTTCGCGTTCGGCACGAGCTACTTCTCCGCCGTCATCTTCGTGGGCTATGCGGGGCAGTTCGGCTGGAAGTACGGCATCGCGGCCACGTGGATCGGCATCGGCAACGCCATCCTGGGCAGCCTTCTGGCCTGGTGGGTGCTCGGCCCGCGCACGCGCGAGATGACGCACCGCCTGGGCGCGTCCACGATGCCCGAGTTCTTCGGCGCGCGCTTCCAGTCGAAGGGTTTGCGCATCGCAGCCGCGGCCATCATCTTCGTGTTCCTCATCCCGTACACGGCGAGCGTCTACAACGGCCTGTCGCGGCTGTTCGGCATGGCGTTCGGCCTGCCGTATGAGTGGTGCGTCATCGGCATGGCGGTTATCACCTGCATCTACGTGGTGCTGGGCGGCTACATGGCCACCGTCATGAACGACTTCATCCAGGGCATCGTCATGCTGCTGGGCATCGTGGCGGTCATCGTGGCGGTGCTGGTGAACAACGGCGGCTTCACCGAGGCCATCACGTCGCTTTCGCTCATCCCGGTCGAGGGCAGCGAAATGGCCGGCCCGTTCGTGAGCTTCTTCGGGCCGAACCTGCCCGACCTCATCGGCGTCATCATCCTCACCAGCCTGGGCACGTGGGGCCTGCCGCAGATGGTGCAGAAATTCTACGCCATCAAGAGCGGCCCGGCCATCAAGCAGGGTGCCATCATCTCCACGGTGTTCGCCCTGATCGTGGCGGGCGGCAGCTACTTCCTGGGCGGGTTCGGCCGCCTGTACGGCGGGCAGGTGGAGATGACGGCCGCCGGCACGCCGGTGTACGACTCCATCATCCCCACCATGCTGTCCACGTTGCCCGACCTGCTCATCGGCATCGTGATCGTGCTGGTGCTGAGCGCGTCCATGTCCACGCTGTCGTCGCTCGTGCTCACGTCGTCGTCCACGCTCACGCTCGACCTCATCAAGGACAACCTGGTGAAGAACATGAGCGAGAAGAAGCAGCTGTCGTACATGCGCGTGCTCATCGTGGTGTTCATCGTCATCTCGGCGGTGCTCGCGCTCGTGCAGTACAACTCGTCCATCACGTTCATCGCGCAGCTCATGTCCATCAGCTGGGGCGCGCTGGCCGGATCGTTCCTCGGCCCGTTCTTCTGGGGGCTGTTCTCCAAGCGCATCTCGCGCCCGGCCGTGTGGGCCAGCTTCATTGTGGGCGTGGGCCTGACCACGGGCAACATGATCGCCGGGTTCGTGGGCACGGCGTTCATCGCCAGCCCCATCAACTGCGGCGCCATCGCCATGGTGCTGTCGCTGATCATCGTGCCGCTGGTAAGCCTGTTCACGAAGCGCGTGGACTTCGAGGTAGACCCGCCGCGCGTGGAAGGCGCCATCGATCGCGAGTACGAGCAGGAGCTGGAAGCGGAATAGGGTTGCACCGTTACGCCATGCGAGGGAGGGCGCGCGTATCCAGCGCATGCGGACGTCTCGCTCGCGTGGATCGCATCGTCTGGGCGCATGGCGGGATGGCGCCCGCATGTGCGGCGCGTGCGGGCGCGTTGTCGTTGTGCGGCATGGCCGAGGCGGCGTGATAGGCGGCATCCGCAATCTCGGAGCGGCTATGTTCGGGGTGAGCGCTCGAGCATGGCCGCTCCGTGTGCTCATCGAGCAAACGGGTGTTTCACGTGAAACATTGGTTCTTGTGGCCCTCATTCGAAGAAGGTTGAGTCGGACGGAAGGCCCACCCGCCTAGCCTGCATCTCAGACGAGCTCCGACCGCTTCGCTCGCTTCCCAGGAGTTTCTCACGTGCTCTCCATTTGCTCCGAGGGACCCGCTATGAGCTCCAGCTGTTTTCGAAGGCCTCCTAATGGGTCGGTGCCCGTTTGATCAGGCGATCCTGTCAAAACCTGCCACTCCCTTTTTCAAAATCTCATTTACTCTCCGTTTGCTTCGAGGGCCCATTTTGGTTTCCTCGTCCGCATTTTGGAAACGTGATGCGATATGGCAAGCTCTGGAACAGGGAATACGCGGAGGGTGCCTTCATGGTCTCGATAAGGTTTCGCTTGCTCGCCATTTGCTTTTCGCTGGAAGAACTTGGGTAGCGTTGTGAGAAAAGAACAATTTGGCGACAGCAGTGCAACGAACGCTATACTATCGAATGCTCGTGCTGCCCTCCCGTAATCGTCAAAGGTTCTTTCATGCTGCTCACGCTGCTGTCCATATACTTTCCTGCTCTGGTGTTCGGGTTCCTGTTCGTCAAGAACTACATCAAGGAGCCACGCCAGTTCCGCAACTCCCTGTACTTTTTGCTATTGTGCCTGTTCGGACTGTGGGGGTTGTCGGTTCAGCTTGATACGCCGTGGCTCGTGCTGCTGGCATTTGCAGCCATCCCCTTTGGCACGGTGGCCTTTGTCGTGTTCCTATTGGCGAACGCCTTTGTGATGGTGAGGCGTGAAGGGCTTTCCCTCTCGCATCTGCTCCCGGCTTTTCTTGCGGTTGGCATCATAGCCGCTTGCGTGGGCGTGCCGTTGCTCATGCTGGTGCCGGCTCCTGGCGTCGTTGTTGCGCTTGCGCTGCTGGTGGTGATGGAGGGGTCGTATCTGGCATTCACGTTCACAGCTTTGCTTCTGTATTCGTGGCTGTATCGCAGGTTGCCAAAGCGTCGCGATTACGATTACATCGTGGTGCATGGCGCAGGTCTTTCGGGAACAAAACCGACGCCGCTTCTAGCTGGTCGTCTCGACAAGGGCGTTGAGTTGTGGGAAGCCGATGGCAAACGAGCGGTCATCATCGTCTCGGGCGGCCAAGGACCCGACGAGGAGATCCCTGAATCCACCGCTATGAAGGCGTATCTTGTGAACGAGCGCGGCGTGCCCGCCGATGCCGTTATCGAAGAGGATCGCTCCACTACCACAATGGAGAATCTGCGAAACAGCAAGGCCATCATGGACGCGCGTTCCGGTGCTGGTGCCTATCGCTCTGCTGTGGTGACAAGCGATTTCCACGTGTTCCGCACCGCCGAGTACGCTCATAAGATCGGCCTTGTCGCCGACGGCGTGGGCAGCAAAACGGCGCGATACTTCCGCCCTTCCGCGTTCATCCGGGAGTTTGCGGCGGTGACCAAAGCTCATCTGTGGCCGATCATCCTGATTTTCGTGCTATGGCTTGTGCCGTCAGGGTGCTCACTGCTAGCACGCTGACGCCCCTTTCATCTCGCTGCCCTCTCGCGCAGGCTCCGTGCGCATTGAAGCGCGCTGTGCGGCGGCTCAGAGACGCGCATCCGTCGAGTGTAGGGGCATGGCTGCAAGCGCGGCCAACGGGGCGGATCGTTGCGGGTGCGGAGCGAGGCATTCGCTATGGCCCCGCAGGAACCGCGCCTTCCGGTATCCATGGAAGGCGCGGTTCGAAGCACTCGAGCCATCCGAAATCGCACTCATTTGTCGTTCAGGCACTTATCACGCGGGAAAGTGGGACGTCGTGATGGTCGCGCGGGACGGACCTTACGCGCTGCTCTACGAATGCCACGCCCACAGCAAGCGCGTCGGGACGTAGCTTGGGCAGCAGACGATCGTAATTGCCACCCCCGTACCCTAAGCGACCACCCATTCTGTCGAACGCCACGAGGGGGACTGCAACGAAGTCGAGATCGCGCGGTTCTGCAAGCGCGTATCCTGCGCTGTCAAGCTCGTCGGAGGAGAAGCAGCACAGCGGGTGGGAGAGGAAGGCCCTGCGCGCATGCGACATTCGCTCGGGCGGCACGCGGAAAAACTCCATGCGTGGCTTCTGCTGGGAGCGGTCGCGCACCATGCAGGGGAAGCAGACCGTCCAACCGCGAGTTTGCATGTCGCGCACGAAGGCATCGAGGTTGACTTCGCTGCGCATGGCTGCATATGCTGCAACGAGGGGTGGGCTCTCTGCCGCACCCTTGGCCTCGCATGGGCAGAAGGCTTTCGCCAGACACGCTAGATCGCGGCAGATCTTCTCGCTTCTGCGTGCGCGCTCTTCCTCGGGGATGGCATCGCGTCGTTCGAGGACCGCCGCGCGCATGAGTGACTTGTCGTTCATGGCAAGAGTATACCACCGGCCCCTCTGCCGCGAAGGCGTGCCCTTCCTCATCGGATTGGGCGTTCCGTGTGAAGCGTCAGGCGAAAGGAGGCACGGAGATACCGTTCTCGGTCGAGCAACCTTTGCTGTGCGAGCCCCTTGCGTGTGCGAGCCCCTTGTTTTTGGCTGGACGGCTTTCCAAGAGGGGCGCTCTCCGCCAAGGTGCTCTCCGCTAAACGGGCGGGCATCTTCGAAAACTTCCACGACAAACTACTTCGGTCGGGCGCGCCGTCTCGTTTGGCCGATCGATCTTCTTGGGCGCATCTCCTCAGGTGGACATCTTCTGCCAGGTGAGCGACCACCGTCGGGAGCGTTTCCCTCACTCGGTCGGGCGCGCTTTATCGGTGGTTAGCCCATGTGTGGATTCCTCCGACGAAAGGCTATGCGACCGCCTCGTGGTAAGATCGGGCTTCGAAACGCGGGCCACAGCTTGATGCCGGGGGCGCCGTACAGCGCCAGATTGCACAAACGTAACCGTTGCAATTCGATTTGACCTGCAAACCTGTCTTTGACCTTGCTATAATCGAACTACATTGGGTACACTCGAACCACCTTGAAACTTCGGCCTCGTTTGCGGGGTTGGAGGAGCAAAACGACGCTGCTGCAGCGTCGTTTTGTTGTATCAAGGGAAAAATGATTTATATACTCATATATAAGTGAAAAAGTCACCGGATAACAGACCGGTGGTGAGACAAAGTAAGGAGACAGCAGTGCAACTGAAGGCATCAACCGATTATGGTATGCGCACCATCTTGTACTTGGCTGCGCAGGGAACCACCTGCTCGTCGAAGGACATCGCCGAGGACATGTCCATACCGCGCGACTACCTCATCCAGCTTGCGCAGCTATTGCGCAATGCGGGCATCATCGAAGCGCGCCCGGGCAAGCACGGCGGCTATCGTTTGGCGAAGGAGCCTACCGACATAAGCATACTCGAGATCATGGACGCGCTCGACGAAGATGCCAAGCAAACCACGCGCGCTCGTCGCAATGCGCGCAAGGACAGCTCCATGGTGCAGGGCGTTAAAGAGGCCTACGACCTGATAGGGGAGAGCATGAGCGCGTTTTTGTCCAGCATTACCGTGCAGATGATGCTGGATTGCGTTCGCGACGGGGAGAGCAAGTACGTTTTTCTCTCCAAGCGTCTCGAGGAAGAGAGCCGACGCCTGGCTGCCAAAGCCGAATAGCCTCGCTTTGCTGCGTCGACGCCTCGTTGATGCCCGCTCCTTGGCTTCTCCACCTTCGCGTAGATTTGCCTGGTCCCACTCTGTGCTAATGCAAGGAACGAAAGCGCGCGGACGTGCGAGCGAAGGTGCTCGCCGCTCCGGCGGCGTGCCGACCGAACGGGCAGTGCACGGCGGGGGTCGAGGGTTCGAGCGAGGGCTTTCGCCGCGCCCTCGCTCGAACCCTCATTCGATGCCGAGCACCTGCATGACCAGCAGGGCCGCCGTCAATACGGTGACGATGCCCACGGTCAGCCAGATGAGCACGCGCGAAACCAATCTCGAACGGTGTCCGCCCATGATGCGCTTGTCCGCAGCGATGATGGCCATGAATACCAGCAGCACCGGCAGCACGAGGCCGTTCACGAACTGCGCCGTCAGCATGACTCCCATAAGGTCGATGCTCGGCACGAGCACCACCACGGCCGAAAACGCGATGACGAACGTGAAGATGCTCTTGAAAAGCGGCGCCTCGCGCCATTTGAAGGACACGCCCGCTTCCCAGCCGAACGCCTCGCAAATGACGAACGCCGTGGTGAGCGGCAGCACGCATGCGGCCAGAAACGACGCAGCGACCAGCCCGATGGCGAACAGCGCTTCGGCATAATGCCCTGCAAAAGGCGCGAGGGCGCGTGCGGCATCAGCTGCCGATTCGATCTCGATGCCCTGCGGGAACAGCACCGATCCGGTCGTTACGATGATGAACCACGCCACAAGGCACGCGGCGATGGTGCCTGCCACCACGTCCACCTTCTGCGAGAAGAAATCCTTCGTCGAGACGCCCTTCTCGACCACGTTGCTTTGGTTGAAGAACATCATCCAAGGTGCGATGGTGGTTCCGATCATTGCTATGACCAGGGATATGAAGCTCGTCTCGCCGATGACGCGCGGTAAGACAGTGTGCTCGAGCGCAGCGTTCCAATCGGGCTGCGCCATGAACGCCGCCACCACGTACGTCACGAACACGAGCGACAGCGCCAAGAACACCTTCTCCGCCCTCTTGTAGCTGCCTCCCACGATGAGCAGCCACACGGCCACGGCGGCGACGGGTACGGAAAGGTACTTCGACACACCGAACATCTCCATTCCGCTTGCGATGCCCGCGAATTCCGAGAACGTGGTGGCTACGTTGCCGATGAGCAGCGCGAGCATGGCCAATGCTGTGAGCCGGATGCCGAAGCGTTCGCGGATGAGCGCGGCGAATCCTTTGCCGGTGACCGCGCCCATGCGCGCAGCGGTCATCTGCACAACGACGAGCAGCACGCACATAATGGGGATGACCCACAGCGTGGCGTAACCGAACTCCGCTCCCACGGTGGAGTACGTGGAGATGCCGCCGGCGTCGTTTCCGGCCATGGCGGTGACCACGCCGGGGCCGAGCGCTGCCAGAACAAGCCAGAGCTTGCTCGGACCCTTCTTCGGCGCAGCTTCGAGCGTGCCTGTCTCGGTGCCCTCTTCGCACGTTTTGCGGCGCACCTTATCCTCGCTCGCTTCGCTTCCGTTGCGCACGATGCGCGCGTCTTTTCCGTTTTCGTCCGAGCCGCGTGCGTTCGAGAAAACTGGGGAAGCGGCGTCGTGCGAGGGGCTTGTCCCGCGTTTCGCGTTCTCGATGCGTCCTGTTTGGAATGTGCCCCACTCGCGTTGGGCGCTGTTGTGTCCGATGCGGTTCTTGGTCGTCATGGCTACCTCCAAGAATAGCCGATGATCTGGAACAACGCGAGTGTGTACAGCGCGAGGAACAGCACGGCCGCCACGGCAATGCCCACGCCCTTGAGCACGTTGCGCTTCGTCTTGTCGCCGCTCACGTCCTCTTCGATGGCGTCCCAGGCGTCGTCGACGGTGACGATGCCCAGCATCATGTTGTGCTCGTCAACCACGGGCATGGCGGGAAGGTCGTACTTGAAGATGTCGGCTGCCACGTCCTCTTCCGTCTCGTCCGGCGGCACGGATATCACGTCGTCGAACATGACAGCGCTCACGCGTGTGGAGTCATCGGTGAGCACGAGGGTGCGCAGGCTCAGCACGCCCACGAACTCGTCGTATTCATTGAGCACGTACACGTAGTGCACGGTGGGATGGTCTTCGGGCAGCTCGCGCAGCACCTCGATCGTTTCGCCCACGGTGTCGTCGTCGTGCACGGCTACGAACTGCGTGGTCATCATGCCACCGGCCGTGCCGTCCTTGTAGCCTAGAAGGCGTCGAATCTCGGTGGCGTCCTCCATGCCCATGAGGCGCAAGAGCGTCTCCGCCTTTTCATAGGACAGGTCGCGCACGATATCGGCGGCGTCGTCGGGATCCATGTTGCCCAGAAGGCCTGCCGCGCGCTTGGTGTCGAGGTTCTCGATGAAGTCGGCCTGGTACTCGTCTTCCATCTCGGATATTGCCTCGGTGGCTTGCGCGTCGTCGAGGTGCTGGAAGACGTTGGCACGCTGCTGAGGGTCGAGCTGCTCTAGGATGTCTGCCACGTCGGCAGGGTGCAACTCGTCGAGGCGCTTGTGCGTGACCGACAGCTGCACTTCGGACAGGTCGCGGTCGAGCAGGTCCATGTAGTTCCAAGCGATGATCTGCTCGTCGATCTTCTTGCCGAACGCGCGCGCCACGGCCACAACGGCGCGCTCGAGCCATGGGGCCAATCCGCGCAAGATGCCGCGCGTGCCCACCTCCGCGCCCAAAAGGCGCAGTTGCGAGCCGGACACGGACAGCTTGAGATCGTTCACGCGCACAACCTTCATACCCTGGGTGTCCACGATCTGGCGGTTCATCAGGTCGCGGGCGAGCAGCACCTCGTCGGGCTGCAAATAGCTGAAGCGGATGTCGTGCGCGGGAACGCCGAGGGTGATGCCGTTCTCGTCGAACCCCTCGACGTACTTGCGCCAGGAGATCATGAACGGCACTTTGCCCGGCCCTTGGAAGGCCAGGCTTGTGATGCGGGGAAATACCTCGCCGGTGGATATCGCCAAATCGGAGATCGTGCCGATCTTCTCGCCCGTGGCATCCACGACAGGCTTTCCCGTCATTTGAGAAAGATAAAGCATGATGATGTCCCTTGCTGTGCGGAGCAGCCGCCCTCCGGCGGCCACAGCAAGGGTGCCGGAGGAGAGCTACTTACTGTGAGGTTTCGATTTTCGAACCTTCAAGTACGTTCCTTTCCTTGGCCAATAAAAAAACCGCACGTGCTGCTGCCAGTCGTTGCGGGTTCTCCATGCTGCGATGGTGCGTCGCAAGGGGTTCGAACCTTGCGGTGTGCCGACTCGTGGCATCGCCTACCTCGTCGTCAGCGACCAAAACCAGCGTGCATATGATACATGCAATCGTGCCGGAACGCAACGATAGTGCAGGAAAACGGCTGTATTTCATATGTTTGCGAAAAACGGCGATGCCGCGTCCCGCCGCTTCGGGAAGGCTTGCGAGTCGATTCGCGGGTCGTCCTCGATGCTGCCGGCCCTAGCTCAATATGCAACCGGCGCTTCGGGGAGCAATCGCGGTCTGCGAAGCAGGAGGCGGGTCCGTTCAATGATCGCCTCGGCGATCGGGCTTGTGAAAGGAAGGACGCTTTTCGCCGCCAATATTGCGTATGCCGTCCATGTCGCCGAAGCGGATTGTTTCGGGGAGGGAGGAGGTGAAGCCCGGCGGTCGCTCTTCCAATGCGCTTGCCGCAAAAGGCGCAACCGTCAGTGCGACCGTAACGGTGGATGTGCCGGTCATCAACGATCTTGCCATCTGTTTTGATGCGCGTTCGTCGAACATCAGGGCGGTAAATACGGCTTCGGCTTCGTCGGCAAAGTGGCGGGTGTCACCGAAAACGAAGAGGCGATAGCAAACGGAAGGATCGATAGGCCCTTTGTAAACGCCATTGCCTTTGACCTCTATACCGCAGCCCTCGTGAAGCGACTGCGCTTTGGCGAAGCGCTCGAAGACAGATTGAAGCCAGAACTGCAAGAATCAAAGGCCAAGAGCTTTCTTGTGATCGAAGATCCCCGGCCTTCGAGGGTGAAAATCAAAGAGATTGACCTCTCGATGGCGGCAGCTGCCGGGAGATCGAAACAGAGGTCTCTGACTTCATTGCAAGTAGGTTTTCCTCATCTGTCCCTGTCTTCTTCGGCTGGCATATGCTTCAAGTTGCGATCGCAAGCTTCCCGCGACGAATGCGTCGCCGAAGAGGGTGCTTGGACGGCCCTGCACGGTTGTCGGCAGGTCGCGGCGTGCTCGTCTTGGGCGGAGGCGGTCGAACTTGAAAGGCCACGCATGTGGGCGGAGCGAGGCGCCGCCTTCGCTGGTTCGGCGGGCGTTCAGGAGGAATCGAAACCGAATGCAAAGGAGCACGCTATCAAATATTTTCTTCGCTTACTTGTCAAAATTGCCTTAGCGCGCTCTTTTAATGCGTGCTATTCTACATCCGACTCATACATTCAACCTTCCTGTGCGGATCGCACTTGCGGTTGAGGGAGGGGTGGGGCTGCGCATCCTCCGACAGAGCGGATGCTGCCCTGCCAACGACGAGAGAAAGAAAGGGAATGCGGCATGAAGAAGCACGACCAGACGCTGGCGCGCAAGGCGACCGCCGTCGGCGTGGCGCTTGTCTGCGCGTTCGGCATGGTGCCTTCAGGGGCCTACGCAGGCTCGTCTTCGTCTATTGAGCAGACGGGGGGGGGGTCTAATCTCGGCCAATGACGCCGAGGTTTCCGCGATGCCGGACGGCGTCGCGGAGGCCGGCAAGGCCGGTGAGGTCTCGCTGGCAGAAGCGTTTCCCAACGAGGCGTTCCGCGAATACGTCGCCGACCGTTTCGATCAGGACGGCAACGGCTCGCTCAGCGAGGAGGAAATCACCCAGGCGATCTCCATCTATATCACCGATGCCGAGATGGCGGGCGCCATTACAGATCTTACGGGCATCGAAACCTTGACGAATCTCAGTGATGTCACGATTTATGGGCTTGGCGCAGCGAATGTGGATTTGACCGGCAACGAGAACGTGACGTTCCTCGACATCTCGAACTCGCCCGCGGTGACGACGCTCGATATCTCCAATTGTTATCTCCTGACGAACTTGTCGATACAGAACACGGGTATCTCAGAGCTCGAGCTGCTCGACAGCGTGCGTTATCAGCTGTTTATCGGCGGCTCTCGGATCAATGGCCTGGATGTGCCATCTAGAGCGGTGCAAATTACCCTCGATGCGGAGGGCGGCACGCCTCTCGCGTGGCTGAGCTCCGCCAATAAATACATGACCGTTCAGGCCGAAGAGAGCGTGGGCGGCAGCGCTTCCGAGATCGAGGAGTACTCCTCTACGGTTCCCGTGAAGGCTGCCGAGGACGGCACGGTCAACCTCGAAGAATCGTTCCCGGGCCTCGATCCGAGCAAAGTTGACGGCGTCGTGGGCGCCGACTACGACAAAGCCACGGGCGTCCTCTCCAACGTAACCGACACGGTGACCTACACCTATGAAACCGGCATCAACGACTTCACGCTCAACGTCACGCTCAACGTGGACACGTCCGATGTTCCCGTGCCGCCGGGCATCAACATCGCCGAGGCCTTCGCGAACGACGATTCGTTGCGCGAGTACTTCGAAAAGGTGAAAGACGAGAATGGGGACGGCTATCTGAGCGAGGAGGAGGTCGCCTCCATCTACGAGGACGGCGTCTGGCTCGACGCCATTGACGGAGGGGTTGGCGGCTGGTTCCCTGGCGGCGTTGAATCGCTCGACGACTTGGTGACGAATCTTCCCGGCCTCACGATTCTCCATGCTGGCAAAAACGCCATCCCGGGCGCCGATCTCACGGGGCTCGAGCAGCTCAGCAACCTCGATATGACGGACGGCGAGGGCGGCAGCACGAGCCTCGGCTGGCTCAACGTTGACGGGCTCGAGAACCTCACGGCCGATAAGTGCATCCTGCCCACCACCACCAAGGCGCTCGAGCTTGCAAACGACGATCCGCGCACCACGAACCTCAAGACGCTCTTCCCGGGCATCGACCTTTCCAAGGTGGAGAACCCGCGTGGCGCTGGCGTCTACGACGCGAAGACGGGCGAGCTGAGCGATCTTCTAGGTGGCGGCACGTTCACCTACACCTACAATGCCGGTACCATTGCGGATGGTCAGAAGGTCACGTTCGACGTGAACATTGAGGTTGCGGTCGAGGACACAGACGTTTCCGTCGACCCGATGAGTTTCCCCGACGATGCGTGGCGCTCCTATGTTGAGACGAATCTCGACAAAGACGGGGTTCAGAACTCCCTCACCGAGTATGAACGCTCGCTGGTCACCGAGCTTTCTGGTCTGCCTGAGGGCATCGAGGACCTCACGGGTATCGAGCATTTCGCAAACCTGGAGACGCTCGACTGCTCGGGGCTTTCGCTCGGGGCGCTCGACCTGTCGGGCAATTCCAAGCTGACGACGCTCGACTGCTCGGACAACCAGCTCACGTCGCTCAGCCTTGAGCAGAACGCGGCGCTTTCTGCCATCAAGGTGGCGGGCAACCCGCTTATGTGGGTCAAATTGAGCCCCGAGGCCACGATCACCGGATCCGACCTTGCGCAGGGCGGCGCGGGCTACGGTTTGACGGTGGATGGCGCGCCGTTCGACATGACTCTGTTTTTGCCAGGCATCGAGATCGACCGGGTCAGCGACGTGGTGGGCGCAACGCTCACGGGCACCGAGCTTTCGGATTACTCCCAGGGAACGCCTGTCGCGTACAGCTACGACACCGGGGCCAAGGACGGCAGCGGCCAACCCGTGTTGTTCGCGGGCGAGCTCGACCTCACGGTGGGCGAACCCCAGTTCCCCGACCCTGTGTTCCAGGCGTACGTGAACCGCAACTTCGAGAAGAACGGCCAGATCGGCCTGCAGCAGGACGAGCTTAAAGCCGTCAACAGCATCAACGTGAGCGGCTTGGGCATCAAGAGCCTTGAGGGCATCGAGCTGTTCACCGAACTGACGTCGCTTGATTGCTCGAACAACCAGCTTACCGAACTTGATGTCGCGCATAACACCAAGCTTGCAAGCCTCAACTGCTCGCACAACCAGCTGAGCGCGTTCAACCTTGCCAACACGGGTGGCAGCGCTGTTTCGACCAACATGCTTACGCAGCTCGATCTTTCGTACAACGAACTGCGCACCGTCGATCTGACGCAGCTGTGCAACGCCTCTGCGGGCGACGAGACGGTTACGGCGACGGTCAACCTCGAGGGCAACGACGCGCTGGTGGGAGTTGACTTCCCGCCCAGCAGCAAGATTCACGTCGATGCGACCCTGCCGCAGGACAACGTGATCGACATTCCCCTGCCGGCAGGCGCGACGAGCTTTAATGTGACGGACGAGCCGCTCGGTGTTGCTCCGTCCAACGTCTCCCTGCGGGGCGTGGAAGGCCACGTGGGCTACGATATGGCCACCGGCGAGGCTTCGGGTGTGGTTCACGGCGAGGCCATCATCATGACGTACCGTACTCACGGCTACGATGCGGACGGCGCGGCTATCGACTACGAGGTCACTTTGAACCCCGTGGTGGACGGCGGCGAGGTGGATCCGGGCATCGAGATCAGCGAGGCCAACTTCCCCGACGCGGCCCTGCGCGACTTTTTGGGCGGCTACGACGAGAACGGCAACGGCTTCCTGAACGAGGACGAGCAGCAGGCGCTCACCTCGCTGAACGTCAGCGGCAACGCGGACATCAAGAGCCTTGCCGGCATCGAGAAGCTGACAACCGTCAAATATCTCGACATCAGCAACACCACGGGCATTGAGGCGCTCGACGTGTCCGCCATGCCCAGCCTGCAAATGCTCACGGCTCAAACCTCCGCCCTCAAGACGCTTGAGCTGGGCGAGGCTCCCGAGCTGGCAACGGTGAACCTGCTCGACTCGCAGGTGGAGAGCTTGGACATCGCGGGCTGTAAGAAGCTGGGATCGCTTTCGGCGGCGGGCAATCCGCTCACGAGCATCGCCATCGGCTCCCAGCCGGCGCTCGGCACGCTGGAGCTGGGCGGCACGGGCATCGCCGAGCTTGACGTGACGGGCTGCCCGAAGTTGCAGAACCTCAATTTCGACCAGACCGACGTGACTTCCATCGATCTCTCGCAGTGCCCCGAGCTCATGCACCTGTACTGCGGAAACGCGGCCATCGAGAGCCTGGATGTGACGGCCAACACGAAGCTCGAGATTCTGTGGGCTCCCGCGTCCCAGCTCTCCGGGCTCAAGATTGCGCCGGAGAACGATCCTGCGTTCAAGACGATCTACGTTTCGGGCACGCCTATGACCGATCTGGACGTCTCGATGCTGCCGCATCTTGAGGAGCTTCAGATGGAGGGCCTGGGCAAGGGCGTCGCCGGCTACGACATGGTGGGCTACGACACGACGGCGAACACCAACCTCTCGCTGCTTGAGATTGCGAACAACAACCTGGCGTGGATGCACATGGCCGACAACGAGACCACGAGGACGACCATGAGCCCCGGCTACTTCGACCTGGGGCTTCTGGACGACACGTTCGACATCGAGGAGAGGTTCCCCGGCCTGGACGCCTCGCGCATCCGCTCCGTGGAGGGGGCCGTGCTCGACGGCTCCACGATGAGCGGCTACCGCGAGGGCGCGCCCATCGTGTACACGTACTACTGCGGGCGCTCGGGCGGCGACGCCGACTCGGGCGCCCCGGCGCCGGGCGACCAGATCCTCACGGTGACGCTGGACTTCCGCACGATCGGGGTGCGCATCGTCGAGGACCTGAGCCGCCCGTGCGACGGCGCGCCGGTGCACGACCCCGCGACCGAGGTGCAGGGCGGCGCCGGCGAGCCCGAGCTCGCCTGGTACGAGCGCGACGGGGCCGCCGAGGG
Organism: Gordonibacter sp. An230; assembly: GCF_002159915.1. Taxonomy (GTDB): domain Bacteria; phylum Actinomycetota; class Coriobacteriia; order Coriobacteriales; family Eggerthellaceae; genus Rubneribacter. Next base: position 113,413 of record NZ_NFJP01000001.1, read on the forward strand.
CGGCTGGCGCCTGCTGGACGGCCCGCCGAGCATGGCGGGCGACTACAAGGTCGTGGCGACCGTCCGGGGCGCCGCCGACGACGGGACGCCCGTCGTCAAGTCCGACGAGCGCCTGTTCACGATCTCGCGGAGCCCCAGCTCCATCGTGATCGAGGGCGACCTGTCCAAGGTCGAGGACGGCGAGCCCGTGGGGCTGCCGCCCTACAGCCAGACGGGCACCAAGGTCCCGCCGACGTGGACGTGGTGGGCCCTCGGGCCCGACGGCTCCTGGCGCAGGCTCGACGCCGCCCCGAGCGAGCCCGGCGACTACAGGCTCGTGGGCGAGGTGGCGGGCAACCGCTGCTACGAGGGCGCCCGCGTGGAGCAGGGGTTCTCCATCCGGGCCGAGGCCGAGCCCGCCCCGCCCGCCCCCGAGGGGCCCGCGGCGCCCCTGCCCGCCGCGGGCGACGCCGCGGGCCCGCTGGCGGCCGCGCTCGGCGCGCTCTGCGCCGCCCTGGCCGCCCTGGCCGCCGCGAGGCGGGCCCTCGGGCGCCCCTAGCCCCAGCGGCCGGCGCGCCGCGGGGCCCGGCCGGGAGGGGGTGGCTCGTTTTTGGGCTTTCTTCGCTTAGAACGCCCATCGCGGTGGCGGATCGGTGTTTGCGGTCTCTGCCTCCATCGTAGCCGAAGCAGTTGCATCGCGCTTCTCGCATTTGGAGCCGGATGGCTCGTCGCTGCTCCATTCTGCGGGAAGCGCATCGGCTTCACCTGCGCTGACTGAGATCTCGCGCCTCTCTGCCGAAGTTCCCTACGACGGTGTTGCGACTTTCATGTTGAAAGGAGATGCGGCGGTCTCTGCCGATTCGGCGGGAAGCTCGCTGGGCGCATTCAGCAGAAGTCGCTTGTTGGTGCTGATTAAGCGCTTTTTCGAAGGTCGCACTCGGCATCTTTAGCCTATCTCGAAACCAAGTTAGAACGTTCTTGAGTGCGTATGCAAAATCTCCATGCAGGGAGAGAGAAAATAATATTGCAACGAAACATGGAAAGGCGTTTGAACCGAGTTAGTGGGCCAATTTCGGCGATTTTTGGTCAAAACGTCCCTGTAAAACAAAAAATCAGAGCCTAAAAACCGGCTCTGATCTAGGATGACAAGTGGTGCGCCGTGAGGGATTCGAACCCCCGACGTACTGATTCGTAGTCAGTCCCTCTATCCAGCTGAGGTAACGGCGCACGTCGAAACAGCAAAGGTTATTATGCCGGTTTGGCGATCACCTGTCAATGAGAAATTGCGAAATCCGCGAAAACGAAAGCCGACAAAAGTTTGAAGCAAGGAAGATGAGGGAGTATTGGCGCAGGTTCGAAGCACGACGGTAGCCATCGGCCGGTCGACGGGTGCTGGTTGCCGACCGGCATCGTTTCCGCCTTGCGTTCTTCCCCTCGCTCTCTCACACGCTCAGGTCGCGATGGGCGAACACGGCTACGGCGACGGCGAACAGCGCGATGGCGGCGACGAGCAGTACCACGGCGCCGCTGGCCGCCGTTGTCTCGCCTGCGGCCAAGCCATAGTAATCGAACAAGGAAAGCGGGTTGGCGTTTTCCAGGAACTCCAGCTTGTCGCTTACCTGCGAGACCATTTGCATGAGAAAGAACAAGATGCTCAATGCCCCGCCCGCCCATAGTGCTGCCGCGGTGTTCGGGAAGAGGCATGCCGAGAGAAAGCACAGGCTTGCCAGCGCCAACCACAGTGCGAGCAGGCCTGCGTTCACCCGCAGCAGCGCTTGCATGTCCAGCTCGCCGGGGAACAACGCTTCGGAAACTCCCACCTCCAACGATGTGACCACCACTGCAAGGCCCGCCAGGATGGTCGTCATCACGCCGATCATCGTGCATGCGATGCACGTGCGGCTGTTCGGCGTGGCAAGCAGGTACGCCATGGAGCCGCGGTCGAGGTGACGCACCATCACCTTGTTCGTCATGATCAGGATGAGCACGAGCACAAACGCGGTCAACAGAAACCCGTACAGGTAGTTCAGCATGAAGTCGATGAGGGTGGTGGTTTGCGTCGACATTCCGAACGCGGCGAACACCTCGGGCATGCTTTGCATCATCGCATCGAGGCTCTTGCCCAGCTCCGGATCGTACATGCTGACGATCATGCCGATATACAAGGCGAGCACGGCGGCGATGATGCCGCCAGAAGGCAGGACGGCGCGCAGTTCCTTCGTAAACAGCGTCTTATTCATGGCGATCTCCTTCGATGTGCTTTTCGTCGTGACCCGTGCGGTTTTCGCGCTCTGCCCGCAGTGCTGCGGAAGGGCTCTTTCCGTTCTTCGCCCATTCTCTCCGCTTTGCCGAAGCGGGGAATTGACCGACGCCTTCGCTTGTCCCTCCTGCGTCGAAGGGCTTTTCGTGAGGCTTGTCGTCGGAAGTGCCGTAGAGGTGCATGAACAGCTCTTCGAGCGTTTGCTCGCGTGCCGTAAGATCGATGATTTCGTAGGCGGCGAGGTCTTTGACGAATGCGTCGAGGTTTCCGGCCACGGTCGCTTCGACGCGAGTGGCTCCGACCGGGCAAAGCTGAAGGAGAAGCTTCGCGTCGGCATGCGCGCGGACGTAGCGGTCGCGTGTTGCGGTATCGGCAAAGGAGACGGAGAACACGCGCTTGCGCGATTTCCTCACATCGTCCATGCGCATGGATCCGGCCAGTCGACCTGCGCGGATGAACGCTACGTGGTCGCACGTGCGCTCAACTTCCTCGAACAGGTGCGACGACAAAAGAATGGTGGCACCGCGGCGTTTTTCCTGCAACACGAGGTCGATGAAGCGGCTTTGCATGAGCGGGTCGAGTCCGCTTGTGGGTTCGTCGAGCAGGACGATGTCGGGCGAGCCCATGAACGCGCAAACAAGGCCCACCTTCTGTTTCGTGCCCTTCGACATCTTGCGGATGCGCCGCGAAGGGTCGAGTTCGAAATAATCCACCAACTCCTTCATGCGCGTGCGGTCCTTTAGTTTCTTCATGCGGGCCATGAACTCCAAGAAGGCCGTTCCGGTCATCTCGTCCATGCAGGCGATCTCGCCTGGCAGGTATCCCAGATGCTCTTGGATGCGAGCGCGTTGGTCAAAGCAGCTCAAACCGTTTATGCGTGCCGTTCCCTCTTCGGGGCGAATGAAGCCCATGAGGGTGCGCATCGTCACGGTTTTGCCTGCTCCGTTCGGGCCTAGAAAGCCGAACGTTTCGCCACGGTGCACGGCAAGCGACACGTCGAACACGCCACGTCCTTCACCGTAATCCTTCTTGAGCCCTCGAATCTCGATAAGGGGGTTGCTTGCGGGGTCGCCCGGTTGGCTCATCGATACTCCTCCTTGTACGAATAGGATCTCAGCATTTCGCACCAGCAGCGCATCTCGCCTATCATATCGTCGATGTCGAGGCGTTTTCGGAGCGCGCGCTGTTGGTGCAGGTAGCCATCGGCGAGCCAGATGAGCATGTTCAGCACATGCTTCGGATCGACGTCGTCGCGGAATCGGTCGAATCGTACGTTTTTAAAGTACGTGGCGAACATCGGCTCAATCTGGCTTTGCGTCCAGCCGTTCATGGCATCTCGAACGTCTTTGTGCTCTGGGTAGAAGGCTCGGACGGAGAACTCCAGCAAATGCGGGAATGCGCCCAAGACCCTGCTCTTGCTTTCGGCTGCGTAGATGAGCAGGTCGAAGAAATCGTCGATCTCGTAGAATGCATCGTCCACGACGATTCGGGCCACTTTGTCTGTAAGGTGCTCCATGAGCGAGAGGTAGAGCTCCTTTTTGTTCTTGAAATAGAAGAAAAGAAGCCCTTTCGATATGCCCGCGCGCCGCGCGATGGTCTCGGTGGATGCGTTTTTGTAGTCGTTCTGCCCAAACGTTTCGACGGCGGCGTGTACGATGGCGTCGCGCCGGTTTTCCGGTAGGGCATCGAACGCGTTGCGCGGCTTGTCCAAGGGAGCCTCCTTTCATGGCCGTGCGTTGATCTGTCGGCGGAGCAACCTTTCCTGTTGACCGTTCGGTCAGCAGATCGCGCTTCATATTACGCCGTTGACTATTTTTGGGAAGGGGGCACGGAGGTAATTTCAGGGGCTGTTTGAAGACGGGAAATGAGAAAGGCTTGAAACTGCCAGAAGCGCGAGATGGTGATCAATGAGGTTCCGTTCGGAATTCGGCGCAGCTGTTCTAGAGGGAAGGTTGCCGGAAGCGAGGGGGAAGGCCTGAAGCGAGGAAGACCGTCGGAAGCGTGAGGACTGCGGTCGGAAGCGCGGAATGCGGCTGATGGGCGGGTCGGTCGTGCGCAGACGCAAAAAGATCGTTCGGCAGCCACGGTGTCGGCCTCGATTTTCGCCCGATTATGCGCAGGTGCGGCACGGAAGGACCCTCCTTGCTATAACGGGAACGCTTCCGAGAGGGCGTGCGACGGGGGGCGGCGAGCCTTGGCCGCGCGCTCGGGGGCGTTCGCATGCTCCCCGATGCGCGAGAAGCCGGCAAGGGAGGCAGGCGGGAAGGGAAGGGGCCTTCGCGAACTTGCCATCGGGCCGTGTCGATTCCGGTTTCGTGGAAAAGCCCTCTCTTCTGTCTCAAAATCCGCCAGGTTGCTATCACTACCTGAGGAAATGCAAGTTCTTCAGGGCGCGCCTTCTCCGTCAGGATTGCCTTGCTTTGAGAGTCGTCCTCGCGAATGGGCGAAACGTTGCAGATGCTATTTCGCGTAATCGCATCGCGGTAGCAATCTGTCGAACACTGCGTCGCATAAATGCCGTTTGCCGCTGAACCAAGATTGACAGGGGCTATACCGGCCCGCCGCGCAAATCTCATCGTTGTTTCGGAGAGCCCTCTTGCATCGCGGGGCGGTCTTTCGTCTCGTCTGCTCGCTGGGAGTTCGATCCAAAATCCGGCGAATGCGCGTTCGTGTCATCTTGGTTCGGCAGCGAAAAGGCTCTGGCGCGCACCGGGTCGCCCATTCTTGACGGCGCTCATTCCGCATACGCCCCCTTTCTTTTTGCGACGAGCCTGTTGACGAAAGGGGCGGCGGGATCGTGCAGGACGTCATGCGGAGTGGCGTACTGAGCAACGTGGCCCCCTTCTATGACGAGCATGCGGTTTCCCAGGTACAAAGCCTCATCGATGTCGTGCGTCACGAACAGCACGGTGATGCCTGTCTGCGCATGGATGCGCTTGATCTCGTCTTGCAAGGCGCTGCGCGTGATGGCGTCAACGGCGCTGAACGGCTCGTCGGCGAGCAGGATGTCGGGGCTTGCTGCCAAGGCGCGTGCGATGCCGACGCGTTGCGCCTGTCCGCCCGAGAGTTCGGCGGGGTAGCGATCACGCAAACCAGCGGCCAGTCCAACGAGGTCCATCCATTTCTCCACGGCCGCTTCGGTGCGGCGGCGATCGTCGCGGTTGAGCAGACTCGGCACGTAGGCTATGTTCTGCCCGACGGTGAGGTGGGGGAACAGCACGCTGCCTTGGATGACGTAGCCCACCGAACGCCGTAGCTCGATGGGGTCGATTTCAGATGTGGCGCGACCGTGCACGAACACGCGGCCGGCGTCGGGCATGACGAGGGCGTTCACCATCTTCAGCAGCGTGGTTTTGCCGCAGCCTGAACTGCCGATGACCGTGACGAATGCGCTTTCGTCCACGGCGAGCGTCACGTCGTCCACGGCAGATGCGCTTCCGAACCGCTTTGTCACATGATCGAACGCGATGGCGGGCATGTCGTTTAGGGAGGCGTGATGATGGGGCGTGGCGGCAGATAGGTCGTCCTGGTCATTGCGGCGACTGGATGCGTTGACGTTTGAAAAAGGCCTTGCAGTTCCGGAGGCCTTGCGGGGATATTCTTCGGATCGTTTCATGTGCCCGGAGTAACGAGGTGAGGAGGCGTCGAACCCTCGGTCTCTTCCATCTTTCTGCTGGATAGTGGCAGAGTCTTCGCTTCCTCTCCTGTTTTGATCGAATGCTGCAAAGTTGCGGCGCTCTCCGATCTCCTGACCGAATGCGGTGAGGCTCGGAAAGCCGGAGAGGCTCTCTCGTCGCGCTAGCGCGGTTTCGCTTGCCATGCTAGATCAGCCCCCTTTCGGCGAGGAACGCGTCGGCGACGTCTTTCGGCTCCGTGCCCTGCGTCTCCACCTGGCTGTTCATGGCGGCCATGTCGATATCGGAGATGGCCCCCTCCAGCTTCAGCAGCTCGTCGCGCAGCTCGGGGTGCGCCTGCAGGGTGTCTTCGCGCACCACGTTGCAGCATCGGTACGACGGGTAGAAGTGCCGGTCGTCCTCCAATACGACGAGGCGCTCGTCGGTTACCTGGCCGTCGGTGGTCGACATGGTGATGGCGTCCACCTGCCCGTCGAACAGCGCCTGGAACTTCAGGCTCATATCCATGTCGGCAGTGGTGCCGAAGTTCATGCCGTAGGTCTCCTGCAGCCCGGGGTAGCCGTCTTCGCGGTCGTAGAAGTCCGGCTGCGCGCCGAACGTGAGGTCGCCCGCCACCTTCGCCAAGTCGGAGTAGGTGCGCAGGTTGTAGCGCTCTGCCACGTCCTTGCGCACGGCGATGCCGAACGTGTTGTTGAACCCGTATTTGCCTATCCATTCGAAGTCGAACTGGTCGCGGTACGCCTGCGCTAGCTCGCTGAACATCGACTCGTCGTAGAGTCCGTCGCGCTTGAGCACCGTGGTCCAGGCGGTGCCCGTGTACTCGGGGTACAGGTCGAAGTCGCCGCGCTCCATGCCAGTGTGGATGTTGTACGTGCCGCCGCCGATGCCCGGCACGATGTTCACGGAAAGGTCGGTGTCCTTCTCGATGAGCGTTTTCAGCATCTCGCTCAAAATGTACTGTTCGGTCATGGGCTTGGTGGCTATGGTGACAGTGCCGCTGTCGGCGATCCCGCCCGCGCTGCCGTCGGCGAAAAGGCTGCCGCGTTGCGAGTACGCGAACGCCCCGCCCGTCATCATCACGAGCGCGACTGCCAGGGCCGCTGCGGCAAGGACGCTTCGTCGCGATCCGAATGGATTCGAGCTTCTCGCCTCCAGAGGTGCGCGGCTTCGCCGCCGGGCGCGCGAAGGTTCCAGATGGCGACGCGTGCGCTTCTCCGCCAGGCCCAGCACAAGGTCCACCACGATGGCGAGCGCGGCGATGAGCACGCTGCCCGCCAGCGTCATAGCCAGGTTGTTCGTGGTTATGCCGCGGTAGATGGCCACGCCCAGCCCGCCCGCCCCGATGAACGAAGCGATTCCGGTCAGCGCAATGGTCATGGTGGTCATGTTGCGGATGCCGCCCATGATGACGGGCGCGGCCAGCGGCAGCTCCACGCGGTAGAGCAGCTGGCGGTCGGTGGACCCCATGCCGCGTGCGGCCTCGACGACAGCCGGCTCGATGGTGGTGAGCCCCGTGTAGGTGTTGCGCACCATGGGCAGCAGCGCGTACACGGTGAGAGCCACGATGGCGGTGAGGTCGCCGATGCCCGTGACCGGGATCAAAAAGCCGAACAGCGCGATGGACGGGATGGTGTACACGAAGTTCACCAGAGCGAGCACCGGCTTCGCGCCGCGCCGCCACTGCGCGATGGCTATGCCGAGCGCAAGGCCGATGACGGCCGCCATCAGCACGGACGCGAGTGAGATGGCCACGTGCTGCATGAGCAGCTCGAAGAACCATTCACGTTTTTCGCTGAACAGAGTGAGCATAGTTTCGATCAAGAGCGCCCTCGCTTTCGACGCGTGCGACCATCGTGAAACATTGCACGTGTGCGCTTCGAGACACGTGATGACGTCGAACGTACTCGCTTTCGACGCGTGCGACTATTGTAGGAAAGGGTCGTTGGCCCTGGGGCTGCGGGATCGTGCGTTCCCCAACCGTCATCGCCCAGCGACGCAACGGCCACATGCGGGAATGGTCCTGCGCGACGAGGTGGTCATCTCTGCGCATAGGCGGTATCGCACCGGGGCTGCTCTCGTGGCTATGGAAGGGTGCGTCATCCGTGCCCGCTTTCATAGAACGGCGCTCTCTCGCGTGCACGGGAGCCTTGGGAAGGCAGGAGACCGACTCCCAAGACATCGTCGACGTGCCGTTTTCCAGCGCGTGCGCGGGAAGCTCGGGACGTTCCCGAGGTCGAGCCAGAGCCCCATTGCCGATCTGCCACGCGTGCGCTGGGCCTCTCGCGGACGGCCTGCATCCGCCCTGCCTCGGTGGTCGCTCTCTCGCGTGCGCGGGGGTGTGGCCAGGAAAGGACGGTCGACGTGTCCGTCACCATGCTCTCTCTCGCGTGCGCGGGAACGGCTTGGTGGCACGCGTATCCTGGACATGCTGGCAGGCGATGCTCTCGCGCGCGTGCGCGGGAACGACGCTCGCGAGCGCGCTGCAGCTCGTGCACCGAGCTGAGGCGATGCTCTCGCGCGCGTGTGCGGGAACGACGTGGAGGACCTGATGGGCGGTCGCCCCGGCCTGCTATGCTCTCTCGCGAGCGTGCGCGGGAACGACGGCGAATCCGGCGTTGAATCCGGCATCGTGCAGCCTATGCTCTCGCGCGCGGGAGCGGCAGAGGTACGCCGCCAGAAGCCCTGGCGCGAAGCGCTCTCTGGCGTGCGCGTTGCGGGAGGGGCGTGGCGAGGACGGCGATGAGCTTCCACGCGCACTCGCGCTCTCTCGCGTGCGCGAGTGTGCGTGGAGGCGGTGTGGCTCACCGGTACGATGTGCCAGCCCCATCGCTCTCTCTTTTCGGCGAGTCGAGCCTCGCGGCCTGTGGTTTTCGCCGAGTAACCGATACTCGTTCATTGTGCGGCGCGGCGCGGCGCTTTATCATAAGCGAATAGACGTATGCTCCCTTTTGCCATATTCGCCAGAAGCCGCACGATCGGAAGGGCGGTCGTCACGTACATTTTGGAAGAGGGCCGCGCTCGCGCGGCAGGAAGGATGCGCCATGGCCAGCGAAAAGCAGATCGCATTGTTCGAAAGCTTCAAAGCGATCAACTCTATCGAGGCGGCCGAATACGAGCAGTTCGATGTGAAGCGCGGTCTGCGCAACGCCGATGGCACGGGCGTCATCGCCGGGCTCACGAACATCGCGAACGTGCACGGCTACGTGGTGTCGGACAACGAGAAGATCGCCGACGAGGGCCTTTTGCGCTACCGCGGTTACGATGTGTACGATCTGTTGGATGTCGAGGCGATCGACCGGCGCTTCAACTACGAAGAAGTGGCATACCTGCTGCTCATGGGCGAACTGCCCACGCAGGGCCAGCTCGACCGCTTCATTGCGGCTCTTGATGCTGAGCGCGAGCTGCCCAACGGATTCACTGCTTCCATGATCATGCGCGACACGCCGCCCGACATCATGAACGTGCTCGCTCGATCCATTCTGCTGCTGTACGCTTACGACGCGCATGCCGAGGAGCGCTCGGCGCATCACGAGGTTGCCACAGCGATATCCCTCATCTCTCGCTTGCCGCGCATCATGGTGCTCACGTACTATGCGAAGCGCGCTCGCTACAACAACGAGTCCATGATCATGCACCGTTTCGTTCCGGGGCAATCCACTGCCGAGACGATCCTGTCTATGCTGCGTGCCGACCGACAGTTCACCGCAAAGGAGGCGCGCATGCTCGACATCATGCTGTGTCTGCACGCCGAGCACGGTGGCGGCAACAACTCCACATTCACCACGCGGGTGCTGACCTCGGCCGACACCGATCCGTATTCCACGTACGCCGGCGCCATCGGCTCGCTCAAAGGCTGGAAGCACGGCGGGGCGAATCATCAGGTGCTCGCGATGCAGCGGGAGATCAAGCAGAATGTCGAGCGGTGGGACGACGACGACGAGGTGGCCGCCTATTTGGCGAAAATCGTTAACAAAGAGGCGTTCGACAAGACGGGCCTTGTGTATGGCATGGGCCATGCGGTGTACACCAAGTCCGACCCGCGCGCCGTTATTTGCAAGAAGTACGCAGAGAAGCTGGCGGTGGGCACCGAATACGAAGCTGAGTTCAATCTGCTCAAAAGCATCGAGCGCCTTGCGCCCGAAGTCATTTTGCAGGAGAAGGGCACGCGGAAGGATATGTGCGCGAACGTGGACATGTACTCGGGGTTCGTGTACTCAATGTTGGGAATTCCCGAAGATCTGTTTACGCCGCTGTTTGCGTGCGCGCGCATGTCTGGTTGGGCTGCTCATCGTTTCGAGGAGATCGTGTCGGGCAAGCGAATCATTCGTCCTGCGTACAAGAGCGTGCATAAAGGCAAACGTGCTTACGTGCCGATGAGCGAACGATAAGCGTGCGAGGATGAAGCGACTGCGCAGGAAGGTCGCGTTTGCATGGTGCGGTCTGTGAAACGATGGGCGGCGCGAGGCGTGACGGCTTGCGGGAAGGGGAGCATCGACTAGGTTGGGGTTTTGCGCTGCGTACGTTGCGGCGGTGTGATGCAGGGTGTGGTTCGAGGATGGCGCACTCGCGTCGCAGCGAGCTCGCGTGCGTTTCGACGGTGCGATGCGAAGGCTGAAGCGCGGAGCGCCCGCGCCGCTATGCGAGGTGTGGGGTCGGCGTGATCGCACAACGCAGAGGGGCTGTCGCGATGTGGCCGCGCTGCGTGTACGGTGGATGTTTCACGTGAAACATCCACCGTCTATCAGGTGGTATTCGACAGCAAGGCCGTTTCCTTCATGCGATGATCTGGCGGATGCTGCCGGCTGGGCGACGTATGCCGAAATCGCGGTGCGGCGCAAGGGCCGCGAGGCTTCCTGCAATAGGCATGGGCTATCGTTCGTTGGGCGCATTCAGCAGCGAAGGGAGTCGTGACGAAGGAACGAAGATGATGCGATGAGGCATCGAAGTGATGTGGCGGCGATACGGCGGGGGCGGAAACGAGGCGCTGGAGCGACAGCGACGCGGCACAGCTGGGGTGCCGCAACGTACGGCGCGGCGACGACGCAACATGGAGAAGGGCGGCAGTTCCGCGACGTTCAGAAGCTTCGCAAGGAACGGTGTGGCGGGTGCAGCGAGGGGCAAGACGCAGCGGCGACAAAGCGGAGACGATGCCGTCTTTGCGGTGAAGCGAGTGGAGGGGCGCGGAGTTCCAAGAGGGGCGATCGGCTTCGGACGCGCGCAAAGAGATGTTCCGAAGTGGCACAAAATGCGTTTTGTGCATAGATCTCGCGGGTGAAAAGGTGCGCTTGGGATGAGCGACATGCAGTTTTGTCATTGAGGAAGCGCAAAACTGTCGTTTCTGAAGCGAAAACCTATGCACAAAATGCGATTCGTGCCACTATGGGAGCCGTCGGCGTCTCTGTTCCGTTTCGCGAAAGCCCCACGCTCGCATCGCGGGCGGGCGCGCGCCTCTCCCGAGACGGCGCACGACGGCTCCCCGCCCGACGCAGCCTGGAGGACGCCAAAATACGGGGCGCCTGCCCGCGGATGCAGCCGAAAAACGACCGGAGCTCCCCGCCCGACGCGGCCTCGAGGGCGCCAAAACCCGCCTTCTTCTTGCGCAAGAGCTTGGCGACATGCTCTAAAACGCTTTCTGCGGCCTTCTCCCTCATTGGCGCTTTTCCGCAAATTGCATTGAAGGGGGGCTGCTTTTTGCATAGAGGTCTTAACGGGACGGTCGTGTCGCATGCCAGAAGGCGGCGAAGAGCAAGCTTGAAAATGCGGGGAAGGCAAGGGGGCGGACGTCTGCCTCGCACGTTGGCGGGGGCGCCTGCCGTGCGAAGGCATGGGTCATGCGAAAGGCTCGTGCAAAAAACTTCCAGGCCAATTTACGGCAACTCTGAAGGCGCTTGGCGCTCTGTGGTGGGAAACCGATCGCGCGAAAACCCCGACGGGCACATTGCCGGCAACGGTCACTCGTTTTTGCAAATCGGAGAAACGTATGGCGGAGGCGGTAGGATTCGAACCCACGGACGCGCGAGCGTCAACAGTTTTCAAGACTGCCGCCTTCAACCACTCGGCCACGCCTCCGCATCGGATAGCTCGGAAAAGCATTGCGACCATCAGCGCAAACGCACAGATTAGTCGTTACGCCGATGTCGAATATCACGCAGCTCGCTTGCAACAGCTTGCGATCATCCGCGCGTCGGCATTGGCTCGCAGCTTGCGTTGCCGGCTGCACGTCCTGCCCGCCGACCGCTCGCTTTCGCCTTGCGGCTCGTGAGGGCCCGACCGTCGCTCGCCCGCTTGCGACCTGCAAGTGTCCAGCCGTCGCGCAGTATCCTACGATCCGTGGTGGCTGTCCATCGCGCAAGTTGCGCGCCAAGCACCGCGAAACGTGGGAATGGCATACGATCCGATCCTTGCAGGATGTCCGCCATGCGTGCTGCTCGCCGTGCGTCGTGCTTTTTCGCTTCGCATTCCCGAACGCACAGGTAGGATACCATATAATTGGCGCTATGATCGACGAAGACTACATGCGCATGGCCATCGACGAAGCGCACCGTGCCGAGCGGCTGGGAGAAGTTCCCATCGGCGCCGTCGTCGTGTACGAGCCCATCGATCCGGCTACGCGGCGTCCGTTGGCAAAACCGCAGGTGGTTGCACGGGCGTGCAACCTGCGCGAGACGACGAAAGACCCGGCAGGCCATGCGGAGTTCCTTGCGATGAAGCGCGCATCCGAGGTTTTGGACTCATGGCGGCTGACCGATTGCACCGTTTACGTGACATTGGAGCCATGCGTTATGTGCGCGGGTCTTATGCATCAGGCGCGCATTCGCCGCTGCGTGTACGGGGCTGCCGATCCGAAAGCCGGCGCGCTCGGCACGCTGTATGCCGTGAACGTGGACAAGCGGCTCAACCATACATTCGAAGCGACCCCCGGCGTGCTCGGTGACGAGTGCGCTCGCATCCTGCGCGACTTCTTCTCGCGCAGGCGCACGAAGCGGGCGAGGAGGCAGGAGGCGAAGGGCATGACGAACGAGGGCGAGAACACCAGCATTCCCGCGGTATCGGAGACGGTTCTGGCGGATTCGTCTCGGCCGTTGACGGCAGCGGCATCCATGTCGTCTGTTACCGCAGCCCCTGTAGCTGCTTCAGCTTCCAAAGACGAAAGCGACCCCTGCGTCGTCGATCTGCTCGATGTGGCTCGCAGCGCGCAACAGGTGGAGACGCAAAGGTTCAACGGACCGGGTTCGGTGCGCGTCATCGCACCCGCAAAGGTGAACCTGTTCCTGGACATCGGCGACATGCGTCCGGACGGATACCATGAGGCTGTGAGCATCATGCACGCGCTTCTTCTCCACGATGTGCTGCATCTGCGTCTCGCGCCGTCGCGGGGGACGGGTCTTTCCGTCGAGCTCACCTGCCGCGCGCGCAGCGGTCTTGCGCCGCTTGACGTGGCACCGGAGGACAATATCGTATCGAAAGCCATTCACCGGCTTGCGCAGGCGCTTGGCCGGAGTGTTGACGAAACGGTGATGGCGCATGTGGAGAAGCGCATTCCGGCGCAAGCAGGCCTCGGCGGCGGATCGTCCGATGCCGCGGCCGCGCTTGTGGGAGTGGCGCAATTGTGGGGAGTGTCTGGGGACGATCCGCATATCGGGGAGGTCGCCCGCTCTCTGGGGGCCGACGTGCCGTTCTTCCTTCGTGGCGGCTGCGCGTGCTTTTCGGGAGTGGGCGATGTGTTCTCCCACGAGCTTGCTCCTCTCGATGCGTTCGTCGCGCTCATCAAACCCGAGGGCGGCGTGTCCACGTCTGCGGCGTACCGCGCGTTTGACGCATGTCCGCAGCGCATCGCCTCAGCTGATCGCCGTCTTGCGCTCGAGGCTCGTCGAGCTGCGGACGTGCCGCTTCGCAACAACCTGGCACGCGCGTCCGAGCAGCTGCTTTCCATGCTCGCCGAAGTTCGAGCATGGGCGAGCGGTCACGATGACGTGCAAGAGGCGCTTATGTCGGGCAGCGGGTCGGCCGTGTTCGCGATCTGCCCTTCGTTCGACGCCGCCTCGCGCGTGGTCGCTCAGGCCCGGGCTCGCGGGTGGTGGGCGCACGCGACGATGTTCGCGCCCTTGCGTGCCTCAGTGGTTTCGTCGCGTTGAGGGCTTCCGAGGTCCTCTATCGACGATGCACGCTTTTCTCGTTAGCCAAGCTGTCATGTACGTGTTACATTTTCGCAACTATGAGCGGTATGCTATGGGTTACCGTCTGGTTCGCCCCTATTCTTAAACGGGCGCACGATGCTAGAATGGCAACTACGCAATGGCAAAGGAGAAGGTATGATCGTCGAATTAGTCGTTGTCCTCGTCGTGCTCGTCGTGCTGGCCGCGGTCGTCATTGGGCTTTACAACAACCTGGTTAAACTGCGCAACATGGTGGATAACGCATGGGCTCAGGTTGACGTTCAGCTGCAACGGCGGCTCGATCTCATTCCGAACCTCGTTGAGACGGTGAAAGGATACGCATCGCACGAGAGCGACACGCTCGAAGGTGTCACGCAGGCCCGCGCCGCCGTTATGAGTGCCTCCTCGCCCGAGGGAAAGATGCAGGCTGACAACCTGCTGACCGGAGCGCTGAAGAACCTGTTCGCCGTGGCCGAATCCTATCCCGACCTCAAGGCGAGCGTGAACTTTCAGCAGCTTCAAGCCGAGCTGTCCGACACCGAGGACAAGATCAGCTACATGCGCCAAAGCTACAACGACACGGTCATGAAGTTCAACACCGCCATCCAGACGTTTCCGGCGGTGCTGATCGCCGGAGCGATGGGCTTCAAGGCGCGTGAGAGCTTCGACGCCGTCTCTGCGGCAGACGCGGCTCCCGAGGTGCGTTTTTAACCATATCAGCCACATACTGCGTCCCAGGCGGGGCGCAGCGTTTTTCTGCACGAGAAAGCGGATCCTATTCCCTCGCTCTTAAACGGAGTCCTCCATGACTACATCAGCTTCAGAATCGGGTTCTGAACGAGAGAGCCTGCTCAATCGTCTGCTCAATTCGAATGTCGTCTTCGGTGCGGCTGTTGCCATGATCACCGCGCTGCTCGTGTGCTTCTACGGCATGCTGCAGATGAACATGGACGAAATCAACATCGAAACGGAGGCCTTGAAGGATCGTCCCTACACTGTGGCGGTGGCAGCCGGTCGCGTGGAAACACTGCTCATGCAAGTGCGAACGCTAGATGATCGGCTTGCGTTCACGCGGTCGCATGAAACGGTAGACAGCGTGTGGTCGGAGTTCGCGGACATCGACGGCGAGCTGCGCGAGAAGCTGGCCGTCGTCGTTGATCGGCATAGCGTTGACACCGAGAAGGCCCAAAGCTTGGCAAGTCAATACGAGGAGTTTCGCTCCCGGCAGAATCAGCTCATCGAGATTGCCGCGACGTCGGACAACGAGGAAGTCGTTCGTTTCCTTGAGAGGGATATCGACCCGTTTCTCGACTCTATGTTGAAAGCCAATGCCGATATCATCGCGGACGCCTCGCGCTCGTTCGACCAGTTGTACGAAACGGCGGCCGAAACGCGGGCCGACACCTTGTTCACGGCCACTGTGCTCATGGTGGCCGTTGTAGCCGCATTCGCCTTGTTCATTGTCGTGATACGCAGAAAGAACCGACAGCAGGAGCATCTGCAGGTCAGTTTGCAGCATGCGCTCGAATGCGCACAGGAAGCGAACGAGGCGAAGTCTCGATTCGTATCTAACGTGTCGCATGATATTCGCACGCCTCTTACAGCCATCATCGGGTTGACGGACATAGCGCTCGAGCACGCGTCAGAGGAAGCGCGCGTTTCCGAGTCGCTCGAGAAGATCAAGCTCTCGTCACATCACCTGCTGAACTTGGTGAACGACGTGCTCGATATGAGCAAGATCGAAAGCGGCCGGATCGAAATCAGCCATGAGCCGTTTGACGTGCGCGATTTGGTGGAGATGATGGCCTCGATCGCGCGGCCGCAGGCCGATACGAAGCACCTGAGCTTTATAGTGGGGCGATGCGATGTGCGCCCGGGCCTGGTGATGGGTGATGAGGTGCGCGTGAGCCAGGTGCTCATCAACCTTCTGGGCAATGCGGTGAAGTACACTGAGCCGTATGGGACCGTGCGGTTCTCTGTTACGGAGCTCGATGAAGAAGAGGTGCGGCACGTGTGCGGCGAAGGGCTGTGCGACCCGCATGCCGCCGTCTCCGAGGGACGGGTCCTGCGCGTGATGCGGTTCGTGGTGGAGGACGACGGGGTTGGCATGTCGTCGGAGTTCGTCTCCCACATTTTCGATCCGTTCGAGCGCGAAGATGCACCCTCCCGTTCCTCGGTTGAAGGCACGGGGCTTGGCATGACGATTGCGAAAAGCCTCGTGGAGCGCATGGGAGGCTCGATCAACGTCGAGAGTGCTCGCGGTCGTGGCTCGCGCTTCACGCTGCTGCTGCCGGTTGAGCATTGCGAGGGCGACGATGAGGCGCGGGACGAATCGGAGCCGATTGCGGTCCCTTGCAAAGAAAAGTCCGAGGTGGAAATTGGCTCGCTTGCGGAGTTTGAAGGGGCGTGGCCCGATGCGCACGTGCTGTTGGCAGAGGACGACGAGATCGTGGGCGAGATCGCCGAGGAGCTGATAGGTCGCACGGGTGCGGATATTGATCGTGCATGGAACGGAGCGGAGGCGGTCGAGCTGCTCGAGCGCGCGCCTGCCGGTACGTATGACTTGGTGTTCATGGACGTGCAGATGCCGCGCATGGATGGACTGGAAGCGGCTCGCGCCATCGTCGACGGTTGCGAACGCTCCGGTCGCGCTCATCCTCCCATCATCGCCATGACGGCGAATGCTTATGTTGAGGACCGCAAGCGCGCCTACGATGCGGGCATGGACGGTTACGCGGTGAAGCCTATCGATGAGGAGGAGATAGTCGAACTGTTCAGGACGTATGTGCCGCTTGACGGCAAAAGGGTGCGGGGACGCGCCGGCCTGGCGCGGTCTGGGCAAACGTGCATGGACGCTGAGCCAGGTGCGGGTGCGGCTTCGGAGGCGAGCGGCGCACGTTTGCGGTGACTCTGGTATGATGCGGGCGTGCGCCCATCGTCCCGTGCGGCGTGCCGTCTCGGAAAGGTAGGATGTCGATGATCGCTCGACTTTCTCGCGTGGTGCCGTTGCTTCTGGTGCTTGCTGCGATAGCGCTCGTTGTGTACCTCGTGGTCGCGTGGCGGCATTCGCCGAATCGCGGCAAAGAGGTGCTCATCCGCCTGTTTACCGTGATCACCAGTGTTCTATCGGCGCTCTTTCTGATCGTATGCCTGTATGCATGGCTCGATGGCAGCGCGGCGGTGCTCGACCTCGGCGCGAGTTTCCTTGTTGCGGCGCTTACGGGGTTGGCGGTCACGCGTGTCTGCCGTGCCGTGTTCCTGCGTCATCATCCTGCGTATCGCATGAAGCCGCAGAAAGTGCGTCGACTGGGGGTTCTGTCGCGTTTTTGGTCAAGCCGTCGCTGACGCCGGTGTTCCGGAGCTTTCGTCAGGGCCGCATGCCAAGCGTTTTTTGGCTGCTCGGGGATGCGTCCTCCGTCCTTGTCGCATTGCATGGGGTGGCGCTTTCCGAGAAGTTGCGTCGACTCCGGCTGATGGCGCGAGCTTCTTCCTCCGGGCGAAACGGCTTCGAACCGGCGGGGAGTTTTCGCGCGTAACCGCAGCCTTGCTTGGAGCAACTTGAAAAGTCGCTGGTTACCGAATGCGGTTTCAAGTCATTCCAGCGATGGGGGGGGGCAGGTTCTCATGACCGCTCATTCGGCGCTCTTCGTCTCGGCCGTCAAGCTCTTGTCGGCGCTGACGGTCCGCAAGGGCGCAGCCCTCTTTGCGCGAAAAACGCGCTCAATCGTGTCTCTTGCAGGAACGGCTTCGATTGTCCTGCCGAGAGTGGTGTTCGGGCGGCTTATGGAAGTGTTTGGCCTCTTGTCGGCTCAGCGGAACCGAACGTTCCACGCGTGCGAAACTTCTTTCCGCTAGAACGGAGAGGTGTTTGGTCGGGACGGTCGCGCAGTCGAAGGCCGGCCTCTTTCCCGCATGCGGAGGCAGGCTCCTTCGTTCTTTCGATCAGAGGAGATGGGTCGATGCTGCGATGCGGTTGCGGCTTCGCGCGTTTGTCGTCGTGGTTGGTTTGGCATGCTGGTTGAGTGGGCCGTACGGAAAAGAGCTCTAGGCGCGTGCCTTGAAAAATGGCGAGCGAAGAGGCGAAGCGCCCGCGAGCCTTCCATGCTTTGACGGAGGCCGAAAAGGGGCTTTTGGCCTGACCTCTCTTTCGGAGGGCGTTCGTCCGCACCGTTGCGTGACGATGGGCGTCTTTTTGCCGGCTGCGGTTGGGCTACCTCGAGTTCGATGCTTTGCACGGGTCGCCCTCGCTCGCTTCCTTCAGCGCGGTTGCGGGTATGAAAGGAGGATTCGGAGCACGATGCTTTCGAGAAGAGTCTCGCTCTCCAGATGCTTTTTGTGGGCGTGGAGGGCGCAGGCGGTCTGTTGTCGCGAGATGCCCGCTGCTTCGTTTTGCTCGCTCTCCAACCGCGCTCGCCGCTTCATGGCGCTGGTTTCAGCGCGCTGCCTACGAGGGACGGCAATGAGCGGTCGACCAAAGATGGAAGGGAGTGGTTCGTGCAAGTCGTACCTGGCGGAGAGCTGGGGATTCGAACCCCAGATACGCTTGTGGCGTATACTCGCTTAGCAGGCGAGCACCTTCGGCCTCTCGGTCAGCTCTCCGTGTACGTGTCAAATCGGCCAAATAGCGAACTCGATGTCAGCGCGCGAACCGTCCGCTCTTCACCGAGCAAACGAATCATACGTGATACGTGCCATCGTGTCAAACGTGCTCGAGGCATGGTGGCATCCTGCGCATGGTCTGTGCATCGTATGGCGTTGATGGTTCGGATGAGGCGTACGAGCTGGTCGTCAACACAGGTGACATTCTCGGAGGGCGGGTCATTCGGTTGGCGTGCGGGCTTACCCCAGTGCCTCGTTGTGATCGGCCTTTTGTCCTGCGCGGTCGTCAGTCAGAAGGGTTTCTCTTTCGATGCGACTTCGAGAGCCGATGAGGCAGAGAAGTCCGTGGCAATGCGCGTGCCTTGCTGTCCGAGGCGCCCTTCTCGGACGGTCTTGGGAATCGAAGGGCACGAGCGAAGCGCGTCGAACAATGCGCTCCCCGCCGCCTTGTGTGCCTGGCGACCTGCGGAGCATGCGCGACCGAAGAAGGCGGCGCTGGCTTGCGGGCAATTCGACAAGAGGGATGGTCTCCGATGCGGCGATGGCCCCCAGCATCCTCGGCAGACGGGCCAAGACGGGCGGTCGCTCAAAGAGAAGCCCCCGAGCGCATGAGGATGCCCGGTCTTCCTGGGATGGGGAGGGACGCTGCTCCGAGGCAGGGACGACGCGCTGCAATCTTTTGTTGCCAGTGTCGCAGGTTCTGGCCTGTAAAGTGCCCCGTCGTGTCGGTTTGAGGGAGGCAAGGCGCTCGTCCGCGCAGACCAGAGGCTTGCCGGGAGCACCGATTTTGGAGATGGGGCTCCGGCTTGCCCTCATGAGCGCCCCGGAACCTCGTTCGAGCGGTCTCGCACCTTATTTCGTCGAGATGGGCGCACGAAGGGGCTCAGCAGCTCGGCGTCATAAGGGGTTGCACAGCCCGCAGGGGCTGTATCCCTGGTCGATCAGCTCTTCGAGCGTTGCCGACGACTCCTCCCTGTTCTTATCAGCCATATTCTCGAGGGCTCCGCATCCGGGGCGGTGGATCTTCATGGATGATGTGTTGAGGATGTAAGGGCCTCCATCGGACGCCTCCTCCTGATCTTCTCCTTGCGCCCTGCTCGTACCGTCGGAATAGTCTATCTCGACGCCGTCCTGGACGTTCTCCAAGACGGCGCGGAATGAGACGCCCGCGCCTCCGTCCTCGAACGACATGGCCTCGACGACTACCTTGCGGGCCACAAGATCGTTGCCTTCGAACATTGGGATGGCCCGGTAGAGCACGTGTCCGCCCGTGCGGTCTATGTATTCGGCGACCTCGTCCTCCAATGGGATCATGGCTTCGTTCATCTGCCTGGTTCCCGTCACGAGGTTGCGCTCGTTGTCATCCTCGGCGGAAAGCTGCCAAGCGATCAGATGGCAGCGGTTCCAAAGTGCGCCGCCGTTGCCGATGAAGTCGTAGAACGCCTGGTTCCATCCTGACGGGTGAATGTCGGATATATCGCCTCGCTCCTGATCGGGTTTCGGACCGTTTTCAGGACCTAGGCAGGCGAGGGCGGGGCCGCATCGGCCAAGATCGTCGAGCGGCGAATAGTCCTCGAACGCCCCTTGCCGCGCACGAGCGATTTCCTCGCTCGAGAAGGACGGCTCCGACGGTTCCGAGGAAGGCGTTTCTACGGCGACGTCGGGAGGGAGCGGATCGGGGCCCAAACACCCCGGGACGGGAAGGAGCGCGAGGGCAAGTGCGAGGGCAAGCGCCGCCTTCGACGTCAGCGCCCGAATGGCGAGGCGAAGAGGTCTTGCTCGGCGAGACGTCCTTTCTCGTTCCCCACGTCCTTCTACCGCCCCGGCTCTCCCTGCTTCCTTCATGCCCCTCGAGCTCCCTTCGTCTGCTCGACCAGATCGGTCGGTTGCTCCTCGTTCCACATTCTCCCGCTTTTCTCGGCTTGTCGCAACGTGTCGCCGGGCCCATCTTTCCGGACGCGCGCTCGGACGTCGCAAGGTTCTCCGTTGATGATGGGTTCTCTGCGCTAGCGTGAAAGCGCGGAGGCTTTTCTAAGCGGGCGATAGGCGAGCTGGATCGGTGTTCACAGCCGATTGATCGCCGCAGATCGTTTAGCGGTTGGAAAGCATGATGTTTCGAGAGCGTCGGTTTGGCCGGGCAGATAACGGCATGTGGACCGTCCACGTGCTGACCGCCTGGGCAAAGTGCGATGGAAGGTGATGGGTGGAGGATCATGAAGGGGCTGATCTTGATCGGATTCTCCAGGCCGAAGACGCGATGGGGTTGCCGGCTTACGCTGGGCGACATGGCGGAAAAGGGAAGCTTTGGATGGGGCCGATGACAGATCGGCCATTTTGGACGCGCGCGTTTGCAGGAGCGCGCATCGAATACGAAATCGGCGCCATGTCCATCGACAACGAGATCGGGGGCGATTTTCGAAGCCGTGGTGCGCAGCGTGTCATGGGGGATGGCGAAAGGGTCGACCTTGGCCGCGGCGGTAGGTGGTGATCGGTCGGAGCGAGGCGATAAGGCCCGCGTCGGGAGGGCCGCATTTCAAACGCGGGAAAGCGAGCCGGCTTCTCTGATTGCCGTCCCCGCTGCGCGATGGGCCTCGCGTTTGGGCTTTCGACCTCGGTGGTGAAGAGGGCCTTTTCAGCATCGCAAATGACGTTGGAGGGTATGAGCGAGGCGCATGTCGTATGCGTTTCTAACGTAATAACGCGCACTGCGATCAAGTGGGCGTGCTCTACGTGCGGAGCGTCCCCTCATGTGCTCGTTCCGAACGACCAAAGAGGGTCGATGCAAGGCTTGATCGGGTCGGGTGCTTGGTAGCGGTTGCGCTCAAGATACGCTCCGGGCGCGCATGTGCGTATCGGGTAGCCGCGCTATGCGGCTGCCTCGGCGGTCGGCCAGATACGTTTGGGGCGTGCATATGCGTATCGGATGAGCGACTTCGGTATCTCGGATCGGTTCTCCACGGTATAATATGCCTCGATTCGGTTTAAAGCGCGACCATTTCCGATTTGCAAGGAGCGTGACCGTGCAGAACACGAGAGGTTCGCATCTTCGCGTGCCGTTGGCGTCTGGCGCTGCGCCTGTCGCAAGCACCGCAAGGGTCGCGTCCGGTCGCGTGGCCGCAGGTGCGATCAAGAGAGCTTCGGCCCTTCTGCTTGCCGTGACGGCGCTGCTTGCGCTTGCATGCGCGTTTGTGACGGTTTCACCTGATCAAGCCGATGCGAAATCCTACGCCATGTCGAAGGTCGATATCCAGGCGCAGGTGGAAACAGACGGCTCGTTGCATGTGGTCGAGCAGCGTACGTTCGACTTCGACGGCGACTTCACTGCTGTGTGGTGGGCATTCGACGGCTTGCCGTCTAACGCATCTTTGCAGGTCAATGGAGTACGTATCGCGCCAGTTTCAAGCGACGGCACTGTGACGGGCGAGTGGGCGACGCTTGAGGCCGTTCCGTTCGTGTCCGCATGGCGAGACGAAGGTGGCCCTGGCAAGAACGCATACTCGCTCGACAATCCTAAGGACACGGTGTACGTGTTCTTTGACGCTTCCGATGAGCGGATGATGATCGAGCTGGATTACACTTTCATCAACGGCGTGCAAGCGTTCAAAGACGTGGGCGAGGTGTATTGGAAGTACGTGAGCGACCAATGGGCCGAGACGTCCGACAACGTTACGATGACGCTTACGCTTCCCGTTCCGCAGGGTGCCGAGGTGCGCGCGGGCGAGAACGTGCGCGCATGGGGACATGGTCCGATCGATGGCACGTTGACGGTGAACGCTGATGGATCGGTGGTTTACCGCGTCTCGCATGTGTCGTCCGGGCAATACGCCGAGGCGCGGGTGGTCTTTCCGGTGGAGTGGCTCACTAACCTTTCAGGAGACGCGGCGCAAGCCAATCGCGATGTGCTGAGGCTCGACTCGGTAATGGACGAGGAGCGGCGATGGGCCGACGAGGCGAATCTCAATCGCATGCTTTCGTTGGGATTCATCGTCGGCTGTGGGGCGGTGTGCGTTGTGCTGCTGGCGTGGGCGCTGCGTGCGTACTTTAAGTACGGAAAGGAATACACTCCCGATTTCACCGACGAATATTGGCGCGATGTGCCTGATCCGAGCATTCATCCGGCCGTCATCGGGCGTTTGTGGCGGTGGGACCGTGAAAGTCAAGACGACTTCACTGCCACGCTCATGCATCTGTCTCATATCGGGGCCGTGCGTATCGATGCCGGCACTTATCCCGAGCAAGGCGCGCTCGGAACAAAAGAGGTCGCCGACTATTTCATCACCCGTCTGCCTGCTGCCGACGATGTGGAGGATCCCATTGACCGTGCGGCACTCGAGCTGCTGTTCGATCTCGTGGCCGGTGGCGAGGACTCCCTGTGGTTCGGCAGTATCAAAAAGTACGGGAAAGATCATCCACAGGAGTTCCTCGATGCGATGGAGAATTGGCAGGGGCGGCTGTCGTCGGCAACGAACAGAGAGGAATTCTTCGAGGCGAAAGGCAAGCGCTATCAGACCCGTTTGGTGGGGTTGGCGGTTTTGGTGGGAGTTGCGGGCATCGGAGTTGCTTTGATGCAGGAGAACCTCATTCCCGCGCTGTTTATGGTGCCCACGGCCATCGCGCTGGGGGTGATTGGCAACTACCTTTCCCGGCGAAGCGTGCGCGGCAACAATCTCGTTGCGAAGTGCAAGGCATTGCGCAACTGGCTGCGAGATTTTTCGTCGCTCGACGAGCGTCCTCCCACCGATGTGAAGGTGTGGGGCGAGTTCATGGTGTATGCGTACTTGTTCGGCGTTGCTGATCAGGCTATCAAACAGCTTCAGACCACCTTGCCGCAGCTGTTCGAGAACGATGGCTCTCAGGGTGCGACGCTCGTGCCATGGTGGTTCTGGTATGCCAGTGGCCCTACGGGCATAGGGACATCCATGCCATCGGTGAGCGATGCTTTGCAGAACTCCGTCACGGGAACGATGCTCTCTGCGAAGTCAGCTTTGTCGGCTGCCCATGGAGACTTTTCGAGTGGCGGCGGCTTCGGCGGCGGGTTCTCCGGCGGTGGAGGGGGAGGTTTTGGAGGCGGTGGCGGCGCGAGGTAGCGCGCACCGGTTTCGGCGGCGCCTCGGGATGGCCGTGCGCTGGCTTGCTGCTGTGGTCGGTTGAGCGCACGGCGACCTTGGTTTGGCGGGAGGAACGCTCAACCGCCAAGCCGGGGGTCTGTTTGGCGCAGCTCGGGCTTCAGGTTCGAGGCTTTGCGCGGACGGATGCTGCGTATTGCGCCAGGAGGCTTTCGCGGTCCTTGCTTGTTCTGCGGGTCTACGAGTTCGGTTTCACCTGCAGCCTCATGCGGCCATGGTTCGGTGTTGAGCCGCTCTCGGCAGGCGGTTTCGCGAGCATCGCCAGGCGCGCGAGCCTGCGGTTTCGTTTGGGTGCGGCTTTGCGTTGATGTCGGTTTGGCCCGGCGGGATCGTTTCTGATTTTGGCTTCGCGTCGGTTCCGGTATGGCAGGCGATGCGTCTGGCCTGCACTTGTCGTGAGGGTTTGGTTTCGCATGCGGTCTGAAGCGGTTCCGGCTCGGGGCAGGGTGGCGTCGATCCCAGCTCGGCCGGGCGGTTCGCGTGGTCCTGTTGTCGGCGGAGAGTTTCCTCCTATGTTGAGCCACCATCGATATGGCTGCTCCATTGATGCCCCATGCAAAAAGAAGCCTCCCCCTGCGATGCGATTTACGTAAAAGCACCGAGAAAGAGGAAGTCATGGGAAACGCTCTAGAGCATATCGGGCGGCTTTCGCGCGGGGAGAAGGCGGAGCTTCCCGAGGCGCCGAGGGACGCGCGGCCGAGGAGCCGTCGTTCGCCGCCCCGGGCGAGCCGCGCGCCTGCCCGTGGTGCGGGCGCGGAGCCTTCGCGAAACGGGGCCGGGACGCCGACGGCGGGCAAAGGTGTTCGTGCCGCGGATGCGCGCGGACCATCTCGAACTGGCACAGATTGCGTTTTGTGCATAGGTTTTTTCTCGAAATGCGGCATTTTGGTGGGGCTCTGTCGAGAAATCCCAGGTCGTGTAAAGCTGAACGGTGGGCACATGCCGCAAATCCATGCACAAAACGCGATTTGTGCCAGTTTGGACCCCTGCCCATGCCAAACCGGCATCGCCATAGGCCAAGACGATCCGGCGCGCAAAACTCCCTTCGGCGGGCGAACTGCTTTTCGGCCAACGGGGAGACCCTCTTCGCTCAATGGGAAGCCCCGGCCAGCCGCAAGAGGTCCGTATTCGAGTTCTGGCGAACGCTGGTTCGTGCCAACGGCGGTTTGTCATAGAGGGCTTGTGTCTATGCCATTGTGGGGTTGAGGTCAACGACGGAGCGCGTCTGCTTTGACGATGCGACGAATAGTCGCGGAGCATCGGCGCGCCTCTGATTCTCGTTTGCGGCGCTTTATGGGAATGCTGCCCGCAAGACATCCAAATGGCTGCGCGTCCGAGCATCGTCCACCCGACGAGCGCGCGATATTTCGTAAAGGCTGTCTGCTGGTTATGAGCGCTTCTCGCTTTCAACTTCTGTTCGAAGAGAAGCGTGCGTTCGCAGTGCTGGTCTCATTTCAGCGCGCTGCCGTACTCTGTTTCGGCAGCGCGCTGTCTTTCCGGCTGCCCTTTGCTCCTTCACCTCCCTTCCGTCGCTTTCTCCATTCCCCATTCGTTCCCATCTCTCCATTGACTCCCATCCGTCCCGCCGTTTCGTTCGCCCCTCTCCATCTGCCTCACTCCCTCCACCCTCTCCTTTTCCTCCATTTATCCGGTCCTGCCCTTTCATCCATTCCCCTCCATCCGCCCTTGTCCGTTCTTTCTCCATGCAACCGCTTCTTCCCCGTCTCTTCGTACGTTACCGTCCCTCCATCCATTCTCCTCTTCTTCCGAGCTTGGCTGCATGTTTCGTTGACGTTCGAGACAGGGCTGCTGGCAAAGGCGTGTCGAACCGGCAACCTTTCTTGGGGGCTTGGGGATTGGGCTTTTGGAGCGCTGCCATTGGTCGATAAGCCCCATGTTGAAACTTTGCGGTTTTGTGCCTTTCTAGCATAACTGTCGATTCGGCGTGTTTGAGCTTGGCCGTAATGCGAGGGCGTGCAAGCAGGTTGCTTAGAAACGGGTTGACGGCTAGCTCCGACCTTGCATGCGAAGGCCTCGCGTGAAACATGTCGCATGGGATACGCTACCGAGTCACGCTGCTTCTTCGAAAATGGAGGGGACGACGTGCTCGCCAAAGAAGCCCCTTTCTTGAACGAGACCCAAGGTGGGTCTGCGAACCGCCCAACGTCGTTCACTCGTGGCAAGGCGTTCTTTCTGCGAGCTCGCAAATCGGAGCGCCTATGCCGCGTCTTTCTCCAGGCACAGGGGCGCGTTATGCTTGGCGGCGCGGGCGAAGCGAGCCTTGGCGAGGGGCATGGGCAGGTTGGCAAGGGGCTTCATCGAGAGCGCAGAGGTCGAATGTGGCAAGCCTAAAGCCGCCTCCATGTGGTGCGGATATTGCTTGAAAGCCGTCTTTCCGCGAGCGCAGAGGAGTGACGAGCGGAGCGGCTCGTGCAATCGTGGGCGATGCGAATGCGCTTGTAGGATGCAAAGGCGTATGGGAGCAGATCGCGGGGGGGGGTGCGAGGGGCGGGAGGAAGGCAAGTTGGAGCGCAAGATGCGGTGGACGAGCGCACCGCACGAGCGGAGGGAGCGTAAGGGCGTGGTGATAGGGCGGCCCGCAAGCAGCCCGTACGAACAAGGAGGCGCAAAAGAAGAGGGGGCCGATGCGGCGGATGGGCGGAGTGCTCAAGCGGAGGTGCGCGGAGATGCCGTTCAAGATCGGGTCGCCCGAGCGGGAAAGCGCGAAGGGCGGGCTTTCGGAGAAGCGTGCTGAGGGGTCGAAGGAATAACTCAAGAGAAATGGCGCGTGCAAGGTCGCTCTGTGCATGCGAACGAGTGCTAGAGGCGATTGGGAAAGCTGCCGAGAGGTCTGGTTGATGCGGTGCTGCTATAATCGATGGATGCGAGTTGGCCTGCCGTTGCGTGCGGGCAAGAAGCGAGGAGGAATCGTGGCGGAGAAAGACAACATAGTGCTCATTGGCATGCCCGGCGCGGGAAAGTCGACGCTTGGCATCGTGCTTGCGAAGATCATGAACTACGATTTTGTCGACGCCGACTTGGTTATCCAGGGTCAGTGCGACAAGACGCTGCAAAAACTCATCGACGCATGCGGACCTGAAGGCTTCATTGAAGTCGAGAACCAGATCCTCAGCGACATCCGAGCATCGAGGTCCATTATCGCCACAGGCGGTTCTGCCGTGTACTCCGACGAGGCCATGAGGCATTTAACCGAGATCGGCACGGTGGTGTACCTCAAGATATCGTACGAGCAGCTGCTTGGGCGTCTGAGCGATTTTCAGGAGCGCGGCGTGGTGCTCAAGGGCGGCATCGGCATGAGCTTGCGCGAACTGTACGACGAGCGCCTTCCTCTATATGAGCAGTACGCCGAGGTCACCGTGGATGTGGATGACTTATCAATCACCGCTGCCGCCCGCAAAGTGGCCGACGCTCTTGAAAAGGCCCGCTTGTAGGACGCGATGGTATCCTCGCCACGGGAAGCGCATCTTGTCGCGGCGGACTGCGCTCCAAAGAGGGCCGACTGCGTCGATCGCCGTACCAGAGAGGAGTTTCAGGCGGAGTTGGCATTTCGGCGCAAAGGGGCTTGAGGAGGAGCTTCTTGTTGAAAGGCGACGCATGAGAAGGAACGTGAGCCCTTTGGCGCGATGCCCTTCTTCGCGGAGGGATCGCCACGTCGGCAAGACGAGGGGACTGGTTCTGCGGAAGCGGCATCGGACGTTGCGCGAACATGATTGGACGTGGCAGAGCCTTGGGCATGCGGGGCGCTGTTGCAGTCTGCCGTGTTGTGCTTTGGAGCTGCGGTGCAGTGAGCTCCGGCTCGCGTGTCGTTTCGCAGCACGCGAGCCGGTCGGGACGCTCCTTCGCTTCTCTCGCGGTATGCGCGCTAGGCTCGTGCCTCGACGAAAGTGCGGATCGTTCGCACCGCTCCTGCTGCATCGAGGTCGCCAGAATTGAGGCAAAGGTCGTAGTTGCGCGCCTGCCCCCAGTTCTCGTCGGTGAAGTAGCGGTAGTAGTTGGCGCGGTTTTTGTCCACGCGCGCGATGCGCGCCCGAGCTTCGTCCTCCGTCAGGTTGTTGCGCCGCATGACACGTGCCACGCGCGCCTCCAGAGGCGCGCTCACGAACAGGCTCACGAGGCCCGGATGGCCGCTCAGAACATAATCGGCGCAACGGCCGACAATGACGCAAGGCCCTTCGTCGGCGATGGCCTTGAGGATGTCCACCTCGGCCCGATACACGCGCGACGCCACAGGATGCTCGAGATCTGTTCCGCAGAAGAAGCTGTTGGGGCTGAAGAGCAATGGCCTTATGGGCTTCTCGTCGAAGTCCTCCACCACGTCGTTTGAAAGACCGCTCTTCTCGGCGATACGCTGAAGCAGCAGCTTGTCGTAGTATGCGATGCCCAGCTCGCTTGCCAGCCGCTCTCCTATCTCGCGCCCTCCGCTTCCGTATTCTCTGCTGATTGCGAAGACGAGGTGCTGATCCATGCCGATCCTTCCATCGATGTGCCGCCATTGGCATTGTAGCGTTGCAGTGCAACCTGCGTCGTGCGAGTAACGAGTCGGCATGGATATTTCACGTGGAACATATGAACGCGGAAGCGCTCTCGCCTATACTAAGTGTTTTTGCCGACGGAAACGAAACGCGGCGCGGCAAGGCGTTGCAGGAAGGCGGGTGTGCATGTCTGAGGCGACGATCAAGCATGCGGGGGCGCGAAAAAACACCGAGCGGTTGGGAACGGAGCGAATCGGCAAGCTCTTGCTGGAGTTTTCCATTCCGGCCATCGTCAGCATGGTGTTCAACTCGTTGTACAACGTGGTGGACACGGCGTTTTTGGGGCATGCGGTAGGCTCGGCGGGCGTGGCGGTGACCACGCTCGTGTTGCCGGTGATGACCATACTCATGGGCTTTTCCATGCTGGCAGGCCAAGGTGGCAATGCGTTGGCGGCCATCCAGCTGGGCGAGGGGCATCGAGACCGAGTGGAGAAGACGCTTGGCAACGCGGCGACGCTGCTGGTGCTTTTCGCGGTCGCGAGCGCCGTGGTGGGAACCGTCCTCATCGACCCGCTCTTGGCCCTTGTCGCCACTCCTGCCGATTTGTGGGAGCAGACGAAGTCGTTCGTGCAGGTCATTTGCGTGGGTTTCGTATTTCTGTCGCTGGGCATGGGCCTGAACAACTTCCTACGCACTGCTGGCAAGCCGAACCTGGCGCTTGGCACCATGGTGTTCGGAACGCTTATGTGCGTTGCCTTGAACTACCTGTTCGTCATCGTGTTCGGGTGGGGTATCCCGGGCAGCGCATACGCCACCATTCTCGGCCAGGCATGCGGCATGGTGCCGGTTCTCGGATACTTTTTGTTCAGCAAGACCGCGCCGTTCAATCTGAGGCTTTCGTGCTGCAAGCCGGATATCCGCCTGATGGGCAAGATCATGACGCTGGGCATCGCATCGTTCGTGATGCAGGTGGCGGCGACGCTGGTCACGGTGGTATTCAACCAGGTGGTGGGCGTGTACGGCGCGTTGGACGCCATCGGCGTGGAGAGCGCGCTGGCCGCCATCGGCGTGGCGCAGAAAGCCACGCTGTTCGCAATCATGCCGCTCGTCGGCCTGATCATGGGAGCACAGCCCATCATCGGCTACAACTACGGTGCTCGCCTGTGGCAACGCGTGCTGGACACGCTGAAATGGGCGTCGGTGACGGGCGTGGTCATGGGAACGGTGTTCTTCGTGCTGGCCCATGCGATTCCCGGCCCGGTGGTGGCGATGTTCGGGGTGACGGGCGATCTCGAGGCGTTCGCGGTTCTGTCGCTGCAAGTGTACACGATCATGTATCCGCTGGTGGGATTCCAGATCGTCGGATCGAGTTATTTTCAATCGAGCGGGCAGCCTTTCAAAGCGGCTGTTTTGGAGCTGACGCGCCAGGTGCTGTTCCTTATTCCGCTGTATCTGGTGGTGCCGTGGGCTCTGCATGCGTTCGGCGGCTCGTCGGGCCTGATGGGAGTGGTGGTCAGCGTGCCCATCGCCGATGGTCTGTCCGTTGTGGTGACGGCGGCGTTCGTGATTGTCGAAGTGCGCAAGCTGCGTGCCAAGCGCGATGCCGCCGCATGTGCGCAGGTGCAGGCCGGCTCAGCCGCATGCGCGGTGGAAGATGCGGAGGCAAGCGCGCGTGCGAGCTGATGCGAACGCGCGGGATCTGACAGGGTCGAGCAAATGCAATCTGCAACGTAGTCGGGCGCGTGGCGCTTCCGAGCGCCTCCCCGGACGTCTTCTCGAAACTCGTTTCATGTGAAACATTTGTTTCTTTAACGCACTACAGTGTGATAATTGTTTCACGTGAAACATCCGGGGCGGAGTGTTTCACGTGAAGCGTCTGGGGCCGGAGGGCATGTTGCGGCTGAGGACGCCGTTGTAGGGTAGGCGACAGACGGCGGAGCGGCTGGAGCCATTGCTGCGGCAAGCGTGGCGAAATGCTTGACGAGAGGTTGGGCCCGCCGTCGCATCGCGTGCGGCGGAGCAAGCTGCGACGGGTATGAACGCGCGAAAGGGCTCCCTTCGTCGTTCTCGTTGCAGCGTCGGCGGAGCGACGGGCTTTTTCAGGTGCGGCGGGAAAGGCAATGGCAACGGCGAACGGAGGGCGGGATACGGCGGGGCTCGGGGGATGCAGCAGCCGGCGGCGAGCTGCGCATGCGCGCATGAGGCCCGGTTGTTTGGGCGGCTCGCGCGCTTGGGCGCGCAGCTGCTTAGGGGGAGTGAGCGCTTGCGCGTGCGGGCCGCGCAGGAGGGAGGCGCGACCCGCATAACGTGCGCTGTCGGGAGGGCTTATGCCGAGAACGCGGCGGCGTTCTTGCCGGCGATACGCCCGAACGTGTAGATGTCGGACATGGAGCAGGAGCCCAAGCGGTTCGTGCCCATCTTGTGGCCGGCAACCTCGCCGGCAGCGTAGAGGCCGGGGATGGGAGCGCCGGCGTCGTCGAGCACCTGCGCGTCGGTGTTGATGTGCAGGCCGCCCATGGTGTAGTGCACGGCCGGCTTGTAGGCCATCAGGTAGTAGGGGCCGTCCTCGATGGGGTTGAAGTCGCCGCGGAAGTTGAAGTCGGGGTCGTTTCCGTCCTTGCAGTACTGGTTCCACTTCTCGACGGTCTTGGCCAGCTCGGCGGCGTCCACGCCGAAAGGCTCGCACACGGCTTCCAGCGTGTCTCCCTTCACGATGATCTTGCGTGCCTCGAGGTTCTCGTACTCGTCCGCATGGGTTTCCAGCAGGCCTGTCGGGTCGGCATTCTCTTGATTGAACAGCAGGTACGCTTTGCCGTCGGTCTGCTCAACGATGGCGTTGGACAGTACGTCGCGACGATCGAGTTCCTCAACGAAGCGCTTGCCCTCTTTGTTCACCATGATGGCGCGGCTTTCCAAGCGCACGTCGCCCACGTACAGCAGGGCGCCCGTTTCAGGATCGCACACGGGGTAGGTCTGGATGTACTCCATGTCGATGAGGTTTGCCCCGATAGCTTCGCCCATGATGATGCCGTCGCCCGTGGCGCCCACCGAGTCGGTGGACAGGATCGACTCATTCATCGCCGGGTTGTACTTCACGCGCATGTCGATGTTCGATCCGAAGCCGCCGCTGGCCAGCACCACGGCCTTGCAGGCGATGGTGGACTCGGTGCCGGTGATGTTGTTCTTCACCTTCACGCCGGTGATGGCGTCGCCGCTCTTCACCAGCTCCACGGCCGGCGTGTTCTTCGCCAGCGTCAGCGTGTCGATCTCGGCTGCGCGCTTCGTCAGCTTCGTGGTCATCTCGCTGCCGCTATGGGTGATGGGTATGATCGAGCGCTTCGTGTTGTGGCCGCCGAACAGCATAAGGTCGTGTTTCCAAGACACGCCACCCTCAAAGGTGAGCCACTGCGAGCTGTCCAGCGCGCCTTCGGCGATGATCTGCACGAGCGCGGGATCGCCCATGTTGTCGCCGCCGTCCAGCATGTCCTTCGCCAGCGCGTCGGGGCTGTCGGCGATGCCCTCCTGCACCTGGATCCAGTTGCCGGGTGCGGCCATCTCGCCGCCGGACAGCGCGGTGTCGCCGCCGAACACGCCCATCTTCTCAAGCAGCACGACGCTCTTGCCCTCGTTGGCCGCCGTGATGGCCGCCGCGAATCCGGCACCGCCGCCGCCGATGACCACAACGTCGGCAGATTCAGGCAGCTCGGCCTGGGCGGGCACGGCCTTGTCGCGTTTCTTCCAGTCGCCCGATTTCTGGCCGGCCTGGTCGAGGGCGTCGCCCACGGCGCCGATGAACGCCATGCTTGACAGCGTCGCGCCCGATACGGTGTCCACGTTGAGTGTCTGGTTGTCCACGATGAGCTGCGTGAGCTCTTCCATGGCCACATCGCCCATGCCCGGCGTTTCGCGCGAGTTGAGCACGGTGATGCGGTCGAGGTTGCCGTCGGTGACTTGGACGGCGACGTCGAACTGGCCATGCTTGCCCATGCCCGAGCCCACGCCGGCGGAGCTTCCTGCGCCCGAGCCGCCCGACGAGCCCTTCGGGTCGGCCGACCCGCTGGGCGCGCAGCCTGCCAGCGCGAGCGTGCCGCCCAACGCGGCCACGGCGCCACCGGTGATGAACTGCCTGCGAGAAAATCCAGTCATAATAGCCCCTTCCTCATGTTGCTGTGCCTGCTCCCTGTCCAGGCGTCAGCACCAGCCTATCGTTTGGCGGTTCCGCGGCAATTATCCCTCGGGGTTAAATGGATAACCTTATGGCATAACCCTCTTGCGAACTGGGGCGCGTCAGGTAGTATGGATGAGATGGGAAGCGAGGGGAGAGCTCGGACGCCGCGCGCCGATGCGCGTCGGATTCGACGGAGGTTGTATGGAGTGCACCGGACGGCAGGGGCAGGGATTTGCCGAGCGATGGAGGAGCGTGCTGCTTCGGGTGGCGGCCATCCCCTTCGTGTTCTTCGGCGTGGGGCTGTACCGCGCATGGCTCGCGACGTTCTTCCGCTACGATGCGTTCCCCACCATATCGGTGTTCGACTACTTCCTGTTCGAGGGGGCCATCGGCATCGCGTCGCTGGCGCTGGCCTTCGCCGCGCGCCGCGTTGCGCCGCTGTGGGCGAACCGCACGGCGATGTTGCTGACGGGCGCGTGCATGGTGGGCGGATCGGCGCTCATCGTGCTGGCGTGCTTCGCGGTGCCGCTTCCGGCGCTCAAGGTGGTGGGCCTGCTGGCTGCCGGCGGCGGCCTCGGGTCGCTCATCCTCATGTGGGCCGAGTTCTACGGATCGCTCAATCCCATGCGCGTCGCCTTGTACCATGCCATGGCCATCTTCGTGGGCGAGGTGGTGAAATGGCTGTTCCTGGGCATGTCGGTGCCGTACCTCGCGTTCTTCTCCATCGTGCTGCCGCTCGTGTGCCTCGCGTGCGTGCGCTCGAGCATGCGGCGCCTGCCGGAGCGCGACCTGCCTCCGGCCATGAAGGAGGGCGACCCGAAGACCATCCCCTGGAAACCCATCCTGCTCATGGCGGTGTGCACGTTCGCGGGCGGATTCGGCGCGCTGCCCACCCAGCTGCTGGTGCCGGGCAACGTGGTGGGCGCGATGTTCGTGACGGCGCTCGTGTTCTTCGGCGTGCTGTCCACGGCGCGCTGGTTCAACTTCGATACCATCTACCAGCTGGCATTCCCGCTGTTCATCGTGGGGTTCTTGTTCGTGATGCCCACGTTCGGGTCGAACGCGCAGATCATGGCTTTGTGCTACGACGCGGGCTACACCATGCTGAGCATGTACATCATGATCGTGATGAGCAACATCACGTACCGGTTCGGCGTGAACGCGGTGTGGATCAACGGCATCGAGCGCGGCATCCGCTACGTGGTTGAACTGGTGGGATGGCTCGCGTTCGCGGGCGCCTCGGCGAATTTGGGCGAGGAGGCCACGACGGTCCTGTACGGCGGCGTGGCTATTGCGGTGGTGCTGACGTTCGTCGTGATCTTCTTCACCGAGCGCGGGCTGTCGGCGAAGTGGGGCATCGTGCTGAAGGACGACCCGGTGGGAAGCGCGTCTGCCGAGGGGCGGATGGCCATCCGCGTGTCCGACCTGTCGCGCGCGTACAACCTCAGCCCGCGCGAGGAGGAGGTGCTGCAGCTCATCGCGCAGGGCGACACGGTGGCCGAGATCGAGGACGTGCTGTACGTGTCGCAGGGCACCGTGAAGGCTCACATCAACCACATCTATCGCAAGTTCGACATCCACAGCAAAAGCGAGCTGTTCGACCTGATCAACGACGTGGAGAAGCCGGTGCGAGTGAAAGGACGCGCGAGGGTGGGCGTCGAAAACGAAAAGGGCCGATCAACGTAGGGTGCGACCATGAGACCGGCCGTTTCGCTGTTTGACTCAGCGTTTGTGGGCCCACTGGCATGACGTGCGATCATACGGTTTGCAAGGTTTCCTTGGTGTCTCCATGCTCGTTCGGGATGGCTTTCGAAGCTTTCGGCCGACTCGGTTCTGGGGATTTCGGTTATATCGGGGCGCTTTCCTCTGCGTCTTACCGCCTTGACTTCGGCTGAGGCCGAGAGCTCTTGTGCGCTGGTTCGTCTGGCATCATGAAGATGCCGAATCATCGCCGCAATCAGAACGCTTTGGAGTTGGGCGTGCGTCGTGGACCCTCATCGGTTCCGCAGTGCGGTTGGTGATCGACGGAAGGGGTTGGCATCTCCGGCTCGGCTGCTCGATGCCCGGAGTAGGGGCAAGGTTGCTCGGCATCGGTTGCCGACTTCCGAGGCTAGGTGGCCTGGCGCTGGGAAAAGGCGGGCCATTCGCCCGCTCGGCTCGGGGGTTGGGCAGCAGCCCCTTCCCCCGAGCCGAAAGCTGGAGTCTGAGATGCCCGATCCTTGGGGGCTCGGGGTGGTGCTTGGCGCTTGGGGTTGGGAGCACGAGGCTCGAAGCTGGGCATTCGGTGCCCCGACGTTATCCTTTTGCGCCGGCCAGCTCGTCGTCAGGAGCGTTGAGCGGGTCGAGGGGAGGAATGCTCCATGCGTCGTCGGCGGTGCGCGGCGCCATCGCCTCCTCGCTGCCGGCAGCGCGCAGGCGCTCGAAGTAGTCGCGCGTCTCTTTCGCCACCACGCCCGACAGCGCGATGAGCGCGACCATGTTCGGCAACGCCATCAGGCCGTTGAAGATGTCGGCGATGGTCCACACGGCGGCCACGGTCATGTAGGGGCCGATGAACACGCAGAAGATGTACAGCCATCGGTACGCCTTCACCGCTTTCATGTTGCCGTTGCTGAAATACTCCAAGCAGCGCTCGCCGTAATAATCCCATCCTAAGATGGTGGTGAAGCCGAAGAGCACCAGGCACGCCATCAGCACGAACGACACCACGTCACCGGGAATGAACGGAAGTCCCGCTTGGAAAGCGGCGGTGGTCACGGCTGCGCCCTCGAGGCCGGGAAGTTGGTACGCGCCCGTCATGACAAGCGCAAGCCCGGTCATCGAGCACACGACGATGGTGTCCAGGAACGTGCCGGTCATGGACACGAGGCCCTGGCGTACCGGCTCTTTCGTTTGTGCAGCTGCTGCGGCGATGGGCGCGGATCCTAGGCCCGCCTCGTTGGAGAAGATGCCGCGCGCAATACCCATCTGCATGGCGACGAGGATGGCGCCCAGCATTCCGCCGCCGAACGCTTGCAGTCCGAACGCGCTTTGGAAGATGACTGCGAACGCGCCGGGAATCTTGTCGAGGTTCGCCATGATCAACAGCAGCGAGAAGCCCACGTACAGCACCACCATGACCGGGATCACGCGTTCGGACACCTTCGCGATGCGCTTGAGTCCGCCGATCACCACCAAACCCACGAGCACGGCCAAAAGCAGCGACCCGATGACGGTGAACACGGAGTATTCCATTCCCAGAATGCTTACCGTGGCGGTCTTCGCGGGATCGAAGAATCCGGTGATGGCCGACGAGATGGAATTGACCTGCGTGAACGTGCCGATGCCAAACAGGCCCACGCACATGCCGAAGAACGCGAATACTTTCGCCAGCCAGCGCCAGCGTGCCCCCATGCCGCGCTCTATGTAGTAGAACGGTCCGCCCAGCACATGCCCGGTCTTCTTGTCGATGTTGCGGTACTTCACGGCTAGAAGGCCCTCGGAGAACTTCGTCGCCATGCCGAACAACGCGGCCAGCCACATCCAGAACAGCGCTCCCGGTCCTCCGGCGACGATGGCTGTGGCCACGCCGACGATGTTGCCGGTGCCGATGGTGGCTGACAGCGCGGTGCACAGCGCGCCGAAGCTGGTCACTTCGCCCTCCCCGCCCGTTTCGTTCTTGACCATGTAGCGCAGCGCCCGCGGCAAGTGCTTGAACTGCACGCCGCGCAGCCGCGTCGTCAAGAGAATGCCGCCGAACAGGATGAGCACCATAAGGGGCGGACCCCAGATGAATCCGTCGATGGCGACGATCGCGTCGTTGACGATGCCGAAAAACCCTTCCATTTTGCATTTCCTCCTTCGCGTCGAGCCGTGCGCGGTGCGGCCCGTCGTGCGCGGGGCCGCAAGGAGGTAGGAAAGAGCGAATGCGAATGCGCGATCACACGATGCCGGTCTGTCGTGCGGGTGCGCGAGAAGCCGTGGCTTCGCTCTGTCCTTTTGCCTGAGAGTTTCGGCAGCGTTGCGTACAACGGCTCGCCTTGCCCCTTCGGCACCCGCGAGCGCCAAGCGGCGTGCGGGATTCTCCAGAGGCCCCTACCTCGCCCTGTCTCGCTCGCGTCGTTCGTGCTTCGCGCTTCTTGCGTTGCTCGCGTTGCGTTCGATCCAGAGCAGGTCAACGGGGTTCGCTTTTGCGTGTGCGGGGGCCATTGTAGCAGGGGATGCGGTTGTTGTTAACCCGTTTTTTCGCTGCGCTCATAGACAATTTCGCATGGGCGCGAAAAGGGTGAAGGCGGCTCGCGCGTCGCAAACGGGTTGCGCCCGCTCGTCACCACCTTGCGCGCAAGCGCACTGTCGGAAGCATGGGGCGCAGTTTGAAGAGGCAAGATGCGGATCGTATCCCGTGCGCCGCCCATCTGCCATCGACGGCGTGCCGTCTCGCGCGACGCGGCTAGTCATCGTCGCCGACGACGATGCGCTCGGCGTTGGCCTTGAGGTGCGCGAGCACGTCGACGAACGTGTCGAGATCGTGCTGGTCGATGCCTTCGATCAGCTGGCTGGCCCGGTCGAGAGTGGCGGGCTGCACGGCGAGAATAAGCTCGCGCGCCTTGTCGGTGATCGAGATGGCGTGCGCGCGACGATCGGATTTGTGCTTGTTGCGGACGATCAAACCCTTGCGTTCGAGCGTGTCGAGGTACCGCGTGATGGTTGCCTGCTCCTTGCGCGTGATTTGAGCGAGCTCCTTTTGCGAGAGCTCGCCTGCGCGTTCGAGCTGATTGATGAGGTTCCACTGCCCGGGTGTGATATCGTAGGGTTTGAGCGCCGTTTCGAGCGACTTGAAGATGCAGCGTTGGGCATCGTACACGAGGAAGCCGATGAGGCTGTTGTGCTTGTTCTCCATGATTGAGGAACCTTCCGCTGCGCGTATGGCGTTTTCGTCGCCCTATGAGCGGAAACGCCGCTTGCCATGCGTACATGAAACCCCAACACCTCAAGTCCGTCAATGAACGTCGTGCTTTTTCGGCTCAATCTCCGTTTTCGCTCAGCCGGGCTGGCGCCGGCGCTTGCGCCTTGCGATCTCTTTGCGAACTTCCTGAGGCTCGACCTATGGTAAACCGTCGTTGACGCGCACCCGCGTTCGCGGAACCTTGGGTCAGCCTTTTTGTAGCCAGGGCTGATAGAAGAACCTTCCGTTGGGCGAAGGGGCCTTATGCGGCTCCGACAGGGTTGCGCGCGATGGGTTGCCGGGCATATGTCAACTGCGGGTCGACAGAGCGGATCTTCTTCGCGACGATGTGCGGCCTTCCTTTTCTGCGGCGCGTCGAGCGTCTTTTGCGCAGTACGACGAGGTGTCTTTTCTCTCGTTTCGCGATGCGGGTTTTCTCGCTTCGCAGCAAAGAAGCTTTCCCGCTGCTTCTTCGTTTGCCTTCGCGACGTGGAGGATCCTCTTTCCCCATTTCTTATTCTGCGGTGCGGTGGATTTCCTCGCTCTCTTCTCTCTGCGGTGCGGCCGTTTTTTTGCACCATCTGCGATTATTCTCAAATTGGGATTAATTAGCATATTGCACTAATAATTTCAGATAATATAATTAGTACTGCAAGTATATTGCTGAGGAGGGGAACAGGAGTTCAGGGATGCCGGAGGGGTGTCTCTATAGTTTTGTCAAACGTCCCGCTCCCCTCCGGAACCCGCGCTCCGGTTCTCCTCCAAGGCAAAGCTTGACGACGAGAGGCAAAGGAGGAGAGATGTCACTGAAGATGAGCCGCCGTGGCTTCGTGAAGGCCACAGCTGCCGCGACCGCCTCGACGCTGCTGCTCGGCGCGTCGGTCACCGCCGCCGCAGCCGACGAGGCGGCGGATGGCGCGAGGGCTGCCACGAGCGCTACCCCGTCCGACGACGTGCAGGTCATCCCGAGCGCATGCCGCCAATGCTATGGCCGCTGTGCGCTGTTCGGACACGTCAAGGACGGGCGCCTCGTGAAGATCGAGGGCAACCCCGACCTGTTCAGCGAGGGAACGCTGTGCGGCCGCGCCTTCGCCATCCCGCAGGAGCTGTACAACCCGCTGCGCGTGCGCTATCCGCAGAAGCGCGTGGGCGAGAAAGGCTCCGGCCAGTGGAAGCGCATCACGTGGGAAGAGGCCTACGAGGAGGCGCGCGACCGCTTCACCGCGATCGGCGAAGAGCACGGCTGGCACACCATCGCGCACCAGTACGGCACGGGCCGCGACATGCTGCAGTTCCAAGCCATCAACAAGCTGTGGCTTGAATTGGGCTCCACCGCCACGTTCGGCGTGGGCAACCTGTGCTGGGTGGGCTCGTACTTCACGAGCCAGCGCCTGTACGGCGACGAGACGCAGTACACCGGCTGGGACGGCAACAACGCCGACTGCATCCTCATCTGGTGCCGTCAGGAGCGCAGCCGCGGCTACTACGACTGGCTCACCGTGAAGCGCGCGCAGGAGCGCGGCGCGAAGGTGATCTGCGTGGATCCACGCTACACGTGCACCGCCAGCAAGGCCGATCTGTGGCTGCCCATCCGTCCCGGTTCCGACATGGCGCTGGTGCTGGCGTTCATCAACGAGATCGTCCATTCGGACAAGTGCGCCACCGAGTTCGCGCGCTTCTACACCAACGCCCCGTTCTTCATCGACGAGAAGGACGCCGAGGGCAACGGCACCGGCTACCAGCTGCGCGAGTCGCTTATGAAAGAGGGCGGCAACGAAGAGCTGTATCCCGCCTGGGACGAAGCGCACGACCAGCTGATCTTCTGGAACGGCGACTGGCAGAACAAAAAGGGCCTCGGCGAGGAGAAGGTGTTCCAGTGGCTCGACGCGGACGGCAACGTGGTGGCCGACGCGAAGCCCGCGCTGTCCGGCGCGCATGAGATCGACGGCAAGACGTACCGCACGAGCTGGGACATTCTTGTGGAGCACGTCACTCCGTGGACCATCGAGCGCGCCGCCGAGTTCTGCGAACTGCCCGAAGACAAGATCCGCGAAGCCATCCAAACCTACATCGACGCTAGCCCGCACGCGTGCTTCACGCGCGGCCAGAAGGTGGAGTTCTCCATCAACACCTCGGGCATCTCGCAGGCGTTCACCATCATGATGGCGCTGGCTGGCAACTTCGACACGAAGGGCGGCCAGAACATCGGCCGCGAGCCGGCCACGGGCTACGACTCGTTCATGTTCGACGTCGTGCCGAACCAGCAGGGCCGCATGGGCGCGCGGCGCAAGGAAACGGCCATGAACATCAAGAAGCTGTCCGTGTGCCAGAACACCGGCTACCAGCAGATATTCGTTGCCGACAACGTCACGGGCGAGCTCGTGGAGACTACGCAGAACTCTGGCGGCCAGGTCATCTACGGTCAGCAGGGCGGTTTCGGCGCGGCCACCACGAAGGCCATGGCGAAGGGCGACCCGTTCCAGATCCACGGCTATTGGCAGCAAACCTCCGAGCCCATCTTGTCCATCGAGGGCGGCAAGGAGATCATCGAGGGCTTCAAGAATCTCGACTTCTTCGTGAACGTGGACATGTACATGACCCCCTCGGGCGAATTGGCCGACATCATCCTGCCGGCTGCGCATCCCAACGAGGTGGACCGCGTGGAGTGGGCGCACTCCGGCCACGGCTATCCCACCAGCCACACGTACCTCATCCGCCAGCCGTTCCATAAGCCGCTCGGCGAGTGCAAAGACGACATGGACATCTGCTTCGAGTTTGCCGAGTACATGGGCGTGGACATGTACTGGAAGGACAAGTACGACTACTTCAACTACATGCTGAAGGGCCCGGCCACGCTGCCAGCAGAGCTTTCGTGCGCCGATTTCGAGGACTTCCGCCAGCGCGTGAGCGTCACTGGCGTGGAGATGGCCACGGTGAAGGGCGCTCCGAAGTACGAGACGGGCTACATGCGCAAGACAAGCGACTTCCGTCCCGGGTTCAACACCATGTATCGCGGCAACAAGATGGGCACCGTGTATCGCACGCCCCAGGTCACGTTGCCCGACGGCACGGTGATCCCGGCCCATCCGCAGTCCGACAACGGCAAGATGGAGCTGTGGAGCGAGGATTTGCTGCTGTACGGCAACGGCCCGCTGCCCTTGTACATCGAGCCGCCCATCACGAAGCGCTCGCGTCCCGACCTGCTGGAGGAGTACCCCTACACGCTCATCACGGGCGGGCGCTCCCACGCGTTCTTCCACACCGAGTATCGCAACAGCCCGTGGATGCGCGAGGTGCACATGTTCCCGACGGTGGACATCAATCCCGCTACGGCTGCCGAGCACGGCATCAAACAGGACGATTGGGTGTACATCGAGACGTACGTCGACCGCATCAAGCAGCGTGCGAACCTTACGGCGGCCATCAGGCCCGACACTATCCACGTGGAGCACGATTGGTGGTTCCCTGAGCGCGAGGCCACCGACGATCTGCACGGCGCGTTGGACAGCAATTGCAACATCCTGTTCGAGAACAACGGCCCCTACGACCCCGCAGTGGGCACCGACAACTTCGGCGGCCTGTGCAAGATCTACAAGGCCGAGGACGGCGCGCCGAAGAACATCTGCATGAACGAGGACGACTTGAAGATATTCCTGCCCCTGAGCGCTGATGAGCTGGCCGCCGACGACCAGCAAAACGGCGTGACGCAGGTGAC
This sequence comes from Gordonibacter sp. An230, assembly GCF_002159915.1. Taxonomy (GTDB): domain Bacteria; phylum Actinomycetota; class Coriobacteriia; order Coriobacteriales; family Eggerthellaceae; genus Rubneribacter. Next base: position 154,468 of record NZ_NFJP01000001.1, read on the forward strand.
GAAGTAAGGAGGTGGAGCAAGCATGACGCGTAACATCATCGCCATCGACCTCGACAGCTGCATCGGCTGCCATTCCTGCGCCGTGGTGTGCAAGCAGGAGAACAACGTGGGCTTGGGCACCTATTACAACAAGGTGCTGACGGTGGGCCCGTCGGGCACGTACCCCGACCTCGAAATGTACTATCTGCCCGTGTCGTGCCAGCACTGCGACAATCCCGAGTGCGTGAGCGTGTGTCCCACGGGCGCTTCGTACAAGCGCGAGGACGGCATCGTGCTGGTTGACCACAGCAAGTGCATCGGTTGCCAATACTGCGTTATGGCCTGCCCTTACGGCGTGCGCACCTACGACGAGAGCCGCGACAAGGGCGTCATCGAGAAGTGCACCCTGTGCGCGCACCTCGTGGACGCGGGCGAGAAGCCGGCCTGCGTGAAGCACTGCCCCGGTCAGGCGCGCCTGTTCGGCGACGCGGACGATCCCGAGTCCGACGTGTCGAAGATGATCGCCCGCAAGAGCACCCACAAGCTGACGGATGTGGGCAACCATCCGGGCGTGACGTACGGCCTGGACAAGTTCTCGTGGAAGGGAGATGAGTGAGCATGGAGGTTCAGTGGCCCCTTCTGGTTTTCAGCGTGCTGCTTGGCATCACGTCCGGGAGCTTCGTGTTCTTGGCGGTGGGCGAGCTTACGGGCAGGTTCAAGAACGTGCGGTTCTCGGGTGCGTTGATCGCCTTTGCGTGCTTGGCGGTGGGCGGCTGCGTGTCGGTGCTGCACATGGGGCATCCCGAGCGCGCGACGCACCTTTTGGGCAACCTGGGTTCCGGGCTGTCGAAAGAGCTGTTCGCAGTCGCCATCATGGGCATCGTGGCGTTCGCGTACCTCGTTTTGGCGAAAAAGGACTACCCGGGCGCATCGAAGGCGCTCGGCGTGGTGGGAGGCGTCGTCGGCCTCGTGCTGCCGTTCGTGGCCGGTGCCTCGTACCTGATCGCGGCGCGGCCCGCATGGGACAGCGTGACGCTGCCGCTCATGTACACGGGCGCGGGCTTGGCGATGGGCATGCTGCTCATGTGCGGCCTCGTGCTGCTGGGCGATAGGGCGGCCGAGGACGGCGGCTTCGCGGCCAAACTGGCGCTCGTGGGCGTTGTCGCGATGGTTGTGACCGCGCTTGCGTACGTGGCGTGGATCGCGCTTGCTCCGCATCAGGATCCCACGCGCTCGCTTGAGCGGCTGATTTCGGGTGATTTCGCGGTGGCGTTCTGGGTGGGCGTCGTGGTCGTTGGCCTGGCGGCTCCTTTGGCGCTGGCGGCGTTCGTGTGCGCGCGGACGGGAAAGGCCCGTGCTGCCGAGCTTGCCACGTGCGTGTTCGTGGCGTTCGCGTGCTCCGCTGCGGGTGCGGTGGCGCTGCGCGTGATCATGTACGGCGTGGGCACGAGTGTGGAGCGGTTCATCTATCAGTAACGGCGGTTCGTCTGCTGCTTGCTGCCTGCTGCCTGCGGTTACGTGGGCGGCGGGCGGCGTTCGACGAAGGATGGCGAGCGCAAAGGCGCGGGTGCGAGAGGCTCGCTGCGGTGCGATGTGGCCGCTGCGCGAGCAGGGTTGTTGGTTCTCGCGGGAAGGTTGCCCGGTCGCATTCTCCCTGCGGAGTGTGCCAGCGATTCGGCTTGATGGTGCGCCGCAGTTCGCCTTGCGCGCCCCGCCCCTTCCAAGCAGGGACGCTTCGCGGGCTGCGGCGGTACGAGAAAGAGGGAAGACCATGAGCAACACCATGTCCGACGAGCTTGTTTCAAATCTCGTCGATTTCTGTGAGAACCGCCTTCGCGTGTACGCGATGCTGTCGCGGTGCTTCGAGAAGGAGTTGGATGCTGCGTTTGCCGAAGAGCTTGCCACAAAGGTCGCGTTCGCGTCCGACGATGCCGCTTTGGCCGAAGGGTTCTCCCTTTTGCAGTCCGACTTGGCGAAGCGCGATGAGCCTGCGCTTGAGCAATTGGCCGTTGCGTTCAACCGCGTGTTCTTCGGTATGGGGCCGCGCGCGGCGCAGAAGGCGTTTCCGTACGAATCCGTGTACACGAGCGAACGCGGTCTCATGATGCAGGAGGCGTACAGCCAGGTGCTGCGCATATACCGCGCTTCCGGATTCGCAAAGGATCCGAAGTTCACCGAGCCGGAAGACCATCTGGCGGTGGAGTTCGCGTTCATGGCGAAGCTGTGCGAGCGGACCGTGCACACGCTGCGCGCGGGCGACGAGGAGGCCTCCGAAGCCTCCTTGCGCGAGCAGTTGGCGTTTGCGCGCGAGCACCTGCTCAACTGGCTTCCCCGGTTCGTGCGGGATATGGAGGCGGCAGCCGAAGAGGGCTTCTACCGGGACCTCGCCCTGTTCGTCGGGGCGTTCGTGCGTGCCGACGTGCGTGCGTTGGAGGAGGTCGTGGAATAGCCGGCCTGTGACTGTGGCGTCGGACTTGGACGTGCAGCTGCGGGGCGGGTCGGCGTCGGCGGGCGCGGGTCGGTGGGGCGATGGGACGGCGAATGACGGGATGGCGCGATGGCGCGCCTTTCCTCCTCTGCCAGACCGCTGTTGGCCCAGCGTATTTTCCGGGGTGCGCGGAATGACGCGTCCGGCCCGCCCATGGGTCGCGATAGCAGATGGACGGTCGGCGAGGGGCGCGGGCCTATGTCGGCGATGGTTTGACAGCGGAAGCCTTCCAAATTGGCGAAAAATGACCGATTTCGGAAGATGCGCGTGCCGCGGGAAGAGAGGGGTTGTCTGTGACCAGGCGTGTTGCGGGACGGGCTCTTTTCGGGTGGTTGCGAAGTAGGGAGCAGGTTCCGAAATCGGTGATTTTCTGCCATCACGCAGGCGCGCGACGGCGAAACGGTAGACATCGTGGTGCGGCGCGCGGATGCGGAGAGCGTGTTGCCGTTCGGGACGGTCGGTTTCGATGTGAAAAGCGACTGCTTCGGGCGACAACGGGGAGCGTGGGGTTCGGATGCGCGCTCGGTGGCTGCGGTGTTTGGTTTAGGCCTACGGTCGCGCGCGGGTCGGCGGCAGGCGTGCGGCAGCGGACGTGACGGTGGCGCGATGGAATACGGCGGCGAGCGCATGGCCGCGGCAGACGAGCGATGCGTGCGGTGAGGTGTTTCACGTGAAACATCGTAGGCGACAGTAAGGGGGATGGCGAGAGTGGAGCGGATTTCCCGGCGCGGATTTTTTGCGGTTGGCGTCGTGGGCGCGGCGACGGTGGGCCTCGGCGGGTTCGGGGCGGTGACGCGCCAAGCCGACCTCGCCTTCGTGCGGCCTCCGGGTGCAGAGTCAAATGCGCAGGTTGTGGCCGCGTGCACGCGATGCGGACGTTGCTGGCAAGCATGCCCGTACGGCATCGTGGGGCCGGTTTCCCTCGCCGACAGCATCGTGGGGTACGGCACGCCCACGCTCGCGTTTTCGAAGGGGCGTTGCGACTTCTGCATGAAATGCACGGACGCATGCCCGACGGGCGCGTTGTCGCGTGGCGGCTCCCGCGAGCGCGACCTGGGCGTGGCCGTGGTGGTGAAGGACGCGTGCGTGGCCTGGGATTGGGCCGGCTGCACGGTGTGCAAAGACGAGTGCCCGGTGGACGGTGCGATCGAGCTGGACGAGCGCGACCGCCCGGTGATTCATGCCGATTACTGCGACGGATGCGGGGCGTGCGAGCGGGCGTGCCCCTCGGCATCGCTGCGCGCTTACGACGCGGGCGTGGCGACCAAGGGCATCGTGGTGGTGTCGCGGTACGCCCAGGCCGCGCAGGTTGCCCAGGTCGGTCAGGCTGGCCAGGGCGCGGGCGAGAGCGGCCAGAGCGGTCATGCTGGTGGCGGCGTGTCGAGCGAGGAGCTGTTCGCTGGGCGCACGGCTCCTGCGGTCGAGCCGCTCGCGCCGCACGACAAGGGCGTCCATCCTGACGGTCCGAATGCGACGCGCGAGGCGTCGAGGTCGGTTGGAGGTGTCCATGAAGCGTAGCAAGCTGGCCCGCATCGCGGTGGGCGCGGGAGTGCTCGTCCTTGCCGTTGCGGCGGCCCACATGGAGGGAGGGGCGGCAATTGGCACGTTTTGCGCGCTGTGCCCGGTGGGGTTCGCCCAGATCGCCGTGGCGGCGAAGAGCGTGCCGTGGGGGCTTGTTCCCGGCGTGGTGGCGCTGCTGGCGGTCGTGTTCGTGCTGGGCAGAGCGTTTTGCTCGTGGCTGTGCCCCTCTCAGCTTTTGAAGAACGTGTTCGGGGGACGTGCTCCCCGAGGCGTTCTCGGGCGTGCGGGCGAGGCTTCGGCGAAGGGTTGCTCGGCATGCGGGTCTTCGGGTTTGAAGACGCAGGGGATCGTGCTTGCGGTGCTTCTGGCGGTGTCCTTCGCCGTGGGATTCCCGGTGTTCTGCCTGCTGTGTCCCATCGGCCTGGTGTTCGGCACGTTATGGGCGCTCAATCGGGTGTTCGTGCTGCTGCAGCCGGGATGGGAGCTTGTCGTGTTCCCGCTTATGCTGATCGCGGAGCTGTTCCTGTTCAAACGCTGGTGCGCCGCGGTGTGTCCGCTCGGATTCTTCTTCGGGGCCGTCGGCGCGCTGCGTGCTCGGCTCGGTTTCGGCGTGCGTCCGCGGGCGAGTTGCAGCACGTGTCGATCGCAGGAGGGGTGCCGCGCGTGCGCGACGGCGTGCCCGGAGAATCTTGATGTCTCGGCGCTGTCCGACTCTCGCGCCGTGCTGAGGTCGTGCACGCTGTGCCTCGATTGCGTTGAGGCGTGCCCGTCGAAGTCGATCTCGCTCGGGACGGGCGGGAAAGCCGGCGACGCTCGGCGCGCCGCCGCCGACACGGGCACCGACAAAGGCGCTTCCGACGGGAGCGAGCCCGAGGCCGCAGCTTAATCGGCAAAGGGGGCGCTTCGGAAGGTCCCGCGCCGCCCATCTCGCGCGCTCGTCCGTGCCGTCCAACGGGTGGGCGGGGCCTTCCGAAGCGTCCGGTCTAAGGAAGCTCGGCTCGATATCAGGCGAATGTGGGCTCGCATCGATCCCGGCTAGACACGGACATCGCGTCGAAATGGCACAGATCGCGTCTTGTGCATAGGGCACCGAGCGCCTTCCCGCCCCAACGGAAGCGTTTCCCCAGGTCGGGATTCCCGCCGAGATCATCGCCGACCCCTCGGGGCGCTTTTTCGGAGGAGAACCTATGCCCAAGGCGCGATCTCTGCCGTTTCGAGCCGAACTCTGCGTCAAGCCGGAATCGGCAGAAGCCGGGTCGGCCCGTCGAGTGAGGATCCGCCGGCGCTTCGGAAGGTTTGCCGGCTCTACTCGTAGCGCTCCACCAAGTCGATGAGCTCTTGTTGGGAATGAACTCCCAGCTTGGCGTAGATGTGCTTGACGTGGCTTTTGACGGTGTTGCGCGAGATGACGTAGTGGTCCATCACGTACTGCCCGTTGCGTCCGCGCGCCAGCATGGCGAATATCTCCGTCTCGCGTTCGGTCAACCCGCCTTCCGCGCCCAGCTGGGCGCACCGCTCCTCGATGCTGGCTTCTGCGCTCGCACCTGCGCCTGAGTCTGCAAAGGAATCCCTCGCCTCGGACGCTCCCGCGTCCGCGTTCACGTTCGCCACGCCGCGGATGGTGTCGGCGAAGCTGAACTTGCGGAACCCGATCCACAGAAACGCGATGAATGCGAACAGGGAGATGGCTGCGATGAGGGCTGCGGCCTGGGCGTTCGCACTTGCAAGGTCGTTCGAGGTGTGCCCGGCCACCGCGCCCACGTCGGTTCCGAGGGCCATCATGCAACGCACGAGTGTGAACGTCGGCAGCAGGGCGAACACGTTGCGCCGCCCGACCGACAGCACGACGAGCAAGGTGAGCATCTTGAAACTGTCCACTCCGATGCGCTGAAGTGCGTTTGCCGAGGGTAGCCCCGAGTCGAACGTAAACGGAGCCACCAGGAATCCGGCGATCACCAGCAACACCGAAAAACTGAACAGCGTATCCTCTTTGTCGTCGTTTTGCGATCCGAGAAGCATCCACAATGCCACGCCCACCAGCACCACTGAAACGAGGTCGCTCGACACGGGAGCGTGTGCCACCTCGTTGAGCGTCAGTTCGTATCCCGTCGCCACGCTAAACACGAATGCGCACACGAACAGCGCATGCGTCGGTCGCAGAAACGATTCGGGGTTTGCCAGCTCAAGGTCGGCAGCCGAGGCGCTGCCGGTTAGGCGATCGAGCGCGGGCGCGCTTCCTCGATACAAAAGCGCGATCATCAGCGCGTCGCATGCTGTGATCGCGATCAAGCCCACTTCGAATGAGGGCATGGGCAGCAAGGCCACCGCCACCTCGCCCAGGGGCATGCCGCACACCACGGCCAACGTCATCGCCAGGGGAGAGGGCAGCGAGGCCAAGGCAAGCGCCAGCAAGCTGGCCGCCCATACCGAGCCGATGTTGAGAAACAGAAAGCCCAGCACCGTGGACGGCCCGTCTTCCAATTTCAGAGCGAATGACAGCACGAGCAGTGCCGTTATAAGCGACCCCAGAGACACAACGGCCATGATGCGTCGATCAAGTGCTTCGGGCTTGCGCGAGGCCACGAAGAACAGCACGAGGAACAACCCTGCGGAGAACAGCGTCGACACCTCGCGGGCGATGCCGCAGTACTCTGCCACGTGTGCGTACACGCTGCCGTTCAGCAGCCAACCGGCACAGGCGGAGAGGAGGAAGGTGCCGATGCAGAGCATCGTGCCAACCGACAACGCTTCCCGCAAGTCGGCCAACCGTTGCCTGACCTTGCCCATGGCTCTCGTTTCCTCGCTCCCCGTCCGTCTGCTCGTTGTTTTGCCGATTTCGTTTGGCCGTCTGGTATTTCGTCGACTCTCTACGTGCGGGTCTCGCGTTCTTGCCAGCTTTTCGCGCTGGTTGGTCTGCCGCGTCGCGTTGCCCCTCTTTTGGCCCTTTGCACGCATCTTCTTATTGTAGGGTATTCCGACAATGGAATCGAGCGAACTTAGTTTTTGCGGTTCCAACTGGTAAAACGATTGCAATCACCCCTGCGGGGGGAGCATGTGGCCACCGCTTCGCTCTGCGCAAAACGCCCGGGCGGGGTGGTGTCAGCTCGGAGCGCGCCCCGTAGGATGCACGTCGAGGGAAACGGCCTGGTGCGCGCTGTGATGCGCGTTGCGACGGGCCGTTCGACAATCGCGCGCGACCTCTTCGCGCGCCGTACAAGAGGAGGATTCTCATGGAACGGACGCAGACGCGCAGCATTTCGCGCCGCAGCTTTATCGGAGGTATGACGGGTGCGGGTGCGCTCGCTGCGCTCGGGCTGGCCGGGTGCGCGCCGAAGACCGCGGGCTCGGCCGAGGCCGACAAGCTTTCCGAGGCGGGCGCGCAGGGCGTCGCCGACAACAGCGTGGTGGCCGTGGACGACGGCAGCGCTGCCATCACGGTGGACTGGCTGGGCTCGCCGCCGGAGATCGCCGAGGGCGACATCACTGAGACAAAAGACACCGACCTGCTCATCGTGGGCGCGGGCAACGGCGGCATGATCGCCGGCGCGTACGCGTCCGACCAGGGGATGGACTTCATCCTGTGCGAGAAGGGCACCGAGGTGGGCGCCACGCGCCACTGGTTCAACGCTGTGGACACCAAGCCCTTCACCGACCAGGGGTATTACGTCGATCGTGCCCGTCTGCATGGCGAGTGGGCGCGCTATTCCAGCGGCACGTGCGACCACAACCTCATCAACATGTGGATGAACGAGAGCAACGACATGTTCGAGTACGTCGACCAGTACATGAGCGCCGCCGGCGCCGTGGTCGTCGCCGACGAGTTCGAGATGCCGGGCGGCATGGGAGCCACCGAGTTCTACACTCCCTGCGGCGAGCATCACTACGTTGACGAGCAGGGCGGCCGCGACGGCATTCCCGAGCGCAACAAGCTGTTCGAGCAGGTCATGAACGACAACGGCTATGAAATCTCCTTCAAGCACGAGCTGGTGAAGCTTGTCACGGACGATTCCGGTCGCGTGACGGGGGCCATCTTCAAAACCGACGGAGGCTACACGCAGATCAACGCGCGCAAGGGCGTGCTGCTTGCCACGGGCGGTTATTCGGCGAATCCGGCCATGCTCTCGGCGCTCTTTCCCATCACCACTGCGTCCGTGACGGCGCTCGGCTACAACCAGAACAACACCGGCGACGGCATCAAGGCGGCGCTGTGGGCGGGTGCTGTGAAGGACATCACCAGCGCGACGATGATCTTCGACCGCGGCTTGGTGGCACCGGGCACCACGGCGGGCTACACGCAGGAGTCCATCGAGGCCGGCAACCCGCAATGGCCCGGAAACGGCCAGTTCAACCCCGGTACGCAGCCCTTCCTCAAGGTGAACCTGCGCGGCGAGCGCTTCACGTTGGAGTCTGCGGACTACGACTATCTGCCGCATGCGGCCGCGCAGCAGCCCGGTGGCGTGTACGTGAGTGTGTGGGACGGCAATTTCGGCGACGACGTGCAGCGCTTCCACACGCTGGGATGTTCTGCCGGCACGCGCAACGGCGTCCTCGCCTTCAAGAACGAGGACGGCAGCTACGACCTGGACGGCTACTTTGAGAAGGAGCTGGCCGACGGTCGGCTGCAGAAGGCCGACACGCTCGAGGAGTTGGCCGACAAGCTGGGCTTCGATGCCGAGGCGAAGGAGACGTTCCTTGCCACCTGCGAGCGCTACAACGAGCTGTACGACATGCAGCAGGACGTCGATTTCGGCAAGGAGGCGTACCGCCTGTCCGAACTGCGCACCCCGCCGTTCTTCGGTGCCACGTTGGGCGGCACGCTGCTCACCACCATCGACGGCGTGCGCATCAACGCCGACTGCCAGGCGCTTGGCACGGACTTCGAGCCCATCGAAGGCCTGTACTGCGTCGGCGACTGCTCGGGGTCGCTGTTCAGCGGCAACTATCCCGATCAGATGCACGGCGTGGCGTGCGGCCGCACGATGACCGAAGCGCTGCACGTGGTGAAGCTTTTGGCGAACGCGTAAGAAGCCGCTGCCCCGGGCGCGCTGTGAAGGCGGCGCACCCGGGGCGTTTTGCGGGTGCGCACGGGCGCGGGGTGCGCGGGTGCGGGGCGCGTGGGGCGGGTGCGGGGTGCGCGGGCGCGGACGTTTGCGGGCGCGCCCGCAAACGGGGCGCTTTCGCGTAGGGGTGAGGCGCGCGGGCGCGGGTGCTTGCGCGTGCGTGGCTCCTGCGGGCGCATGGCGCACGGGGCGCGCCCACGGGCGATGCAGGGCACTCGCCTTCGGCATCGGCTCCTGCGGGCGCATGGCGCACGGGGCGGGCACGCAGCGCGCAGGTCGTTTCGGACGCCTCCCTCCCCTCTCTTCGGAACCCTTCCACGAACGATGATCGGGCATCCGCGCCCGCCTGGTATCATGGGCGAAGGCGAAGCGAGAGGAAGCGAGGCGCGCGTGAAGTTCACCATAGTGGCGGCGGGGAAGCTCAAAGAGCGGTTCTGGACGGACGCGTGCGCCGAGTACCTCAAACGACTGCAACCCTACGCGAAGACGGCCGTGCGGGAGGTCGCCGACGTCGACCCTGGTCGCGCAGGAGGCGTGGCGGCGGCGCGCGAGCGCGAAGGGACGGCCATCCTCGCGGCGATCGCTCCCTCGGCCCATGTGGTGCTGCTGGCCATCGATGGGAAGCAGCGTTCGAGCGAAAGCCTTTCGCGGCGCATCGATGCGCTTGCGCTTGACGGTGCGAGCGATCTCGTATTCGTCATAGGCGGCTCCGACGGCGTGAGCGACGCCGTGCGCGCCCGCGCGGACGAGACGCTGTCGTTCGGCCCGCTCACGCTGCCGCATAATCTCGCCCGCGTCGTGCTGCTCGAGCAGCTGTACCGCGCTCAGAAGATCTCCCGAGGCGAGCCTTACCACAAGTGATGTCGTCGCTTTGCTTCTTCGGCTTGTTCGTCCGCAGTCTCTGCGCCTGGGCGACGCGCTCTGTTTGCGTTTGCTTTCCCGAGGGGCGGGGCGAGGAGGGCGGCCCCGTGCGGAGGCGCGCCTCGGGATGTCGATTGGGCTGCGTCGATTGCGGCGGTTCTGAGTTCGTGCGGCGAAATCTGTCATTTTTGGCCACGAAACCGCGCTCTGGCACGACCCGAGCCGTTCTGAGCCATTGTCGAAATAGCCGACCTGGGCTTTTGTTGCGTGCAAGGTGCTTTGCGAGCTGGAAAAGACGCAATTCTGTGCCAGAACGCGGTTTCGTGGCCAAAATCGGCTCGTTTTGTTGCAGAAGCCGGCCGAGGCGTGTTGGTGACAGCCAAAAGGTCCCTGTTCGGACGCGCCCCGCCGCCATCGCTTGCCGCGGCTTTCCGCTGCCGTCTGCGAGCGTCCTTCCTCCTGGCATGCGTGCGTGAGTCGTCCCGGCGCTCCGCAGCTCTAAGCACCTCCGTGCGTCCGTCACCCGCCGCCGCCCTCCGGACCTCATCCCGGAATCGCTCGCGCGGGGCGTCGCCCGCTGTCCGTCGCCTGCCGCCCTCGCGCCCTCGTTTTCGCTATACTGAGCGCAACACACCGAGAACCGAAGGCCGCAGCAAGGCGGCGAAGGAGGAACCTATGCGCTTCATCTCGTGGAACGTCAACGGCCTGCGCGCCGTGCTCAAGAAGGGCTTCGAGGACATCGTGTGCGACTTCGACGCCGACATCGTGGCGCTGCAGGAAACGAAGCTGCAAGAGGGCCAGGCCACGCTCGACCTGCCGCAGTACCGCGAGTATTGGAGCTATGCCGAAAGGAAGGGCTATTCGGGCACAGCCGTGTTCTGCAAAGAGCAGCCGCTGCAGGTGCTGCACGGCTTGGGCAGCGATCACTTGGACACCGAGGGGCGCATCGTGGCGCTTGAGTTCCCCGGCTTCTGGTTCGTGGACGTGTACACGCCGAACGCGCAGAACGAGCTGGCGCGCATCGACCATCGCATGGAATGGGACGACGCCTTTCGCGACTTCTGCAAGGGGCTCGAAGAGGGCGTGCTGCCCGCGAGCGTGCCGGTGGAGCGTCCGGCTCCGGGCGAGGGGCATGTGAGCATGTCCGAGCTGCCGCGCACCGAGCCGGGCGAGACGGCCGACCCGAAGCCGGTTGTCATGTGCGGCGACTTCAACGTGGCGCACCAGGAGATCGATCTGAAGAACCCCGGCCCCAATCGCGGCAACGCTGGCTTCTCGGACGAGGAGCGCGGAAAGTTCACCGATCTTTTGGCCGCCGGCTTCACCGACACGTTCCGTCATCTGCACCCAGAGGTGACCGGCGCGTACTCGTGGTGGAGCTACCGGTTCAACGCGCGCAAGAACAACGCGGGATGGCGCATCGACTACTTCCTCGTGAGCAGCGAGCTGGCGCCCCGCATCGAAAGCGCCTGCATCTACGACGAGGTCTACGGCAGCGACCACTGCCCCGTAGGGTTGGAGTTGTCGCTGTAACGAGGACGGAGCGGCGCGCGGGGTTGGCGGCCGCGTGGGGATGCGGGATGCGTGCGAAGCTCTCGTTCGGAAGGATCGTTGTACCTCCGTCATCATCCGCTTCTCAACGTTTCTGAGCGTCGGATGCGTCTGCCCTGCGGATCGGAAAGCCGGGGCTCGTCTGCGGGTGTCGGTCTGCGGACGGCGCGAAAGCCGCTTGCGGTGCGGGAAGCGCTTCCAGCGAGGCCTCCCGATGTTCAGCATCGCGGTGCCCGCGCATGAGCGGACGCGGGCACCGCAAGCGTCATCAAAGACGTCCGGAAGCCGGATGTTGCCCAGTGGCGACCAGGGCCGCAATGCGTCCGGTGGTCATGGCGCGCCCAAGGCTCATGCCGGGGATGACCATCTGGTGCTCAAGCCCTCCGAAGAAGTTTCCCTGGCAGTTGCCGACAGCGAACAGGCCGTCGATGACGTTGCGTTCGGCGTCGAGTGCGCGGCATTCCGCATCGGTGACGATGCCGTTCAGGGTGCACAGCACGCCGGGTTTGCGGGCGACGGCGTAGAACGGAGCTTTTCGGACTGCCTTCAGGCGGCCGGCTTGCTTGCCGTAATCGTCATCGTACCCCGCGTCGCACAGTTGGTTGTAGCGTTCGACCGTCTCGGCCAAAGCGTCGGAGGGAACCCCCATGGTTTGAGCAAGCTCTTCGATGGTGTCTCTCACGTACACGTCGCCGTTCTCCACACCCGCCTCGATGCTGGCGACGATGTCGACGGGCGGCTCTTTCTTCATCATGCCGGAGCCCATGTCTTCCCAATCGGTTCGGAAGTTGTCGTCGAACACCTGGAAATGCAGGTGATCGGGCTGGTTCATATCCTGGGCGTACAGCTGGCCGTACTGCATGTCCTCGTTGCAGAAACGTTTTCCGTTCTTGTTCACGAAAAGCCAGGGTATGCCTGAGCCCCCGATGTCGGGAACGTCGATGGGCGGGTCGTAGTGGATGTTGGAGCAATGGGGGGACGGCTGCATGGATCCTCCCACCCATATGCCCATGAGCTGGCCGTCTCCTGTGTTGATGTCGGGTTGGGTGTACGCCGACTTCAGGCCTTCTGCATGTGGTAGGTATTCGGCGCGCATATCGGGATTGTTGCCGTAGTCTCCGGCGGCGAGGATAATCCCATCGGCTGCGATCGCCTTGAGGTACCCTTCCTCCCCCTGTGCGAACACGGTGCTCACGCGACCGTCGGAGCCTTCGTCGCGTGCCAGCTGCACGGCTGGGGTGCGGTATCGGATGTCGGCGCCGTTCTGCTCGGCGTAGTCGAGTAGCCACTGGGCGAGCGCTTGCATTTCCCCGGTCCACATGTGGACGGTCGGGTAGCAGCGGTTGTGCTGGTCGGGATATTCCATGTCGGCTAGGTAGATCATGTTGACCGGCCCGACGCCCTCGACGTCGTTCGTGAGCGCAGTCGCCCAATCCATGGTCGGCCCGCTGTTGTATATCCATGCTTTGATCAGGTTGAGATCGGCGCGGTTCTCTCCTTGGCGGGTCCATTCCGTGACGGCTTCCCATGGATCGAAATCGGCTCCGACCTCTTGTTGCGCCTTCGAGTTCCACGCGGCCGCACCCGACCCGTGGGAGAGCGCGGTCGCGGCTTTCTGGAACACGACCACGTTCTTTCCCGCTTCGACCGCGGTCGCTGCAGCGACCGCGCCGGATATGCCGCCCCCGATCACGACGATGTCGGCCTCAAGGGTTTCGACGACCTCGTCGTCGGAGATGGGCGCGGGCGCCGCCTTGTAATCGCCGTTGCCGCTCTGCGCGGATGCGCTCGCTTCGTCGGTTGAGCTTGACGTGTTCGGCGATGCCGCGCATCCTGCCAAAGACCCTGCGGCGACCGCGGCGGCGACGCCTCCCAGTCCGACGAACGTCCGGCGTGTGTACGTTTGCTTTTTCCTCATGGCGTCCCCTTCCTCGGATTGGCCTCGGCAGCATTGTCGGGATGCCGCGCGGGCCGTCTGCTGTATGGGCGAACCGTCTCGCCTGAGGCCATCATGCGGGAAGACCGGGCGCGGCGCGTCCGATGAAGTGTGTGATTTCTCGAGGGAAAAGACATCGTATGAAGCATACGACATCGTGCGATCAAGCTTATGAACTGGTATTTCTATGGGCCTCAATCACATCGAGAAATTCTTGACGCGAGTGGACGCCAAGCTTTCGGTAGATGTGGGAAAGGTGGGTTTGGGCCGTTCCCTGAGCGATATGGAGCTCTTCTTGGATGAAGGGCAGGCTGCGGCCCTTCGCCAAAAGCAATGCGACTTCGCACTCCCGTGCGGTGAGGCCGTACGTGCTCAGCAGGAAGGAGCAGTCGGAACCCTCCCCGTTGGGCGCGGGTTGAGAGCAGGGGTCACGGCGCGGCCCGTCCGGGGCCGCTTCTTTGGGCATGAGGCCCCAGACCGTCTCGAGGCTTTTCGGACTGATGACGATCACGGCAGAGGAGAAGATGAGGAACAGGCCGATGGAGGCGATGGTCGACCATTGTGCCGCTCCGAGCGAAACGGCTTGGCTGAGCGATTCGGCTATCGGCACGCCGAGAACCACGGCCAAGGCCGCGCACCCTTGCGTCGCCCCGAACACGCTGAAAGCCATCGCCCCCGTGCGCTCGGTCACGTCTGCGCTGTACATCCAGACAAGCGCGCGAAAACACTGAAACGCCGCGCCGAACACGGCGTAAGCGAAGAAAAACGAAGCGCTGGTCAGCGTAGTTGCCAGAAAGCCCGCCGCCATGATGAGCAAGGTCGCCCGTATTCCCGGCATCTCGGAGGGTCTTCTGTGCGTGAAGCTTGGTATGAGGGCGATGATGCCGCCCATAACGACAAGCCCTGCGGCGCTGCCGAGCAGATAGAGGCTCCCCATTCCGTCGAGGGTCGCTCGTCCTCCTGGAGCGGTTGCGAACCCCCGCAGAACTTCGCCGCACAGCGCGTACAGAAGCACTGCGGCCAAGGGCAGGATCACGCGTGGGGCGAAGGGCGCCTTGGCGCAGTCCGGCTCGCTCGCAGACGGGCTCCCCGCCTCGCTTTCTGCGTCATGGTCTGTCGTGGCAGGGGCGATGGCGCTTGCTGCGCGCAAGAGCATTCCCGAGCAGGCGGGCAAGAGCGCGGTCGTTGCGATGGCGATGCTTTCCGACATGAGTTGCACGAGGAAGTACAGGACTATGCCCAGCAGGTACGAGGCGATGATGCCAAAGAGGGAGAACCTTGCCCCTCGTCTGCTGTAGAGCACGCCCCATGAGAGGACGAGCCATGCGGTCGTCGCCCCGGTTATGAGGGCTCCGCTCGCAGCGCATGCCATCGCGGCAGATGAGATAGGCTCCAAGACCGAGCCGAGGGGAATGAGCAAGGTGCCTACGCACGTGCCGACGGATGCCAAGGCAATAGAGCATCGGCGCAGCGCATACGGCTGAAGTCGGCGTGCGAGCAGGGCGCATGCGATGAGCGTGACGGCGTGCGCCCACGCGGCCCAGTTCCAAATGCCGCTCATGGATTCGCTGGCCGACGAGGAGGTTGGCAGCAGGACAGACGTGTAGAAGGCGATGAACAGCCAGGCCCAGTAAAACCCCAGCCCGATGTAGCGTATACCGCCACGAGAGCAATATCGCGCGGCGATGCTCTGGCGTATGTCCGTCATGCGGCTCCCCTCACGCTCGAACCACGATTATACTCCTGAGTCGTTGCGCAGCGTGCAAAGCGGTGTCGAACGGTTTCCCTCGTGTTGTTTTCGTGAAAATGCCATGGGGGGGGGGCTCTTAATTGTGGTCGAGAGTGTGGCATACTATATCGTAGTTCTATATGTGTTTTGGTTGCCGCATTCTATGCGGCGAAACGAGAGAAGGGAGTCATATGGCCATATTGAACGCTTCGCAGGCCACGCGGAGCGCGCCGAGGCACTTAACGCGGCGCATTGGTGCAGTGCTTTTGAGCTCGGTGCTGGCTCTCGGCATGCTTCCCATGCCGGCGTTCGCTGTGGGCGCTGCCAACACCGGCAAAGATGCGACGGGGGGGGGCCGGGACTAAAAGCACCCAGGCGTTCTCGGTAGACCCTTCTTCTCCTCATGTCACAGCCAAGGTCGAATATCAGGGGGACGACCGCTCTCAGGCCGATGTGACGTTCACGCTCGATCAGAGCGAATACACTCCAAAAAGCTACCTTTTTCTCGTTGACGCGTCCGAGGCCGGAGATGGTGATGCGCGTGAGGTTCTTTCCACGGCGCTGAACAGCTACACCGGTTCGATGGCGCGCGATTTGTTCGCGGACGCGCCCGGAAGCACGGCAAGAATCATTTCGTATGGCTCCGAGGTGGAAGAGAGCGAGACATTCACCTCCTACGAGGAGGTGCTGGCCGCCTCGTCCATCAAGGTGCAGCCTGGAAAAGCGAACGAATCCAAGGCCCTGGATGCTACGAAAAACGCTGTCGAACAGGCGCGGAAAGACCGTCCTGGTCAGCCTGTCGTGGTGATGTGGGTGCCTGGTAGCGCGTTCGGGCAGCAAGAGAGCGATTTCTCTCAAAGTCTTGCGGCGCTTTCCTCTTGCATGGAGGCGGGCGATGCGCTGATGACCTTCCAAGTGGCTCACACGCCAAGCGACTTGCTGTCCCAATATGCGACGGCGTACACGCCCACTGATGGCGAGCAGCAGAAAGCTGCGTGGGCAAATGCGTCGCCGCACGTCCTTTCCGTCGAGATGGGCGAAGCGGCCGATGATGCTGCGCACGATCACTTCAACGACGTTCAGCTCCACATTGCCATAAGCACGGCGGCGCAAGAGTTTGTGACGGGCATCGAAAGCGTCGCGGTCGGTTGGAAGGACTGTTCGGCGACCGAAATGCTGAGCTCGGATTACGAACCGGTGAGCGCTGCCATCGACGGAGACGGCAAGGGCTTCACCTTCACGACCGACTGCGTACGCAACGCATGGGTGACCGTGCGTGTGAACTTGGACCCGTCGAATGAGGGAGAGTATGAGGCTTTTGCCGCAGGGTCGCTTGGAGCGAAAGAGGATGCGGAATCGGACATCGTCGGTTTTTGCAGGGGGATGTTCGATGAGCAGGTCGTAGAGCCCTCATCCGTGGCGACGCCGGCCGTCCGGCTGAGCCGCATGGCTCGCACGATTTCCTATGATCTTGCTGGGGCGCAAGGAGAAACGCCCGATTCCTTGTCGGCCATTCCTGGCAGCCCCGTTGCCATTGCCGATGCGAGCGGTATCTTCAAGGAAGGGATGGCCTTCGGCGGATGGACGGCCACGTTGGCAGACGGAAGCATTCAGCGTTACAGCGCGGGCGAGGTTGCGTCCATGCCTTCCGAAGACATCGTGCTCAGGCCCGCGTGGGGTCAGGCTAAGGTGGAGCTTGAGGTGGCCGATGTCGAGCCGGCAACAAACGGCAATCATCTTATGGAGAGCGCTTATAACGAACTTGGCTACAGCGTCCTCGATTTCTCGAATGTGATGGTCGAAGGTCAGAAAGTTGGGCATTCCGTCAAGACGGTGACGTTTGCAGACGCCGAGGTGGGCTACACTGCGAGCCCCAACGGCGAGGATGCGCGCCGTGTCGACCTCATCGGCGTGGAGAACGCCGTGTACGCTCGCTGGGTGGGCGAGGCCGCGTCGGACAAGGTCGTTGCGTACCTTACCAAGCGCTCGGGTGGCGACGGTTACGATATGACGGTGGCCGGCCCTGGCGGCGTGTGCGCTCCGGTCGACGCGCGCTTTTTGTTCAGCAACCCTACGCAATCGTCGATCACCGAGCCTTCGACATGGCAGGACAACCTTGAAGTCGTCAATTTCAACGGCGCGTTCACGCTGAATCCTGCCGGTGGTTCCGACTTGAGCTATTGGTTCCGCGCCTGCGCAAACCTCAAAGAGATCAAAGGTCTTGAGTCCCTCGATATGAGCCGTGCGAGGTACCTGATCGGCATGTTCGTCGATTGCGATGCCTTGACGAGCTTGGACCTTTCGTCGTGGGATGTGAGGAACGTGACGATGATGGCCCAGATGTTCTGGGGTTGCGATGCGCTGACGAGTGTGGATGTGTCGTGGGGCGATGCAACTCAGAACGTGACGAACGTCGCGTACTTCTTCAACAAGGCGACCAAGTTGCAGCATGCTGTGGGCGTCGAGGGTTGGTGGCTGCCGAACTGCACGGATATCACGCAGGTGTTTCACGCGACCAACTCCCTCGAAGGCAGCATCGATTTGTCGCATTGGTTTGCCGGCGACACCCCAGCGGTAGTGACGACGGCTAATCATCTGTTCGATTCGTCGGGCGTCTCTGCCATTACGGCACGGAACTGGAATGTGCCCCAGCTTACTGAGCTCGGCTACGCGTTCGCCTACCAAAGCCGTTACGATTACGAAGGGGAGGGTTGCTCGCTTACGAAGCTCGATCTTGCCGACTGGACGACCGAGACATCGCTTGATCTGAACGGCTTTGCGGCTGGGCAAGAACTGCTGACCAGCGTTGATATGGCGAACTGGGATACCGGTTACACGGATATCTGGTGGTATCTGGCGTTCGAAGGATGCAAGAGGCTCCAAACCCTGAACATGCCCGGATGGATTCTCAACAACAAGTTCTACTTTGGAGAACCTGGGACGACCGGCCATATCTCGCCATGGCTTGGCATGTGGGGCGTGACCGGCGATATCAATGATCTCGGAACCACGGTGACCATCAACTGCGACAACTGGACGTTCGCTCCCGACGCTCCGGATGTCGGCAAAGACTATCCCGGGCTGTGGTCAGAAAGTCGCTATCCCATCACCTTCCCGTTCTCGAACGATTACGACTGCGACACTCCCAGAAAAATCATTCTGTCGGCGAACAACTGGGATCTTGGAGGCAGTGAGCAGGATCTGGGGAGTCTCTTCAGCAACAGCGGCACCACAATGTCCGACTTTTCTGGCTGGACAGGGCTTTCGGGGGTCACCAGCCTGTACAACATGCTATGGTATCCCTCTGGAACGCTTGAGACGTTCTCCCTCGTGAATGCGGACATGCCGAACTTGACCAAGGCGACTGGCTTGTTCGGTCCGGCCACGGCTTTGAAGTCTGCCGATTTCAGCGGCTGGTCGGGTATGGATGCGACCGTGCTGTCCGACCTGTTTTCCGGCATGGATCAGAGCGTAGCTCAGAACTTGAGCTTGACTGTGTCCAACGACCAGATTGGATCGGCCATCAAGCAGGCTTTGGAATCGGCTGCCACCTCACAGGTTATTGCCGAGCAGGGCGTTGCTCCGCTGGCCCTTGACCAGCCGGATTTCGCTTCCAATGACGCTGTGACTGCGATTGACCGCTCTCAGACGGAAGCGGGTGCGCTTGACCTCGAGGCGCGCGCGGCCGTTGAGGATTCCGAAGTCATGCTGCCTACGGATGTCGTTTCCGTGCAGGATGCTGATGGCGCGTTGGCAGACGCCTCGGCGAACAGCTCTTCGATGGTGGTTCATCCCGATCCGACGGCCCCCGGCGCCGTTGTCGGGCTGCGCGCCACCATCGGTTATGCGGGTGACACGGGTGCCCGCTCGGGCGACGTTGAATTGAGCGTCCCTTTGCCCGAGGGCATGGTGCAAAATCCCGAGAACACGACCGTGGTTGTGGGCGACTGGCGATACGCTTCCGCAGACGAAAGCGGCGATCCGGTTGATACCGGGTTCATCGGCGGCGACTTCGTCGAGGATGCCCGCGTCGAAACGGACTCGCAGACCGGCTTGCCGACGCTGCGCGCCACGGTGCGGGGCATGTACGCTGGCACCGAGGTGGAAGTTGGCTTCAGCGTGCAGCTGGAAGATGTCGCTATGCAGGGTGGCTATAAGCTTTGGGACGTAACAGCGTACGAGGCTGCCGATCCCGGCGCTTCTGCCGTCTCGAACACGCTGCGCTTCTGGTGGAACGAGGGCGGCACGCCTCCGAGCGGGTCCTATCGGGTTGAGTATCGCTACGAGGGCGAGGTCCCGCCCGATGCGTCCGTGCCTTCGGCGCAAGTTGCGAATGTGGTCGATGTGGTGGATCTGCCTTCTCCGACGACGACGTACGCATGGTACGCTTTTGACGGCTGGACGGGCGACGGCGAAGACGTTGTCATCGAAGGCGATTCGTTCACGATGCCCGGACGCGACGTAATCCTGACTGGCACGTGGTCCATCGACGAGGAGGCGGCACCGAGGGTTGGTGTGCGTCACGGATATGTACCCGGTTGCGCGGCGAACCACGTTCCCGACGCTGCTCCTGCGCTTCCCGAAGACGCGCAGGTGGTTGTCGGTCGGACGGGCACCATATCCGGCCTTGCCCCCGGAACGCGTGTCGAAGGGCACACCTTCGGCGGTTGGGAGCCTGTGCTGGTCGTTGACGGTCAGGAGGTTCGCGGACAGAATCGCGACGGCGTGTGGGAGTTTTCGCACGGCGGGTCGACCTATGCCGTCGATGTTTCCTCCGGTTTGCTCGACACCGCCCAGTTCGTCGATCTTGCGAGGGATGGGTTGTCGGTGTCCGTAGCCTTCGAGGGTTCGTGGTCCCCCGATACGGGCTCCATCTCCTTCGATGCGAACGGCGGCGTGGGCACGATGGACGCGCTCGAGGGGGTTGAGGTGTGTTCGACCGAGGCCTTGCCGAGCAACGAATTCTCTCGTGAAGGCTATGCGTTCCAAGGGTGGGCGACGGCACCCGACGGCGAAGTGGTGTTTTCAGCCGACGCGGCACGGGGGGAAGTCGTTGTGGCAGAGGGCTCCACGGTGACGCTGTACGCTGTATGGAAGGCCGTCTCCTATCCCGTCGATCTGAGCGGGCTCGATCATGTCGTTTCATCGAATACGGCGGTCGAGATCGCGCACGACCAGCCTTACGACACGGTGCTTTCGCCCGTTGATGGATACCGCATCGGGTCTGTCAAGGTGACCATGGGTGGAGTCGACGTGACGAACGAAGTGTACAACGCGGAAACGGGAGCGGTGTCCATCGCTGCTGTGACGGGCGATATTCGTATAGAGGCGTCGGCGTACGCTGCACCGGCGCCCGGTCCCGGTCCCGATCCGGCGCCTGAGCCTGAGCCTGAGCCCGGTCCTACTCCTGGAACCGAGGCCGGCGAGGGGCAGCCCTCTGAAGCGCAGGAGTTGGTGAGGACGGGCGATGCCTCGCCGATCGTTCCGCTTGCGCTTGGTGGCGCGGCTCTTGCCGCCCTGGTCGTTCTCGCCTTGGCTCTACGCCGTCAAGGCGGGCGTAAGTAGAAGGGGCGCAAGGCGGCCTGTCCGTCGCGCACCGATGATGCTCTCGCGTTGACCCGCCGCGCTGGCGGGTCAACGCGTTTTTTGCAGAGACGGGCCGGAATGGGGTTTGCGCGGGGGCGTGCAGCTCTGCGCGAGATGCGTGGGAGGCCGGAGGCCTCGCGGGACATGCGTGGGGTTGGAGGCTGCATGGGGCTGCGGGGCGCGACGCGGTGCGCACGCGAGCGCCGTGGTATGATGCCGGGCGTTGTGTTGCGATAGAAGGACGGTCATGGACAGAACGAAGATCGAAGCGGGCGTGCGCCTCATCTTGGAAGGCGTGGGCGAGGACCCTGATAGGGAAGGGCTGCTCAAGACGCCCGAGCGCGTGGCGAAGATGTACGAAGAGGTGTTCGCGGGCCTTGCGGAAGACCCCGCCGAGCACTTCGAGACGACGTTTGACGAGCATCACGAGGAGATGGTGCTCGTGCGCGACATCCCGTTCTACTCCATGTGCGAACACCATCTCGTGCCGTTCTTCGGCGTGGCGCATGTGGCGTACGTCCCGGCGGCAGACGGGCGCATCTGCGGGCTGTCGAAGCTCGCGCGCCTTGTGGACGCCTTTGCGAAGCGGCCGCAGGTGCAGGAGCGCTTGACCTCGCAGATCGCCGACACCCTGATGGAACAGCTGCATCCGCGGGGCGTGATCGTGGTTTTGGAGGCCGAGCACTTGTGCATGAGCATGCGCGGCGTGAAGAAGCCCGGAACCCGCACCACCACCAGCGCCGTGCGCGGCGCGCTCGAGCGCAACCAGACGACGCGCGCCGAAGCGCTGTCGCTCATCTTCGCCCGGCGTGACTGAGGCGTGCGGGACGGCTGCGGCGTGGGGTGATGAGCGATTGGCGGGATGCCGGGTGCCGAGGACCTGTGCGACGCGGTTTCCCTAGCGTGTTCGGAAGAGGTGCAGAGCCCTCGTCTGCGCCATGTGGAGAGGCGCCTGAAAAGCCGGTCGCCCCGGAACCCGAGGGAGGGGGCCGGGTTCAGAGCACTCGTCTGCGCCATGTGAGGGGTGTCCTCTCGACGCGGGCTCGCCGGGGAAGGGAGGGCTTTTGTTCCCGGAGCGCCGTTGCTCAGGTTCGTGCCAATCGGGCTCAGAGCTGCGCACCCTGGGCTTTCGAGAGCTCCTTCCCGTCTTTTGAATGTTTCACGTGAAACATTCGTTCGTGATGAGGTACTATGTACGTTAACGCTACGTGAGCGCGTCCGCGCAGGATCGAAAGGACTAACATGAAGTGCGTGGTTTCCGTTTTGGGCAAGGATCGCAGCGGCATCGTGGCCGCCGTCGCCACGGCGCTTGCCGAGTGCGGTGCGAACATCGATGACATCAGCCAGACCATTCTCGACGACATCTTCTCCATGACAATGCTTACGACGCTTGATCCCGAAGCGGCCGGCTTCAACTCCGTGCAAGAGCGCCTTGAGCGCGTGGGCGAGGGCTTAGGCGTGCAGATCATCATCCAGCGCGAGGACGTGTTCCAGATGATGCACAAGATCTAGCATGTCATCGTCCGCCAGACTGATGGGGGTGTGGCGGGCCGACCCTTGCTATGTAGCGTTTGCGGCTTCTTAGGCGGTCGAGGAGGGGCGGAGCTTTCTTCGGACGGCATCTTTGGCGGATGGCAGGGCCTCCCTTTCCGTTCTTGCATTTGTCGAGGTGCGTTGGGCGGAGGGGGCCGGGGCGGGCTGTCGTGCGTCCGCGAGCATGATGCCATTCCGCAAAGCCTCGTCCTGGCGGGGGCGAAGCTTCGCGTATCCTCATGCCGGGCTTTCGCAAAAGGCCCTTTTGCCTGCCGCGCTTCGTGTTCCGAGCGCGTTGAGAAACCGTCGACGACTTTCGGAAAGGAGCCGACGGTTTTCCGCGGAGCGAGGAACAGCCAAAAAGGCCAGAGGGGCGATCCTCTGGCCTTGTCATTTCTGGAGCCAACGAGCGGATTCGAACCGCTGACCTACGCATTACGAGTGTATCCGGTGGTTAGGAATGCGTAGGAACAGGCGGAAATCACTGCTGATCATAATGTGAATAGGTGGCATATATTGACATGGTTAGCACCGGCTGTTTTCCCATTTTTATCCCATGACAGAAATACGACAGCTAGTGGGTGTTTTCATCAAGAGCTGGAGGCTAAAAGCCGAGCTGTCTAAGAGCGTACTACTCTCCGGCCTCAGTCAACATTTCGTCCCAGCTTCCAAACTTTGTTGTGGCCTGCACGTGAGCGTCTAGCTCTTCATCCGGAACATGTTCGAATTCTTCCTGCGACTCAAAGTTAAATCCACCTGCTTCAAAAAAACTATCAATGGACGCGTATTTTGAGTATGAAGATACGAAGTCCGGTGTCAGTATTTCTTCGATAGGCACCTCGTGCTTACCGTCGAGTTCGCGCGCCTTCCTGTCGAGGTCGTCAAGTAGATTGCTGAAGTCATCGATTCCAGATAGTCCCATGGTGGTTCCTCACTAACCCCGAGGGGGATAAGGGTCGTTGCCGTAAGAATTTCGTTCTCGAATCCTACCGTCTTTTCCGTGGATGAACATTTCCGATTCTTGGTTCTTGGCTATCCCGGTTGCGATCTCGATGGCTTCTCCTTGGGTGCTGGTTACCACGGTAGCTCGCTTGTTGCCCGCACCTTTTACTTGCCACTGTCCATCGGGACGCGGTGTTACATGTTGGTTGCTCATATTAGTACTCCGTTTCTGCTATGAATGCTTGCTGATGGCGAGCAGTATAGAGTGCTCCATTTTTGTAGTCAATATGTAGTTGTATTAGTAGTTTTCAACTACAGTATATTGTGGAAATGGTGGAAAACTATACAGACTCGACATTTCTCTAGATAAAACATGCGTTCTGTATTTTTTATAGTCGGCATTGTTGTGGAAAACTGAGATTAGCTGAGTGTTTATGTCCTTTTTAACCACATAATCTGCATGATCAAAAGCGCTGCTTCGCGGGTTGGCGAGCTGCGCGTTCGCCTAGGTCGTACGGTCTGATGCCACAATACTAGGTGCGTGATTATTGCAGATGAATCAAAGCGAATCTTGATGTAGTTTTGTCCTTGCTATAATGCCGAAGAGGAAGTTGAGGTCGTTTGATACGGGGGCATTGTCGTGAGCTTTTCGGAACGTATGGGTATTATTGAGCCGCGCAGCATTCTCCAGCTTGATGGCATGGATAAAGACCTCAGAACCGCACTATTCAACTGCCTATACGGCTTTTTCAATTCTACATGGGAAGGCGCGTTGCCGTATATACCCCTAGAAGCGTCTGGCCGCTATGGATATGCAGATGCAAGCAATACTGCCATTGGCGTATGGGCGAACTATTGGAAGAATCCCATGGACGAATGGCCCAGTGTCCGAACGTATTTCTTGGACGATTTGAAGGAATATGTAATGGAATCACCGTGGCACAGGGTTTATGACTTAATTGAATACGTGCTGGATGATTACGATTCCAGCCTTCTTGCTGAAGCCCTGAATTATGCTCTTGAGAAAGAAATGTCGGGGTATAGGATTGTGGGCAAAGAGGTGGTTCCCATCTCGGATGAGTGCGAACTGCGGGTGCTTGAGGAGAGCCTTGTCATTGGGGATGGTTTTTCGGGTGCGCGTACTCATATTTGTTCGGCATTGGAGAAGCTTGCTCAACGACCTGAACCCGATCTGCGCAACGCGGTGAAAGAGGCGATCTCCGCAGTCGAGAGTGCTGCATGCGTCATCACGGGGGATGCTGGTGCAACTTTGGGAAAGGCGTTGAACGCTCTCGAAAGTCAAGGCCACCTTCATCCGGCGCTCAAAAGCGCGTGGTCAAAAATGTACGGATATACAAGCGACGAAGACGGGATTAGACATGCTCTCTCAGGTGCAGATGCATGCATTGATTTCGCCACTGCAAAGTATATGGTTGTTTCTTGTGCGGCGTTCGTCAATCTTCTTGTCGCATCAGACTCGTGCGGCTAATTTAACGTGGCGTTCTAACCCTATTTTTGTCAGCCCAGAAGCCTGAGCACCATGCCTCGAACTCCTCTCTGGTCATCTCGCCCGCGCGGTGCCTTGCATAGGCCGCGCGCAGGCGCTCGCATTGCTTCTCGGTCATTGAGGGGTCTTTCGACGCTCCACGGGCCAGACGGCAGTTGTGAGTGTACCGTTTGAACCTTACCCATTTTGCTGCGTCCATCGTGCGTCCTCCTCGACCTCTTGCGCCATCGGCTCCCGCCGTGTAAAGCATACCTCCTCCTGTGCCTCTCGCATGTCCTTTTTTCGGTGCAGTCATCGGTGTTGCGGTAGTCGATTATTTAATCGAGGGCAGCGGCGCATGTCCCTTGGCTCACTCGACTGCATACCACGTGGCGAACGCCCCGTCGCTCTCCCGAATGATCGACATCGCTTTGCGGTCTTTCGATACGCTCAGGTACAGCTTGACCTCCCCGTCTCTGTCATGCATCTGGACAAGACAGTGGTACGTCTGGCCCTGAAACTCGAAGCCCTCGGGGTTGTAGCCCCATATCCCTTCGTAAATCGTAGCATCCTTCTCCCTCACCATCCTGCACTGGGACTGCCCCGCGTTGGTGCCGTCGGACTGGGCAGGCTCTCCCACTTCGAGGATGTAGCCCCCGCCGTCGATGCGCCACTTCCCGACGAAGGCTTCGGCAGGTGCGGCCTCGTCCGCCCCGATGCTCTCCTTGTCCCGCTCGCCGTCTGCAATGCCGACTTCCGCCTTGCCGTCGCTCTGCTCGACGCTCAGCTCCGCGTCGGTCTTGAAGGGTTGGCTGCTCTGCTCCAGGCCCTCCTCAACCTCGCACCATGCCCTGTAGCTCGCCTCGTCGAAGGTGCACCGCGCGACGACGCTTGGAGCATAGGGCGTCAGGAGGTACTGCGCGGGGATGTAGAAGCCGTTGCCCGACATGTTGGATGACAGAGACACCGTGGCGCTGCTGCTGGCATCGACGGCGAGGTAGATCGTCCGACCGCCTATCTCGGCCTTGCCGCGCCACCGGTAGCCGTACGTCATCGGCTCGCCGCTCGAAGAATCGCCGCCCGCGAGTTCGCTGACGGCTTCGACGATGGAGGTGTTGAGGGAGTGGCGGCAGTACAGGGAGGAATCCTCGGTCAGCCCGTCCGCTGGGAATCCAAGGCTTTCGAGCAGGGCGCGCGCGTCGTCCGAGGAGAACTCCCTGACATAGGACGCTTTGTTGCCCGTCTGTAAGAGCGCGCTTTCCAAACCAGCGATGGTCGGGCCGTCGAGGGTGGGTGTCTCCCAGCTCTGCATATTGGAAGGGGCGTCTCCCAAGTCTCCGACGTACGTGTACGGGTTCTCAGCGCCCGGCCCGGTTCCGTAGGTGCCGCCGTAGGCCGGGCCGGAGTACATCTTGATCTTGCCGTCCTCCTGAATGATTGCCAAGGTGCCCTGCGGCCCGCCGCCGAAGCCCACCCATACCTCGTCCAACGCTCCCTTGCTGCTCGCAGGGCCTTCGGTCGTGTCGATGTAAAGCGAATCCCAGCCGTCGTAGCCTTGAAGGTCGGCGGGATAGTACAGA
The DNA here is from genome assembly GCF_002159915.1 of Gordonibacter sp. An230. Lineage (GTDB taxonomy): Bacteria > Actinomycetota > Coriobacteriia > Coriobacteriales > Eggerthellaceae > Rubneribacter. The sequence continues at coordinate 180,720 of NZ_NFJP01000001.1, forward strand.
AGGGTGCCAGCGGCGTAGCTCTGTGCTTCGTCGTCCGAGACGCCCAGCGTCGCTTCCACCTTGTCGGCGTCCTGCCACATGGTCATGGCTCGCGCAACGTTCGGCAGCTGCCCTTCGCCCCGAGCCTCCACCGGTTGCAAGGGGCCGGCCGCGAAAGCCCATGCGAGTGCACCGACCATAATGACGGCGACTAACGCCGCGACGCCCGCTGTGACGAGCTTGAACCGCTTGCCGCGCTTCTTCTTGTGACCGCCTGTGAACGCGCCTACGGGCGCAGCGTCGGCAGATGCCCCCTCCTGCGTATCGATGGACTGAAAGGCCGCAGGGCGGTTCTCAGGGGCTTCCATCGGCTTCCCGCAGTTCGGGCAGAACCGGTCTCCATCGGCGACGCTTCCCTCGCAATGAATGCAATGCATGGTATGTCCTTCCTTCGCGCTCAGAGCCACGGGCGCTTTCCTTCGATATATGTCTCCTCGAACTGCGCGGCGGTCGCCGTGGCGTAGATGACCGCCTCGACCAGCGCCACGCCCACAACTGAGATGTTGATGAGGGCGAAGCCACAGAGGTAGCCCACCGCCGCGCCGTAGACGGTCAAGGCGAGCATGATGAGGCCTTCGGTCTTGTAGCCGAGATAGAGCTTGTGCGCGCCCACTCCGCCGAGCAAAAGGGCGAGGGTTGCAGCCGTCGTCTTGTCTTTCGCGGCAGGCTTCGCGTTCGTTTCGCCGCCCTTGTTCGAAAGAGGCTCTTCAATGGGAGCGCCGCACTCCGCGCAGTAGCGGGCTTGCGAACGCAGGGCGGCACCGCAAGCGGCGCAGCGGCGTGTCTTCTGACCGTCTGCCGCGCTCGGCTTTGTGGCCGTTTTCTCGTCGTTGTCGGACACGGTGCTCCTCTCTGCTTTGCGTTGCTATCCGAGAACCGAAACGTTGCCCTCGTCGATCTTATGGCCCTTCTGCAAAACAACTTGGTATTGGGTCTCTGCATCGAGTTCCGACAGGTCGCCAGCGCCCCATTCAGACCCGTCTTGCAGAACGACGTGGTAGACGTAGGCCTCGTATCTGCTCGGCGTGCCGTTGCTTATGTAGTAGGATAACCCGTCCACCAATGTCTCCCTGACCTCGCCGTATGCTGGGACGGATTGGGCTGCGTCGGTGACGAACCCGATGTAGTCGCCGCTCTTGTCCTTGAAGAAGAGGGCGTATTCGATTCGCTTGATCACATTGCTGGGATTGGTTGTGTCGAGGCCGCTTGCGCCGCTCGCGGAGAGCAGCACCGGCGCGTCGAGGGCGTCTCCGCTGTGGACGCTCCCGTCGAGCGCCTGCCATCTGGTGCTCCCCTTATAGTACGTGACGGTCGCAACGCTGCCTGACACGGGGCAGGGGGTGTTGTAGTGCTCCCTGCCCACTTCGTCTAAGGTCTTCTCTAGGGATTTCTGGGCAGGTTCCGCTTGCTCTTCCTGCGTCGGCGCGTTCTGCGGTGCGCAGCCCGTCAAGGCGAAGGCGGACAGCACGGCCAAGAGTAGGGCGAGTGCTTTAATCCGCATGGGTCTTCCTCTTCTTCTCGGGGCTGGATGGCGAAGAGGGTGGCTTCAGCTCCTCGCGGTCGGCCCGTTCGGCGATTGCCTTCTCGGCTTTCATGCCTAGAACGAACGCCTCGACTTTGCCGAGCGCAGCTGCGTCCTCGATGCCGCAGACTTCCTTCTTCAGCTCTTCTCGCACGTCGCTCATTTTCCCTCGATTGCTAAAAATTGCCATTAAGCCAATCATAAATTGCTCCTAGGCATATCGTCAATGAAAAAAGTACGCAACCATGCAATTCGGTCGTTGCCGGAAGGCACTGACTGCCTTATGGTTAACCGAGTGGAAGGAGCGCACGTGGAAGAGAACCGCTGGCGAGAAATGCTAAAGGCGTTGGGATTGACTCAGCGCGAGCTAGCCGAGAGCATCGGCCTTGACCGAGGCTACCTGTCGCGCATCGTGAACGGGAGGGTCGATGGCACCGAGCGCGTGTACGTGCTTGTCGAGCAGGTACACGGCATCCGTCGAGAGTGGCTTCGCGGCGGCGACGGCCCCATGCGCACGGAAGAGGCGCTGACCGACGACCAGAGGCGCTTGCTCGCCTTGGTGGAGGAGCTGGACGAGAACGAGGCACGCGCGGTCTTGGCGTTCATCCGATGCCTACGCGAAGAGGCGAGGCGCAAGTAGCATTGCCAGGCTCTCGTCGGGCGTCGCCATAAGCGATGCCCGACACCCTGTTGCTGCCACTAGCGCCTACCGAAATGCCCGCATTTTAGGTCGGCGCTACTAATGTCTTTGCCGTAGCGTCCGATTCGCGTACGATTTGAGCCGATTCGAACCGCTTGGCTCAGCACCTCCTCGCACCCACATGCCCGCGCCGCCCACGCCCTTTCTCGATTATTTTATTGAGGGTTTGCCGGGTTGCCGTGGTGCATGTTCCTACTACGTGTCCATCGGGTGACAGCAGCGGATACTGCGCCCTGAGACGATAGCCTTCAAGCAGATCATCAAGTTCGCAATCTTCTTTCGCGTAACGGCGTACAGTGGGTTTCTTCATGCCTTTGCTGTGCCAGACAAGCTGCTTGTTGGGAGGATAGAAACCAAGTCGGTCGCGCTTTGAACCTGTTTCGCCTCCAGCCTTTTCCGTTCTTGCTGTCAGGGGGTTCAGGTAGCAACCTAACCCGTAGGCATCATCAGCGCGCCGCGCACGTACGCTTCCGAGCTTCCAGCACGCCCTGATCTCCTCGGGCTGAGGCTCGGGCATCTCTACTTCGAAGAAAACAATCAAGTGGAGATGCCATGCGCCATCGTGATGAGGTTCGGGGACGCATAAGTATCGAGCGCCAGCGTTCTGCTCGGACAAGCGCCTGAACCTCCTCCAGAAGTTGCTCAGTGGGCGATGAACTTTTTCAAGATCATATACCTTCTCGGCAAAGGTGAGAGTGACGAACCATGTCCATTTCTCTCCCCTATAATTAGCGCAGAGAAGACTTTGCATTCGCCGCATAGTTCTCCTCAGGTTCTGTACGCTTCGGGCTTCCCCGATTGTGCACTTGCGCTCTTGCTTGCTCTTTCGGGCGGGGTTGCCGTCGAGCAGCTCCCCCGTTTCAGAAACCAGCCATCTTCCGTCAGTACATCGTGTGAGGGGCGGGGGCAAGGTCATCTCAACGATGGTTCTCTCGTCCCCGGCGTCCTCTACGTGGTAGCAACGGTAACGTTCTGCGATGGCTGAATTGTGGTAGATATAATCAAGGTATGGTAGGTCGCTGCTGTCCATTGCGCGCCCCTTCAGCGAAGGCGATGAGAGAATGTCGGGGAATGCGCCACACGGCTCCGATCTTTACCGCCTCTATTGTGCCCGTCGCGCACAGTTCGCGAACGAATCTCTCACTGAGCTGCAAGGCCCAAGCGGCCTGCCTGATCTTCAGGACGGGTGGCAGCTCGGATAAGTCCTCGAAAAGCTGGCCGTCGGGTAGGGTGGGGTTGCGGTTTCGTACTCCTTCATCACAGTTCCACCTCCTCAAGAAGGCTTTGAGGTTCGTCCATGTCGAGCGCTGTGGCGAGTTTTTCCAGCTGGGAGGGGTACGGTTTGAAGCGACCCTCTTCAATCCACGAAATGGTTCCGGCTTGGACTCCGGAGGCACGTGACAGCTCGCTTTTCTTCATGTTGCGAGCCAGACGCTCCTTTTTTAGGCGGATAGCTTTCATTTTTCACTCCTTAATGTTAAAATTTCTTATAGGATAAGACTTGTACAAATCCTTGGAACAGTATATGATGCATAATATTGTTTCTCAATATTCACATGCGCTAAGTTTTGAGGAGATGAGAAGTCTTGGAGATTTCTGACTACACCGTGGCAATTGCATACCACGAGACGTATGAACAGCACGTATTCGTGTTCTCGCGCGCTAATAAAGACGTTCATGACTTGGGTAGCAAAATCGTGCACGTGGCCCCGAATAATAGGCAGGACAAGCCTCTTGATGATATAACGCAGGCTTTTGCAAATGCCGACAGGCTGTATACGCTCGCACGCTGCGCCGAGACCATCGGCCCGCTCTTTGCCTCGCTCCAGAAGGGCTCGTATGGCCCCCCGGCGGTGCTTGTTGAGGGCAACGAGTATTTTGGCGACTACGCCTATGGAGAGTACGATCTCCTAGGTGCCGCCGACGCAAAGGGCCTTGCGAATGATCTAATCGAGCATGGCCGGTACACTGACGACTTCGGGGCATCGGTTTCTGCGGCGACCGTGAAGCGCGATATTGAGAACTCTTTGAAGAGTTTCGGTTTTGATCGTATTGACAAGAGCGTTCACAAGATCGTTTGCCGTGAAGACGAGAACGGAGTCGAAAGTTTCGAATCTATTGGCGAGCTGATCGTCGAGCCTGTCTTGGACTGGTTTGCATGCTCCGCTGCATTTCGGCACACGGCACGTGTGCTCGCGTTGGCTGCGGGTAAGGCTACCAGCGACGACATGGGGTGCCTATTGCATGCGAACGGCAGGTTGGTCTTGGATGAAAGGCTTCCGAAGTTTAGCCATTACTCCAAGATGCTGAAGGCGCTCGAATCTAGTAGGGTCTTAACCGGGGGAATAGCTGTTTCCGACGAGAGAATATGGCTGGTGGTTCAGCCTCTGCTTGATAATGTCTCGCTGCTTGAAAACTTTATCAACCTGAATCGGCTGGGCAACGTTCGCACGCTTCGGGGCATCTTTGCTCAAGGTGGGGGCGTTTGCGCGGAGGACGTGGTTGTGCCCAGCAACAAGATAGCCGAGTTTTATGAGGAGTTGGTTCGACGCTATCTGAAGAAGCACGTAGGGGTATGCCAGCGAGCCAGTTGCCGCAAGGTGTTCTTCTCGAACACCAAGAGGCAGGATTTGTGCTCGAAGTCTTGCCGTGTTCAAAAGAGCGAGGAAGCCAGACGTGCTTCGATGGACGAAGGCAAGTAATCACGGGGGGTTGGTTTAGTTGGAGATTGTCGGCAAAGGAAGCATCGAACATCTTGGCACCACCAAGGATGGTGTTAACCGTTGGAGGTTGACGGTGTCTTTGGGGCGCGATCACATCGACAAAGGCTATAAGCGCGAGAGACGGGTTGTTCGCGGTAGCCGCCGAGAGGCGGAGCGCGCCCTAAGGCTGTTCGTCAATGAGCTGGAAAGCGGTTTGCGCGCCGACAAGAAGCTGGTCTTTGCCGACTTTGCAAAGACGTGGCTGGAAGAGAGGCGGCAATCCGGCAATTACTCAGTCAACACCATAAAAAAGAACGAGTATATGCTTCGCGTGCTCATGCCCTACCTCGGGGATGTTCGGCTCTTGGACATCGACAGCATGACGATCTCCAGCCTGTTCGTGAAGCTGCGCAGTGACCGGGGAGGAAAGCCCTTGTCCGGCACTACGGCTCACGATGTATTCGTTATGCTCAATCACATGATGAAGGACGCGGCGCACCATCGCCTCATCGCATCGAATCCTTGCGAGGTCGTGAAGGCTCCTAAAACCGATACCGAGGAGAAGGAGGCCCTTTCACGTGATGAGGCCCGTCGCATGATCGAGCTTCTTAGCGAAGGAGAGCCTGATGCGAACCGTACAGGCGCACTTCTTGCTCTTTGCGCTGGGCTGAGGCGCGAAGAGGTGTGCGGCTTGAGGTGGAAGGATTTCGACGCGGAAGCTGGATGCGTTCGGATTGCACAAGCCGTTACAGAGCACGACAAGGCTCCCAAGCCCCCTAAGAGCAAGGCGAGCGTTCGCGCTATCCCCCTCGACCCCGACACGGCTAAGCGCCTTGGCGAATGGAAGGAACGGCAGAAGGCCGAACTTCAAGACATCGGCGTAGAGCAGGTTGATAGCACACCGGTAGTTTCGAACGGGGTTGGCGAGTACATGATACCCTCGAACTTGTCGCGCTGGTTTAGGGGCTTCGTCGCCCAGAACTCTTTCGGCAGATGCGGGCTTCACAAGCTAAGGCATACGTTCGGAACCCTGTTGGTTGCTAGCGGAATCGACCTCGTGACAGTTGCGCATCTCATGGGCCATTCGGATACGGCGATGGTTTCGAAAGTCTATGCCCACGTGGTGCCTGACAATGTTGTACGGGCAACCAAGGCCCTTGGCGGGGTGCTTTATGGCAACGCGAGTACAACGGCGGTCGTAATGCCGTTCTCGTCTCTCGGCATGTCCGCCTAAAGGAGAAAACGCCTGTCTTTTCCCATATTTTTCCCACGGAATGCGATACACAACAGAAAAGGTCAGAGGAACAAGCCTCTGACCTTGCTGTTTCTGGAGCCAACGAGCGGATTCGAACCGCTGACCTACGCATTACGAGTGCGTTGCTCTACCAGCTGAGCCACGTTGGCGCATAGCTTCAAAACGAAGCGAATACGCAGTATACCGAAACGCTCTGCGCGTCGCAAGAGGGCGGTGCGAAATTCCAAGTTCACCCGTCTGGTGTGAGGGTTCTCGTTGGTCCCTCCGTACACTGAGGGCTGAAGGAGGCTCTCAAGCGAGAGCCGAAATCGACGAGGCTCGAGCGAAGTGGCACGAGGCAAGGAGGCAACGATGGGAACCGCAATGTTTGATCGCAGGAGTTTTCTCAAAGGCGCGCTCGCGGCGGGAGCGGGGGCGGCGTCGGGGGCGATGCTCGCGGGGTGCGCCCCACACGGCCGGTCGGACACGGCCGGTCTGGGTGGCGACGGAGTCGCGACCATGACTGCGGACGCATACGAAGAGCTCACGTGGAGTTTCGAAGTGCCGCCTGAGCCGGTGGATGAAAGCCAAATCGCGCAGACTGTAACCGACGATTTTATCGTCATCGGTTCTGGCGTGTCGGGCCTGGTGACTGCTGCTTCCATTGTGGGCCATGGCGGCAGCTGCACGCTCTTTTCGGCAGGAACCAAGGCGGTGAGTCGTGGCGGTTCAAACCATGCCGTGGGGACGAAGACGCAGAAACGGCTTGGCTTGGACTACACTCCCGACACGGCAGCCGCCCATTTCAACAACGAGATCGCGCGTCAGGGCTATCGCATGGATTCGCGCAAATGGTGGAAGTGGATCAACCATTCGGGCGAAGCCATGGATTGGATCACCGACATTATGAGCGAGGCGGGTTACGTCACGACGCTCGAGCTTCCTTTCAAGGACCCAAACGGAACGTTCTCCATTCCAAGCGGCGCGCACAACTTCTATGGTTCCGAAATCCAGAACAGCGCCAATGACGGGGAACCGTTGCTTACGGCCACGCTTGAGCGATACGTCCTCGACAACGGCGGCTCGATTACGTATAACACTAAAGCGGAGTACCTTGTCCGCGAGGACGACAACACAGGCCGAGTCAGCGCCGTGGTGGCTACGAATGCTGATGGAGACTACGTGAAATACGAGGGAACCAAGGGCATCGTCATGGCCACGGGCGACTTCTCGGGCAACCCCGATATGATGGCCAAATACTGCAGCGCTTTCGCCGATTGGGTGTCCGAGGGGGCGGGCGACTACGATGCCGAGTTCCAATTCGGCGGCCTCATGCCCGGCGATGGGCAAAAGATGGGGTTGTGGGTGGGGGCTGCGTGGCAGAACACCACGCCTAGCGCGCCGATGATCGGATGGTACGGTTTTCCGGCTCCATGCTCGGATCAGAATCATCCCGGCATCCTGCTCAATGTGGAGGGAGAGCGCTTCATGAACGAGGACACTTCGGCCGCATACGCGGGCTATGCCGTCAGCGGCCAGACGGAAAAGAAGGTGTTCGCGGTGTGGGACTCCGACTTTGCATATCGGTTCGACACGTGGGAGGCTTTGGGCAACAACATGGACAATTTGGGCATCGTGCCGGTGACGTCCGACGAGAAGGCCGCCGAGTTCGAAGCTGGCGTCGAGGAGAAAACCTACGTGAAGGGCGAGACTGTCGAGGAGGTGTTGCAGGCACTCGCCGAGCAGGGAGGTATCGATGTTGAGGCGGCGAAGGCCACTATCGCTCGCTACAACGAGGATGTTGCCGCTGGCGTCGATACCCAGTATCGCAAATGCAAAGAATACCTCTTTCCCATCGAGAAGGGCCCGTTTTACGGCCAGTACAGCCAGCTTGGTCCGGCACAGTTCCTATGTGTGCTGGGCGGTCTGCGCACATCGCCCGATTGCGAGGTGCTCGATGAAGCCAACAAGCCCATTGAGGGGTTGTACAACGTGGGCTCGATGATGGGCGATACGTTCGGCACGTTCTACAACTTCCGCGTGCCGGGACAGAACCTGGGAATGACATGCATCACGTTTCCCTACCTGCTTGGCAAGCAGTTGACGGGGAACTGATCCGGGGCGCGCTTGCGACGTATGGGATACTGAACGCCCCTTAGTCTCGGCGAAATCGGAGGCCTGCGACATGGCTTCCGATTTCGCGCTCTGTCGCATGTCGTAGGGGCGGGCGCGCGAAGGTGAAGCAGGGAGGGCGGTATGAGAAGCGGATCAAGACGTTTCGGGGCGGTGGTATGGGGTTACGCACTGCTCTTGGTTTTCTTCGGCCTGTTCACTGGGCGGGTGAACCTGCTGTTCTTCGGAGACGGGGCGACGCGGACATTTTCGACGTACGCCCATGCTGCAGAGATCGGGCAGGTATGCTGCCTGTTCCTTGTCGCGGCGTTCGCGCTCTTTCATCGGCGCTTGGCCGAACGCATCGTCCCACATGCGGCGTTTGCGTTGCTGGTGTGCGGGTACGCCCTCACGCTTTACCAGGCGGTGGGAGACGCACCATCCACGGCCCTTTCGAGTGTGGCGGGGGCTTTGTTTGGCGGTGGTCAAGGCGTGTGCTTTCTGTGCTGGTTCATGGTGTACGCTCGTTTGGATTCCGACGACGTGATGCGCGGGATGGTTGCGAGCACGGTCCTTTCGGGGTTCATGCTGCTGGCAATCGGGCTCATATCCGATACGGTCATGTTGTTCAGCGCGCTTTCCGTTGTCGTGGCCGGCTCTTGCGCGTTCGCGTACTTTTGCCTTGGATCGGTGGCGACGACCTCGGAGGGTGATGGGGTTTTGAACGGTGGCGCCGATGGGTGGAGCAAGGAGGGCAAGGCTCTGCTTCGCTCGTGGATATTCCTCGAGCGTCGTTCCCTTCTGTGCCTTGTGGCCATCGCGTTTGTGTGCGGAGCTCAGCGCGTGATATCGCTCGAATGGTTTCTTCCGCAGGCGGCGGTTCAGTCGCTGTTCTCTATAGGCTACATCGGAGGTGCCGTTGCGTTCTGGATGGCGAGCAAAGTGCAAGGGGGGCGCAGCGACCTCTACGGTGTGTACTCGACTTTGCTTGTAATCATGGCGACGTGCGGCGTGCTTTCGTCGGTGCAAGTCGTGCCGGTGCAGGCGGTTCTGTACGCCGTCGACAACATCGCGTTCGCCATCGTGTCTATGTGCATGATCGTTACGGCTCTAAAGGCGGCGCGCGAATTCTTGCGCAATCCGCTGCTTGTGGGAGGCGTCGTGTGCGGTGTTGTGTATTTCTCTATTCAGCTCGGCCGAACGGTGTGCAACGCAGTGTCCCGATACATCGGCACGGACGCAGTGGGCATCCTCATCGTGTCGGTGATCATTCTGTACGTAGTTGCGCTTGCCGCCATCTCGTCGGGATTGTTCTTTCGCCAAATGGTGAAAAGCGGCAACGTGATGGAGCCGTCGGGTCCGGGGGATGCCGGGGGGCCGGAGGAGCGCCGCGTGATCATTTCGGTGGCGAGCGTGACGGAGAAGGAGCTTCGGGAAAATCCGGTGTATCGTCAGCAGTTCAAATTGACTGATCGCGAGGTCGATGTCGCCGTGCTGCTGCTTGCGGGATACAATTCCGCCGACATTGCGAAGATTCTCACCTTGTCGGTGAACACGGTGAAGACGCACCTTAAGAATCTGTACGCGAAAATGGGCGTTCACAATCGCCGAGAGCTCATCGAGGTGTTAAACGAGATCGAGGGCGGTGCCGACGCGACGAGCGCTGGGCGATGCGCCAAGAGCGATCTGCGCTCGGGGTGAGGTCGATGCGCGGAAGGAGGGGCTATGGACGGCAGAGCGAGCTCTAGGGAGGGATTCGAGCAGGCGTGCGCGCGAGTGCTGGAGGCGTGCGCTCATGGTTTGCCAGCACGGCGCTTGAGTTCGTGTGCGGTGGTGACCGATGCGGGTCGAACGCATTTGCCGGCGCGCGAGCGTCAAGAGCGGAAAGGGCCTTATCCGCTGTACGTACGCGGTGACGAGAGGGTGGGAATCGACGATTATGCTTACGAAGGCGATGCGCTGTTGGTGGGGGCGTGCGGCGCCGTCTCCACGCGCGAGGGCAAGCTGTTCGTCGTGCGGGCTACGGGGAGGTTTTCGGTCTCCGAGCTCTATCACGTGGTGCTGCCCGACGTATGCGATGCGGCGTATGTGGAGGCGGTGCTGTCGGCGGTCGACGCGGGACGCCTTGCGAAAGGTACGAGCGCGGTTCGCGTTGTGGAGCTGTCCGCCCTGCGCGGCATGATCCTGCCCTGGCCCGAAGCGTCGGTGCGGGCGCTGCTCGTCGAGGCTCTTGCAGCATGCGGGAGGGCTGGCGAGGAGGGCGAGCGCTCTGCTCGGCATATTATGAGAGCGTGGTTCGAGTCGGCTCGCAGCGTAGGGCCGCTTTCCAACGTTCCCGCGCTGCCTCAACCCTGCCTGATAAAGGAGCCTGTCGATCATTCCGACGATGTGCTCGCCGTGGCCGACGGATTGCTCGACGCGCTGGGGGCTTCGGGGTCGGAGCTGCTCGACGTGGTGGATGCAACTGAAAACCTTGCCGATCCGAACATTCCTCGCACGGCGCGTTTCTGCGTGTGCTTCCCTCCGCCGAACCAAGGCGCGTGGACTGATCGGGCTGTGTGCGAGGCGGATGCCCGGTGGTTCCTCGGCGCGCCTCCGCGCAGCAGGGCGAACTTCGCGTGGGTGCAGCAAACGCTGGCATGCATGGAGAACGGTGGCGCGGCTGTGCTTCTTGTGGCCAATGCCGTTCTGCACACGTGCGTCGGGCGGGAGGCGGCGCTTCGCCGTGCGCTTGCCCGCAGCGGTTTGGTAAGCGCCGTCATCTCGCTGCCAGGGGGTTTGTTCTCGGATGGAAGGCCTCCATCGTCGTTCGTGGTGCTGAACAAGCCTGGCAGAACGCGTGGTGCGCTGCTCGTCGACGCCCTTGGTCTGGGCGTGTTCGAAGGGGCGACGCCTTCAGGAGCTGTTTGCCGCAGCTTGCCGTCGGAGGTCGTCGCGCGCATCGTCGAGGCGTTCGCGGCATGGCTTGCCGAAGACGTGCGTGCGCTTCCCCCTTTCTGCCGTGTTGTGTCGGAAGAGGAGCTCGACAAGCACGATGGCGTCCTCTCGCCTTGGGTCTATGTCCGGCGAGCGCGCTGCGGAGCGCATGGGCGTGGTTTGCGGCCGCTTGTCGATTAGACGAGCGGGTAGCGCATGAGCTCGTCGATGGTGACGAAGCGGTATCCCTGATCTTTGAGGTAGGGCAGCGCCTCTTTGAGCGCTTCGACGGTTTGCGAGCGGTCGCCGCCTCCGTCGTGCAGGAGGACGATAGCTCCGGGCCATGCGCCTTTTATCTCGTCAGCGATGACGGAGGCTCCGGGGCGTCGCCAATCTTGCGCATCGATGTCCCATCCGATCTCGGCCGTGATCTTCGGGCCGATGGCGCGTACGACGTCGTCGCCGTAGTTTCCCCCCGGTGCTCGGACGATGCGACTCGCCTCGCCGCCGATGGCGCTCTCGATGGCGGCGAGACCCTGGTCGATCTCGTCAGCCTGCTCTTCGGGGGTCATGAGCCCAAGGTCCACGCTTTTTCCGCTGCCGGAGGCGTGGCTGTAAGTGTGCGTGCAGATTTGGTGGCCTTCGGACGCTGCCCTCTTCATAACGTCGGCGCCCTCGCCTTCGATGCGATTGCCCACGGTGAAGAACGTGGCCTTCGCGCCGTGGTCTCGCAGCACGTCGAGCACTTCGCCGGTGGTGTCGTGCCAGGGGCCGTCGTCGAATGTGAGCGCGATCACCTTGTCGTCACCGACGTCGGGCGACACGTTGCGGCGGGTCGCGTTGTGCGGCTCGCGCACAGTGATCTCCACGACAAGCCCGGAGACGCGCCCCGTCTTGATGCGTCGCAGTCCGTCGGAGCCTTGGTCCTCGAGCACGTGTATGGGCCCGCTGCCTTCCGAAGAGATCGTGTAGGGAATGGGCGCCTCCTCGATGTCCGAAGGCTCTTCCGTCGGACCACCGTCGCTTACTTCGATTGTGTCGCCATTGGAAAGCACGCGGCCGAGGTCTTTCTCTGTCTGCCCGTTGATAAAGGCGCGGAACGGTTCGCCCTTGCCGGCTTCGATTATGCTTCCGTCCACGGCTATGAGATCGCCGGGGCGCGGCTCGAAACCGCTGGCTTCCAAAGCGTCGGCGAGCGTGCGAGCTCCTCTCACCTCAAGCGGCTGGCCGTTGAACATGATGTTGACGGGTAGGCTTTGCGCGAACGCCCCAGTTATGATCGCGAGGGCCATGATCGCTGCGACGCCTATGGCTGCGAGGGGAAGGCGGCAGGGTGGCGATTGCGTTGGGCGTCTCGTGGGGTGCGGGCGTCCCGTCGTGCGCCGTCGCGGACGCTTGTCGTCGAACCGCCGGTCCTGCAGCTTCGACGAGGCTTTCGCTGTGGGTCTGGTGGCGGTCGAGTTGTTGGCAGGCGCCGCGCCCCGCGAACTCGCGCCGCGCTCGTTGCGCGCGGACCTCATGGGCGAGGGCCTTGATTTCGAGGTGCGCTTGGAATGCGCGGCAGGGGTTGCCGCACATCGCGTCGACGTGGCCCGTGCGCGACGGCGAGGCTGCGCATCGTGGCCTCTTTCGGGTGTCGTTCGATTGTTCTGACGTTCGTGCGCCATGATCCCCTCATGCGGCTTCTCGTTGCGTTGCGCGCTGGCGGCCAGGGCACAACTGCGAACCCACATCACCTTATCATGTTTTAAAACGCCGTCTTCGTGTCGTTACCGGAAGGTCGCCTGACCTTGTCGATGGTTGGGCGCTTGCGTTATGGACGTGTGGCGCGTGCGGGGCCCTCGCACGCGCGTTGTTCAATCGGCAGGCAGGGCTCGATAGTCGTGCAAGGGCAGGTCGCGCACGTGCGGGGGCGCTTGGCGGCCACCCTGTCTTCAAAGGAGCGCGGCAAGGTGCCGGGTTCGAGTGCGGGCGCTCCGTGCGCGATGCGCGACCGCGCGAAGCCTCCTCGCTCGTGCGCAGGGGCGCTCGCTTGCTGAAAATTGTATGGAGGGCGGCCTTGAGCGCCCTTCGGGGCGCGCCTTTCGGGCTGAGGTTGCAGCTATACTTGTTCCGTCGATCGAAAGGAACATCGCTCATGGGCATTCAGTTCGCCGCCGCTCGTGCCGTCAGCGCCGTCTCCACCTGGGGGTTGAAGAACGTCTTCCATCGTCCCGCCGCGAACTTCCCCGGCAAGATGGCGCTGTACATAGACCCTCGCCTCATCGCCGACTTGCGTCCGAAGGTTCGCAAAGGGTCGTTCGTGGTGGTGGGCACGAACGGCAAGACTACGGTGACGAACCTGCTGGCCGACATCCTCGAGCAGGCGGGCCAACGCGTGGTGTGCAACCGCACAGGCGCGAACCTCGACTCCGGCGTGGCAACGGCGTTGCTGCATGCAAAGCCGTCGGATTGGGGCGTGTTCGAGAGCGACGAGCTGTGGCTGGCGAAGATACTCCCGCATCTGCAAGCGAGCTACGTCGTGCTGCTCAACTTGTTCCGCGATCAGCTGGATCGAGTGGGAGAGATCGATCGCATCCAGGACAGCATCGCGCGCGCCCTCGAGACGTCGCCGGACACGGTGCTTCTGTACAACGCCGACGACCCGTTATGCGCCGCTATCGCCGCCCGTGTGAGGAACGCATCGGTAGCCTTCGGCCTATCCGAAAGCATGGGCTTGCCACAGAACACGGTGGCGGACGCGCAAATGTGCCAGCAATGCTCCTCCATGATGGAGTACGAGTTCCGCCAGTACGGTCAGTTGGGCGCATATCGCTGTCCGAACTGCGGGTTCGCCCGGCCGGCTCTCGACTATGCGGCTGCAGGCGTGCGTCTGGGCGCAGATGGTTTGGGATTCGACGTTATGCGCGCCGCCTTTGCGAGTGACGAGGTCTTCGCGGCCGAAGGCAAAGGAGTCGTCGCGTCCGAGAGCGCGGGGGATAATGCCGCGGAAAGCGCTGCGCCCGGGCGCGACAGAGGCGCAGAGCGTATCTTCTCCGTGGGGGCGCCCTACACCGGCGCTTACATGGTGTACAACCTGCTGGCCACGGCAGCTGCCGCCGACCTTGCGGGGTGCTCGGCCGAGGCAGTGGGCCGCGCCATCGATCGTTTCGACCCGCAAAACGGCAGGTTGCAGACCTTCGGCATCGCCGGTCGCCGCGTGCTGCTGAACCTGGCGAAGAACCCCACCGGCTTCAACCAAAACCTCAAGATCGTCGCGCAAGACCCGAACCCCAAGGTGGTCGCGTTCTTCGTGAACGACAAGGAAGGCGACGGGCGCGACGTGTCGTGGCTGTGGGACATCGACTTCGAAGAGCTGTCCGGAGCAGGCGAGATGACGGTGTTCGCCGGCGGCATCCGTGGCAACGACGTGCAAGTTCGTCTCAAATATGCCGATATCGCCTCTGCGGTGGTGTCCGATGCGGGCGATCTTCTGGCGCGCATCGCCGGATTGCCGAAAGAGCAGAATGCCTACTTCATTGCAAACTACACAGCGTTGCCCTCGGTGCATGCGGTCCTCACTGCGAAAGCCGCAGCTGACGATGGCGATGACATGCCCTCCTCGTCCGACGACGATGCTGCGCCCAGCAACGTCCCTGCGTCCGCTTCCGTCGTCGCCCCCGCTCTTGACGCGGACGGCGAGCATGAAGGCCGTCGGTCCTCTTCTGCGCCGACGGGCGATCTCGCGGATTGTCCATCCGACGATGGTGCGGCCGTCGTTCCCGGGGCGTCGGCGGCTCCAGTCGCTTCGACGGCGGTCTCCCGTGTTGTCGTCGCGCACCTTTTCCCCGACTTGCTCAACCTGTACGGCGACGGAGGCAACGTGCGCATTCTGGCGCAACGGCTGCGCTGGCGCGGCATCCCGGTGGACGTCCATCGTGTGAATCATGGCGAGTCTATCGACCTAACCGGCGTTGACCTCGTGTTTTTGGGCGGCGGCCCCGACCGCGAGCAGCGTCTTGCATCGAGCGAGCTCATGCGCATGCGCGACGACCTTCTCGCGTACGTGGAAGAGGGCGGCGTGCTGCTGGCCATCTGCGGAGGCTACCAGATTCTCGGGCGAGAGTGGCTGCTCGGCGACGAGGTGGTGGAGGGGCTTGGCATCATCGACATGACCACCGAGCGCGCTGCGGGCGGCTCGTCCGACCGCCTGATCGACAACATCGTGCTGCGCTCGCCTCTGGCAACGCGTCCGGTGGTGGGCTACGAGAACCATGCAGGCCGCACGCGTCTCGGATCGGGAGTCGAGGCGTTCGGATCGGTGGCGTCGTCGACGGGTCACGGCAACAACGAGGCGGACAAAGCTGACGGCGTCCGCTATAAAAACCTCGTGGGCACCTATCTGCACGGGCCGCTTCTGGCGAAGAACCCCGAGGTGGCTGACCATCTGCTCGCCCGCGCCCTCGAGCGCAATGCGGCCCGAACGGGCGTCTCCGCATGCGCTCTCGCCGCGCTTGACGACTCTGTGGAGGAGCGTGCGAACGAGGCGCTCTGCAAGCGTTTCGGCGCACGGTAACTCGGGGCTTTTACGTGGGCGCTCGGTTTGCGCCGAGGCGCTTCGCTCTGCGAAAAAGATGTTGCGAGGACGATTCGCACTGCGGTTTGCGTGCGCTCCGATTCGCGCTGCGGTTTGCACGAAAAAACGCTTACGAAGCCGCCTCCGTTTCGCTAGAATCGAACGTGCTGCGTGCGCCTTTCGTCGCGCGCGGCACGTCTCGTTACCCCGAAAGGCGCGTGCGCGCCTAGGTTCGATGGGGTCTTTTGAAGCAACCGAACAGGGAAGGACGATTCCTGTATGCAGGGAAGTTCTTTGGTGATGCTGCTGTCCGTGCTGTACGGCAGCGCGTTTTTGGCGGGGTTCAACGAAAACCTCGTCAACATGGCCCTCATGTCCATCATGGGCGATTTCGGCGTGGACTCCGTGACGGCGCAATGGCTGGTCACGGGCTATATGATTGTGGCGACGGTGGTGGTGACGTGCATGGCGTTCCTCTATCGGCGCTTCAAGCTGCGCACGCTGTTCTTCGTTGCGGCGGCTTTGAGCATAGCGGGGTCGGTGACGGGGCTGTTCGCCGGCAGCTTCGCCGTGCTGCTCGTCGCGCGGCTGGTGCAGGCGGTGGGCACGGGCATCTTCATCCCGCTCATGATGAACGCCATCTTGGTGGTGACGCCGAAGAACCGGCTGGGCTCGTTCATGTCCATCGGAGGGTGCATGATCACGTTCGGGCCGGCCTTCGCCCCGGTGGTGTGCGGGGCGCTCGTGACGGCGTTCGGTTGGCACAGCATCTTCGTCGTGCCTGTGGCGGCTATGGCGGTGCTTGCGGTCATGGGCTTCTTCTTCGTGAAGAACCTCGAGACGAGCAAGGCGCATCTGGACGTGGCATCGGTGGCGCTGTCGGCTGTGGTGCTGACGGCGCTGTCGTTCGGGCTGTCGCAGCTGACCATCGATCCGATAGCCGCCGCGGTGGCGCTGCTGGCAACGGTGGTTCTGACGGCGGCGTTCGTTGTGCGCCAGCTGCGCTGCGACCATCCGCTCATCGACCTTGCGCCCGTTAAAAACCGCCTGTTCTGGCCCGCCCTGCTGCTGGCGACCGTGGCCATGATGAGCACGTTTTCCATGAGCGTGTTGCTGCCGCTGTACTTCGAGGGGGCGGCGGGCATGACCGCGTTCGCGGCGGGGCTGGTGATGCTGGTTCCGGTGCTGGCGAACGCCGGGGCGACGCTGGTGGGCGGTCGCATCATGGATCGGCGCGGCGAGTGGCCGCTGCTGCCGTTGGGGTTCGCGGGCATCGCCATCGGCTTCTTCGCCCTGGCGATGGTGAGCCCTTCGTTGTCGGTACCCGTCGTGTTCGCGGCGGCGCTGCTCATGTACGCTGCGGTGGGATTCATCTTCTCGCCGTCGCAGACGGCGGGACTGCGGGTGCTGCCTCCCGACCAAAACCCGTTCGGCGTGGCGCTCATGACCACGTTCGTGCAGATAGCAGGATGCGTCGGGCCGTCGCTGTACACGGGCGTCATGTCGTCGGGTCAGGGCTCGGCGCTCGCGCGCGGCGCGTCGAGCGCAAGTGCCGCCGCCGATGGATTCGCGCTGGCGATGACGGTGGCGGCTGTGATCGCCGCGCTGGGCTTCGCACTCTCGTTCGCGTACGCGCGCGCCGCTCGCGCGCGGGTCCGCGCGAAGGCTGCCGAGCGGGCCGCCGCGCCGCGGTCGGTGCTGGCTGAGCTGATGGAGGCCGACCCCTACACGCTGCCCGCCTCGGCGTCGGTGGGCGAGGCGATGCGCGTGTTCGTCGAGCTCAAGGTGGGCGGGTTGCCGCTGGTGGACGATGCGGGGCGTCCGGCGGGCTTCGTGTCCGACGGCGATGTCATGCGCTATCTGGCCGATAAGCATCCGGTAATCACCGGCGCGTACTCGCTCATGGAGGCGGCGCGCGGCCAGACGTTCGACGAGCGTTTGCGCGAGCTTATCGCGCTGCCGGTGGGGGTCATCGCCACGGAGCGGCTTGTCGCGCTCGATGCCGACGCCACGCTCGAAGAGACGTGCGCGCTTCTGGCCACTCGCCGCCTCAAGAAGGTGCCGGTGGTGCGCGAGGGCGTCATCGTAGGCACGGTCAACCGCTCCGATGTGCTGCGCTACGCGATGAGCGCATGCATGGCGGCTGCATCGGAGTAGGGGCGAATGGCCTGGGTTCACCCTCTCGGGGTGAACACTCTTCCGCCGGTTGGGAGGATGATGGACGCGGACTGTTCGAGCCGCTCGTTTGGGCGACGTGAAGAGGGAGAGAGGATCGCGCCATGGCATCTCTGATCGAGGGGGAGGGCGCGTCGTTGAAAGACGCGACGTTGTTCGTCAATGTGCCGTTTTGCATCGAGACTCCGCGCTACGCGCACGGACGCTATCTCAGGGGAGACGGTGCGGCCAAGCGCGAGTACTTGGAAGCGGTCATGCGCGAGGTGGCGTCGCTTGGGGATGTGCTCGAAGGCAAGCGCGTCGTGGCGGTGCGCATCGGCGGTGGAAGTCCGAGTGTCGTGAGCCCCGATCAGCTGGGCGCGCTTATGCGGCTTATCCGCTCCGAACTTCCGATGGCCCATGGGGCCGAGATGGCGCTCGAGGCCATTCCGAACACGGTGGGCGTGCCCAGCCTCACCGGATGGGGCCAGGGCAAGCCGAGCCGTATCGAGTTGCGCGTGGGGGCGATCCATCTGCGCGACCTCAATGAGCTGCATCCTCCTTACCGCGTCCAAGATATCCAGAACGCTGTGCTGTTCTTGGGCAAGTTCGGCATGAACAACGTGTCCGTTTCGCTGGTGTACGGGCTGCCGGGGCAAACGGAGGCGAGCTGGCGGCAGACGCTGCGCAAGGCGCTCGATCTGGAACCGTACGAGGTGGTGGTGTCGCCCGTTTCGCCCGCTGATGGGAAGGGGCTTGCGCAAAGGCGGCAACGTGCGCTTTACGAGACTGCCGCTGCGCTGCTGGAGGAGCATGGTCTGGCGGAGTACGCCGTCGGGCGGTTCGCGCGTGCCGTTGGCGAGAGCGCGTACGTGAAGGCGCTGGCCTTTGGGGCCGATGCTGCGGGTGTCGGCTTGGGAGCGGTGTCGTGCGTGGATGGGATGGCGTGGCGCAACACGGATGACTTCGAGGCGTACTGTGCGGGCAGCGACGATCCCGAACGGGTCGTGCGCGATGCGGTTCGGCTTGACGATGAGGCGCGCGCCGTGCTTGCTGTTCGCCGCGCGCTCTGCTTGGCCGAGGGAGTGGAGGCCGGATGCGCGTCCGGCGCCGTTGGCGAGCTGTCCACGTGGGAGGCCGATGGGCTGGTCGTATGCGAAGGCGATCGATGGAGGCTCACTTCGGAAGGGCGCTTTGCCTGGCAGTGGGAGGGCTGGGCGCTCTGACGCGTACATAAGGGATAGCGCATCGTCGTGCTGGACGGGCTGCGGCGCGGCGCGCGGTGACGGGACGGCGTGTGGCGATCACCGCCCGCCTCCCAAACGCGAAGAAAGGCCCCGCATGCGGGGCCTTTCCAGGAGAGGGGAGGGAGAGGCGTCGCAATCGCAGCTACAGGTTCGCCACCGTGCGACCGGCCAGCCAGCCGTGGGTGAGCGCCATGCCGATGGAATTGCCCGCGAACGGCGTGCTGTAGCCGAAGCCGTAGCGCCCGCCGAGGCAGTTGCCGGCGGCGTACAGACCCTTGATGGGCGTCCAGTTGTCCTTGCGCAGGACGTTTTGCGTCTCGTCGGTGATGAGGCCGGACATGGTCACCATGTTGGGTTTCGTCTCGTGCGACAGCTCGCTCGTGCCGCCGTAGAACGGCGGCGTGTCGATGGCCTGCATGAACGCCTTGTCCTTGCCATAATCGGTGTCGCCGTCCTCGGAGTTGCACAGCTCGTTGTAGTGCTGGACGCTCTCGACGAACGTTGAGGCGGCATCGCCGGTGTAGCCCAGAAGCCCGGCAAGCTCCTCGAGCGTGTTCGCGGCGAACACGGTGCCTTGCATCATCTTGCGCTCGGCCAGCTTCGCTTGGATGACCTGGCTGCCTTCGGGGTTTCCCACCTCGACGGCGGCCATGTCGGCCTCGAGGCGCTCCATGTAGTCGTCCATGCCGAAGTTCGGCCCGCCATGGTCGAGCGGCGACTTGCCGATGATGTTCTTCCAGTTGGCGTCCGTCACCCAGCAAGCGAGGCCGGCAGGTTGGCGCATGCACGTGGGCTGGTACTGCGCGATGGAGCCCTCGTTCATGAAGCGCTTGCCGTTCACGTTGAGCATGAGCAAGGGCGCCACGCCCCACGGGCCGTCCGCGCCGCCGCCCAGCCCCATCCAGCCGCGCGGCGTGGGCTCGATCATGCCGCCGGCCCAGCAGCCCATCTTGTGGGCGATGCCGGTGCGAAAGCCCGTTTGCACCCATTCGTCTCTGGTCATGCCTGAACGCTCTGCCCATTCCATGCCCTCGTTCAAAAGCGCCCAGCACATGGCCGGATCGCCGATGAAGTCGCCTGCCGCCAGCACGACGCCTTTCGAGGCGTTGAAGCGCACGTAGCCGTCGGGGCCTTCCGCGATGAGACCGGTCACATCGCCAGAGTCGTTCTGCTCTAACACCACGCCCGTGTGTTCGAAGAACCATTCGGCGCCGTTTTCCTGGGTGTGCTGCACGATGTACTTGTGCACGTACTCGATGTTGTTGCCCTGGTAGCCGTAGAACTGGATGTTGCAGGGCCACGTCTTGTACCCGCCGCATTCGATGGGGTAGCTCACGTTCGCGCCGCTCCATGCCGCCTGCGTGTTGCACAGGGGGTACTCGAACATGTTCGACATGTCGAAGGTGCCCTCGTCGGGCACGTCCACGCCGGGGATGACCACCTGCGTGCCCTTCATGAACACGGCGCTGTCGTTGGCCTTGCGCTCCTCCTCGTAGCTGTCGTAGATCTCCTTGTAGCGATCCACCATGGCGCCGGAGTTCTGCACGAAGGCGCGGATGATGTCGGGGTTGACGCGCCCGCCCGCGCGCTTGCAGAACTCGGCTGTGATCTCGCCGGTGTTGAACGGGCCGAAGCCGCGCTCAATGAGAAACCGGGAGTTCACGTGCCCGATGTCTTCGCCGTACCAGCCGGCCATGTTCGTGCCGCTGCCGTCCAGGTCGACGTAGCTCGACCACGGCTGCATCTCTACGACGGCCACCGTGGCCCCTTCGTCAACCGCGCCGCATGCGGCCATGAGCCCGGCATGCCCGCCGCCGAGGACAACGACGTCGAACGTTTTCTCGTCGATGATGTCGGCGTCGTCGACGACGGGCGCTTCGCCCAGCCAGTCGCCAGGGCCGCAGTAGCCGGGCGTGCGGCTTTCAGCTGCGGTGCTCGAGCTCGAGCCCTCCACGGAGGAGGACTGCGCGCCGGTTTTCTCGTTCGCTGCCGGGGCGCAGCCGAACAGGCCGAGCGCGGCCAAGCCGCTCACGCCTGCGGTTGCCGCAGCGCCTTTCAAGAAGCTTCTGCGAGAGACATCGCTCATGGTGGATCCCCTTCCGTTCGTTTTGCCGTTCCTTGTCTCAGCCGATCGCCTTGCTGTAACCGGCAGGCTGCCGCATTGCGTGAGCCGCATTCGATGCCGTGCATCGCGCGACGCGTTGTCGCATGCTGCCGTGTGGCGTTTCATCGCGCAGCGCGCATGCGCCCTGTCGCTTCGTCGGACGCATGGAGCTCCCGCTTGAAGGCGCCTTGCGATCGCTTGCGATGCGACGCGTTGTCGCAAGGGGCGCCCCGCATGCGTTTTCGCAATTCAGCGACCTGGTCGGCTGATCTCAGCATCCTCTTGCGCAATGCGAGACGGTTCACCCTCTGCGGCTCATTTGTTGGATACTCCTCGATTCACCCGTGTCGGGTGAAATCGGGCGAACGGCCTCTTTCATGCCTTGCGAAGTCGAGGTTCCTGGAGAAAGCTCGTCCGCTCGCTTGCTACAATGGCGGCAGGAGGGACCATGGAGAGAAGACGGATGGGCACGAAGCGGCTGCGCGCTTTGGCGACGATGCCGAACATCGTGCTGTGCAGCATGCTCGCGCTGTTTTGGATGTTTTTGTGGGTGACGTTCCAAAGCCCCACCAACCTGCCGCTTGCGCCGTTCGAGGGCGTGCCGGCCGTTCCGGCGCGTTTCGTGTCGCTTTTGGCCATGGCCCTTGGTGGAGTCGGACTGCTGGTGCGCGCGCGGAGGCGAGCGCGGAAGTCCGGCCGTTCCGCGCGCGTCGTGCTCTATGGAACGTGCGTGGCGGCGACGGTGCTGCTTGCGGTTCTCGACGTGGCCGACGGTGCGTACGACGGGGATTTCGCGGGAGTGCCGTTCTTCGCGGCGTTCGTGCTGTGGGGGCTGCTCGGAGCTTTGGTGTACACCGAGTTCGGAAAGCTGTTCAGCGCGCTGGGAGCCGCTCGTTTCCGTTTCTGCGTGGCGTGCTGCATCGTCTCGGTGGTGTGCTCGCTTCCTCTGCATCTGGCGGCATGGTACTTGCACGGCGAGTTTCGGGAGACGATGGTGCTGCTGTTCCTGGCGTCGTTTTGCCCCATGATCGACTATTTGCGTCGAGCCTTCGTGCTCAAGGACTGCGCGCCCGACCGCGAGACGCGCGTTCCCGTCAAGTTCGTGCTGACGCTTCTGGTGCTGGGCCTTGCTCTCGGCATGATGCAAGGGCTGTTCACGGCTTTCACGGCCGCCATTCCGGAGCGAAGCGATCTCAACCCGCTTTCGTCTCTGGGGTTCATAGTGGCCAGCGTTTTGTGCCTGATCACGGTGTTCGTTGCGCGAATGGACTTCAACCGGCTTATCTATCAGGTGGGTTTTCCGTTCATGGCGCTCGGATTTTTGGTGGTGGCCGTGGGCGGCAGCTCGTTTTTCGGTTACCTGTTCTCTTTGGCAGGCTACCAGTTCACCGAATTATGCCTCTGGATACTCTGCATCTATCTGGCCGTGCAGATTCGCGGAGTGGGGCGTTGGGTGTTCGCGCTTCTGTGCTGCGTCACATCGTTTGCGCAGGCGGTTGGTCTGGGCGTGGCCGATGGAGGAGGGGTCGTCGGGTTTCAGCGCGAGGTGTGCGTGGTGGCGGGTGCGACGTTGCTGGCGTTCAGCTTGTATTCGGTGACCAGCAAAAACCCCTATGAGAGCTGGGGCATTATGCGACCTGGCGAGTCCGACGAGACGAACGTGCTCGAGCAGGCGTGCGAGCTCGTCGCTGTAGAGGAGTTCTTCACTCCGCGTGAGAAAGACGTGTTCTTGCTGTTGGCTCAAGGGCATAATCGCCTAGCCGTGTCGCAGCGCCTCGTGGTATCCGAGAACACGGTGAAGACGCACATGTCGAACATCTATCAGAAGCTGGGAGTGCACACGCAGCAAGAGCTCATCGATGTCGTGGAAGCTCGATGCAAGGAGTTGCGAGAGAGGGAAGCGAGACTTGAGTTCTGAGGGCCGGCGGCGGAGTGTGAGGGCGCCTGCGAACAACGGGGCTGCGTGCAAATCGATCGGGATTGTGCGTTGGTCGATGGGGCTGCGTGCAGATCGATAGAGCTGCGAAGCTACGTTTCGCCCCCATTCAAGACCGCATCTTGCAAGGGCGATCGGCGATACCTTGCATGGGCGACTGCGGGCGCATGGGTCCGTCAAAGCGTTTTTGTTGGCGGGTTTTGACGGAAAACGGTGATGCGGTCCTCGACGAGGCTCTCGGGGGGTTTGCGTCTTTGCTGCAATCGCCTGGTCGAGGTTTTCCGTTTGCGAAAGCGCTCGAAAGGGATAGCGGTTTTCCGTCAAAACCCGCCAGAAGGAACGGGATTTGGTGCGGAGGCACCCTGCCTTTCCGTGGCGACGTTCGCTTTGCGTGTGGCCGTCGTGATCGCGAGCGCGCGGCCGCAGGGGTCGAGGCTGCGCGTTTTGCCCTTCTCCTCCCTTGCGTCCGCCCCTCCTGATGCTCCATGTGAAGCATGGGCGGTGCGGGTTTTCGCATCTTGCCGCGCCTTCCCCTGTCGTTTCCGAACTGCATCCTCTGTGCCGTGCCCGCCTTTCGGATGCGCTCTCCGTTGCATCGGAGTCTTTGACCGCGCCTCGCTGCGTCTGCCTTCGGACCGCATCTCGCGTTGTCCCTCGGCCCTTTGCCGCATGCTTTCTCGCTCAACTCTGTCCTTCCTGTTTAGCCTTCCGCTCCTGCGAACGCGTCGTGCCGGATGTTTCGCGAGGAACCCTCGGCCCTTCTTGACAACCTCTGTCACCGTACTACAATCCCAAGTTAGCACTCGAATGATGCGACTGCCAACGTAGCAGGTCGGAACAGAGGAAAGGAAGCGACGCATCCCATGCGCAAGTTCAAGACCGAGAGCAAGAAGCTGCTCGACCTCATGATCAACTCCATCTACACCAATCGCGAGATATTCTTGCGCGAGCTTATCTCGAACGCTTCGGACGCGGTGGACAAGCTGTACTTCCGCAGCCTCACCGACAAAAGCGTCCAGCTGGGCAAGGACGAGCTTGCCATCCGCGTGAGCTTCGACAAGGACGCGCGCACCGTCACGGTCAGCGACAACGGCATCGGCATGACCAAAGACGAGCTGGACAAGAACCTCGGCACCATCGCGCATTCCGATTCCATGGCGTTCAAGACGGACAACGCCGAGGCCCAAGGCGACGACGTGGACATCATCGGCCAGTTCGGCGTGGGATTCTACAGCGCGTTCATGGTGGCGAAGAGCGTGCGCGTCGTGTCGCGAGCTTTCGGTTCCGACGAGGCGTGGGCTTGGGAGAGCGACGGCGTGGAGGGCTACACCATCGAACAGGCCGAGCGCGAAGGCCACGGCACCGATGTTGTCCTCACGCTCAAAGACAACGCCGCGGCCAGCGATGGCACCGGCGAGAGCTTCGACACCTTCCTCAGCGAATACGGCTTGAAAAGCCTCATCAAACGCTACAGCAACTACGTGCGCTATCCGGTGCAGATGGAGGTGTCCAAGACCCGCGAGAAGCCCAAGCCGGAAGACGCCGGCGACGACTACGTGCCCGAGTACGAAAGCTACACCGAGCTGGACACCATCAACTCGATGATCCCCATCTGGAAGCGCGGCAAGTCGGAGGTCACCGACGAGGAGTACAACGAGTTCTACAAGACCGACTTCCACGACTTCTCCGACCCCGCGCGCACGTTCAGCTTCCATGCTGAGGGCGCCCTCAGCTACGACGCGCTGCTGTTCATCCCCGGTCGCGCGCCGTACGACCTGTACAGCAAGGACTTCAAGAAGGGGCTTGCGCTGTACAGCTCCAACGTGCTCATCATGGAGAAGTGCGAGGAGCTTTTGCCCGACCACTACAACTTCGTGCGCGGCGTCGTGGACAGCCAAGACCTCACGCTCAACATCAGCCGCGAGACGCTGCAGCACAACAGCCAGCTGCGCGCCATCGCCAAGAAGGTGGAGAAGAAGATCACCTCCGAGCTGAAGAAGATGCGCGACAACGACCGCGAGGAGTACGAGCGCTTCTTCGAGAACTTCGGCCGCGGGTTGGAGTACGGCATCTACACTAGCTACGGCATGCTGAAAGACGAGCTGGCCGAACTCTTGCTGTTCTATTCCGCGAAGCAGCAGAAGCTGGTCACGCTCGACGAGTACCTTGAGGCCGCGCCGGCCGATCAGAAGGCCATCTACTATGCCGCTGGCGAGAGCGTCGACCGCTTGGCCAAGATGCCCATCGTGAAGACGGTGCTGGAGAAGGGCTTCGACGTGCTTCTGTGCACCCGCGACGTGGACGAGTTCTGCTTCCAGGCCATGATGACTTACGGCCCCGAACCCGAGTTGGACGCCGAGGACAAGCCCGTGGAAGGCACCGGTCCCAAGGAGCTCAAGAACGTGGCATCGGGCGATTTGGATTTGGCCTCCGAGGAGGAGAAGAAGGAGGCCGAAGAGGCCGCCAAGGAGAACGAGGCCCTGTTCGCGGCCATGAAGGACGCGCTCGGCGATGCGGTGGAGAAGGTGGCCGTGTCGTCGAGGCTCACCGATGCGCCGGCGTGCATCACCGCGGCGGGCCCGGTATCGCTTGAGATGGAGCGCATTCTGGCGCAGGCGCCTGATGGCCAGGGCGTGAAGTCCCAGCGCGTGCTCGAGTTGAATGTGAAACATCCCGTGTTCGAGGCTCTACGCGCCGCGCAGGAGGCCGGTGACGCCGACAAAGTGAAGCTGTACGCGGAGATTCTCTACAACCAGGCGCTGCTCGTCGAGGGCATGCCGCTTGAGGACCCGGTGGCGTACGCGAACGCGGTCACGAAGCTGATGGCGTAACGATTGCGGGCAAGAACTCCGGGTAAAGGTTCCGGCGGCCAGCAGACTGCCGGATAGCCGATAAGGCTCTTTCGGCGAAATGCTGAAAGAACGAGGATCGCCGTTTCATCCACGGCGGCCCTCGTTTTGCGACGGCGGCCCCAGCCGTTATGCAACCTGCTCCGTTTCCTAATACAGCATGGGGTTTTCTTCGTTGCGGTACGCCAAAAGCCGTTCGTAGTCCTTCACCAGAAGATGCGTTTTCGTGCGCTCCACCACGCCTTGCGTTTCGAGCGCGCTCATGAGCTTGCTGCATGTGGTGATGTGCACCAGCAGGATGTCCGACAGCGCTTGCAGCGTGAGGTTGCATTCGATGCGGTACACGCCGCCGGCATCGGGCTCGCGCACTTCGCAGAGCTTCGTCAGCCAGGTGAGGATGCGCTTGCTGGACGAGTGGATGCCCGTGTTTCCTATGCGATGGCCGATCTGCGCGAAGCTCATGTGCACCACGTACATGAGCTCGTCGAACAGCTCGAAATCGTCGCGCACGATGTCGAACAGCTGCTGCATGGTGAACGCGAACACGATGGTGTCCTTCGTGGCGATAAACTTCATGCGGTTCTTCCCGATCGAGGCGAACCGGTGGTACTCTGCTTGGAACGCATTGCCTTCGTTGCGGTAGTACAGGACGATCTGCGCGCCGTCCTCGTTCTCGAAGCAGCATTTCAGCTGCCCCTTCTCGATGTAGTAAAAGTAGCGGTCGTCCTTGTCGGTGCAGGGGTGGTCGATGTACTCGCCTTTGAACAGCTTCCTCTTGCGCGCCTGGTCGATGTAGTCGGCGAAGCGCAGCTTCTTGAACGGAAGCGTGGGGATGAGAATGGCGTCGTAGTCGTGCGTCGTGGTCACGAGCCCCTCCTGTCGTCGTGTGCCGCGGACGCGCCTATTGTATCCCATGGCGCACTGCGCCAGCCGATTCTTTCCTACGCAACATCCCTTGCTTGCGCACGCGAGCGGCAACTTGTGCCGGCGCTTCTACCGGAATCCCAACCGATTCCGTAGAGTTGAGCCAGGTTGAAAATCCAGCAAAAGGAGGAGGAACCGATGGCGAACATGGGGATGGCGATCGATCTGCGACGCTGTGCGGGGTGTTACGCGTGCGTCGTGGCGTGCCAGATGCACAACAACACGAAACCCGGTGTGGCTTGGGGAAAAGTTGAGGCACGGGAGTGGGGCGAGGACCCCGACAACCGTCGTTGCTACTTGCCGCATGCCTGCATGCAGTGCGCGGATGCGCCGTGCGTGAACGTGTGCCCCACCAGCGCGTCGTACGTTCGTGACGACGGAATCGTGATGGTGGACTACAACGAGTGCATCAACTGCGGGTCGTGCGTGCATGCGTGCCCGTACGGCGCGCGCATCGAGAACGACGTGGAAGCCAACTTCTTTGACGCCGACGAGCAAGCGCCCTACGAGGCCGAAGGCATCCAGCGCACGCACGTGGTGGAGAAGTGCATCTTCTGCGCCGGCCGCATCGATGCGGGACTGCAGCCTGCCTGCGTGCAGAACTGCCCCGGCAACGCGCGCTATTTCGGCGACTTGGACGATCCTGAGAGCTCCGTCAGCGCGTTTATCGCGGAGCATGACCCGATCCAGATTCGCAACACGCACTTTTACTACAAGCCGGTGGACGGCATGCCCAAAGAACTGCTGCCGCGCGCCGAGGTGAAGGCGGTCGCGAACAAGGGCGTTGACTCGAAGCCGGCCGACCCGGGCATTCCTCTGCCGGTGGCCATCGGTGCTGTAGCCGTGGCGGGTGCTGCGGGTGCGGGCATCGCCGTGGGCGTGAAAAACCAGCGCGAGGGCAAGGCAGAAGTCGAGACGAAGGGCGGCGAGGGCCATGAGTAAGCTTGCGAACGAACACATGAGCGAGGCCGGAGTGGCCGGCGCATGCACGGCGGGCGGGACGAGCCTGTCGCGCCGCACCTTCCTCAAGGGCGCGGCGGCCATGGCCGTGGGCATCACCGCCATCGAAGGCGGTTACGAATTCGTCTATCCCGACGACGCGTTCGCTGACGAGAACGCGCCCGAGATGACGAAGCGCACGTATTGCGACATGTGCAACCACACACCAAAATGCGGCATCACTGCCACGGTGAAGGGTGACAAGATCGTGCGCGTGGTGTCGCGCGAGAACTACCCGAACAGTCCGTTGTGCGCAAAGGGCCTGTCCAGCCTGCAGGAGCTGTATGATCCGCATCGTCTGCTGCATCCCATGAAGCGCACGAAGCCGAAAGGCCAGGGCGACGCAGGCTGGGAGCAGATCACCTGGGACGAGGCGTACGACGCCATCGTCGACGCGCTCAACAAGGTGAAGGACGAGATGGGTCCCGAAGGCGTGTTCTTCTACTGCGGCGACCCGAAGGAACCGCGCGGTGCGGTGAACCGCTTGGCCAACCTGTTCGGCACTCCCACGTACGGCAATGAAAGCTCCACCTGTGCCTACGCCACGCTCATCGGAACGGGCCTCGTCTACGGGTTCCAGACGCTCGGCGCGAACCCCTCCGACGCGTCGAAGTCGTGTCTCATCTGGTCGCTCAATCCGGCGTGGTCGCTGCCGAACCGCTTCGGCAAGCTGATGGACGCGAAGGAGAAAGGCTGCAAGTTCATCGTGGTGGATCCGCGCGTCACGCCGACGGTGACGGGTTTGGCCGATATCCATTTGCAGTTGCGTCCCGGCACGGACGGAGCGCTGGCGCTGGGCATCGCCCACGTCATGCTGCGCGACGGTTATTTCGATGAGGAGTTCTGCGCCAATTGGACGCACGGCTTCGACGAGTTCAAGGAGTATGTGCAGGAGTTCACGCCCGAGAAGGTGGCCGAGATAACCTGGGTGCCGGCCGAGAAGATCGAGGCGGCGGCCAAGCTGTGGGGCGAGGAGACGCCCGGCTCGTTCATCACCAGCGCCAGCCCGCAGGTGCACCACACCAACGCTGGCAACAACATGCGCGCTATCGCGTCGCTCGTGGCGCTGGCGGGCAACGTGGACGTAGCCGGAGGCTTGCAGATCGAACCCGGTCTGCCATTCGACCTGTTCGCGAGCACGACCGGTTTCAACCGCGAGGACATCTACGACGCAGAACTGGCCGACAAGCGATACGACTTGCAGGATTTCCCTGTATGGACGAAGTACGTGAAGCAGATGCAAACCAACCGCTTCCCCGAGTACGTGGACGAAGGCAAGATCAAGGCCATGGTGATGTTCGGAGGCAACGCCATGATGTGGCCGCAGAGCCACCTTTACCAGGAGGCCATCGGAAAGCTCGACTTCGCCTGCGCGGTCGACTACTACATCCGCCCTTGGACGCACGATTACGTGGACATCATTTTGCCCGCTGCGATGTGCTATGAGCGCATGGCCCCCTTCGCGGTGTTCGGGCGCAAGATATACCTGCGCGAACCGGTCATCGAACCGCGCGGCGAGGCGCGCGAGGACTGGCAGGTGGCCATGGAGCTGGGCAGCCGCCTGGGCTATGAGGAGGAGTGCTTCGGCGGCAGCGTCGAGGAGGCGTTGGCCGAGGTGCTGCGCACGTCGGGGCTCGAGGTGACCATGCAGGATCTGCGCGATAATCCCGACGGCTATGCGGTGCCGGGCGGCGCTCCCTACGAGCCGAAGAAGTACGAGACGGGCAAGATCCGCAAGGACGGGCAACCTGGCTTCAACACGCCCAGCGGCAAGATCGAGCTTGTGTCCGAGATCATGAAGGAGTGCGGCCTCGAGGGTCTTCCGCTGTACAACGAGCCGGTGAGCAGCCCCATCAGCACGCCGGATTTGGCGAAGGACTACCCGCTCATCCTGAACACGGGCTCGCGCGTGCCCATGTACTCGCACTCGAAGCTGCGCGATTGCCCCTGGCTCAACCAGTTCATGCCCGAGCCTATCGTGCGCCTGCATCCGAAGACGGCGGCCGAGCGCGGATTGGAGGACGGCGAGCAGGTGCGCGTGTTCAACCATCTCGGCGAGATCGAGGTGAAGCTCGAGGTGACGAACCTCGTGCTGCCGGGCGTGGTGGACATCTTCCACGGCTGGGAGAAGGCGAACGTGAACAAGCTGACCGAGCGCGAGTTCGACCATGTGACGGGCTATCCGCCGTTCAAGTCGGGCCTGTGCCAAGTCGAGCGGGCGTAGGTGGTTGCCATGAAGCCGAAGAAGTGGCCCATCGTCGCCGGTACGGTCGCGCTCGTGTTCGTGGTGGCGGGCATGGGATTCTGGGTGTGGCACGAGCAGCCGAGCTTTTGCGCGGCCATCTGCCACACGCCGATGGACCCGTACGTGGAGACGTACGATCAATTGTTGGGCGAGGCGGGTGTCGATAAGTACGGCAACGAGGTGACCGACACGTCCAGCATGCTTGCGGTGACGCACAAAGCCGACGGGCAGACCTGCCTCGACTGCCATGTGCCCACGCTGGGCGAGCAGATGACCGAGGGCGCGGCCTGGGCCGCGGGCGGCTACGGCGTGCCGTTGCAGGAGGCCACGCTCGAGGACCTCACCGCGGCGCGCGGGTTGGAGCCCGACGCGTTCTGCCTGAACGACTCGTGCCACAACCTCACGCGCGACGACCTGGCGAACGCCACGGCCGACATGGTGCGCAACCCGCACCTGGCCTATCACGGCGACATCTCGTGCGGGTCGTGCCACAAGGCCCACCGCGCGTCGGTCAACTACTGCTCGCAATGCCACGCCGATGCCGAAACGCCGTCGGGTTGGCTCACTGCGAAGGAGGATGCGCTAGCCGCGGTATCGTGAGCGCGGTGCTTCGGGTCGTGACGACCGGGGGTCGCTGAGGGCGACGGCCGGGTTGCGGTTCCTTATGATCGGGGCCCAGTTGGGGTTTGGGCCTTCGCATTGCCCTTCGGCTCCCTCGTTGCTCGAGGGGGCCGAAGGTCGTGATCGCGGCATCGACGGCTAATCGCCGTCGGTTTGCACAAAATGTTTCGATATGTAGGTTTGGCTCGGATTCACAGTCACTCTCTTCAAGTGGGTCTTTGCAAAATACCAGTTCAGTTGCTTATCTTCTCTTGCCAGCGAGCGTCATGCTGAATTTTTCTCGCCGACAACCTACACGTTGAGGGTTTTTGTGCGAAATCGGTCGTGATCGCGCGATTCTAACGGCGTGCCGACGTCGTCGGCTCCTTGCCGTGCTCCGATACTGCGCGGTGGTGGCGTTGGGCGCTCGGTTTAGTCATATCCTACGGGAAGCCCGAGCTGGCGTCTGAGCTTCAGCTTTTTAGCGTGGTAGTTACGGACGCGCACCTGCGATCTCTTCCCGAGCTTTTTGCCAATAGCTTTGGCAATGGCGTCTGTCGAAGACAAGCTGTCCAGCTCGTCGTTCGTGATGCCGATGACGGTCCAGCCCATAGCCACGAGGGCGTTCGTTCTTCTGGAATCAGAAATGCGCTTCATTTCTCCGCTGTGGTTTTCCCGACTTTGATACTCGATGTCAAGCTTCGCCTCGGGCCAGCAGAGGTCGCACCTGAAGCTTCTCTTTCCGGTGAGCGCCCGGGCCGCTGCAGACGCTTCGACTTCGTAATTCATGCGAGGGATGCCCAGGCCGTACCCGCCGTACATCAGAGGCAGGCCCAAAACGAGCGCTTGCTTCGTCTCTCGCGGAGATGCGGAGCCGTCGGCTAGATACGGCAAGATTGCCTCGATTTTCCCCGAGCCGCGCAGTGACGGGTTGTGCGAAACGAAGGTGCGCAAAGACTTCGTGCAGGTCAGGGGATCTGTCTGGTACGCTGTCGACACTCCTGTGCGCCTGGTTTGGTACGAGCCGCACAGCTCGTAGCCCAATTCGAGCAGAGAAACCTTGTCCGGTTCGCGAGCGGCGGTAAGCGCGAATGTGAGAGTCGCCGTGCTGACGTATGTACGATTCCCCAAGTTGATCAGCGGCTTTCCGCGAAGATGCAAAGAGCAAACGTGCGACGTGCACGAAGAGGAGGTGCGCCTCAACGAGGCGTCGGCGGCAAGGACATGCGCTGGTTGCGAGATGGGCATCTGGGGGTACATCTTCTCCAGCATCTCAATTCTTCGTCTGACTTCCTTCGAAGAGGGAGGGTGGGGCGGCAATGCGCGCATGGCCTCGTGTGGCGCGGTTCGAGCTTCAGGCCCGATGGATCGCAATATCTGATAGGCGGTTTTATAGCCGAAGCAAATCGTTGAAACGCTCATCGGGACCGCCGCCCATCCATGCAACGATCATCGGAGCATTTCGGGGTTTTCTTAGACAGTGCGCTCATTGCGCCTCCTTCTAAGCCCTGGGTTAAGAGGATCTTGCGGGTGTGGGAGGGGAAAGTCGGGCACGTTTTCCACAATGGGCCGCTTCGTTGGAAGGGCACTCGCACTGGCTCTTTGGTTGTAGGCAGTCTATCACGTATGGATGGCCGAGTTTTGAGCAAAAATCCCCCATGTGTAGGATTTGGAATCGATCGAGGAAGGCCAATTGGACAATTTCGTGGAAGACAAGCAAAAAAGCGCAGGTGGCGAGTGGACGTTTGTCGAGAAGTGAATCTCGAAAACCTTCACGTCGATTGTTTTTGCTCGGCTTCAGGTCTTTAGGCGTCGGCTTCTCGACATTGCGCGCCCGCAGCGACGGCTCCTGCTGCTGCGATGACCGCAGTAACTCCAACGGCTGCGGCATTGAGCGGGTCGCCGGTGTTCGCCAACGGCTTGCCGCCGAGATCGGCATCGGGCTTTGCGGTCGGCTCGAGGGCGGGTCCGGGTTCGGGGTTGGGGTCAGGCTCGGGCGTCGGTGAAGGCGTCGGCTCCGGATCGGGGCCGTTCTTGATCACGATGCGAGACTGACCTGCGGGATTGGCGTATTCTTCGCCGATCGTCCCCTTCAGATCGTACTGGATGTACTCGATGAGCGCCTTGTTGTCCAAATCGAGCAGCACGGCCTCGTCGTTCATGAACATGTTCAGACCGTCGCCGCCGTCCACGAGCAGGAACGTATGCGACACCAGCTTGTAGCGCCGGTTCACGTCGAGCGGCTCGCCGTTCACCCGGACGTCGCGCACGCGGTACTCGCCCGCCACGCCGCCGAAGCTGCCGCCCGGCATCTGCACCGACGACGGGATGTCCGTGCGCACGGTGTACGTGAGGCCCGATACGTGCTGCAGCCCTCCGCTCGGTTCCGGCAGGTTCGCGGTGCCGGCTTCCAGCGCGTCGAGGATGTTCTGGCCCAACGTGTCCACGTAGGCCAGCTGGTTGTTGTAGGGCTGCACGTTGATGAGGTCTCCGTACGTCACGTCGCCCGGCTCGATGTTCGCGCGGATGCCTCCGCCGTTCGCGAAGGCGATATCAGCCGTCACTCCGCTGTGCCAGGCCAGCGCCAGGTACGCGTCGGCCACGAAATCGCCGAGGTTCGTCTCGTGCGTGCGGACGGCCCAAGTGTAGCCGTCGTCCTCGAACGCGACGAGGCGCACGTCCGACGTCCCGATGACGCGCCCGGTGATCTGCGCGAGATTCGCTTGCAGCCCGGCGATGTAGGCGGCCGTGCCGGCATCGACCCCGTCCCAGGTTTTGACGAGAGTTCCGGTGCAGTTCGGCGTGGAAGCGGTGATCGCGTTCGCGGCGGGGTCGATGACCACCTGGCCGATGCTGACGAGCTGGGTGCCCGTTTGCGTGACCAGCACGGGCTCGCCGTCCTTGTTCGCCAGCGTCTGCACGTACTCTTCGTGCGAGTGCCCGTCGATCATCACGTCGATACCGCTCGTGTTCGCCACCACGGAAGCGCTGGTCCAACGCGGGGTCACGCCTTTCTGGCCGAGGTGCGCGAGCGCAACCACGTAGTCGGCCCCGTCGCGTCGCGCCCGCGCGGCGGCGTCCTGCACGGCTTCGTAGAGCTTTGCGCCGGAATCGTCCTCGCAGAATCCGTAGCGGAACTCCCCGCCTTCTTGGAAGTGGGCGGGGGAGGACTTCGTCAGCGACTCGGGCGTGCAGATGCCCAAAAACGCCACCGTCCTCTTGTCGGCGCCCGTGCCGTATTCGCGCAGCGCGTACGCATCGAACATGAGGTTGCCGGTGCGAAGGTCGGTGAAGTTGCAGGAGAGGTACTTCGCCTTCGAGCGGGCGACGAGCGTGTTGAGCTGGGTCATCCCGTAGTCGAACTCGTGGTTGCCGGGAATGGCTAGGTCGTAGCCGCACTCGTTCATGATGTCGACGAGGTACTCGCCGTCCGTCAGCGTGCCGATGGCCTTGCCCTGCACGGCGTCGCCGGCGTCCACGAGCGTCACGCGGTCGGTCCCGTAGGCGGCGCGTGCGGTTTCGACGTAGTTCGCCAGCTTCGCGTAGCCCAGGTTCTCGTCGACCGCGCAGTGCACGTCGTTCGTGTGCACGATGACGATGGGCGCGTCTGCCGCAGCCGTGGCCGCTTCGTCGGCCAACGCTCGAGCGGGCAGCGCGAACGAGGCGAGCGCCACGGCGGACAGCGTGCAGAACGAGCGGCGGGTTAAGGGGCGGCAAACGGGCGGGTTCGTCATGGATGTCTCCTCGAAGCAAACGCGAGCACGTAGTCTCTTCAGTATACCGCGTGCGGCGCGCGGGCCGGAAGTGTCGGTTTCACATGGTCGCGGCACGGTCGCAACGCAGTGCAGACGCTGTTTGCGTTTGCCGGTTGTGCTCGGCGTATGGCCGAATCTCACATCCTCGTCGCTTTCTTCGCCCTGCCCCCGAATGCACAGTTTTGGCCGTTCTGAAGCCCAACCGGATGATACGACGAGATCCCGACCTTTGCGACCTGGGAAAACGCGATCGGACTGCGCTGCCCGGCGCGCGAAGGAGCCTTGGGGGCTTCGAAAAGCTTCAGAGCGGCGAAAACTGTGCATTCGGGGGGGGCAGAAAGCCTGGTTCGAGGGATGCAAATCTATCCCGTGTTGTAGATGCGCGGGCATGCTGCTGCGATGTAGCGGGGTGGGTCCGTTTAAGGGTCGCTCATGAGCTGACCCGAGATATGCCGAATCCTCTTGCAATCTTCTCGATATTGCCGAGCGCCGGATTGCGTTTCCCGAACCCTATGTTACCAAGGTTCGTTTTGCCCGCGCTCATGACGAGAGCGCATTCTTTTTGAGGCCATCCGCGCTGTTCGCGAAGATCTTTGTTGCGATGCCCGAACTGCGGCTTCAAAGCCGTCATGCCATAAGACCGGGCGAGCATGTAGACTGATTGCAAACTATAAGTGAAAAATGAGAGAAATGGTTTATGCTGAGCGGATAAAGCGGATGAACTCGCATGATGCGTTGAAAATGGGTTTGAATGGAGGGATTCGAGGTAAAACATCTCCTTGCTCGCATGCGCAGATGGCACTGCGCAGACGGTGCGCAGCGATCGCGAGGCGGAAGATATGTTCGTGGCGACGAACGATATCGAACGCGCACCTGTTCAAAACCTGTGGAGCGGGGCTACTGGTTGGGATTCGCTCGGTAGCTGGAAAACAAGGGACTTCGATGAAGTTGGAGGCGCGCCCATTTCGGAGGAGGGCTGCGCCGCTCAGATTCGCGGCACCGTCGCTCTGCTTGCCATCGAATATGTTGAATTTCCTGGTTCTTCTGAAGCCGAAATCGACAACATGTTCGCTTTCCCAGCTGAGGCGGCGGTCTCTGCTGGCTATTGCGAAGGAGATCGGCTATATGAAGTCAAGGGCAAAACTGTAGGAAGTCGAAGTTTCTAGAATTGTCCGAATCCGCGTCTTGATAGCCGAATATCGAATGCTTTTGGGCGCAATGGAGCGCGCCGCATCGGCGGCGTGGAGCGAGGATATGCCGTTTGCGCCTACTTGGCCGGGTCGTAGGGCTCCCCGTCGCGCATGACCGCGTAGACGACGTGGCGCAGCTTCCTGGCAACCGCCGTGACGGCGACCCTGTGGGGCTTGCCCTCGCGCCGCTTCTTGTCGTAGAAGGCTTTGAGCCTGGGGTCGTGCCGCCTGGCGCGGTTCGCGGCCAGCCAGAGCGATCTTCGCAGATAGGGCGAGCCGTGCTTGGTGATCGGGACTCCCTGGGCCGAGAACCTGCCGGATTCGTCCACTCCGGAGCTGGGGCCCGCGTACTTGACGATCGACGCGGCGCCCTTGAAGCGCCTGACGTTCCCGATCTCGGCGACGATCTGGGCGCCCGTCGTGGTCGATGCTCCGGGGACGGTGGTGATGTTGGGCTCGAGCTTCGCCAGCAGCGAGGAGACTTCGCGCTCAACCTTGGCGATGGTCCGGTTCAGGAACTCGGCCTGCGAGACCATCGTCTTGAGCCGGAACGAGGCGGCGTCCTCCCCGAGCCTGATGCCGACCGACGACTTCGCGGCGGCCCTGACCTGGGCGGCCTTGGCCTCGCCGAGCCTGCCGCGGGACCCCTCGGAGAGCAGCTTGGCGATCGTGGAGGTGCGCTTGCGGGCGACTTCGGACGGCGTCGGGCACTCTGCGAGTACCTTGAGGGAGGCGGCGCCGAAGGCGAGCGCTTGAGGTCGAAGCCGGTCGGGTCCGACTCGTAGACGGCACGCGCCAGCTGCGGCAGCTCCGCCGCCCATGCGGCGACGGACGCAGGGGCGTAGCCGAAGGAGCGCTCCGCGATCTCCCCCGTCTCCGGTACGAACGCGGCGTCGATCGGGTGGGCGTGCACGTCCAAAACCGATGCTGGTACGATACGACATGGCTGAGCCCCCTCATGAATGCGGTACGGGCACATCTGTGACTGCGTCCTAACCCGCGATGCCCCGAAGGGGACCCTTGCTTCAGGGAGAGAGGCTCCAGCCGCTTCTCATGTCTTCTAGGACATAGGGGAGCTGGCGGATCGATTTTTTGAAGTCCTAAGGTCGCGAAAAACTCGTCCTCGCTTTCGTGAGGCTTGTACGCGTAGTCTCTTCGCGTTTTTCAGGTTGTCAAGGGCCTCCGCAGGGGAGGTGGCGGTTCGGGCATGGCAGCGGGTGGAAAAAGAGCGGGGAATGCCTCTTCAACCCTTTTGGGGGATGCGATTCGAGCCTTTTGGAGGGTGCGGCGCGTGGTGTGCATCGATAAGGTTCTAGTTATCGGAAACATTTTCAACTCAGGGAGGACAAGTGCTATGGCAACAATCGCGCGAAGGGATTTTCTCAAAGCCGCAGGTCTTGCGGGAGCCGCTTTTGCAGGCTCGACCATGCTTGCTGGATGTGCGCCTAAGTCTGCGGAAACCGTCCAAGCGGCAACGGCCGCGTCGAGCGGTCTGCCTGAAATGTGGGACGAGGAAGTGGAGGTGCTGGTGGTCGGCTCGGGCTATGCCGGTCTTGCCGCTGCATACGAAGCTGCAAAGGCGGGTTCAGGCGTGCGCATTATCGACAAACGTGCGTCTGGCGGTGGCAACTCAGCGTTCGCCGATGGCCAGATCGCTGTCGTTGGTTCGGCCGCCCAGAAGGCGGCTGGCATCGAGGACAGCGTTGAGGCTTTCGTCAGCGACTCGTTGACGGCGGGGCTGAATCTCAACTATGAAAGCAAAGTGCGGCTCATCGCAGAAAAATCGAACGAGACATTCGAATGGACCGTCAATGAGATAGGGGTCGAGTGGGCTCAAGA
The DNA here is from genome assembly GCF_002159915.1 of Gordonibacter sp. An230. Taxonomy (GTDB): domain Bacteria; phylum Actinomycetota; class Coriobacteriia; order Coriobacteriales; family Eggerthellaceae; genus Rubneribacter. Next base: position 218,342 of record NZ_NFJP01000001.1, read on the forward strand.
CGCCGAGACAGGCTCGGATCGCCTCATCGCCCAGGGCGGGCATACGGTCATGCGCTGCATTCCCCCTCAGGCGAACAGCGGATCGGGCATCACCGAGCCTTTGACAGCGAAGCTTGCCGAGCAGGGCATCCAAGTGGAGACCGACACTCAACTTGCGAGGTTGTTCAAAGACGACGCAGGCCGTGTCGTGGGCGTGCAGATAGCCCTCGGATGCAGGGATTACGACCTGTCTACCGCCAAGGAAACCAAAACGGTGAAAACCTCGCGCGGCGTTGTGCTCGCGACGGGCGGCTTCGGCCTGGACGTGGCGTTTCGCAGCGCTCAAGATCCTCGTCTTGACGAAACGGTGGGCTGTACGAACCGGGAAGGCTCCAATGCCGACGGTTTGCGCGTTGCACTCGATGCAGGGGCTTTTGGCATGCAGCTCGACCAGATCCAATGCTATCCGTACACGAGTCCGGTTGAGAATTCGTTTGGGTCGTCGGCTACGTGGATCGAGGCGGAATGCGCTTATGCGCCCGTCATCGATCCGGCGACGGGCAAGCGCTTTGTGAACGAGCTGACCGATCGCAAAAGATTCAGTGATGCAATTTTCGAGCTGGGGCATCCTGCATTGCAGATTGGCTGCATCGATAACGCTCCCGAATGGGCGCGGGAAAGCCTGGAGGCAGGACTCGGTAACGGCGCTGTGGTGGAGTTCGACACGCTCGATGCCATTGCAAGTGAGTATGACATACCGCTTGAAGCGCTGAAAGCTCAGATCGATAGCTACAACGCCTGCGTAGAAGCCGGCATTGACACGGAATTCGGCAAACTGTTCAACGATGACAGCGCTCCGATGAAGAATGCTCCTTACTACGTGGCCAAGATGCAGCCGAAGGTGCACCATTGCATGGGCGGTGTGAAAACCGATGATAATTGCAGAGTCATCGGAAACGATCTACAGCCCATTTCGGGCCTGTACGCTGCAGGTGAGGCGACCGGCGGTGTGCATGGCGCGTGCCGTCTTGGCTGCAACGGCACGCTCGATTGTTTGGTGAACGGACGCATTGCCGGCCAGCAGGTTGCCCTGAGCGACCCACTCGCCTAAGCGTAACGTTTTCTGAGCGGCATCTGCGCGAGCGTCTGTCCTTTCCCTCCGGTGAGCCGTCCGGCGTTGCTTGCGACGCCGGACGGTCGTGCCTATACTGTGTGGGTGAAGACGTGTAACGAAGGGAACCTAGGGCTGCGAATGCCGGCAAGTTGCCAGAAAACCTTAGATCCAAACGCGGTCGGTGACTCTCCGCGCGATACGGGGCACGGATTGGCCGGATGGCCGACGGCGGTCTTTCTTGTGCTGGGCCTTGCCCTGCTCGATGTGTGGTGCGACATGCTGGGTCATTGCTCGGCGATGGCATCGGCGAGTCAGCTCGTTCAAGACGTTTTCACGAACAGCCGGGTTTTCTGGTCGCTTTCGCTGGTTTTTTGCTGCGGGCTCATGGTTCTGGTTCCTCAAAAGGTCGAGAGGGCTGTCCGTGTGCTCGGGGTCGTCGTTCCCCTTCTGGCAGTCGCCGGAACGCTCGCGTACGCGGCGAGCTTCTCTGTTTTTGGTAGTGCAGGTGCAGGCATGGGCATGGGCGCGGTTTTGTTGACCGGTGTTTGCTACGGCTGGCTCGAAATGAGGTTCCTCTGCGAGGCGGCACGTGTGGGGCGCTTCGTCGACATCGTCTGGATTCTTGCGGCGAGTCGCATCATCAAGACCGTCGTCGTTGCGATCTTGGGTTCCTACGATGCCGTTGCCCAGGTGGCTGTCGATGCGCTGATGCCGGTGGGCATCGGGGCACTTCTCTCCATTGTGGGAGGCCGGGCTGTTGCGGGTGCGTCCTCGTCGCAGCCGAGCGGCGTTCCGCGCGTCGACCGGACCACCATGATCGCTTTTCTGATCATGTATCCCGTGCTGAATGCCGTGGCGCGGGCGCTCAGCAATCTAGGCTTTTGGGGTAGCGCCAACGTCATCGACGGTGCAAGCATCGCCTCTAGTCTTCCGGCGTCGATTCTCTTTGCCGCTTTCGTCTATTTCGCGTTTTCCCGCTGCCAGGAGGAGGGGATCGTCGGACAATTCGTCCGGGCCCTCCTCGTGCTTCTCGCATGCTTTTTGTTTCTCGACGAGCAGACCCTCGCGGCCCTCGGGGTTGCGACTGTGGTCATCGATTCGCTTATGACGGCGGTTGAGCTGTTCTCCCACTTCCTATTCTGGCTCATCGCTGTTGCGGCCATCCGCGCGCTCGATTGGCCGCCGGTGCGTTCGGCTGCCGTCTCGGAGCTGGTGATGAGCTTCGCGGCGCTTGTGTTCGGCTTGGCTCTTCAGGGATTTTCCGGCTTAGGGCGCATGATCGTCGGTGCCGCCATGTACGGGGTTATCGTCATCGCGCTCATGCTGCTTTGGAAGATGCGCGAGTCGTCGCTCAAGACGTTCGACGTGGATGGTTTGGAGGACCTTTGCGGGCGCATCGCCGCAGAGCACGGCCTCTCCCCGCGTGAAACTGAGGTGTTCAAGCTGCTCGCCCAGGGCAGAAGCCGCTCGTTCATTCAAGAAGAGCTGGTCATTTCGGACGCAACGGTAAAAAGCCACATTAACCGCGTGTATCAAAAGCTCGGGATACACAGCAAGCAGGATCTGATCTCTCTTGTCAGGAAACGTTAGAAGACCGGCCTCACGCCTCGGTCCTCACGGCGCCTTTCTCGCAGCGGTTGCCCCAGGAGTCGATGATAGTGCCGTCGCGGTAGACGCAGATGATCTCGCAGTGGTTCGCGCACTTCTGGCACTCCACTTCGCGGGTGGCGAACTCAAAGGAACGCAGCGCGTCGAAGTTGAACGTCGCTTGGCCGGCGCCCTCGCGCGATGCGGCCTCTACCGCCAGGAGCGCCACGCCGAACGCGCCCATGAGATGCCCGTCGGCATCCACCAGAACGTCCATCCCCAGCTCGTCGCGGAACGCCTGCACCACGCCGGCGTTCTTGCTCACGCCGCCCTGGAACACCACAGGCGCGACGATCTGCTTGCCTTTGCCCACGTTGTTCAGGTAATTCGTGGCCACGGCGCGGCACAGGCCCGCGATGATGTCCTCGCGGGCGTAGCCCACCTGGATCTTGTGCACGAGGTCGCTCTCGGCGAACACGGTGCAGCGCGCCGCGATGTTCGCCGGCTTCTTCGAGGTCAGCGCTATTTCGCCGAACTCCTCCACCTCCACGCCCAGCCGGTGCGCCTGGCTCGACAGGAACGCGCCCGTGCCCGCGGCGCACAGCGTGTTCATGGCGTAGTCCACGGCGATGCCGTTCTCCACGCAGATGATCTTGGAGTCCTGTCCGCCGATCTCCAAGATGGTGCGCACGTCGGGATGCAAAAACGTCGTGCCCACGGCATGCGCCGTGATCTCGTTCTTCACCACGGTGGCGCCGCACATGGCGCCCACCAGCCGCCGTGCGCTGCCCGTGGTTCCCACGGCGCGCACGTGCACGGCGTCGCGGTCCACCTGCGATCCCAGGTCGGTTACCACGCGGCGCGCGGCGTCGGCGGGGTTGCCCTCGGTCCACAGGTACGTGCGCGCGATGATGTTCCGTCCGGCGTCGATGATCACGCCCTTCGTGGAGATGGAGCCGATGTCGATGCCCAAATAGCAATCCGCTTTCCTTGTCGAAGGGGACGAGGCGCTCGATGATACGGGGCGTTTTGGCGGGGTGTCCTGCGGAGCCGGCCCTTCCTTGATTCGAGCCTGGTCGGGCGCCGGAGCGGTTTTCGAGTTCGTTGCCGACGTACTTGGCGACGGGCTTTCGCAGCGGTCTTGGGCGTCGATTCCGTTCCCACCGAGGTCGTTGTCCGGACGAGCCGTCCTCTGCTCTGTCATCTCGTCTTCTCCTTCTTCATGGCCAGCATGTCGTAGAACGCTTCGAGGCGCGTGTCCAGGCCGGTGTCGCTGGTCTGCGAATCGTAGCTGAGGTAGAGCAAGGGCATGCCCGTGTCGCGGCCGATGCGCTGCAACACCGGCACGCAGTCCACCTCGGGCGTGCAGCCCGACGATTTCACGTGCACTACGCCGTCGAATCCCTCCTGCGCGTAGCGTAGCGCAGAGGCGATGGTGAGGCTTGACGTGGGCCCCATGTTGTAGGTCACGTAGTCGGCGATGCTGGCGCGCAGGTTGCGCTCGTTGTGGCGCAGGTTGCGGTTCGTCATGGTGAGCGATCGGTGCAGTTCCACGCCCATTGCCAGCAGCTTGCGCTCGAGATCGAGGTTGCTGGTGGGGTCGGCTGCGGTGAAGTACTCGCCCACAATGCCCACGCGGACGGGCTGCGCGGGTTTGCGCACCGGCAGCGCTCGCAGCGCATCGAGTCCTCGGCGCTGCGCTTCGGCGATGTCGCGCTCGCAGGTAGCCTCGCGCATGTCGGCGAAGTAAGCCTCGCGTGCGCGCTCGAACGATCCCGGCTCAACTTCGAATCCGGCGTTTGCCAGATAGAAGTCGTTCGCCTCGTCCAGGCATTCGATCATTTTGAACACGGCCAGCATGTTGCGAGCGCCATGCGGAACCGACACGTTCGGGTTCACCTTCTTCTTGCAGATCGAGATGTACTCGGTCAGTGGCTTGCCCGTCACCGTAGCGAAGTTCAGCATCTCGAACTCGTAGCCCATGTCGCGCAGGATGGACTCCTGCAGCTCGCCGTAATAGCCCAAACGGCACGGGCCCGCGAATTGAACGAGAACGTCAGCGCCCAGCTCGAGCGCCTCGATGTAATCGCCCAAGATGTGCTTGAAGGGTGCGCACACCATGTCGCTTGAGTGGCGCGATCCCAGCTCGATGGTGCGTCGCGTGGGTTTCGGCAGTGCGACGAAGTCGGCGTCCAACACGTGCTCTACGAAGAACTTGAACGCGATGTCGTAGTAGCTGTAGCGGAAGAACGCCACGCGCGTACGGGCGTGGCGGTCGCGCTTGGCCGACCGCTCCCGCCGGGGTCGTGACGGCAGCAGCTTGAACGGGCCTCGTCCGCCGTCTCCCAGCACCACGCGGGCGCCGCGCACCTCGTCGGTGCTACGCGCATCGCCGACGGTGCGCAGGGGGTCCACGCGCTCTCGGGGGTGCTCTGCCGCACGGCCGGAAGCGGAGATAGGTTCTGGTTCGGCAGTGTGGGCGGTTGCGGGGCTCGGCGTGCGGTTTGATGCGGGCTCGGGCATGCGGTCAGTCGTCTGCGGCATGGACATAGCCCCCTTTCCTCTGGTAGCGCAGGATGTCAACGAAGCTTTCCACACGCGTTTCCAGTCCGGCTGTGCCGCTTTGCGCGTCTATGGTGAGATTCAGGATGGGCTTTCCCTGGATGCAGCGCACGATGGCGTCGTCGGTCATCGAGTCGGGGCCGCAGGGGAAGGCGCTCACGAGCACGATCCCGTCCACACGCTCGTGCAGAAGCATGAGCGAGCCCACCAGCTCGCGGTTCACGATCCATGGCAGCGTGTTTGAAAAGCCGAAGCTGGCTTGCAGGGCACGTTTGCGATCCGTTTCGTCGGTGAACAGGACGGTGGCGCCCATTCGCTCGAGCAGGTCGACGAGGGCGCCGCCCAGATACGGGTCGTGCGCCACGTAAGGATGGGCGGCAAGCAGGATGCCCAAGGGCTCTTTCGACGCACGGACGCGACCTTTGTTAAACGCTGCGCGCGCGTTGGCGGCGGCGGCCATGCGCGGACCTGCCCCGCCTCCGCCGATCATGGCGGTTGGGCCGTTCGCCCGTGCTGCGCCGGCCTCGCCTTCTGCATTGTGCGATGTCGAGGTCGTGGATCTGCCGATGTGGGCGGCTTCGCGGGCGCGTTCGAGCGTGGTGAGCGCCCTCATCTGGCGTGCCACTGCGAAGCGCTCGGCTTGCGTTTGCGCGTGGGCTGCCGCTTTCCAAGCGCGCTTCGCTTCACGTGGACCGATGCCGAGTTGCGAGGCGACGCCGATGAGGGCCTCCTTCATGCCCGTTTTCTCTTCCCGCTCGTTCACCAAGCACGACAGCACGCGCACATGCTTGTCGGCAAACGTGTTGGCGACAAGGTCGGGCAGTGCTTGGAACTTCGTGCAGAATCCGCGATGCAGCCCCACGTTGGCGATGCTCGGCACGAACACCGCGTCGCATGCGCCTGACTCCAGAAGCGCTGCTACGTGCCCCAGGTACGCTTTCGAGGCGAGACAGCACTCGTCGTTTGAGAGCGCGTCGCCCCGTGCAACCGTGCCTTTGTCGGTGGGCTCGCTCAGCACCACTTCGCATCCGAGCGATTCGAAGAACGCCGTCCACAGAGAGCCGTACCGATAGAACAGGAGCGCGCGCGGCATGCCGATGCGCCGCACCCCCTCGTGCGTCGCTTTGTTGGGAAACACTGGCGATCCCATGCGTTTCGTCGTCCTCCGTCCTCGCGTTTGCCCGCGACTTCTTAGCATAGCACGCCCGCAATGCGGGCACGGCGGGCTGCATCGTTTCTCCGTGAGGGCGCCTGCGGCGCGAGGTTGCGAAAGGCGTGGTTGAACTGCGAATACGCATTGGCGTTTGACCGTTGCTCGTCGAAAGGATGCGCGAAGGGCGCGTTGCCGGAGTGGCGTACGGCGGGATCGGTGGGATTTCGAAGATGGCGAGATGATCGGCGGAGGTCTTCGATGCGGACGCTCCGACTGCCAAGCGGGTCAAACGTTCTTTTCCGTGCCCTGTCGCGACGGCTTGTCGGCGGTCGTCGAAGAGCGATCCATGAAGGTGCGGGCGGTTCGAAGGCTCCTGCCGACCTTGGGGGGGGGACCGCAAAGCGGCTCGCTCGTGCGTCAGGACGGCACGCGGACTCAACGTTGTTCGGCAGATGCTGCCGATTCAAGGGCGCGCCGATGCCGAGGATGCTCGAAAGGTTCGAGGGGCCGCCCGTGGACCCTCTTTTGCAATGGCGCGACGATGCTTTCAGGGAGGGCTCTGCTGCCGGAGGCGTCGGGCCGAAACCGCGTGTCGGCTTCGCGAGCGCGTCCGTCTCGGAGACTTTTCGCGGCCGGGCCGCACGAGCGTGCCGAGCTCCGTCGTCCTGCGTTCTTTCGGAGACGACGTCCCAGGCGCAGGCTTCCTCCTCCGCCGTTGAGGTTATTGGATGGTGCCGATCCTGCAGATCGTGCTTCCGCAATCGGGGCACGAGCCCTTCGTGATGGGCTTGCCGTTCTTCGTCGTGCCCTCGACGGGGTCTTTCATCGTCTTCCTCTCCTTGCACTTCATGCAATAGGCTTCGATGCTCATGTTCTTTTCCTCCTTAGCCTTTAATATCCTTCGCGTCGTTTTCGACGTTTCCGCGCTCTCGCGAAGAGTTCTGCGTCAATGCTTCGAAACGGGCTTTGCGCCCGACGCAAACGCCGAAAGGGCGTTTGCCGTCCGCGCGAGGTGGCGCGGCGGGTTCTCCCGGGTCGTTACGAAGGATCGCCCAGGGCGGCGAACAGGTTGTTGAACGCCTCGGTCATGGAGGGATGCGTGAACACCGCGTCGCGCAGCGCGGTCGCGGGCATGCGCGCGTCCATGACGATCTTTACGAGATTGACCAGCTCCTGGGCGTCTTCGCAGAACAAGTCCATGCCCAACACGAGGTCGGATCGCGCATCGACCACAGCCTTCATCAGGCCCGTTTCCTCTTGCAAGATGCTCGCTTGCGAGATGCTTTTCGAGGGCAGCGTGGCTGTGCGCACGGAGAACCCGGCGTCATGAGCCTCGCGGGCGGTCATGCCGATGCGGGCGAAGGGAGGATGGACGAACGTGCAGCGGGGAATGGCGCCGCGGTTCTCGGTGGTTCGCGCGCCGTCGCCCAGCACGTCGTCGCGCACGATGCGGAAATCGTCGTAGGCGACGTAGGTGAACTGCATGCCTCCAGTGCAATCGCCCATGGCCCACACGTTAGGCGCGCTCGTGCGCAGATGCTCGTCCACCACGATGCCGCCATGCTCGCTGCGTGCGATACCGGCGGCCTCCAGGTTGAGGTCGTCTGTGTTCGGTGTGCGCCCAATGGCGATGAGCACCGCGTGAGCGGGGAGGAGCAATTCGCGGCGGGTGCCCGCATCGCGTTCGCCGTCCTGTCCGTTGATGCGCGCGTGCACGAGTACGCGATCATGTTCGTCGTCGATGCGCTCGACCTCCGCATTGCAGATGATCTCGATGTCGCGCTCTTCTAGGCTGGCGCGCACAGCGCTCGACGTCTGCTCGTCCTCGTCCTCGAGGACGGATGGTCCGTGCTGCAGCACGGTCACTTGCGCGCCGAAATCGGCGTACATTGAGGCGAACTCAAGTCCGACGAACCCTCCGCCGACGATGATCAGCTGACGTGGCAACGTCCGTACCTCGATGAGCGAGCTGCTCACGTAGACGCGGGGGCTGTCGATGCCGGGGATGGATGGCAGCCTCGGCACCGAGCCGCTGTCGATGAACATGCGATCGGCTGAAATCCGGCGCTTTCCGCCGTCTGCGGCGACGACAAGTTGACGCGGCCCTGAAAACGAGGCGTGCCCCATGACGATGCTCACGGTGTCGCGGTCGGCAAGCGAGCGGTAGTTGCGTTCGCGTGCCTTTGCGCGCATGCGGTCCATACGCTCGACTGCCGCTTCGTAGCGCTGCTCTTGCTGTATGATCGAGCCGCCCTCGGCCGCAGATAGGCGCGCCGATTGAACGAGGGCTTTCGTGGGGATGCAGGCGTTGTTCACGCAGGCGCCGCCGAACATAGCATCGGAACGTTCGACGACGGCAACCTTCTGCCCTGCGTCGGCAAGCGCTGCGCCGAGCGCTCGTCCGGCCGTTCCGAATCCGATGACAGCCGCATCGTAATGCTCCATGGGTTCGTCCTTCCGCTTGGGGGGGGGGTGACGTTCGCATCGAGGTGCGAACGCCGCGTATCATGGTAGGAGGAAGCATGAACGGGTGCGTCTGCGTACGAAAACCGCGCTGTAGCGGTAAGGGATCCGTGGGAAAAACGTTGCCGAAGAACCTGCTCTCGCCCCTTTCGCGAAGGCGCACGCGGTTCGCTTTTTTTCGACGGCGTGGTTGAGAGGGGTTGGTCTTTTGCGGGTGACGCAGTTGCCCGCTCGCGTCTAGAAGGATGCGCGCAAGTCATACGACGCGTGTTTCAGCGGTAAAAGGACCTTCGCCGCGATCTGCGAGAATCAACAGGATGGGCATAGGTTGGGCAACGTGCTCGCCGCTTTTCGTTTCCTCCGTGGCCAGCCGCCTTCAAAAGTCCTATACTAAAGATGCGAAATCGAAGTGCGCAGGTGCTAGATTTGCATTGAGGCGGTGCGGTCCCGCCCGCCTCGGTCGACAAGGAGGCAGAGAATGGCTGTGAACAAGCTGCTCGTTGCGTTCGACGAATCCGAGGGCGCGAAGCGTGCGCTCGAAATGGCGGCTGGTCTGATCGAACCGAACCCTGACGCCCGCATGGACATCGTGTACGTGGTTCCCATCCCGCTGCTCGATGAAAGCCAGATGACCAGCTTCAAGGAGATCCTTGACATGATGATTTCCGACGGTGAGGACCTTCTGGCCAACGCTGCCAAAGACTTGGGGCCTGTGGCCGAGCGCACCGACTCGCTGCTTCTGACGGGCACGAACCCCGCAACCGAGATCATCAAGCTCATCGATCAACGCGACTACGATTTGGTGGTGGTGGGCAACCGTGGTCTGAGCGGTTTCAAGGAGTACTTGGGCAGCGTGAGCCATAAGCTACTGCATGCCTCGAAGATTCCCGTTCTCGTGGTGAAGTAGAGCGCGGCGAAGGGGCGGGGGCGCTGCCAATCCCGTCACCTGCCGGGCTGCCATGGTGCCCGGTCGCGCGGTCGTGCCCGGTGCCCTCGCTGACCTTAGAGCGGGCAAGCTTGCCCATGCTGAGTCAAGATCGACACGGGTCCTCGTCCGTTCGACCTTGGCCAGCCCCTTCGAGGCTAGGACCGGCGGAAGGCCTTCGTTGGGCGAAGGGGCCGTGCGCGGTGCCAGCGTTGCCGCGCGCGGTGGGCTGGCCGGGCATGGGTCGCTGGCGGTTTGGCGGGTGTGCGAGCGCGGGCCTGACAACTCTTAGCGCACGGGCTGCTTTTCGTGGCGGAAAATGACGGAAAACCGCCCTTCAGAAGGGGCTTCGGCATGGGGGCGGCGTGGCTCGTCGTTTTACCTATTCAGCGCATTGGCTTGTTTTCATTTGGGCGAAAGTCGGTGTGCGCGAACGCGGTTTTCCATCATTTCCTGCCACGGATCACGCTTTTCGCGCCTAGCTCTGCTGACGTACATCCGCCTGTCTTCGTGCAGATCTCTGCCCGTCGCTCTTTCGAAGGGGGTCGAACAGGGACAGCGCTAGGTTTCCGGCATTTTCCGTCGAACCGGACTGCGAGAGAGGCCGGAGCGTCCGTCCGTTTGTCTTGCATTGCCGCCAATGCCTACCAACGCATGTCGTTGCGCTGGGAGTTTGATGTCGAGTTCTCGGATTCCTGTCGGCGGCGTTCCAACGCTATGCGTTCGGCATGGCACTCGTTCTCTTCCTGCTCAAGTGCGCGTAACTGACGGGCGAATTCCTCGGGTTCTTCGAGTAAAATCCCATTGACCTGTTCTGAAAGCAAGCCGACGCTGTCGTGTCCTGCGATCGCCCGTGCGTTTAAGGAGGGGTCGGCGGGCCATCGCTCGGCCACTTCATCGATGGCTCGTCTCATGCGTCTGAGACCCCATTCGAGGGTTTCTCCGATATCGACGATGTCCTTTTGCAGGGCGGTGATGTCTTCGCGTTTGCGTTGCAGCTCGGCGATTCGCTTATCGAGGCGTTCGCGTTCTGCCGCATAGGCTGGAGAAAGGTGCTCCATGTCTCTCGCTTCCTTTTTGCTTCGCAGGGATGATTCTAGAAGGGCTTGTCCTCCGGCGTCGGCACCGGCATCGCGAGCTCGCCCTCTTCGTTCATCCTGCACCCTCCCGTCGCCACCGCCGCCGCGAGCGCGAACGCCGCCACCGCCGCGCGCCGGCTCATCCCTCCGGCACCTCCCCGGAACCGGCGGCCTCCTCCTCTGCGGCGCCCTCGGCGGCGAGCTCGTCCCGTCTGGGCCAGGACCGCTTCTCCCCTCTGATCTTGTCGATAACCCGCTCCTCGCTCAGGCGGTGCTCGGTGTGCGCCTCGAACCGGTAGATGAAAAGCTCCCACTCGCTCTGGGAGGGGTCGTAGGCGCGGACGTCCATCCAGAACCCCACGTCGTAGAGCGAGTCGAGGGCCTTCTTGACCTCGGCGGCCTGCTCCTCCTCCGATCCGCCCGCCGGGTAGAGCGAGACGTCCACCCAGGGGTCGAGGAGGCTTGTGCCCCCCATGTACTCCTCGAGGGAGTCGCCCTCCCGCCACACGCGCGCCTCCCGCAGCGGCGCGAGCTCCGCCTCGAAGGAGCCCTGGAAGCCCGACCCCGCGATCGCCTCTCCGCAGCGCCGCTCGACCTCGTCCTTGAACAGGTACTGCGCGTAGTCGTCCTGGACGTCTCCCCGCGCGCTCACGTCGGCCCTGAACACCTTGGAAGGGTCGGAGGCGGGGGCGTACTCGGCGAGGAAGACGAATGGGACCTCCCCGTCGTAGAGCCAGTCGACCGCGCGCGGCCCGTCGCCGACGAGGGCGAACTCCTCTCCGTAGCGCTCGCGCAGCCCCTGGTCGAGCGCCTCGCGCGCCTCCTCCTCCGACCTCACGGTCAGGGAGTCGATGTGCGTTTGCTTCATCTCCTCCGGCGTCGGCACCGGCATCACGAGCTCGCCCTCTTCGTTCATCCTGCACCCTCCCGTCGCCACCGCCGCCGCGAGCGCGAGCGCCGCCACCGCCGCGCGCCGGCTCATGATTGCTCCCATTCTACCGTGAGCGCATCTCCGCTTTCGGAGACCTTGATGCCGTCATCGATCAAGGCCTCTTTCATGGCATCGCGCAGACCGTCGTCCTCGATGAACAGTTCACCCTCGACGCGAAGATCCTCTTTCAGGTAGTTTTTATCTTTCGAAACCGCGGCGTAGTTCCAGTAATGCGTTCCGTTTTTCGCATAATCTGCGGTATCGTTCTCCAAGATCACGTTGCCGCTCTTGTCGCGAATTCTCATCACCATGCGTATCTGATCCTCTTCGGAGAACAGCGAGTCGTAGTTGATGAAGAGGTTGTCCACCTCGCTTGCGGTGAGCGAGTCCACGCGGGACGCGTACTCCTCGAGGTCCTTCGCATGGTACGGGCGCGCCTGCGCCTCGCTGAGGGGGCGGGCGTACAGGCCGATCTCCCCTCCGCAGAAAAGTCCCGCCATATACTCGCCATCCCACCGCTGCAAGCGGTACTCCCTGTCGCCGTACACGAACACCGTCGTATCCGTGTCGATGTTCATGCCGGCGAGCTTCGCTGCGTAATCGTACAGGTCGCTGAAGCCTCCGCGCGCCTGGAAGCTGGTGGGCTGGTCGAGCGAGGTGAGCTTGCCGTCTTGGAAGGTGAAGGAGAGCAGGTCGCTGACAAAGGGGATGGACTCGCCGTCTAGCACCTTCGAAAGCTCGTTGATAATGCCTTCGAGCGAGAGGCCCAGGTGATCTTCTGCGGCGTTTTTCGCTGTTCGGGCGAAGTCTTTCTCAGTTTGGAACACCTGATCGCCGTACATGATCATCAAATACGCGACGACGTACTTCTCCTCCGGCGTGAGATCCGCTTCGAGTGCCCCCACGTCGGCGTCGTCGAGGTACTTCGCCAGCCGCGCAAGCAGTTCTGCCGTCTTTGCGGCCGCCTCCTTCTTGATGCCAACGATGCGGCCTTTCTCATCGAGGTCGAAGTACTCTTCCAAGGTTGCGCGGTTGCGCTGCGTCCAATACGCTTTGACAAGCGCCTCGACCCATGAGCGATCTTTGGTGGGCGCCCAGCCCGACCCCGTCCAAGCGGCGGCGATCGAGGAAAGCCCCTGCGCCACATTGGTCAGCACTCCTTCGGCTTCGGTGAACAGGAGAGCCGTACGCGTCTCCACCTCGTCGATGCGGGCAATCTTCTGCCGCAGGACTTCCTGCATTGCTGAGAAGTTGTCTATGGCAAGGTTGAGGTTCGCTACCATTATGCTCGTCCAGCCTCCGACGAAGCCGTTCCACAGGGGGTTGCGCATGCGTTCCGAGAGGTCGGCGATGGCGTCGCGGCAATAGCGCTTCTGGTCTTCGAGCTGCTCGATTTGGAACAGCAGATCGTTCTCGTCAAGCACCTCAAATCCTGCGGATCTGACGAGGGTTTCGCAGTCGCTTTCAATGGAGAGGAGCACGGCTTCGATGCCGGCCATGACAACCGTGTAATCGCTCATCTGCTGTTTCGCCGACCGCCATCCTGCGCTGTCGAGGTGCGGGTTGTCGCAGAGCGCCGTGATGGTCGAGGATGCTGGGGGAAAGTGCTCCCGGCACGAAGAGCACGACGCGCACAAGCGAGCGGAAAGGGCGTCAAGTTCTGCCGGATCGATGCGACGTCCCATGGCCGCCTCCTATCCGAAATTTCGTGCGGACTGCGCGTCAGCTTCTTCGAACAGCTGCGCGCTTTGCCCGATGCGGGCTGCGTCGGCCTCGAGCGACGACCGCAGCTGTACGATCGACGATGCCGTTGCGGCGTGGATGCGGGAGGCGCGTTCCGAGGCCGTCAACGTGGTGGAGACGCCGAATTCAACAGCGCTCAGCTCGAGCGTATACGATGCCGAGGAGATGCTCGATTCGGCCGATCTTGCTGCCTCGCTGTTGCTTCGGATGGTTTCCTCTGCCATGATCCGCGCCTCGCATGATGAGTTGATGGATGCTCGCATTCTAGCATAATTGTGCCTGATTTTATACTGGTACTTTCCTGGTAATATTTTAAAATTGCAGGTGATAGAAGGGTTGCTCTAAACCAGGAGGATGAAAATCGAGCAAAGCCTCGTCTATTCGGCGGCATTTTTAAAGCGCGTCGCAGGAGCGATCGTTCCTTGCCGAGGCGCGCGACAGGGAGCTTTTGCCTGCGCGATAGCCCTTCGCTGCTCGCCCAAGACACGGTACGCTTTGAAAGGGTCGTGATTGCCCCTGCATGCAAGATGTCCTTCGCTGTATTGACGCCGAAGGGTCTTGGGCGCACGGCGGTTGGCTTGCGCCGCATGCTCGCATGGTTGTCGCCCGCGTGCTCGAAAGCTCGCCGACGGCATTGCGGGTTTGAAGCGGTTTCGCATACGCAGAAGGGCCCTTCGGCGAGGGGCCCTTCTGAGCGAACAGGGCGAAAGAGCGCATAGGGCTTGCAAGGCCGATCGGGCCACTTGCTCGTGCCAGACGCGTCCAAGGAGGCGTGGGGCGCACGAGGCGTGTCCGGCTGACCGCCCTACAGCCCAGCGGATTCGAGTGCCGACTGCGCGGCGATGCGACCGGTGACGGTGCCCATGCACAGCGACGCGCCGCTCACCGCGTAGCGCAGGTAGAACAGCTCGGCGTTGCCAAGGGTGCCGCCGGCGTACAGGCCGGGCACGGGCTGGCGGTTCTCGTCAAGAACTTCGGCTTTCGTGCTGATGGCGAGCGCGCCGAACGAGTCGTTCGTGTTCGGCGTGATCTGAATGGCGTAGAAGGGGGCCTGCGTCAGCGCCTGCAGGTCTTCGGGCTTCTTGTGGAAATCGGTGTCCTCGCCGGCTTCGCACAGGGCGTTGTACCTCTCGACGGTTTTCGCGAGCGGATAGCTGGGCAGGCCCGCTTCCTCAGCGAGTTCCTCGATGGTGTCTGCCGTATTCACGACGCCCTTCTCCACGCCTTTCTTGACAAGTTCCAGGCGCTTGTCGGGAAGCTGCGAGTCGCAGATGATGAAGAACTTCTTGCGCCCGCTCTGCACGAAGGGCGTGAAGTAGTCGAACTGGCTGGTCATGGATTCGTTTGCGCAGCGGTAGCCCAGGTCGGTGACGAACACGCCGGTGCTCACCATGCGCAGCGAGCTCAGTTCGTCGTTGAGCGGCAGCGGATCATGGCCCACCAGGTGGATCTGCGACAGGCCGCCTTTGAGCAGCACCATCGCGCCCGCCTGTCGAGCCAGCTCGATGCCGTCGCCGGTGTTGCCGGGGCTTGAGAACGTGTGCCAGCCCACCGCGCCGGGAGCGTAGAGCTCCTTCGACCAATCCTGCCCGTCGAAGCCGCCGCACGCCAGCATGACGGCTTTCGCGTTGATGATGTACTCGGTGGAACCCTGGCGCGCCTTCACGCCGGCCGCGGCTCTTCCGTCCATGATCACCTCGACGGCGCGTGTCTCCATCATGAGCTCGACGCCGTTCTTCTCGGCCTCGGCGATGAGGTTGTCCACCAGCCCTTTGCCGCCGGTGGTGGACAGCATGGAGCGGTCGGTGGCGCCTTCCTCGGGCTTCTTGTCGAAATCGCAGCCCAACTCGACGAGCCAATCCATGGCCTCGCCACCGTGCTCGGCCACCAGGCGGCAGATGTCCATGTTGGCGTCCCCGTCGGACTGGTCGAAGTAAAACTGGGCGACCTCCTCGGGCGTGCCGTAGTCGGTGTAGCCCAGATCGTCCTGCTTCTTCGATCCGCAGCAGTAGAAGTTGCCGGAGCAGATGGACGAGTCGCCGCCGGTGACGGTGTGCTTTTCAAGTACGATCACCTTGGCGCCCGCACGCGAGGCCTCCACGGCCGCGCTCATGCCGGCGATGCCGCTGCCCACTACCACGAGGTCGGCTTCCTTGGCCTCCTGCTTGTCGGCCGGTTTCTCCGCTGCGGCCTGGATGGTATCGGGAGCCTCCTCAGATGCGGAGGAGCCGCCGTTCGCGTCGCTTCGCTCTTCGGCGCTCGAGCCCGTGGCGGAGGTATCGCTCGCGTCTTTGCTTGTCTGCGGCGCGCATGCGGCGAGGCTTCCTCCGGCCACGAAGGCGGCCGATGCGCCAAGGCCCAGCACGAAGGCGCGGCGGCTCAGGCCCGGGCGCGCGGCACTTTCGGGGCGCGCAGCGTGCTTGTCTGCTTGCTTGTTCCCCTGATTGGTCATGTGGTCTCCTCCCTTTCGGAAAACGGAATGCGGTTGGCTGAGCGCAACCCCTCTTTCGGAGCGGCCCGGCCTACGGGAGGCATCATCGGTGAGAGTCGGCGCGTTCGTCAGCCCCAAAGTGGGTGGGCGGGGTTTACGGGCGCGCGTTTCGGCGTTTTCGCGCGACCCTCCACTCTGGGTGGTTTCTCGGTGCGACGCCTTAATTTCTGACGTTGAACTGGGGTTATGATTGACTTCGCCGCTCGAACAATTCCACGCGGTCGAGAAGGTCCTGCTTGTCTTTTGCGTCGCTTTTCTGGTAGATGTTACGGATGTATCCTTTAACGGTGTTTGGCGACAGATCCAACTCTGCAGCGATGTAGGTGCGCGTGCGGCCTTGGGCAAGAAGCACGAGCACGTCCGCTTCGCGCGGAGTGAGGCCGTGATGCTCGGCAAAGCGGCGCAGCAAGCCGGTTTGCAATGCGAGGATGTCGGAGGTCGAAACGGGTGCTACGGTTGGGGTTGAGCCGACGGGTTTCATCGAAGCGGTCGTGGCGTCGGTCGGGGCCGACGCGGCGGCGGGTTCGCGTTCCTCGTTCGGCATCGAAGCGGATTGTGCGCGGCGCCTCTCGATCCGCGCGGTCAGTACCGGGCTGAGAGCCAGGACGAACAGTGACACAAGCGACACGAGCGCAAGTCCTCCAGCTGGCTCCTCCCGCGCCAACACGAACGAGCCGAACAGCACTCCCGCCAAGATGAGCGATCCAGAAATCGCCAACGTTGCGCCCAGATACACCCAAACGGACGCGCGGTCGCGTTCGCCCAGCAGACACACGGAGATGCGGGCGTTCATCCCCGTCAGATAAAACGCCATGAACACCAGCGTGGTGGCTATCACATGCAACTCGGGAGAGGTGATGAACGGCAGTGCCACGAGCGCGAGCGCTACGACGGGGAACAATATGTTGTACAGGTCGCTTGCCGCGAAGGCCTTTTTGCGCCGTGCCGCGTGCGCCAGCATGGCCACGGCGGCCGTCAGGATGCCTGCGACCGCTTGTGCTTCGATGGGCATGGCGCCCTCCGCTTTCGTGGCGACTTGGCTCACCGTGCCGAATGCAAACGAGAACACCGCCAGGTATGACACGGCTTTCACGAAATCGCTCACGCTGCCTCGCAAAAAGCCTGTGCGCTCATCGGTTTCCTCGAGCGTTTGCCGCTGCATAAGCGGCACCGCTGAGACGATGACAATGGCGAGGGCGAACAGGATCTCGGTCGCTCCCGAGGCGTAGAAGATGAGCGCCGCTATGCCTCCTCCGCACAGAAAGGCGAATGGGACCGTGCGTGCGAGCGAAAGCTGACCGTTTTCGTGGAATGTCGTGATACGCGCCATCCAGCCTAATTCGGTTGTTGCCAGTCCATAGCCAATGGCTCCGGAAGCCAAGAACGCGTACGACCAACCGCCTTCGATGACGCCGGTCGTGCGCCCCAGCATGAGGAGGTTGCCGATGAAGACCGCCGCGCACGCTCCGGCCATGCGCAATCGGCGACTCCGCGTGTGGCGGGACGGACGTGCGAGCGAGGTGAGTGCGGTGAGCGCCATTGTGAGCGAGTACGCGAGGAAGAACAGGGCTCCGAACGCGTCGCCTGCGCCGTGGGACAGGCTCATCTCCTGCAAAAATGTGCTTGAGATCATGAGAGGGAACGTGAGGCCGCATATGATGCCGTAGCCGACGGCGCTCGCCCCCTGCGTGCGCTGCCTGTCGTGGGCGCTTGCCGAGCCTTCGTCCATAGTGCTTCCTTTCGTGGTTGCCCATCGTATTCTACCAGCCCCTTTTCCAAGTGTGGTAGGGGTTTCGAGTCCGTGCTTCAGGCGTTTCCTCGAGAGGGTCGCATAGCGCGACAAGGAATGAGGCGGCGCTTCGCTCTCGGAAGGCTTGCAGTTCCTTGTCGCTTTGGGGTCGTCGCCGTTTTCCGTTCTCTGCCGGGCCGCTGTGACGCATGAGGCTCGGCGGCTTTGGCGGGTGTGCGAGCGAGCGCGGATCTGGCAGCTCTTGGCGCGCTGGCGGGCGCTTTTCGCGGCGGGAAATGACGGAAAACTGCGTTCGCGCTGGACGCCTTCTGCTCGACCAAAAACAAGTCGATGCGCTTGCCAGGGAAAAGGGCCGTCTCTCCGTTTTCTCGCCGCAGCCTTTTCCGGATGGCGGTTTTCCGTCATTTCCTGCCACGGATCGCCGCTTTCGTTCCGTTGCCTCTTATCTCCGCAGTCAGTTGAGTGACGTTGGCCAAGAGGCTGATGGGTCTGCCGAAACGTCGATTGGCGAAGCCGAGGTGCCGACGGAGCGGTTGAAGCGTCGATCGATGAGCCGATCCACTTGCTTGTCGTTCTGCCTGGTGATGGGCATCTTGCAAAACGCGGCTTGCATGCCAGCTTGTGTTGGGCTCGCAAGCGACCATGCCGCTTCGGGGCACGGTCGCTCGCGAACTCCTCCCTCCTTCTGTCTGAGGGAAAACGCGTCGCAAACGGTGCCGGCCGGCTTTTCGGCGCCCCTACGCTCTCAGCTGCCAGAAAGCCACGGCGCTCGCGGCCGCCACGTTGAGGGAGTCCACGCCGCGGGCCATGGGGATGCGAGCGGTGTAGTCGCAGCGCGCAATCGTATCGTGCGCGAGGCCGTCGCCTTCGGTGCCCAGCACGATGGCCAAGCGCTCTTCGGCGTTGAGGGCGGGGTCGTCGAGGGGCACGGACTCGTCGGTCAGCGCCATGGCCACCGTTTTGAACCCGAGCGCGTGCAGAAGCGGAACGCCCTCGGCTGCCCAGCCGCTTGCGCTTGTCGCGCGAGTCTCTCCCTCCGTTCCGATGCGCGTCCACGGCACTTGGAACACGGTCCCCATCGACACGCGGACAGCCCGACGGTACAACGGGTCGTAGCAGGCTGGCGTCACGAGCACGGCATCCACGCCAAGCGCCGCAGCCGAGCGGAAAATGGCGCCCACGTTCGTGTGGTTCGTGATGTCCTCCAGCACGGTTATGCGCCGCGCGCCGCGCACAACTTCGGCGACGCTGGGCAGGGGCGGGCGACGGAACGCGCCGAGCGCCCCGCGCGTCAGTTCGAAACCCGTAAGCTTCGCCAATTCGTCGTGAGGGGCCACGAACACGGGCACCTCGTCGCCCCATCGCGCGGCCACCTCGTCGATGAGCGGTTGCATCGGGGAAAGCCATTTCGCTTCCATGAGCAGCGACAGCGGTTCCATGCCGCCTGCGAGAGCGCGTTCGATCACCTTGCCGGATTCTGCGATGAACAACGCTCGCTCAGGTTCCAACTTGCTGCGCAGCTGCGCTTCGGTCAGCCGTGCGTACGCGTCGAGCCGCGGGTCGTCGAGCGAAAAGATCTCAACGATCATCGAGACGTTCCTTGACTGGCGTGGCATGCTGCGCGGGCTTCGGCCGCGATGTCGGGGACGTCGGCAAGTCCTCGCTCGCAGAATGCATCGCAGGAGAGGATGTAAGCGCCCACATGGCGCATGTCCTCGATGTTGGCGGCTTGCACTTGAGGCGTGCGCGACGACGTGCAGTCTTCTACGACGACCACGTTGTAGTCGAGCGAAAGCGCGTCGTAGCAGGTGGTGCGGATGCAGTTGGGCGTCGTAGTGCCTGCGAGAACCACCGTGCTCACGCCCATGCGTCGCAGAACGAGGTCGAGCTGCGTGCCGAAGAACGCCGAGAAACGCGGTTTGACGATCACTCGGTCGCTCCCTTGGGGCGCGAGCGGTTCCATTTCTGCCAGCGATCGCGGGCTCGCGCACGCGCGCGAGAGCGGCTTGCCACCTGCAATCCAAGTGGCGCGACGCGTGGTTTCAACATCGGAGCCGTCCTCGGCATACTCGCGTATGATGTGAAACACGGGCATGCCCGCTTTGCGCGCCTTGTCAAGCGCGCGCGAGCATGCGGGCACTGTGGCGGCTGCTCCGGCCACGCACAACGCTGAGGACGGGTCGACGAAGCCGTGCTGCATGTCGATGATGAGGAACGCAGCGGCGTTTGGACGTATCATGGGATGCTCCTTCGGGCTATCTCAAACCGGTTCTTATGGAAGTCAACGAGGTTGTCGCCCTTCGTGTCGCGAGTGCTCGGCGTATGTGGAGCTGCGGTCGATGAATGGGTGATCGGCCAGCTCCCGGCGGTCGAGCGGGATGGAGAAGCGGCTCGAGCCTTCGAACACAGCTTGTACCGATAGGTGCGACAGCAGCTTCGCGCTCGTGGCGCGCTTCGAAACGTGTTCGATCCTGCGCGCGTGGGTGCGGCTCGCTTTGCGACGAGGCCGAGCGGGCTGCGGATGAGCCGCATGTGAAACGCGCACGATGTCGGGTGCATCGTGGTGGCGCATTCCGCATCGAGGAACAGCACGAGCGCGTCGCCCGTAGCAGCCGCGTCGACGTCGAGCGACAGGCCTGGTTTGCATGCGCGCGCCTCGGCGGACGACTTCCCTGATCCAAAGAATGCGACGACGCTGCGGTTTCCCCGGTCGCTGACGCGCTCTATCCTCATCGCGCCCTCCGGCATCATCCTCGTGCACGTGGGGGCATTGCCCATGCGGCACGGTCGATCCTTCGGGAAACGCGCTCATGCGGGCGCCGAGGCAGGAGGGCAAGGCTTTGAGGTCTTCCGCATTGGCGCCATCGAAGTGGTGCGAACGGCCGATGAACGGCAGATGAAGGCCGGGCGTGGTTATGCGTTTCCTCCTCTCTTCTCTCTTCGTTTTGCAAATGCAACGTGAATCTCGGTGCCAGTATCGTAGGGTGGAAGGCGCCATGCAAGGGAAACCGCGCACGCGTTCGGCGAAAGCGCGCCATGCGTTGCGGATGGTAGGTGGAGTGCGCATCGGGCGCGCAAGCGGCCGGCGCGTTCAGCGACCGCGTCAGCGAGGCGAATGTCGAGCATGCGGCACGTACGATGGGCGCGTGAATGTCGGCCTTTCGTTGTCGGTTCCGTCTGCCGAGCGGTGGTTATCGCGGGCGGATGCTGTGAGCAGCGATGCGGGAGGATGCTTGAGGCGCTGCACGGTCGTTTCCGGGTTTCGCGATGTGTCGTGGGCCAAATGCCGCTGCGAAACCTGTCGTGCGTTGCGAGCCATTGCGAGTTGCGCTTTGCGCGGGTCGTTGCAGGCCATGAGGCATCGAGTGCTTCGAAGAAAACGAGGGCGGTTGACCGCAGGGTGGCGAGGTCGAAGGCTCTGGAGGCCATGCGGTGGCGCATGACGCTTGCGCGCGTTGTGCGAGAACGACGAGGGAAGGGGCTTCACGTGAATGCGATGCCCTGCTTTAAATGCGAGCGAACGGCTGGATGCGTGGGCTGTGCTGGTGCGGTCGGCGTGCGCGGTGAGAAAGCTCTCGTGGGCTCGATCACAAGACGATTTGGTCTCGAGCCCGCCTGTGCGCGAGCTCGACAGACGTTCCGGATCATGATGCGGAGGCCATGCCGGAGCGGCGACGAGTGCATTCGTGGGCAGTGGCTACGTGTGGCGGAGAGCGCGTTTGCCTATCGGCTGCGCGCATCGCATGGCCGGCGGCGAAGCGTGCGAGAGACAAGGGGCGCTGCCTTTCCTGCCGAACGGGGGATGCGGCAAATGGCTTCTGATGGGCGGGTGCGTCTGGCCTGCGACCGTTGTTGCGCAGATGGGCATGCTCGGATTCTGTCGCATGCGTGGTCTACTGCTGCGCTTTGCGCAACGCTTGCCAACCCGAAAGGAGCGGAGTATGCTGCGCGCACGAGCTGTCCAAAGTGGCATAGATCGCGTCTTGTGCATAGATTTTTGTTCGAAAAACGCTATGAAGACGGATAGGATGAATTTTCATCTGGGAAAACTCTGGAAAAGGCGACCGAGAGCGCGTCGGAACCTGTGCACAAGACGCGATCAGTGCCAATTCGGGATCGCTCCGCTGTTAAACCAAGATCGGCGGAGGTCGTGCAAGCCTTCCGAGAAAAGTCCCGCCGACGTTTATGAGGGCTTCTCGTCCAAAAAAGACCTGCTATTTAAAGTCAAAAAAAGGTCCCTGCCTTGCCCGGTCGCAAGGAGGTTTGATCCACAATTCGATGCCGCCGATTCGTGTCGGTTTCGATTTGGCGGCGGGGCCAAGGTTCGGGCTCCTGCGCCTATTCGAGCTTCCGGCGATCTTTTCGCCAATTGCCGGGGTCGGACATGCATCGTGGGTCCGACCCCGGCGACGTGGGGCATGCGGCGATTACGCGATGCCTAGCGCGTGTCGCGCGGCGCGGTAGGCCATTGTTCCGCCTGGGCACAGCGTGGCTCCTCCGCCGAGGTAGGCGCCGCCTGCGATGGACGCCGTGCAGTTGCCACATGCGTATAGCCCGGCGATCACCTCGCCGTCGTTGTCAACGACTTGGGCGTTCTCATTGATTTTGACGCCTCCTGCGGTGCCGGTCATGGCGGGCAGGTACACTGCACCGTAAAACGGCGGCGTCTCAAGCGGGCCGATCATCGGGTTTGCGAGGTCGGGTCGGTCGATGTTTTTGAGCCATGCGCTCTTGCTCGACTCCTTCTCGCCACGATGGTAGTCCTCGTCCACGCCGGTTTGCGCGTAGCCGTTGAACTTCGCCACTTCGGCCGCTAGCCCGGCCGCGTCGATGCCGAGCTTCTCCGCAAGTTCTTCAACGGAGTCGGCCGATGCGAACCACGATGCATCCTTTTTGTCCATGCCGGGAAGGTCGTACGTTTCGGCGTAGGTCGCGTCGCAGATGAAGAAGGCGGGGACGTTCTCGTAGGATAGCGTGTCGGAGCTGTAGTTCTGCATGCTCATGTTGAAGACGGGGTATGTGGCCGACTCGTCGCCGAAACGACGGCCTCGGCTGTTCACGATCATGCTGTTCGGATAGCCGCGGTAGCGGTTGAAGTCGTTGCCCTCGATGTCGAATTGCACCAGCGCCGAGGGGTCGAACTCGTCGGGCTTTCCAGGGAAGAAGTTCGGCATGGCCCAGACGAAGCTCATCAATCCGAGCTTTGCGTTGATGCGACTGGCGGCGCGATGGCCGTCGCCGGTGTTCGTTTGCGCGGCGTTCGTGTAGAAGATGGGCGCGGGAAGGTTCTCGCGCGTCATGACGGGATCGTGGTCGAATCCGCCGGTGCCCATCAGCACCGCACCTGCTTTGATGTTGACCTCTTTGCTTCCTTGGAGCGCTTTGACGCCGATGACGCCGCCCTCGGCGTCGGTGTAGAACTCGCTCAAGGCTGTTCCCATGAGGATCTCGCAGCCGCGCTCTTGCAGTTTTGCCTGGATCGCGTTCCACACGTCTCCCGCCTTGCCGCTTTTCACCTTGGAATTGCGTCCGTAACCGAGGAACCCTTCCACGTTGTCGTAGTAGTCGTGGGCGCCTCCCACGGCGAACTCGACGCCGGTGGTGTCGCTCAGCCATTCCATCATGACGTGGGCCGTGTCCACGAATGCCTCGACCGTGGCCTGGTCGGTGCGCCCGCCGCCGCAGCCGGTGATGTAGGATATGGCGGCCTCGCGGCTGTCGTTCACGTCGACGTCGGCCTGCCACTTGTTCATAGGGGTCCAAAACCCTCCGCCCGATGTGGCGGACGTGCCGCCGAACATTCCGTCGGATTTCTCGATGAGCATGACGGAGGAGCCGTCAGCCTCGGTTGCCGCGAGAGCTCCGATAGCTGCGGTTCCCGATCCGATCACGAGGAAATCCACCTCGTGATCCCAGCTGTCGGGCGTCTGGGCGGACGAGTTGGCGTCCGCTGCGCCGTCGGGAGATGTGGGCGCGCAGGCGGCAAGTCCCAGCCCTGCGCATGCCGCGCCCGCTCCGACGAGGAATGCGCGGCGGGTGAGCCTTTGGGCGTGCTCTTGCGGTTTGCTGTGATCGACGTCTTTCATCCTTGACCTCCTTTGCTGCAGCGCATCGCGCGTAGTTCCGATTGACGGGCCGACGTCGTCTATGCGAAGATCGATGCTTGCGAAGTATCGTCTCCTCCTTGCGTTCGGACGCCGTCCCGCCGAGATCGAAGTGTGCCGCACCGTCGTGCGAAAGAGCATCGCACGCACCGTGCTAAAATCCGGCCGGACGGACGTCATCCGTTTCGAGTGAGGGGGTTTCATGTGGGGATATGCCAAAGAAGGTTCGCGCGTGGCGAGGGGGTTCGCACGGGGGATTGCGCTCGTCGTCCCTGCGGGAGCGGTTTCATTTGCGTTGACGAGGGTGTGGATGACCCTTGCGGTCAATCTTCATATTACCATCGGATCGACCGACGGCGCCGTCTCGGCCATGCAGGTGCTGGTAACCACCATCATGGTCTCGCGGTTCCTCACTGATGCCGCGCTGGTTGCCTTGGCACGGCGCGTTGCGTCGCTCGGCTCGCATCCTGTCGCGGCGATGTGCGCGGCGGCGTCGCTGAGCTTCGGCATTCTGTTCGCGACATGCGCGGCGAACGGCTGGATTCCCAGCTTCGTTTTGCTGGTGGCAGGATCGGCGCTCTGCGGCGTTGGCATCGAGTTGTTTTGGTTGTTGTGGAGCGAGTTGTTCGTGTCGATGGAGTTCGGCAAAGTTAAGACGGTCATGTTGGCCAAGATAGGAGTCGACGCTGTTTGCGCGCTGGTCATGAGCCCCATTCCCCTCGATTCGGCGTTCATGATCTTGGTGCTCCTTCCGTTTTTGTGCCTGGCCGGTTTTCGGCGGGCTTGGCTGCGGCGGGATGTGGAAGGCGCGTCCTTTCAGGCCAAGCCGTGGCGTGCCGTACTGCTCAGGCAGTTTGCTCCTATCGGCATCGGAGTGGCACTGCTGTGCTTCGGTTTCAGTTTCTCGCAAGCAGGATTCCAAAACGTGCTGTCGGGGATCGACAACACGTACGCCTTGGGCATGCAGACTTCGGTTTTGGGCCGTTTCCTCACGTTCGCGGTCATGGCGGTGGCGTTGCGGTTCGCGAAGGACTGCCATTTCGAGGTGCTGTTTCGCGTTTCCATCCTCGTCGCAGCCGTTGGCTTTCTTTCCCTCATCCTGCCGTTCGAGGGTCGGTTCGCATGTTTCTGCGTCGCGGTGATCGTGGCTTCGTTCGTGGCCGAGAACGCCATGACGCTGTTGACGGTGTACGCGGCCAAGCATGCGACGAACCCGCCTGTGCGCATCCTCGCATGCGGCCAGCTGGCTCTGCGGGCCGGTGGGCTTCTGGGCGTTGCGGCGGGCAATGTGATCGCCCTATCCATCGCGGCGGGGACGCATGAGGAGATCCTGCCTTATCTCGTGTCGCTCGAGGTGCTGTTGCTCACGTTCGCAGGTATGTACTTCATTCGCGAGCAAAGCGTCAACCGGTTTCTGTGGGAGGTCGTTCCCGCGAACGGCGGCTCGGCGGATTCGGCGTCGCGCAAGGCGGCGTTGCTGGCTGAGGCGTTCGGTCTGACGCAGCGTGAGCGGGAAGTTCTTGCCCTGCTGTTGAGGGGCCGCAGCATCCCGTACATCAAAGAGACGCTCTACATCAGCACGAACACGGCTAAGACACATGTGCGCCATATCTACCAGAAAGTGGGTGTCCACGAGCGCCAGGAGCTTATAACGCTGGCGAACGCGTTTCGCGGCGCGTGAGGCTCGCCTTCCGCTTCGTATGCGCACACGGCTTCGACGTCGTTTCGACCGGGAGGGGCTTCTCCTCGTGCCGCGCCAGCCGTAGGCGCGGGCGGCGCAGATGCTGGTCGGTGCAGCGGACGGGTCGGCGCGGGCGCCTCTCGGCGCATTCCCCGGATCCTTTTCCGCGAGCCGATTTCGCGTCACCGTCTCTGTGGGCTGGTCGTCATGTCAAGTGATACCGTGCCCTTCCGCTCGGCGACGATCAGCCAGGCGAATGCAGCAGCCATGAGGGCAAGGCCGGCCGCGTCGAAGATGACGAAGCGCTCGATGCTCGCAGCGAGCATGTCATGGCCGGCGGGTAGCCCTGCACGTATGCACGACTCGCCCACCAGGCCGATCGCTTGCTGCAAGACCGCCACTACGGCAAGGGGGCGAAACCTGCTCGGTTGCGCGATGACGGCGGGATAAGTAGCGTTCCACATAAGGAAGGCCACGCCGAGGCCCTGAACCGCGACGTTTCCGGCAACGCCCGAAAGCTCATAAGCCGCGGCGAACGACTCTGGCCACAGCACGAACGACACAGCGCATTGCACATTGATGGCGAACACGACGGCGAACGCGATGCGCACTGCGACGCATGCTGCTCTCGGAGAGCAAGAATTGACGTTCTCTCGTGCCATGACGTTCTCCCGTGTCATCGACTTCTCGCCTCCTTGGCGGTTTTGGGAAAGGGTCGCATGCTGCGTTCGCGCTTCCTGAGCGCATCTCGCGCGTATCTCGCGTTGCGCATAGTATCGCAGAAACGCGGCGTTTCCCTCATTCGACGCCTTCCGTTTTCTTCGAAGCACGCTCCTTGGTACAATGTTTTGATCGTGCCGCGATAGTCGCGAGGGGAGAAACCGAACTGGCCATTGAGGGCTTGCTGCAACGCAGGAGAAGGATCGATGGAGGAAATGCAGGGAATGCGGGGCGCGTCGGGCGAGGCTTTTCGCTTGCCCTCGCTTGCCGAAATGCGGCTCGCCATAGGGTTTGGCCTGTTCCACGGATGGCTCATCGCCATGCTCACCTACTTCGGTGTGCCCTCCTTCGGATTCGGTAGCGCGCTGCCGGCAGGGCTGTTTTTGATAGGGGGTGCGGGAGGCGCGCTTTTGGGTGCGTTCGTTTCCCAACGCCACATCCGTCTGATGTTCTTCGGCAGGGACGTGCTCCTCGTTCTTTCCTCATGCGGCCTGTTCGTCGCGGTCGCGGTTCCCGGCGTGGCCGCTTCGGCGGCGTGCTGCGTGGTGGGCGGTGTGTTGTGCGGACTTCTGCACTGTTCGTACGGTCTGGCCACCCTTGCGTTTTCCAAAGCGAGCTATGTGCGCATCATCTCGCTCGCCACGGTGGTGGCTTCGGCGGTGGCGCTGCTTTCGCTTTTGGCCGGCGTCGGCTCGTTTCCGATTGCGGCCCAAGCGGCTGTCGTGCTTGCGCTGCAGCTGCTTTCGAACCTGCTGCTCAAAGATTCGCTGGAAGGGCGTTTTGGCGGCTTTGGGGCAGGGGCGTCGCCGCCGGTTGGGGCAGCCTCGTCCAGCGTTCCGACTGGGGCGGGCTGTTCGGGTTCGGTGGGGGCGAAAGACGGGAGCACGGGGCGGTTTTTGCGCCTCATGCTGGCAGTTTTTTTGTTCGGCATCGTTTCGCGCGGATGCGATGCGTTCTCGCTTTCTAGCTATACGGGCGTATTGTTCTCGAGCCTTGCGTTGTTCTCGAGCCATATCGTGGCTGCCGTTCTTATGGTCGTGTTCGTGGGCATGAAAACGAGGAGCCGTGATTTATCGCTGTTCTATCGATTCGCGCTCCCTTGCGCGGGCGCAGGTTTCGTGTTGCTGGCGTTGCCGCTGGCCTCCGTTCCCGCTTCGTCGTTTTTCGCAGTGTTTTTGGTCGGGGTGGGCTACGAATCGATCAACCTGACTGCATGGGTTCTCACATCGTACGCCGCTAAGGTGTCCGCCGCCCCTGCCCGCTATTTCGGTCTCTACGCTGCAGTGACGTATCTGTCCATGCTTGCGGGCAAAGCGCTGAGCTATTCGCTTGCGCCCGTTGCCGGAACGGCTGCGGCTTTCGTTGGCCTGGTGTGCGTCGTAGTGCTGGTGGTGATCGCCTTCGTCGTCCTCCCTGAAGATCAGGTGCGTCTTTTCGAGGGGTCGCTGCGCCTCTCTGACGACGAGCGCGCCGAAGGGGAGGCGTTCGCCGAACGATGCCGCCTGTTCGCGGCAGCGTACGGTTTGACCGAACGCGAAACGGAAGTGATGGGGCTTTTGGCGAAGGGACGCACCCTCAGGGTGATCGCCGATCGGCTCACCATCTCGAAGGGTACGGCGGGCACGCACATCTCGAATATCTACCGCAAGACCGATGTGCACAAGCAGCAGGATCTCATCGATTTGTTCGAAGCGTTCTCGAGGTGAAGGTGCTCGCGGCATCTCGTTTTCCTCGCTTCGCCTCAGCGAGAGGTTTCGATTGCTTCTCGCGTCGCCCGCGGTGTCGTTGTGTGCGCTTGCGGCGCTGCCGGATGCTGGCAGAATGCGATGCCAACACGATGCGGAGGCTCTGCATGGCGTTGGCGTAAGCGTGGCAGCGCCGTGCTTGCGCGTGGCGACGATGCTTCGCAAACGAAGCGGACTTTTCCTAAATGCTGCGGATGCAAGGAGGACCGGGCCGCGAGAGGGTGTTCGGAACGGAATGAGAATCGCGTGATCATCGTGCGAAGGGCGGCTTTCCGCGTCTTCTTCCTTGTCGCGCTTTCTGCGGCGCAGGAGCCGATCGGCGCTTCGACCTTCGTTCAGACCGAAGCCGAAGGAGCGGCCGGTCGGCTTGCGTGAAACGCAGCACGCGGTGGGCGGGTCGGCTGTTGCGAGTGCTGCCCACCGCGTTGGTGCATGCGGGTTGTTGAAAGGCCGCATCGGTTCTCTGCGCGACAGCAACGGCCGGCCGTCGCTGCAACGGATCGGACGACGCGGTTCTAGATGGCGCGTGCCACGAAATTGCCGGCGCGGACCGCGTACTCGATATTGTAGGGCTCGTCGCAGTCGCCCACCGCGTAGGCTTCGATGCCGTCAAGCTCGTCAAGCAGATCCTTGTTCGGAAGCATGTCCATGGCCTCGACGACCGTGTCGCAGGCATAGGGCGTCTCGGTTCCCGTGCTCGTCTTCACCGTGGCGGTGCCGCCGCCGGCGCTTGCGAGCTCGGATTCCTGCCACACCTTCATGCCGTGGGCGTACAGAATGGGCAAGGCGAAGCGCTTGCACCAGATGGACTGCCCTTTCGCGAGCATGCTTGCGCTTTCGGGCGTGACGATGCTCACGTGCTTGCCTTGTTCCATCAGATAGGCTGCCACATCGATCGCCTGCAGGTTGCCGCCGACGATGGTGACGTTCTGGCCTATCTGGTCGGCCTTGTTCACGATGTCGTCGATGGAGATGATGTTGGTGGCGTCATCGCCTTCGATTCCCAGCGTGTCGCGTTTGCCACCCAAGGCGAGGACGACCACGTCGGGGGCTTGCTCTTTGATGAATGCGGCGTCCACTTCCTGTCCGGTGACGATATTCACGCCTTTGCGCTCAAGGTCGGCGCGGCTCCACGAACTGTAGTCTTCGAGGTTTTGATGCGGGCCTTTGATGGCTGCGGCAAAGCTGAGCAGGCCGCCTGTGGACGATTTCCTGTCGTAAAGGGTGACTGCGTAGCCTCGTTCGGCCGCGATGCGCGCCGCCTCCATGCCGGCAGGGCCGGCGCCAACCACCATGACGTTCTTCTCGCCGTCGCCCTCGGGCGGATCGAACCAGCCTGGCATTCCCTTTTCCTCTTGGCCGACGTTGTCGCGGATGGGGTCGATGCGGCAGCAATAACATTGGCCGCCGAAGCCCTCGGTGGTGTAGGGATCGCCCTTGACGGTGTCGTTCCAGCAATGGCAGCAGCGAGTGCACGGACGGATCTCGTCGATGCGCCCCTCTTTGAGCTTGTTCACGTACTGGTTGTCGACGGTGAGCGGACGGTTGATCATAAGGAAGTCGACCATGCCGTCGGCAATAGCCTTGTCGATGAAGTCGGGCGCATGCGCGGGGTCGAGGTAAGTGACCGTGCCGACAGGGATGCTCACGGCCTCGGTGAACATCTTGGATAGGTTGAGCATGAGGCCGCAGCCGTCGTGATTGGCTACGAGCTTGCCTTGGAAGTGGCGAGAGAAGTCGAACTGGCCGCCGAAGCTCGTTGAGCCGATGCCCCCGCGGGTATCGAAGTAGAGGTCGCCCAAGAACTGGGTTGCATGCTGCTCTTGGGGTCCAAGGCGCACATGGAGGCTGGAAACGCCCGCTTTCTCAAGCTCTTTGGCGATCTCGATGTTGTCTTCGACTGTGTTGAACTCGGCGTTCTCCCCGATGTTCAGGTCGTTTTCGTTGATGGCGTCGAGAAGCACTTGGATGGGAAAATCTTCGCCCACCTCCGCCCTCACGGCCTCGATGATGCGGCCGATAAAGCGCACGCGGTTCTCGAACGTCTGCGAGCCGTATTCGTCGTCGCGATGGTTGCGCGACCTTGAGAAGAACCATTGGGTCTGGTTGTTGCCAGCGCAATTGAGCTCCCAGGCGTCGAATCCCCATGCCTTGAACTTCTTGGCGGCTGCCACGTAGCAGTCCACCATGAAGTCGATCTCGTCGAGCGTGAAGAGGCTGGCGTCATGGCCGCCGCGCCCAACGACCATCGTGTAGAATGCCGATCCCATGATGTCGGTCTGGGTGCCGCATTTGGCGCCTTCGGCATGGATGGTGTCGGTGAGCTGTTTTACCTGCTCGTCGGTGAACTCATCGATGTTGCCGTTGATGGTGTTTTTGTACGGCAGGAAAATATGGCAAAAGTTCTCCACCCAGATCATTTCGGTGCCGCCTGCAGCCAAGCGACGGTAGTACTCCACGAATGCGTCCCAGCCGCCGTTCTCGTAGTTGGAGCCGGCCGCAGACTTCACGATGCGGTTCGAGAACTCCATGTTGCCGAGCTTCCACGGCGAAAGCACGTGCGATAGATCGCCGGAATTCTGGCGATAGTCGTAATCCTGCACGTTGAGCTGTGCGGCGATGGATTGATAGACGTTGCCACCTTGCGCGGACTGCGCGTTTGCGCCAGCGTCCGGTCCTGCGTTGCCGGCGCCGTTTGTTTCGGCCGCCTGCTTGGGTGCGCATCCGATGAGTCCGGCGCTTGCTGCCGTGGCGGCTGCAAGACCGCTTCCGAGCAGGAAGCTCCTTCTGGAGATTCCTGCTCGGGCGTTTTTCTGTCCCATAACCTTCCTTCCTCCTTCTTCCTCGGTTCGAAGCCGCGCAAGGCACGATGACGATGCCGGTCGGACGATGTGCGGTTTATTGTGCTGCGTGGACCGCGCGTCGTTTGCCATGGGTCGCTCGTGCGGTGCGTCGCCGTGCGAGCGTGCGACTCCGGCCTGCTTTCCAAAGACGTTCGCGGTAAGGCTGCGCGCCTGACGTTGCGAGCGCCTCGTCCATTTTCACGGGTTGGCGGGACGCTTCGCATCTGATGAAGTTCTGTATGTTGGCGCTGGGAGGAGAATCATGTTCTAAACATGATGTCCGAAAGCAGATGCCACTCACGACGATGATCGCAGGTCGCAGCAGGTGCCATCGGGCTGCGGAGCCGCAGGCGCGCATGGGCGCACGCGCGAGGGCATAAAAGGGCGCGCAGGAGACGCTCGCCGGAATGGGGTGCCCGATGGCGTGCGGGCAGCGTAAGCGAACGGGGGCTTGTTGGCAGAGAATGGCTTCTCGACGGCTTTGAGAGGGTATATTGACCGAAATAGAGGAAGGATCGATGAATGGAGCGCTTTCAGATGGAATGCACGACAGGAACAGGAGGAGAAAGCTTTTTCGCGAGCGCGCATGCGAGGAGGGATGCCGGGGGAGCCTTGGATCGCCCAAGCGCTGCGGAGGGCATCGGCGCGTATGCGGGCGCGGAGGGCGCTTCGAATGACATGGGCGCATCGACGACTGCGGGCTCGAACGGAGTGAATGACGTCGAGGTAGCCGCTGGTTTCGCCAGCTCCGCAGGTATCGTGGCCGGGGGAGACGGCGGATTCGCGGGTGCTGCGGAGGTGGAGAATCCCAGTGGAGTTGAGGGAAGCTGCCGGATTGAAAGGCGCGGCGCGTCGGCGAGGGAGAGGGCTGCGTCGCCGACCGACCATCCAGCGTTCAACCAGTTCGTTGCAACCATCGCAGCGCTTCGTGCTCCGGATGGGTGCCCGTGGGATCGCGAGCAGACGCATGAGAGCATCGCGCACAACATGATCGAGGAGGCTTACGAGGCGGTCGATGCCATCGAGGCCCGCGATACGGCCCACCTGCGCGAGGAGCTGGGCGACGTGCTTTTGCAGGTGGTGCTGCAAAGCCAGATCGCCGCGGATGCGGGCGAGTTCGACATCGACGACGTCTGCGTCGACGTGAATGCGAAGATGGTGCGCCGCCATCCCCACGTGTTCGGCGAGGCAACCGCCGCAAACGCGAGCGAGGTGCTTGATTTGTGGGACAAGGTGAAGCTGGCGGAGCGAGGATCCGCCGGGTCCGCCGACCCTGGTGCAGGCGCCGTCGGCTCGGCCGAGGCAGACGGGAGCGGCGGCGCGAACGGGCCGTCGCGGCGAGAGGGCTTGCTCGATGGCGTGCCGACGAGCTTTCCGGCGCTCATGCAGGCTCAGAAGGTGTCGCGCAAAGCCGCAGCCGCCGGGTTCGAATGGGATGCGCTCGACGACGTGTGGGAGAAGGTGTTCGAGGAGATCGGCGAACTGAAAGAGGCCTATGCGGCCGCGCCGAAGGCCGCGAACGGAAAAGTGGACGCGAGCGTTGCGCTTGCGCGCGCATCGGATGCGCATGTCTCTGTGGAAGCTGGCGAGCGCGATGGGTCGGCTCCCGCATCTGCCGTTTCCGGATCCGGGTATGCTGGCGCTTCGATCGATCCCGTCTCAGCTTCCGGCTGCGCCGTCGCTTCCGCCTCCGGGCGTGTTGCCGATGCCGAGCTCGGCTTCGGTTCGGCTGTCGGTTCCGATCAGGATCCTGCCATCGGCTCCGAATCGGCTGTCGAATTCGGCTTCGGCCGGGTTTCCTCCCCCGATCCGTCCGCAGACGCCGTCGCCGCCGTGGAACTCGAGCTTGGGGACGTTCTGTTCAGCTTGGTGAACGTTGCGCGCCGCATGGGCGTGGATGCCGAAAGCGCCCTGCGCGCCACGTGCGCGAAGTTCCGCTCCCGCTGGGCCGCCATGGAGGCCGCCGCCGCTGCGCAGGGTCGTCGCATCGAGGAGCTTTCCGCAAGCGAGCAGGAGTCTCTATGGGAAGACGCCAAGCGGCGCCTTTGAGGCTCGCACATGGCTTGGCGCGACGAAGGGGCTAGGCGCTTCGCGAGCGGCGGTCGGGGGGCCGTTGCGCAACGGCGGCCGGAGAGGGGCGGACGCAGTGTCGCCGTTTGCGTTTCGGAAGGCCGCTCGCCGCTTCCTCCGACGTTTTCGATGGGCTGCGTTGCGGAGGGCTTTTCGGTCAGAGCCGACGCGGCGCGTCCGCTGCAGCCCAGGTCGGCGGTAGCGGGGCGGCCTGCGCGAAAGAGCTTTGGACAAAAACGCGCGCATTCTGCGGATTCCATCGTAGAGATTCGGCGATTGACCGCTCGATGGAAACACGACCTGGGGTTTCTCGTAAAACGTTCGCCGATGATCGGAGAAAGCACGGCTTTTCGTCCATAAGTCTTTCGATAAGTATTTTTTAAAGCGAGAGGGCAGACCGCTTTCGAATCGCTCGAGAAACGATCGAAGGGGTCTGCGTGATCGGCACGCCGCCGTTTCCGTTCCCTGTTCGCAGCGGGACGCGATTCGTGCGGGTGGGGCCTGCCCATCGCGCGTAATCTGCGGCGATGCGGCTTCGAGCGTGCTTCTGCCGGATGGAGGAACCCGTCCTTTTGCATGCGATCGAGGAGGGTGGGGCTGCGGCCCGCAGCTGCGTCTCCGATTCCAGCGCGAACCCTCTTTCCTCTCCGTGGAAAACGCCGTGCATGCCCCTTGACCTTCGACATGGTTCAAGCTGTACCGTGGGATGCGGCTTTTCAATCGGCAAGGAACGAGCCGCTTCCCTTCGGCAAGGACGGAAAGACGACGTCCTGGTTCGGGGATGCGGGTCAGAAAGGGGACATTCATGGAAAAGTCGGAGAAAGAGGGCATCGGAGCGAGCATGGTCGACGAGGGCGTTTCGGCGTCTGGGGCCAAGGCGACGCGCGGCATGAACCGTCGCAGCTTCCTCAAAGGCGCGGCGCTGTCGGCGCTGGGTGCGGCATCCGCAGGCGCGCTCGCGGCGTGTGCGCCGCAGCAATCTGGCCAATCGTCTCAATCCGATGGCGCAGTCGATGCGTCCCAAGCGGACGACCAGCCGTTCGAAGCCGAGGAGACGGTGGATGCCGACGTGGTGGTGGTCGGCTGCGGCGCGGCCGGCTTCATGGCGGCGCTGCGCGCGTCGAAGGGCGGCGCGAACGTGGTGGTGCTGGAGAAGGGCGACAGCATGGCGGCCCCGAACGGCATCTACGTGTCCGGCCCGTTCGCCGTGGGCACCGACGTGCTGCAGAACAAGCCCGGCGGCACCACGCTCACCGTGGACGACGCGTTCTACCACGTCATGGAGTACTCGCACTGGACGCCGAACCCCGCGCTCATGCGCCGCTGCCTGGAGACGTCGGCCGACGCCGTGGCCCAGCTCGAGGAGATCGGCTACACGTTCGAGGAGAAGAACTTCCGCTTCGAGACGCCGTTCATGGGCGAGAAGGGCGGCTTCCACGCCATCACGAACGTCTCCGACGAGCGCGCGAAGCTGTGGGAGCAGGCGCTGGCCGACCACAACGTGGACGTGCGGTTCTCCACGGCCCTCGTGTCGCTGGCCACCGGTGATGACGGCTCCGTGACCGGGGTGAACGCCGTCGAGAAGGACAAGAAGAACATCACGTTCAACGCCAAGGCCGTCATTCTGGCGGCGGGCGGCTACCTGGGCAACCGCGACCTGCAGGAGCGCTTCCTGCACACGCGCAAGCTCAACGTGGCGCGCGGCGGCGACTCCATCTGCACGGGCGACACCATCCTCGCGGCCGAGAAGGCGGGTGCTGCGCTGGAGAAGACGTACGGCTACTGCCCCTGCGAGTACGGCGGCACGCACGCCAACGCTTCGCGCCCGGCCAAGCAGGACAAGTTCGACCAGAACACCGCGTTCAAGTTCGGCCTGTACGGCTGCCTCCTGGTGGATGCCGAGGGCAAGCGCTTCATCAACGAGGGCCTGCTGTGCGACTATCCCATGAGTTACGGCTCCGAGCAGATCCTCAGGAACTCCCCGTGGTACGCCGTGGTCGACCAGGCCTACGTGGACGCCATGAGCACGCAGGGCCTCTACAACTACACCACGGCGAAGGGCGCCACCGAGGACACGTGGTTCATCGGCAACTACTTCAAGGACCGTATCCTCGAGAACCTGCCCGCCGACATCGAGGAGGGCATCGAGGAAGGCTGGTGCTTCAAGGCCGACACGCTGGAGGAGCTGGCCGAGCACTTCGGGCTGGACGAGCTGCCCCAGACGGTGGCACGGTACAACGAGTTCTGCGACGCCGGCGCCGACGCCGAGTTCGGCGCGAACCCGTGGTACCTCTCGAAGGTGGCCACGCCGCCGTTCTACGTGACCGAGAACGAGCCGAGCGCGTGGAGCACGTTCGGCGGCGTGCGCATCGACGACTGCTGCCGCGTGCTGTCCGCCGAGACGAACGATCCGATACCCGGCCTCTACGCCGCGGGCACCGACGCGGGCAGCCTGTACTACTCGCCCTACTACGACATCCCCGGCTACTGCTACGGCCTGTGCATCGATTCCGGCTACATCGCAGCCGAGGAGGCCGTGGCCGCGCTCAAGGCGTAGGGTTTAGTAACTTCGAACACCCTCCCCTCAGCGCATCCTCCCCCGTGCCGAGGGACCCCCTTTCCGAACGCCCCGCCGTCTTCCCTCCCTCCAACGGCGGGGCAATCTTGTTTCGCTTGGCGGACGGCGTCTCGATGCCGTCTCGGCTCATCGAGGGCCCAAAGCGATGGAAGCGGAAGAGCGCTCCCTCGCGGCTTGCGGCCGCGGTCGTCCAGATGGGAGGGTGAATCTTCGGACGTCTTCCCGCGCACGGCCTCACCCGCGCAGCGCTGGTCCGCACCCTTTCGAGCGCGGTTTCCGCATGCCCTTTCAGCACCTTTCATGAGCGGTTCGTCAAAGGGCGTTTCCGGCCCTTTCGTTTCGCGCGTTCGCGTCGGCCTCTCCTTGCCTCACCGGCACGAACAGCGTTTCGATGTCGCTGCCGTTCCCATCGAGGTTCAGAAACGATGGGAACAGGATCAAATCGCCCCGCAGCGAGAGGTCGTGTTCGTCGAGGTATGCGAACAAATCTGCGAAAGTCTCTTTGCGCACGCTTTCCTCGCGCGTCACGCGTCGGCGGAAACGCACGCATTTTCCTAGACGCAAGCGCTCCACATGGGCGATATCGACCCCTTTCAGCCGATGCTCCTCGCTTTCGGGCAATGCGATAACGTAGCTGGGCTCCACCGTGTCGCCCGGCGCGTCGAAATCGCGTTTGGAAATGATGCGTGCGCAGCTTGTGACGCTCAACAGGTCGTAGAGCAGCGCGAGGTCTCGCTCATGGTGCGTCGATATGCTGAAATCGCGGCCCACTGATGCGCTCACGTACAACTGGTCGGGCGCTGCCACAAGGGTGAAGGCTGCCTGGTCTCCCGTGCTCACAAGCTCGATGGCGCTGTTGAGCTTTGCCAGGCGATAACGTAGCAGGTCGGCCTCGCGTCGCAGCTTCGTCCGCTGCTCAATGAGCGATTGCTTGAAGTCCTCGGCACCCTGCTCGGCGTCTAACATGGCGACGGCTTGCTCCACGGTGAAGCCGTACTGCAACAGCACGCGGAACGCATTCGAGCGGAAGGCGTCTTCCGGCGAGAACACGCGGTAGCCGTTCTCCTCCCTGCGCGCTGCCAGAAGGCCGTGCTTCTCATAGAATCTAATTTTCGACGGCGGCAGTCCTGTCATCGCCGCGAACTCTTTGATGCGGTACATGCGAACCCTCCTTCGCCTTGGCGAGTTTGCGCCCGTTTCCTTCCCCTTCCCGGAGCATATCACACGACGCGGGATGCGGTTTGGAGCGGGCGGAGGGACTTGGTGCAAGTCGACATCTGGCTATTTGGGCGAGATTGTGCCGGCGCACGATCACGAGCCGCCCGACGCGGTATCATGAGCGCGAAACGCACTCATTACGTCAAGGAGTAGGTATGTCCGACGTCGCATCTGCGTCGCAGCAGCATCGGTCGTCGCAGGGTGAGGGCCCTCAGCGACCGAATGACCAGCAACAGCCGCTCGATCATCGGCTTTCTGCCGGCGAGGGCCTGTCTGAGCGGGGTGTGGAGGCCTCGCTCGGACTGCACGACGATGCATGCCAACCGATCGACGATAGCTTGCGGAAGCTGCGAAGCGTCGAAGCGCGCACGCGCGAGATCATCCAGAAGTACCAGGCCGCCATGCGCGAGATGGAGGTGCGGTTCGAGATCCTCGACCAGGACCTCAATCTGAAGAAACACCGCAATCCCATCCACCACGTGGAGTCGCGCATCAAGAAGCCGGCGAGCATCTTCGAGAAGCTGGGCCGCTACGGCAAGCAGCCCACGCTCGAGAACATGGAGCGCTACATCATGGACATCGCGGGCGTGCGCGTGATCTGCTCGTACATCCACGACGTGTACAACCTGTTGGAGCTGCTGCAGCGCCAAGACGACCTCGAGATCGTCGCAGTGAAGGATTACATCGCCAATCCCAAGCCCAACGGCTACCGAAGCTTGCACGTCATCGTGCGCATCCCCGTGTACTTCCTCGATAAAAAGGAGCTCATCCCCGTCGAGGTGCAGTTGCGCACGGTGGCCATGGATTTCTGGGCCAGCCTCGAGCACGATCTGAAGTACAAGGCGGTGCGCGAGGTGGAGGGCATCGACTCGTTCGCCGAGCTCAAGGATTGCAGCCGCATCATCGAGGATGTGGAGACCCGCATGCAGATCCTCGCCCGCGCGCTCGAGCAGGACGGCGGGTTCTAGGAACTGCGTTCTAGTGCTCGAGGCTTTCCGAGAGGCGTGCGATCTGCCCGCCTTCGCGGATGGTCGCTTCGAAGGCCGCCGTGTCCGACGACGTGGTTGAGGGTGCGGAGGTCGTAGCGGCTCGCGGCGTTTCGGTGCGCCTGAAAAGGAAGTGCGTGTAGCGTGCGAGCACGTAGACCACCAGGGTCGTCGCTAGCGCGGTCTCGACGAAGAGCAGTGCGAAGAGCACGTCGGGGATGGCCATTCCGTTGGACTGGAAAAACGCGAGTGCCTTTCCGAGCGCCGTGGCCGTGATGACGAAGGGGAACGTCATAGCTGCGTAACTGGGATAGAACTTCAGCTTGAGCAAGGAGGGGAGGCGCAGCAGCACTAACGCGAACATCGCCTGCGCAAACGTCAGCATCATTCCGACGAAAAGGGCGTTCGGTTCGCTCGCCGTGGCCAAGTAGCCCACGATGGACAAGCTCATGGGTGCGGTGTAGATGCAAAACAAGGGGCGGGCGCTTTCGGGAACCTCGTGTTTGGCATAGCGGTACGTCACCAAGACGAGCATCGCGAAGTAACAGGTGAATCCGAGCCAGAACAACGTATGCCCCACCGACTCCATGCCGAACGTGGGCGCGGTGGCCGATGCGACGATGATGCCCACGTAGCAGATGAAGTACGTGGGGAACACCTCGCGCAGGGAAAAGCGCGCCATGAAACGGGTGGTGAACCATCCGATGAGCGCGAGGTGCGCAATGACAGCGAGCGCCCAGACGGCTTCAGCTAGTTCGTACAAGAAAGGGGCCAGGTAAGTGGTCAACTGCATGACTGCCATGAACAGCGTGGCGCTGACGCTTGCCATGATGGAGTTGCGCATGTCGGTGCGAACAAGGCGCGGGAACAGCGCGATTTTGGCGACGAGCAGGGCGACGAGCAGCAGCGCCAAGACGCCGCACGCCGCGCGCGCGACCTCGGAGGAGGGCTGGAGCAGGTTGCCCAGTGCGGCTAGGCCGAGCGCCACTCCTGCGATGGGTATGGGAACTTTTTTGACGAGTTCGCGCATGGCGCTGCCTTTCTGTCGGGTGCTTCGGAGGATACCGCCGGATTTCCGGCGCGCAACCTATTCTTCCATTTTCAAGCAAAAAAGAAAACTTATGAATTATTATGTTTCAATAAATTGAAATTATACTTTATGGACGAGGAAAGCTGGAGCCATGCAGGATTTTCGCGTCGAGACGTTTCTGACCGTATGCCGGACGATGAACTACACACGTGCAGCCGAGGAGCTCAACATCACGCAGCCGGCGGTGTCGCAGCATATCGGCTATCTCGAGCGAGCATACGGCGCGCCGCTGTTCGCCTATCGGAAAAGGAGGCTCTCGCTCACGGCCGCAGGAGCGCTGCTACGCGACGCGCTTGCCACGATGGCCCATGACGAGCGCCTGCTGCGTGAGCGCGTGCGCAACGTCGCTTCGGGCGGGGGCATGGAGCTTGCTGTGGGCATGACGCTGACGGCGGGCGAGTATCTGGTGGCCGCGCCGTTGGCCGACTATCTGCGGCGACATCCCGAACTGCGCATAGCGGTGCGTTCGGGCGGCACGCACGATCTTCTGGCGTTGCTCGATGCGGGCGAGATAGACTGCGCGTTCGTGGAGGGCCTTTTCGACAGGGACGCGTACGCATGGAATGTGTTCCGCACAGAGCGTCTTGTGTGCGTGTGCGCTGCCGGCCACAAGTTCGCCTCGCAGCCCATGCGAGTGGAGGATGTGCTCGCCGAGCGGCTCATCGTACGCGAGCTGGGTTCGGGCACCCGTGCGGTGCTCGAGCACGCGCTGGCGGCGCGAAACCTCGCTGTGGAGGGATTCGCGAACGTGAGCGTGGTGGAAAGCCTCGATGTAATCAAGGTGTTCGTCGAACACGATTTGGGCATATCATTTCTATACGAGGCGGCCGTCGCGCGCGAGGTGGCCGCAGGCACGCTGCGCATCGTCGAGTTCGAAGGTCCGCCGATCGAGCATGACATCTCCTTTGTGCGCCTGAAAGGCAGCGTTTTCGAACGGGAGTTTCAGGCACTGTTCGATGGGCTTTAGGGGATGGGCTGATGGCCCCGGCTAACCCGTCGAGAATCCCGTCCTTCGCTAATGGACCTCTTGACTTGGAGCATGCTCTAGCATTTATGATAGCACGCGAATCTATCGAGAGGAGTTTCCCCATGAGGTCAGAATTCGCGTCCACGCCCAAGCTGGGTTTCGGCTGCATGCGCTTGCCGCTTATCGATCCGAACGACCAGAAGAGCATCGACATCGAGCATTTCAAGCAGATGGTCGATGCCTTCATCGCCGGCGGCGGCACGTATTTCGACACGGCGTTCGTCTACCACGAAGGTGCGTCCGAGGCTGCGTTGCGCGAAGCGCTCGTGGAGCGCTACCCGAGAGACGCTTTCACCGTCGCCACGAAATGCTTGGCCTGGGCCTCGCCCGATGCTCGCACGGCGAAGTCCAACCTTCCCACATCGCTTGAGCGAATGGGGCTGGACTATGTGGACTTCTATCTGCTGCACAACGTGGGCGGCGAGCGCACCGCGAAGTTCGACGAGTACGGAATGTGGGACTTTGCCCTCGAAGCGAAGGAACGCGGTCTCATCAGGAATGTGGGCTTCTCCATGCACGATGGGGCCGACGCGCTCGACGCGCTGCTGGCAGCGCATCCGCAGATGGATTTCGTGCAGTTGCAGGTTAACTACCTCGATTGGGACGATCCGGTGGTGGAGGCGCGGCGTTGCATGGAGGTGGCGCAGAAGCACGACGTCCCCGTGGTCATCATGGAGCCGGCGCGCGGCGGTCGCCTCGTCGAGCTGCCCGAGCGCGCGGCCGATGTGCTCCGCGCCGCGAACGGCGATGCGAGTTTGGCCTCGTGGGCGTACCGCTTCTGCTACAACCTTCCGAACGTGCTCACCGTTCTCTCTGGCATGTCGAGCCTCGACCAAGTGCGTCAGAACGTGGCCGACTACCAAGCGAACCGTCCCTTCTCGCCCGAAGAGCAACGCGCCCTCGACGAAGCTGTGGAGACGCTGCGCGGCATGGCGAACGTTCCGTGCACGAACTGCCGCTACTGTGTGAAGGACTGTCCGCAGGGCGTGGTCATCCCAACCATCCTCGGTCTGATCAACCTCGAGCTCATGACCGAGAACCGTGAGTTCGCGAAGGGCCTCTACTCGTGGCAGGCCGCTCCCGGGCCCGCTTCGAAGTGCGTTGCATGCGGCTCGTGCGAGAGCATGTGCCCTCAGGGCATCGACATCATCCATCAGCTCGGAGTGGCTGCCGAGCATTTCGAGTAGCCGTTGGAGCCTTCGCTCGGCAAACGGAAGGACGTGCCATCCGCTTTGTTTTCCGCAGACGCCGTGGACGGGAGTGCGGATTTGCCGGGCCGCTCGGCGGAGGCGGCAGTCTGCGGACTTTGCCGAGGCGATGGCATGCGAGGTCGCGGCGGTCGGCCGGCTGAGGGCCGCGGCGGCCGGCCGAGCGTCGGACGGGCGCCCGCCGCATGGCCGAGCGCCCGTCCGGATGTCACGTCCGGAGGGGAGGGCGCGACATCCGGACGGTTTGAGCGCGGTGCCGACGATCTGCTTTGAAACTCTCTTGCGGGTGGCGTTCGCGAAGCTTTCGAGGAGGGGATCCGCACGGAGCGCCTCCTCGGCTCGGATGGAGAGACGCCTCGCGCCTCCATCCGAGCATCCCCTGATCGCAAGATCCGCTCTTTCGCGGCGAGCTTCGAAGGGCTTACAACCTTTCGGCCAGCTTCGTTCCGCAGAGGTAGCCGGACGTGATGGTGTTCGCCATGCCGTAGCCGAAGCCCACGTACGTGTCGTTGTAGAGGTTCCCGCCCGCCTCGTTGCCAACGGCGTACAGGCCTTCGATGGGCATGCGGCTGTCGTCGAGCACCTGGTAGTCGGTGTTCACAAGCAGGCCGCCCCACGAGCATAGGTTGTTCTCTTCCGCGATGATGAGATAGTAGGGGCCTTCGCCCAGAGCGTTGAGGTATTTCGGACTCTTGCCGAACTGCGTGTCGGCGCCCGATGCGCAGAACTCCTCGTAGCGGGCGAGCTGGTCGGCGAACAGCTCGACGTCCATCCCTGCGGCCTCGGCCAGCTCTTCAGGGGTGCTTCCCTTGTAGCCGCCGCCCGCTTCAACCATGGCATCGAACACCTCCCCGATGCCGGCCCAGGGCGTGTTGAGCTCGAAGACGGGCTTGTACTCGGGGGGAAGGCCGGGGCTGTAGTCCACTCCCAGGCCGGCGAGGCCCTCCTGCTCGAGGACGCGCATGATGTCCTGCGAGACGACGACGTAATGGAACGACCCTTGGTAGGCGCTCGAGTTCGCGGCAGGAACCGCGTCCAGCACGAGCGCCTCGTTTCGAAAGCGGGTTCCCGTGGCCTCGACGTTGAGGAGGTTCGCCACGTAGCATAAGATCATCGGGTATTTGCAGGGGAAGTCGTCGAACTGTCCCACGAGCGCATCCGTGGTCCGCGCGAGCGTCTGGTGGAGCATCTGCCCGCCGAAGTTCTGCGGCTTCTGCGCGCCTGCCTGCCAGGCCATCTCGAGGCCTTCTCCGATGTTCTGGGGCAGTCCGGCGAACACGCCCTCGAATCCGAACGCGGTTTTGACCATGTTTGCGTTGGCGCCATATCCTCCGGTGGCGATGACCACGGCCTTCGCGTCGATCTGGATTCCCGTTCCGTCGCCGTCGACGACGATGACCCCGGTGACCGCGCCCGTCTCGTCCGTCACGAGCCTCTTTGCGGTCGTATTGAGCAGAACCTCGCCGTTCGGCGCCACGTGCTTTTCGAGCATGGCTTGGAACAGGGGCTCGCGCTGGTCGTAGTCGGGCAGCTGCGTGATGTCGGAGCCCATCCCCAGGTAGGTGAACTCCCAGCCGTTCTGGGACATCCAGTCGATGGCTTCGCCCGAGCTGTTCACCAGCTGGCGGATGGCGGCCGCGTCAACGCGCCAGTGCGAGTCGGCCACCCACTGCTCGATGACGGGGTCGGTGTCTGTGACGACGCCGGCCGCCTTCGCGTACGAACTGTTGGGGGCCGAGGGGGCCCACGACTTCAGGCTCGCACCGCCGATCGACGACGTCTTTTCCACAAGGATGACGTTCAGCCCCAGTTCAGCCGCCCGCACGGCCGTGTTCGTTCCGGAGCATCCGCCGCCGATCACTGCAATGTCGCACGTCTTCGTCTCCTGCACGTCCACCTCCTCGCGCGTGTTGCCGGGGAGCGCGGAGGCGATGTCGATGTTGAGACGCTGCGCCCACGACTCCGCTTCGCCCGCGTTGCCGTTGTCGCTGTCGG
This sequence comes from Gordonibacter sp. An230, assembly GCF_002159915.1. GTDB lineage: Bacteria > Actinomycetota > Coriobacteriia > Coriobacteriales > Eggerthellaceae > Rubneribacter. Next base: position 261,384 of record NZ_NFJP01000001.1, read on the forward strand.
CCGCAGGGGTCCCGCTCGGCGCGCAGCCCGCCAGACCGAGCGCTGCCAGCGCTCCTGCCGAGGTTGCTCCCGCCAAGAAGCCCCTTCTCGAGATGATTCCTTCTTCCATTGGTCCTCCCTTGCGTCGGATGTTCGACCGTGCGCTCGCCGCCCGCGGTTCTTCCGCTCGTCGTTTCGCCGTTGCTTGTGGCTTGCGGTTCGGCGTCTCGCCGCCTTCGCCTTGCGGCGCTTCCGGCGCGCGGCGCGCATCGGCGATCTTGCCGTCCGGGCGCGCCGCAGGCTAGACCCCTCCGGTGGGGTTTTTCCAAATCGCCAGATGAGGGATGCGCCTCCCGTTCGATTTTGCTGCATGGTGCGGGTATACTGCTGCGGAAGGAAAGGAGGGAGTTCGATGCGTCAGGGGAAGGGCGAAGGTGGGCGCTTCGCGGTGATGCTGGTCGGATTCGGCCTGCTGTGTTGTGCGAGCGTCGCGTGCGTCTTCCCGAACTTCCTCATATCGAACGAGGCGTCTAGCGACGTGTACCGTGCGTTCAATATGGCGCTCGGCGTTGCGACATCGGCGTCGGCGCTGTGCTACGGCGCGGCTGTCGCACGTTCTCGCCGCGCCGTGGACGAGGTGTACTTCGCGGGGGCGATGGCGGGATACGGTGTGTTTGCGTGCGGACTGGCCCTTGCGTTCGCGACGGGACAGGGGGGAGGGGTTGTGCTGGCGGGCGTGGCGGGCGCGCTGAGCGGGGTCGGCCTTGCGCCGGCGATGGTGTTTTGGTTTGGCATGCTCACCTTCCTGCCCGAGCGGCGCGCGCTGTTTGCGCAGGGGTGGCAGGCCTTGGTCGGGGGGAGTCTGTTCGCGGCCGTGTTCTCGATGGCGGCGGGTGCAGGGCAGGCGGTTCTTTCGATGTGCGTGCCGGCATCGTGCCTGTGCGCAGTGGTTGTCCGTCGCATGACATGGTCGCGCGAGGAGCGCCCCTTCTTCCAAGGCGAAGCGCGCGTGGGCCTTGGCGCGTCGGATGGCATCTCGGACGCGCTGCAGGCTGTCGCGCTTCCCGTGGCGGGTTTCGTGGTCGTGTCGTTTCTGCACGGAGCGCTCGTGGCCATTGCGATGGCCCCGGAGGGATCTCCTTGGGGCGGGCTTGCGAGCAGCTGGGGTGCGCCTGTGGGAGCGTGCGCGTTTCTCCTGTGGGCCCGGTTCGGCAGGCGCCGCAGCTACGCAGCCGCGTTGCAAGTGGTGCTCTGCCTGATCGCGGCTGTGCTCGTGCTGGTGCCTTTCGACGCGCTCATATTCTTCATGGGAGCTGGATACCAGGTATGCGGTCTTCTGTTCTATTCCCTTGTTATCGACGAGCTGTCGAGCCGGCGTTCGCTCGCCATCATGCTCATTTCGGTCGGGTACGCATTTTCGCATGCGGCGTTCTTGGCGGGGTTGTACGTGCCGGGCGCGTTCGGCGTCCGCTCCTACGATGCGTTCCACTACTCGATGCCACTCGTCATCTTTTTGGCTTATGTGGTGTTCGCGGCTCTGCTGTTCGTCACGCAGCGAAGCCGCAAGCGCGAGCTGCGCGAGATGGAGCAGGCTTTGAACCGCCAGCGCGAGGAGAAGGAGCGGCTTAGGCGCGCGTTGGCGGACGCTTCGGAGGAGGAGCACGCCGAAGCGTGCCGGGCCATCGGGCGTCGCTGCGGGTTGACGAAGCGCGAGACGGAGGTCCTCGATCTCCTCGCCCGCGGGCGCGATGTGGCGTTTATCTGCGAGGAGCTGTACCTGGCCCGCAACACCGTCAAAGGCTATGCGAAACGTATCTACGCGAAGTTGGGCGTTCATTCGAAGCAAGAGGTCATCGACGCGGTCGAGATCGAGCGCCGCATGCGTTCATAAAGGGGCTTTACCTCGCTCTGATCTGGCTTTACGTGTTCCTTTCATCATTCTGATCTCGACTTTTCCCAAACTTGGGGGCATCTTTACCCGTCCTTTCACTCGTTCTTACCTTCCTTTCTTACGATGGTTTCCGCACGCAGGTCGCACCGGCGGCCCGCATGCGGAAACGCACGCGATCCCGGCGAACGACACCGGGGACACGGAAGGAACGCAAGCATGAGAGAAAGCTTTTTGAGCAGGCGCCAATTTGTTGCTGGTGCGGCTGCGTTGACAATGGCGGGCGTATGCGGCGCCTTGGCGGGGTGCACAGCAAGCGGCTCGGGTGCGCCGGCTGGGGCGAGCGCGTCTGGCTCAGGCACGAGCTCTTCGACGGCCCCGTCCGATGTTTTGACCATGGTGTGGCTGCCCGACAACTCGTCGGCCGACCTCAGTGCTGCCCGAGAGGCTATGGGCAAAGCCATCACGGCTGTGTGCGGACGCGAGGTCGAGCTTCTGACCACCACCGACTACAACGTGGCCATCGAGGCCATTGCGTCGGGTAAAGCTCAGATGGCGTACCTGGGGGCCGAAGGTTATGTGCAGGCCAACAAGAAGAATCCGATGGTTCTGGCCGCGTTCACGAACAGCGACGAGGAGGGTGGCCTTGACGGCGCGTGCTACTACAGCCGTATCAGCGTTCTTGCGGAGAATGCCGATCAGTACAAAGACGGCGACTCCTATTCCATCAAGAATATAAGGGGCAAATCGTTCTCGTTCGTATCCGCTACGTCCACCTCGGGATTCAAGGTGCCTTCGAACGACATCGTCAGCGAGTTCGGCCTCGAAAGCTCAGACGAGCTGTTGGAAGGAGGCGCATTCTTCTCCGAGGTGCTGTTCGGCAATTCGCACCAGGGCTCGGCGGTGAACCTGCTGTCCGGCGACGCCGATGCGGCAGCGTTCGACGATGTGGATGTGGACATGTATTTCGACCTCGTGTCGGGCGATGCCAACTCTGTGGGCGCCGTGTACCAGGTGAGGACGGACGCCGAGGCTCCCTTCGATACCGTGCGAGGCAAACAGTTCGTCATCATTGCCGTCACGCCGGTGCTGAACGCTCCCGTGTGCTTCAACGAGGAGGCCATCTCTGAGGAGGATCGAAAGAAGATCGTCGAGTATTTCTGTTCCGATGCGGTGGCGGACGATCCGCAGATCTTCGTTGATCCCGAGGACGAAGGTGCAAAGGGCATCTTCGAGAAGGCCTCCGAGAAGACGTGCTTCGTGGAGGTCGACGACGCGTGGTACGAGCCTGTGCGCAAGTTGAACGGAGCCGAATGATGGGCGGCGTGCTGCTTGAGCTGCGCGGGTTGTCGAAAAGCTACGACGGCCGGGCACGGGCGCTTGACGACGTGAGCCTTGAGGTGCGCCGCGGCGAGTTTGTCAGCGTCATCGGCTCGTCGGGAGCAGGCAAATCGACGCTTCTGCGCTGCGTGAATCGCCTTGTCGACCCCACGGAAGGGTCGGTTGCGTTCGATGGAGACGACATGGTGCGTGCACGCGGGCGCGCTTTGCGCGCATGCCGTCGTCGCATAGCCATGGTGTTTCAGCACTACAACCTCGTGCACCGTGCCACGGCAATAGAGAACGTGCTGCAAGGGCGTTTGGGCTACAAGTCCACCATTGCGGGCATGTTGGGCCTGTTCAGCGAAGAGGAAAAGCGCCGTGCGTTCGAGATTCTCGATCAGGTGGGTCTCGCCGACTTCGCGTATACCCGCACTGATCAGCTGTCGGGCGGTCAGAAGCAGCGCGTGGGCATCGCTCGGGCGCTCGTGCAGGACCCGCTGCTCATGCTGGCCGACGAGCCCATCGCCAGTCTCGATCCGAAGTCGTCGCGCACGGTGATGGAGCACCTGCGTTGGGCGGCTGACGAGCTGGGCGTGGCGTGCCTCGTGAACTTGCATCAGGTGGATTTCGCATTGGAATTCTCGGATCGTATCGTGGGGCTGGCAGGCGGCAGGCTTGTGTTCGACGGAGCGCCCGACGAGCTGGACGAGGCCATGATCGCGCGTATCTACGGCGCGAATGCCGAGGATGCCGAGGGCTTCGGCGTTGCCGCGGGCGCCGTTCGCTCTGCGGAGCGCCCGGGCGCGCCGTCCGCCGCTCCCGCTTCGGTCGCCGCGGCCGGTCCGGCCGCAACCTCCGACGGCCCGACGGCTTCCGGGGTGGTGGCGGCATGACGGAGCGAGTGGCGCGGACGGTGGGGCTGCCGGAAGGACTGCACGCTCGCTCTTCTGCCCCGCGCGGCTCCTACGATGGCTCGTTTTTCCTTCGACGCACTTTGGCCGTCGCGGCGGCGGCGCTTGCGGTCGCGGCGCTCGGCGTGCTGTCGGGCGTGTACGTCGGCTTCGATTTCGTTCAGGCGATCCTCGATGTCCCGGGCGGGTTCGTATGGATGGCAACCCAGTTCGTTCCCTCCGCCTCCTCCCTTCAAAAGCTGGACGCCATCCTGCCCGCCTTAGGCTCGACGGTCCTCGCCTCGGTCGCCTCGAGCTGCACGGCAGCGGCTTTGGCGTATGTCTGCGCGGTGCTGGGGTCGCGGACCGTCGGGGTGGGGGGACCGTTTCCCCAGTTCGTGAGGGGCATCGCGTCGCTGTTTCGCAACATCCCGGTAGTGGCCTGGGCGTTTATCCTGCTGTTTTCGTTCAAGCAGAGCGAGTTCACCGGGTTCTTCGCCCTGTTCCTCACGAGTTTCGGTTACTTAACCCGTTGCTTTTTGGAAAGCGTCGACGAGATGAGCGCCGGGCCGGTGGAAGCGCTGCGCGCATGCGGTGCGAGCTACGGCCAGATTGTGGCCCAGGCGGTGGTGCCGATGAGCATCACCTCGGTGGTCAGCTGGGTGCTGTATATGATCGAGACGAACATCCGCGACGCAACGCTCGTGGGCATCCTCACCGGCACCGGCATCGGTTTTGTGTTTGACGTGTACTACAAAAGCTTCCGTTACGACGTCGCGGGCCTCGTACTGCTGTGCATCATCCTCGTGGTCATCGTCTGCGAGCTGGTGTCGAACTTCGTGAGAAGGAGGATTCTATGACGGATGGGCCGAAGGTTGAGCTCGTCGGCCCTGCGGAGGCGTGCTCTAGCGTAGCGGGCGGGCCGCGCGGCGTGCGCACGTCGCGGTCGGGAAGGATCAAGGTGCATGTCGCCTCCAGGTCAAACGTGTCGCTGTACGCGGTGCTGGGCGCGTTCGCGCTGGTGACGGTGTTCGCGCTTGCGACGATGGACTACGGGAAGGTTCCGTTTCCGGAGGCGATGGCCGCAGCGACGGGCGATTTCGTCACGATGATGACGCAACCGGGGCTGGGCGGCCACTTCACCTTGCCCGATGTGGTCGAAGGCCTGCTCGTCTCGCTGGCGCTGGCGCTGCTCACCACGTTTATCGGCGCTGTGATCGCGTTCGTGCTGGGGCTTGTGGCTGCGTCCAACCTGTCGAACCGCGCCGCGAGCAACGCCATCAAGGTGTTAATGAGCGTGGCGCGCGCCGTGCCCACCATCCTGTGGGTGCTCGTGTTCAGCGTGGCCATCGGGCTGGGGCCGGAGGCGGCCGTGACCGGCCTGCTCTTCCACAGCGTGGCGTACCTGGTGAAGGCGTACTCGGAGAGCTTCGAGGAAGTGGACCCCGGCGTGATCGAGGCCCTGCGCGCCAGCGGCGCATCGTGGTGGCAGGTGGTGTTTCAAGGCGTGGTGCCCGAGAAGGTGAACGAGATGCTGTCGTGGACGTTCATCCGCTTCGAGATCAACTTCGTGAACGCCGTGGCCGTGGGCGCCGTGGCGGGCGCGGGCGGTATCGGCTACCAGCTGTTCTTGGCGGGAAGCTTTTACTACAACATCCACGAGGTGGGCCTGATCGTGTACCTGTGCCTGGCGGTGGCCGTTGTGCTCGAGGTGGTGGCCACCAAGTTGCGCAAGCGCTACATCGTGCAGAGGTAGCCATTCGTCCCGCGCCGTCCGCGAGACGCCGCTCTTGATGAACTGATCGAACCTTGAAGAAAGGATCTCATGTTGAAACGATACGAACGCACGCGCGCCCTCGTGGAGGGCGATCCCGCGCTGGCGCGGGCCATCGTGTGCGAGGTGGAGCGCGAACAGGGCGCCGAAGCGCTCGTCGTGCTCGACGAGCCGCGCGAGGAACTGGTAATGGTGCAGGCGCGCGAAACGGCGCAGGGTAGCCTGTTCTTCCTCGGCGAGGCGCTCATGACGTCGTGCCGCGTGCGGGTGGGCGACGAAGTGGGCCTCGGCCTCGTGCTGGGCAGCGACCGTTGCCGCGCCTACGAGCTGGCTGTGGTGGATGCGGCGTTCTCCGGCGCGGATGGTGACGCATGGGCTTCTCGCTGGGACGCGGCGCTGCGTACGGAGCTCGCCCGCATCGAAGCTCGCGACGAGCTCGATGCGCGCCGCATCGCGACGACGAAAGTCGATTTCTCGACGATGGACGTCCTGACCTCCTGCTCGGAGTTGGACGGAACGTCGAGGACGACGAACGGCGCGGTGGACGAGGCGCGAATCAAGCGGCCTCAACCTGCGGACGGGGGTGAGGGACGATGATGCGGGGTTCCGAGGAGCCGCATCGCGCTCAACGCGCGTTTCGGAGCGTCCTCGACGCATTTGCCCGTCCGGGCGTGGTGCACGAGGTGGAGTTGGCGCCGGAGAATTCCGGTCGACCTGCGTCTCTCGATGCTTCGCTTGAGCAAGTGGCGCGGTTGTTTGTAGACCAAGCGGTGACGTTTTGCGTCGTCGATTCCGAAACGGATGCGGTTACGGCCTACCTTTCGGGTGAGACGCGTGCGCGTTGTGCGCCTTTGCGTGAGGCCGACTTCGTGGTGGTGCCCGTCCGTGCGGACGCGCGGGCGGCTCACGAGGCGGTGGTCGAGGCGTGCTGCGGCACGCTGATCGCTCCGGAGAAGGGGGCGACCGTGCTTGTCGGCTGCTCTCGGCTGGCTGAAGCGCCCGAGAGCGGCGGGGTCGGCATGGCCGGTGACAGGGGAGAACTCGGCGAGATCGCGGAGCAGGCTGTTCATGTCGTGGCGCTGCGCGGGCCGGGTGTGCGCGACGTGAACAGCTTCGCGGTCGATCGCGTGGATTGGCTCAATGCCCGTGCACAGCGTGGCGACGAGTTTCCATGCGGCATCGAGATCGTGCTGGTTGATCCCGATGGCCATGTGGTGGCCGTGCCGCGCAGCGCCAGCGCAACCCTCCTCGGCGATTCCTCGCCGCTGGTTCACGAAAGGCGATCGTTGCGCCGCAGCACGTTGGGAGAGCGGGCGTTTGACGCGAAGCGCTCCGGGGAGCCGTTGCGCGAGGAGGCGTCGTGCTTCCCTATGGACGAGGAGGTGAGCTAAATGGGCTACGTGGCCGTACGCGGTGGCGGAAAAGCCATCGAGGAGAGCCTCAAGCTGCTCGAGCGAGAGCGTGTGCGTGCGTCGGCGGCGTGGAGCACCGATGAGATCGAGGGCACGTTCCCCGAATTGGTTGACCAGGTGATGGGCGAAGCCTCGCTATACGCGCCGCGTTTGGCCGCGCTTGCGCTCAAGCAGGCCCAGGGTTCGCCTGACGAGGCGGTGTTCCTGCTGCGGGCGTTCCGTTCCACGCTCGAGCGTCCCTACGTATCTCGTCCGGTGGACACGGCCCGGATGCGCGTCGCGCGCCGCGTATCGGCTGCTTTCAAGGACGTCCCCGGCGGTCAGGTGCTCGGAGCTACGCGCGACTACAGTCACCGGCTGCTCGCGTTCGATTTGGAAACCGAAGGCACCGAGGAGCTGGCTGAAAAGCGCGCCGATCTGGAGGCTCATTTCGACGAGGCCGTCGAGGTGTCCGGGCGTGATGGCGTTCCTGCGGTCATGCCGCGCGTGCTGGACCATCTGCGTGCGCAGGGGCTCATCGCCCAGGTTGAGAACGACGATGCCGAGCCGGTGGACGCCACGATGGCGCCGCTGTCGTTTCCCGCTCCGCGCTCGGTGCGCTTGCAAACGCTTGCGCGCGGCATGACGCAAGCGGTCGAAGCGCTGGGTTACGCCGCCATCCGCGGTTTCGGCCCCGCGCACCCCACGGTGGGCGAACTGCGGCAAGGTCGCGTGCCCGTGGCGGTGGACCATCCGCTGCAGACGGGAGGCCCGGAGGACGCCTACTACCTGGGATCTGTTCCGGTGACCGAGGTGGAGAGCGTGTTCGAGGGGGAAGACGGCGCGGAAGCGGGCGTCGGCGGCGGCTCTGTCGGGGGCGGTGCGGGCCTTGCGCTGACCATTGGCTATGGTCTCGTGTTCGGCCGCGCCGAGACGAAGGCTATCGCCATGAGCGTGCTCGATCATTGCCTCGAGCACGGAGACGCGCGGTTCCCTACCGAAGACGAGGAGTTCGTGCTCTATCACGTGGACGGCGTGGAGGCTGCGGGCTTCATCTCGCACCTCAAGCTTCCGCACTACGTGACGTTCCAATCGAAGCTGTCCAGCGTTCGCGAGACGCGTCGGGTGGCCGCTTGCGGTGATGGGCTCGATGGCGCTTGCAAGGACGCTTCCGATGGCGATGGCGAAAGCGTTCGCCTCGATGGCGATTCCGCCCATCTCGCCCCTTCTGCCTGCGATGCAGCCGATCCGAAGGAGGCCTCCCATGCAGCAACGTTATAACTATGCGTTCTTCGACGAGGCGTCGAAACGCGAGATTCGACGCGCCATCATCAAGGGCGTATCTATTCCAGGCTACCAGGTTCCGTTCGCTTCGCGCGAGATGCCCATCGGACGCGGCTGGGGCACGGGCGGCTTGCAGATCACGCTCAGTCTCATCGGCAGAAGCGACGTGCTGAAGGTGATCGACCAGGGAAGCGACGATAGCGTGAACGCGGTCAACATCAAAAGGCTCGTGGCCGACACCACCGACGTGGAGGTGACCGAGGCCACAGAGGAGGCCACGCTCATTCAGTCGCGCCATCGTATTCCTGAGTGCCCGTTGCGCGACGACCAGATTCTGGTGCTGCAAGTTCCCACGCCCGAGCCGTTGCGCAGTTTCGAGCCTCGGGAGGCCGTCACGAGGCGCCTGCACGCCGAGGCCGACTACACCGGCGCGTGGCTGGAATTGTTCGACCAGATCGTGCGTCACGGCACGACGACCACCGGGGCGGATCATCCCGTGCTTGTGAACGGCCGCTACGTGATGGCTCCCTCGCCCATTCCGCGCTTTGACAACCTGAAGCTGAACCAGGCCGATCACCTCACGCTTCTGGGTGCGGGGCGCGAGAAGAAAATATACGCCGTACCCCCTTACACTGACGTGGTGCCGCTCGATTTCGAGGACCATCCGTTCGCGGTGGAGCGCTTCGACGGAAAGCGCTGCCGCCTGTGCGGAGCCGAGGGGGTTTATTTGGACGAGCTGGTGGACGAGTCCACCGGCGAGACGTACTACCAGTGCAACGACACCAGCTATTGTGCTTCGTCGGCTTGTCAGCCGACGAAGCCAGCCGACGCTGCGGTGGCTTCTGGCGCCGAATCTAGCGGCTCCAAGGCCTCCTCACGTGCGGAAGCACGCTTCGTCGGCCTTTCACCGCAATCTTCGGCACCAGAAGCCCCCTCGCTGACTCTACGAACGACCGGCGACCCATCTTCTGACCGGGAAGGAGCCTCCCATGCTCGATGACCAGCGGTTCGGTGCTGACGAGGCGCCGTGCCTGTCCGTTCGCCACTTGTCGAAGCGCTTCGGAACCGCCTGTCCGCAATGCGCGGAGCCGGGCGCGTCGCTGAACCGCAACGTGTGCCCGCGCTGCGGCACCGTGCATGCGGTGCGCGACGTGAGCCTCGAGGTGTTCCCGGGTGAGATCGTCGGCATCGTCGGCGAATCGGGCAGCGGCAAGTCCACGTTCATGAAGTGCCTGTTCTTCGACGAGGAGGCCACCGAAGGCGAGGTGCGGGCCCTTCCTTACGATGGCGGTGCGGCAAACCTCTTGGAGCTGTCCTCGCAGCAGCGGCGCGCCGTGCGCAACACGGTGTTCGGTATGGTGTACCAGAATCCCTACCTGGGACTGCGCATGGATTTCTCCAGCCTGTCGAACATCGCCGAGCAGATGATCGCCTCCGGCAGCCGCAGCGTGGGCGCCATGCGCGCCCGCGGCGAGCAGCTGCTCGAACGCGTGAACATCCCGCTCTCGCGCGCCGCCGAGCCGCCGCGCAACTTCTCCGGCGGCATGCAGCAGCGCGTCCAGATTGCCAAGGCGTTGTCGAACAATCCGCCCATCCTGCTGCTCGACGAGGTGACCACGGGGCTCGACCTGTCCGTGCAGGCCGCCGTGCTCGACCTCATCCAGCAGATTCGTCGCGACTTCAACGTGAGCATGCTCGTGGTGAGCCACGACCTTGGTGTCATCCGCATGCTGGCCGACCGCACGCTCGTCATGCTGGACGGCCGCGTCATTGAAAGCGGTCTGACCGACCAGATTCTGGAGGATCCCCAGCATGCCTACACCCAGCAGCTGGTGTATTCGCTGCTCTGACGATCAGCGAATGACGTCGACGCAACGGCACGTTGGGGCAGCGCGCTTTCATGCGATGCCGAAGGCTTGCGTGCCGAAGCGTGCGGCGCCTTCGTCATCCCGCGAATTCGGGACGTCCCAACGCCCCTTGTCGACTTGCTGTGCCAGCCGGTACGCCCCTTATGCCGCCTAGCGGCATGGACAGGCCGTTTCGCTCCTATCCGATCAACCCGAGAAAGGAACCGCCTCATGAACGACAACTCTTGCATCATCCGCGGCGGCACGGTGGTGTGCGCCGACCGCGTGCTGCCCGATCACGACGTCGTGGTCGTCGACGGGCGCATCGCCGCCATCGAGCCTGTCGGCGCATGCGATTTCGACGTGCAGCCCGACGCTGCGCTGGGCGCGCTGCCCGTGGTGGACGCGCGCGGCGCCTACGTGACCCCCGGTCTCATCGACATCCATTCCGACTACGTTGAGAACGTGGCCTCTCCGCGTCCGAGCGTGGTGATGGATCTGAACACGTCGCTGTACAAGGCTGACCGCGAGCTGGTGTCACATGGCATAACCACCATCTTCCACTCGCTTTCGGTGTACGGTGCGCGCGTTTTCGACCACAAGCCCATTCGCGATTTCGGCAACGTGAGCGCCCTCATCGACCGCGTGGCGGCCATGCGAGGCGGCGAGGAACGCGACCATCTCATCCGGCATCGTCTTCACATGCGCGTCGAGCTGGACTCGGTCGACCTGTACGACGACATCGAACGCTATTTGCGCTCCGGCAAGGTGGACCTCGTGTCGTTCATGGACCATACGCCGGGGCAGGGACAATATCGCGATCTTCTGGTGTTCGGTGAAACGATCAAGGGATATCGCGACGTGACAGACGAGGAGGTGCGCGAGATCATTCGCCAGCAGCAGGAGAGCGCGAAGCTTTCCTACGCTCAAATAGCGAAGCTGGCCGATGTCGCATGCGAGCGTGGCGTGTCCATCGCCTCGCATGATGACGACAGCGCCGAAAAGCTTGCGTTCATGGATGGTCTCCAAGCTACGATCTCGGAGTTTCCCATCTCGCTTGACATTGCGCGCGAGGCTCGCGCGCGTGGGATGCACGCTGTCGCGGGCGCGCCGAACGTCATGCTGGGCCGCAGCCACTCGGGCAACCTCTCGGCGCGCGAGGCGGTGGCCGCCGGTGCGATCGACGTGCTGTGCAGCGATTACTACCCGGCGGCGCTGCTTGACGCCGTGTTCGCGCTGCGCGATGCGTGCGGTTTGGATATCGCCGAGGCCTTTGCGCTGGTCACCGTAAACCCGGCGAAGGCTGCGGGCATCGCCGACGAGGTGGGGTCGCTCGCGGTGGGCAAGCGAGCCGATGTGCTTTTGGTGCGCGAGATATCGTGCGGCGTTACCGACGAGGCGCCTGCGGACTCCGTCGGCGCGCGTGGTTCGCAAGGCGCTGCCGGTGCTGTGGGCGAGCGCACGATGCCCACGGTGACGCGAGCGTTCGTGGGCGGCCACTCCGTGTTCCGATCGCACTACCCCGACCAACCGTTGGGTTACGGACGAGATGCCGACGAAGCGCGGGCTTTCGGCGGTGCGCCTGCGACTAGCGCGTTTTATCCAGGCGCTGTGGAGGTGAGGTAGCATGGTCGAGGCGCTCTGCTCCGAGGTTGACGTTCGGCAAAACCGCAGCGAGGCATGCTCGAAGTCGATGGCGCCCCCGCTTCTCAGGATAGACGGCCTGTCGAAGTCGTTTTTGCTCCATCGTGTGAACCGCCGCGTGCAGGGGTGCCGCGACATCTCGTTATCCCTCGAGTCGGGCCAGTTCGTAGGCATCACCGGGCGCAGCGGCAGCGGGAAGTCCACCATTTTGCGCTGCATCTGGCGCACGAACCTTCCCGAGCGCGGTCGCATCCTCTACGATTCGGCGCGCTTCGGAATGTTGGACTTGGCGCAGGCCACGCAGCGTCAGATGCTGTACCTGCGCACCTACGAGCTGGGCTATGTATCGCAGTTCCTGAACGCCTTGCCTCGCCAGACGGCCTACGATATCGTGTTGAAAAGCGCGCTCGAGACGCACGGCTGCGCTGCTCGATCTCGCGCCGAGCGCGAAACAGAGCGCATGCTGCGCCATTTCGATCTCGACGAGAACCTATGGGAGTTGTATCCGCGTACCTTCTCGGGAGGTGAGAAGCTGCGCCTCAACATCGCTGCGGCGATGATCAAGCATCCGCGCCTTTTGCTCTTGGACGAACCCACCGCTTCGCTCGATAACGCGTCGAAGCTCAAGGTACGTGCCCTTATCGAACAATTGAAAGCCGAGGGCACCACGATGCTCGGCATCTTCCACGATCTCGAATTCATGGAAGGGTTGTGCGATCATGAGTTCAACATGCAGGAAGGGATGATGGCGTGACGGATGCGCTTGGAGGCTCGAAGGGGGCTGTTTCGGGGTTGATGGGCGGGCCGACGGGACGCGAAAGGGCTGCGAATGCGCGGCGTGTTTCGACGGGGAGGTGCCGTCGGCGGCTCCGTAACGCGGCGCATGGGGAAGGGGGGGTCCTCGGTCGGCGCGTGTTTAGCGGCCGTGACGAAGTGTTCTTTCGGTTCGTCGGGAGGGCTGCAAAGCGATCACGCGCTTCCGGAAAAGGCCGCTGCGCACGGGCGCTCTGCAGCTGCGCGAAACCAGTCGGAGAAGGGGTGGGAGCGCGATGAATGACATGCATGGGGTGTTTGACGCCGGGGCTGTTGCCCAGCGCGTTGGCAGCGTCGACTTCCATGTGCACACGACGATGTCCGACGGATCGGACACGTTCGAGGAGGTGATCGACCGAGCGCGCGAGCGTGGTGTCGCGCTTCTCGCGTTCACGAACCACGACACCACGCGCGGTTTGGGCGAGGCTGTCGCGCTGGGCGAGCGCTTTGGCGTGCAGGTGGTGGGTGGCATCGAGGTGAGCGCTTTCGATTTCGAGCGCGGTCGCAAAGTGCACGTGCTGGGCTTGGGCGTCGAGGAGGGCGCTTCTGCGCTTGCGGCTTTATGCGAGCCGCTGCTCGAACGCCGCAACGCGAACACGCTGTGGCAGCTCGACCGGTTGGTGGATGCTGGCTACGAGGTGGACGTCGAGCGTGCGCTCGAGCTGGGGCGCGCATCGACGTGCCTTTACAAGCAGCACCTCATGGCGGCTCTCACGGACGAGCCGTTCTCGAGCGCACGCTATCGTGCGCTGTATCGCGGCCTGTTCAAGAACGGGGGCATATGCGATCGCGATATCGAGTACGTGGACGCCCGCGATGCTGTGCGCGCTATCGTGGAGGACGGAGGCGTGGCCGTGCTCGCGCATCCCGGCCAGCTTGATAGCTATGATCTTCTGCCTGACCTCGTGGATTGCGGGCTTGGCGGTGTGGAGCGATTCCATCCCGATCATACCGCCGACGACCATGCGCGCTGCGCCGATCTGGCCGAGCGGTACGGCCTGATATGCACAGGCGGCTCTGATTATCATGGTCGATTTGGCGCGGTGGAGGACGTGGGAGCGCAGGCCTGATCGCCGAGTGCCGTGGCTGGCCTCGTCCCGCGCCGCTCTTCCGTATCGTGCGCCCCTGCGTTTTGAGCTCTTTGCCCTCTGAGCTTTGGGAGCCCCTGCCCTGTTGCAGGCCGGGGGCTCTACGGAGGTTGCTGCTTTGAGCGTGGTCGGCGTCACGGCGCTCTGTTTTCCGCGGTCTTGCCGCACCTTGAGTCGGCGTCGCGTGATGTGCGAAGCGGGCGAGGCGCATCTTCGAACCCCCGTCCCGCCTCTCTGTGTAATTAACCGACCTCTCTCGTCAAAAATCGGTATCGTCAAAATTGGTATCGATTTCATAGCATTTTGTTTTGCAGCGTGCTACAATGCAAAACGGTGAGAATTTGTTAGATTAGACGAGAGTAAGGGGGTGTGCGATGGATATTTTCTCCGATCCCGTGCTGTTGGCGCGCATTCAGTTCGCTTGCACGGCGGCGTACCACTTCATTTTCGTGCCGCTGACCATCGGGTTGGGACTTATCCTTGCCATCAACGAGACACGGTACTACCGTTCGCGCGATCCCAAGGACGCGGCGGCAACCAAGTTCTGGGTGAAGATCTTCACCGCGACGTTCGTGCTGGGTGTGGCCACGGGCATCACGATGGAGTTCTCGTTCGGAACGAACTGGGCGGACTACTCGAGGTTCGTCGGCGACATCTTTGGTGCGCCGTTGGCCGCCGAGGCGCTGCTCGCATTCTTCCTGGAGTCCACGTTCCTGGGCGTGCTGCTGTTCGGTCGCAAGCGCGTCTCGCCGAAAGTTTACATGGTGTCGGCGTGGCTCGTGTGGTTTGGCTCGGCTTTGTCGGCCCTGTGGATCCTCATCGCGAACTCGTGGATGCAGACGCCGGCCGGCGCCGAGCTTTCCGCCGACGGTTCGAAGGCTGTTATCACTGATTTCTTCGCCGCGGCTCTGAACCCGTCGGTGTGGTCGCGCTACTCGCACACCGTGGTCGCGCTGCTCATCATGGGCGCGTTCGTGGCGATAGCCGTGTCGGCGTGGTACCTCATCAAGAAGCGCCACACCGACTTCGCCATGAAGACGATGAAGATCGGCGCTGTGGTGGGTGTCGTGACCACTGTGGTCATGCTCGCCACCGCGCACTCCTCTGCCGTTACCGTGGCCGAGGAGCAGCCCTCGAAGCTGGCCATGATGGAGGGCATGTACGATTCCGAGGTTCCCCCGTTGTACCTGTTTGGCTGGGTCGACGAGGAGAGCCAAGAGGTCATCACGCCGTTTTCCATTCCCGGAGGCACGAGCTTCCTCGCCACGGGCACATGGGATACCGAGTATCAGGGCCTCAACGATCTTGCCCAAACCGAAGAGTACGGCGCGCTCGATCCCGAGACGGCGCCGGTGAACGCGGTGTTCCAGACGTACCACCTCATGGTGGCCATGTTCGGCCTCATCGCCCTCACGGTGATCCTCGTGCTCGTGTTCACGCTGCGCGGGGGCAAGATCAAGAACATGAAATGGCTGCAGCGCCTTGCGCTCATCTCGCCGGTCTTCCCGTTGATCGCCATCCAGTGCGGCTGGTTCACGGCCGAGCTCGGCCGTCAGCCTTGGGTGGTGTATCCCTCGACCACCAGCCCCGAGGGCGTGAACCTGCTTGTGAACGACGGCGTGTCGCAGTCTGTGAGTGGCCCCGAGCTCATGATCACCATGGTGCTGTTCTTGGTGGTGTACACGTTCCTCATGGTGGCGTGGGCGCGCACGATGGGGCGTTTCATCAAGGAAGGGCCCGTCGTCGAAGCTGAGAACGCCGCGACGACCGCTGGCGCTGTCGGTGCGGCCGCCGTTGCGAAGGAAGGGAAGTAGTCATGGATATCACGTTCTTCCAAGGACTTTGGTTCCTTCTGATCTTCGTGCTCATTGCCGGCTACTTCGTGCTCGATGGGTTTGATCTGGGCGCTGGCGTGCTCTATCCCCTCGTCGCGAAGGACGACAAGGAGAAGGCGATTGTGCGTACGAGCATCGGTCCGGTGTGGGACGGCAACGAGGTGTGGTTGCTCACCGCAGGCGGCGCGCTGTTCGCGGCATTTCCGGCAGCGTACGCCACCACGTTCTCGGGCTTCTACCTGGCGGTCATGCTGGTGCTGTTCGGCCTGATCGTTCGAGCGGTTTCCGTCGAATACCGCGGCCACGACCCCAAGTGGGGCAAGGCGTGGGACGCATGCTTTGTCGTGGGATCGCTGCTGCCGGCGCTTCTGCTGGGCGTTGCGGTGGGCAACGTCTATGCGGGCATTCCGATGGATGCCAATGGCGATTACGCGGGCGTTCCGCTTCTGGGCCTCATCACGCCGTTCACGCTGCTGTGTGGCCTGCTTGGCTTGTCGATGTTCCTGGCACAGGGCGCGACGTGGCTGGCTCTCAAGGCGCCGAAGCCGAGCAAGGTGCAGGAGCGTGCGGCCGGTTTGCGCCTCCCTTTGCAGGTGGCGTCGCTCGCGCTGTTCGTCGTTGTGAGCGTGTACGCGCTCCTTGGCATTCAGACGCCGATGGATCCCGCGCTTAACATTGCGCGCTGGCTTTTGGCCATCCTGTTTGTGGTCGCCGTGGTCGCGTCGATGTACTTCGCGAAGGCGAAGGGTAGCGACCTAGCCGCGTTTGTCACGCAGTCCGCGTCGTGCATGATGCTCGTTTTGCTGCTCGCAGCCTCGATGTTCCCGAACTTTGTGGTGGCTTCGGCTGACAGCGCGGGTCCTGCCATCACGGCGATGAGCGCCGCGTCGTCCGACCTCACGCTCATGTGGATGACCATCATCACGTGCGTGGGCCTGCCGCTCGTGCTCGCCTACCATGTGATCATCTATCGCATGTTCCGTGGGCGCGTGAAGGACGAGGATCTGGCCCACTATTAGGCCGGTTTTTGCGCGATGCGCTGATCGTTCGATTGCGAGAGAGCGCGGCTGATCGATGCTGCGTACCGAAAGCGAGAGGGGTCGCCGAGTGATCGGCGGCCCTTCTCGCGTTACCCGCCTTCGCGTTTCGTACGTTGCCGGCGATTCGCATATGTGGATTGTCCGACAAGGGGCGTTCTGATCGAGCCTTGTTCTTCTGCGTCTCCGGTGTTTTCGCGAATTACATGAATGCGCCGAACGGGGTGTGGCCGATGCGCGCTCTTCCCCAAGCGCCGAATCTTTTCCTCGTGGTTGTGGCGGACCGTGCGGACATGCTTGTCGTCCGGGGGCGAGGGGGGGGCGGCGGGTCGAATGCGGTATGCAAAACGCAATCGATTACCAGGTTGTCCTGCGTCGAACGGGTGGGACTGCATGATCGCGGTGCGGTGCAAGGGTCGATCATTGCGTTCGGCAGCTGCACTCTGGGAGCGCCCGGCCAAGTTGGGGGAAGGGTGATCCGAGTGGGGTGGCTGGTGGGTCGCAGTTTGGCCTGGGGCCCAAATGGACGACGGCCGTGGGGATAGGGCGCAGCCCGATCTAAGAAAGAGAGGATCGAGGCGGTTGCGGCTCGATCCAGATAGGGGGCGGTTCGGGTGGGATGGGAATGACGGGGTCGGACTCGAATCCGATTCGGACGGGGATGGCAACTCGGGTGCGGAGATGGCCCGAACGCCTTAATTTCGCGTCGGACGGATGTCCGTAGGCCTCGGGGTGGCAACTCGGGTGCGGGGATGGCCTGAACGCGGGATCGAACCTGGCGAACGACCGATCGTCGCCTGAGCCGGACTCGATTCGGTCGGAACGGGAACCGAACTAGCTGCGGACAGGCCTTGGCGGGAGTCGATGAGAGCGCAGTTCGATTCGGAAAGGGAGGGGGGAGCGACCTCCCTCCCTTTTCCCTTTTTTCGATCATCCATTCGTTCAGTGTGGGTCGTGCGTAAACGCCGACACCGGGGGTCCGACGGGGCTTTGCTACGGGCTAACGCACGCATCAGGACGTGCGACAGCTTGCTTTGAGAGCGTTATGCCAGCTTCTGACCGAGCAAAGCCGCAGCTTCTGCCTTATCGAAGTTACCGCCGGTTCTTTGGGCGAGTGCGCCCATGACGCGTCCCATGTCTCGTTTCGTCGACGCACCCGTCTCGGCCAGCACTTCGTCCACAAGGGCGGCCAGTTCGTCGCCCGACACCTGCTTGGGCAGGTAGCTTTCCAAAATGGCAACCTGTGCGGTCAGCGTGTCGGTGCGCTCTTGGTCGTTGCCGGCTTTGATGGAGCCGTCGAGGGTTTCCTTCGTCTGTTTGATAAGGCGCTTGAGCATGGCGTCCACGTCGGCGTCGGTGATTTCGCGGCGCTCGTTCACCTCGATGTTCTTGATCTCGCCGTGCACTTGACGCAAAATGGACAGCCGCGGTTTGTCCTTCGCCTTCAGAGCGGCTTTGATCTCGTCTTTCAACTCATCGTATCTCATATGCGGCCTCGCTTTCGCTTTGAATGCCAACGTGGTGCGAGTATACCGCCATCCGATCTTCACAGCATTTGAAAGCGCGGAAACTGCGAACGATTTGATCTTTGCGCGCTCGTCAACGCGCCTCCTTGCTCATTGGCGATGTTTCGCGGCTCTGCGGTAACGCGCGTGAGAGATTTTCTCGATCTCGCACCGAGATGATCGGTAGGAATCTTTTTCGGAGGGAGCGGAGGCTAAAGATGGGCGAAATCTTACTCGCTCATCGTCGAAGCGCATCCGAAAGACCGCCCTAAGGATTGTTGGCGATGGTTGCGAAGCGATGCCAAGTAAAACGTATGGGCACATTACTGTAAAGCATGCAGGGCGGTTCAAGGAGGCCCATCCCATGCTGCGGAAAACTGGCGGGTCGTGCGGGACGCAGGCTGCGGCGCGTTCTCGGATCGCGATTCGGTTTGGGCTGCGGAAAGCTTGCATCCGCGGCCTGTCCCAACCTGCGGCGAACTGGCAACTTCCAGCTAGGTTCAGGCTAGCGTGCTGGGCCGCGGTTTGGTTCGGGCAACAGGGCTAAACGATCACTACCGGGTTCGAGCTGGGGCGATCTGCGGCTTGGTTGGAGCTGCGTGGCATGGACGGACTGCGGCTCGAGCTAAGTTGCAGCGTGCCGGGCGAGTCCGTCTTGGCACGAGCCGAGGCAAGCGGGAGGTGCGGCTTGCCTCGAGTTGAAGTGCAGGCTCGTTGGGGGCGTGATCGAGGTGTCCGGCGAGTGCCGCGCGGTTTGGGAATCGCCGTGAAAACAGGGATGCGCAAAAAGCGTACTTGGGAAAGCGCAGGAGAGGGAGGTGCGTTCCTTTGGTATGATGTACGCGCATTGCCCGAAATCCATCGATGATGAGGTTTGTCATGAAAGAACTTCCGGCGCATCAGCTTAATCCCAGAATCAAGATGGTTTGGCGCATCAACGATGCCATCTGGCTCACCGTTGCGTTCGTGTGCGCGTTCGCTCCTTGCGCGATTCTCGCGGCGGGCGGGAATTCGGCGGCGGTTGTTGGCGCGGCGATCACCTTTGCTGTGTACGTGCTCGCGTTGGTGCTGTGGCTCGTCGTGCTGCCGGTCATCCGATTTGCTCGGTGGCGATACGAGCTGTCTGATGACTACTTGGACATCGCGAAGGGCATCGTGTGGCGCAAGCGCTTTGTGATCCCCTTCATTCGCGTGCAGAACACCGATACGCGCCAAGGGCCCATCCTGCGTTTGTTCGGTCTGGCCAGCGTGACGGTGGCTACGGCTGCAGGAGAGCATGAGATTCCCGGTCTCGCTTTCGACGTGGCCGAGCAGCTGCGCGACCATGCGGCCGAACTGGCCCGTCTCGCTCGAGAGGATGTGTGATGACGAACGCTCCGCAGAACTTTGAGCCTCGGCAATCTCAGGTGACGCCCCGGCAAGCCGACGGCCAGTCGCCTCGGCAGCTCGTGCGCCATCGCGTGCACCATAGCTACATCTGGCTAGGGGGCATTCAGACGGCCTTCACCGCGCTCGTGGTTGTGCTGTTCGCCGGTGGTTCGTCGCTCGCGGGGGCGCTTGTCGATGGCGACGCTCCGCGGGCTATCGACGGCATGCCCGGCGTCCTGTTGGTGGTCGTCGTGTCGGTGCTTGGTTTTATCGCGCTGGTGGGTCTCGTGTTCCTCGTGCAGTGGTGGTCGTATCGACATCTGTACTACGAGCTGGGGGACGAGGAGCTCAACTTCTACTCCGGAATCTTCAACAAGAAGCGCGTGCACGTGCCCTATCAGCGTATTCAATCGGTCGACCAGCGTGCGACGTTGCCGCAGCGCATCTTCGGCGTGTGCACGGTGAGCATCGACACCGCAGGGGGCGCTTCGAACAAGGCTGTGCAAATTCCTTACATGCAGAAAACGAGGGCCGAAGAGCTGCGTCGTGAGCTGTTTGCCCGAAAACAGCACGCCGTTGCCGTCGCGGCAGGGGCCTCTGCATCGACTGGCGCGCCGGCGGCTCCTGTCCCCGGTAGCGCGCCCGCGGTCGCTCACGGCGCTCCTTCCGTTTCCGGCGCGCCGGAAACGGGCAACGTCCTCGACGTGCCGGCTGACATCTGGGATGATGTGCGCGGGGTGTTTGGCGGCGTTTTCATCGACACGGGGCGCGTCGCGTACGAGTACGGGCTGAGCAACAAAGAGCTCGTGCTCACCGGTCTTTCCAACAACACTGCCTTCCTGGTGGTCATGATCGGTCTTATTGGTGCGTTCTCCCAGTTCGTTGATGGAATCCTTCCGTTGTTCGTAGGTTCGTCCGACCAGATGATGAACTCGCTTGTGTCAACGGGGGTCGGCCTGTTTGGCGGCAACGCGGTCGTAGCCGGCATTGTCGTGTTCGTCCTTGCGTCTGTTGTGCTCTGGGCGCTCTCGGCGATTGGCACGTGCGTTGCGTACGGCGGGTTTCGCGCTCGTCGTCGCGACAGCCGCATCGAAGTGGAGCGTGGGCTGCTCCAGCACCAGTTCCAAGGCGTCGACATCGATCGCGTGCAGTCGGTGGTGGTGCGTCAGACCCTCATCCGTCGCCTGTTGGGATACTGCGAGGTGTCGCTTGGCAAGATCGATGCGGCGGCCGAAGGCCAAGAAGGGCAGCAGCAGGGTGTTAAGCACCAGGGCATCGTCGTCCATCCCTTCGTCAAGCTTAACCGCGTGCCCGAGATCCTCGCAGGTCTCGTGCCGGAGTTCGCCGACGTTCCCGCCGACAACAAACCGGTGGCCCGTGTCGCCTTGCGTCGCGCTTTCATTCGGCGATGCCTCATTCAGGGATTGGGCCTTTGGCTAGCCGTGTTCGTGGCTGCACTCCAGGTGGTGGTGCATCTGATGTACGCGGCGCACGCGTTCGACGATCCGTTCGCTTTCGGCGTGATGAATGCGTGCGCCGTCGTTGGATACGCATTCGCTTTTGTGTTGTTCGTGGCCGATGTCGTGGGTGCCGTGCTGTGGTATCGGGGCTCTGGATTCTCGTACAATCGTCGCTTCATGCAGGTGAGCAACGGCGGTCTTTCGCGTGAGACGGTGAGCTTTCCGCGCGGAAAGATACAGTTCGGTTACACGAAGACAAATCCTTTCCAACGCATTGCGGGAACGGCGACTATCAACGTGCGCACTGCAGCGGGCATCGGTGGCACCACCATCAGGCTCATCGATGCGACGGAGGACGACGCGCGTGCGTGGTTGGAGTGGATGAAGCCTCGCGGAAATGTGATACAGTAGCATCATGAAAGAAGCAGACACATTGCCGGACGCTCCCAGCGCCCATCTCGCCGCAGCATCCTACCGACGCCGGACGGGCGCGCGCCCGTCCGGCGCTCTGCGCTCTGATTCGGTCGTTTCCGCGGCTTCTTCCCCATCTGAGGTCTTCGCACGTTCCGCGCCTTCGCCCGCATCCGCTGCGACAGTGCAACCTTCTCCCTCCGTGTCGTCTCCCGCTCTTGCGCATGGCTGGACGCCTTCCCAGTTCAAGCCGCGCGACGGCGCCGGTATGCGCGCGGCGGGCCGCGAGACGGCGAGCGCTTCGGCCAGCGCTGCGAACAAAAAGCGCAACGTGCGCGAGTACACGTTGGGCGAAGAGGTGGCTAACTCCGTGACGCATGGCCTAGGCGCGCTTTTGGCCATCGCCGCCATCCCCGTTCTCGTGGTGCGTTCCTTGGAAAGCGGGGGCGGTGTCTACTTGTTCGCCGCGCTTGTCTACACGCTCACGATGCTGCTCGAGTACACCATGTCCACGCTCTATCATGCCATAGCGGCGGACAAGGCGAAGCGCGTGTTCAAGGTGCTCGACCACAGCTGCATTTACTTGTTTATCGCAGGCTCGTATACGCCGTTCTGCCTCATTTCGCTCGCTCCGTACGGCGGCGGGTGGCTGTGCCTGATCGTGTGGGCGCTTGCGCTGGCAGGGGTGGCGTGCGAGGCGTTCTGGGTGTTCCGCCCGCGTTGGATATCGGCCGTGCTGTACTTGCTCCTGGGCTGGTGCGTCGTGTGGTTCTTGCCGTCGCTTTTGGAGGCTGTTCCAGCGACGGGGTTGTGGCTGCTCGTAGTTGGCGGCGTGTGCTACTCCATCGGGTGCGTCTTCTACGTGTTGAAGAGGTTTCCCTACATGCATTCCATATTCCATCTCTGGGTTCTGGCCGGAAGCATCTTGCAGTTTTTGGCCATCGCGTTGTACGTTATGTGAGCGGGTGCGTGCGCAAGCGCGCGGGCATGACAGCCCCACGACCGTCGCAGAGGCAGGGGGCCGCTGCGACGTAAGCGCTCGAAGGGGGCGCTCCGTCCGCTCACGAAGGAGATGAACGAATCGCTCATGGACATTTGGATAAGCATCGTCGTAACGGTCGTACTCGTCTTGGTTAACGGGTACTTCTCGATGTCGGAAATGGCGCTGGTCAACGCCAAGCAGGTGTTGCTGCAGCACGAGGCTGAGGAGGGGGACAAGCGGGCAGGGCGCGCGCTTTCGCTCGCAGCCGACTCCGGCCAGTTCCTTGCAACCATTCAAGTGGCCATCACGCTCGTCGGGTTCTTCGCCTCGGCTGCTGCCGCCACGAACCTCTCCGAACCGTTTTCCGCTTGGCTGTCAGGTTTGGGGGTGCAGTGGCTCGCGGTCATCGCTCCTGGGCTGGCACCTGTTCTCATCACGCTCGTGGTGTCGTATTTGAGCATCGTCGTGGGAGAGCTCGTGCCCAAGCGCATCGCGCTGGCCGACGCCGAACGCGTGAGCAAAACGGTGGCCGGCCCGCTCATGGTGTTCCAAAAGATCGCCTCTCCGTTGGTGGCCCTCACCTCGGTTTCGGCGAACGGCCTTGCGCGTGCGCTGGGCATCAAAGATGCCGACGAGCGCCAGAGCGTGTCCGAAGAGGAGATCAAGTTCATGGTCACCGACAACGACGAGTTGCTCGACGACGAGAAGCGCATGATCCATGACATCATCGATCTCGGCGACATGTCCGTTCACGAGATCATGCAGCCGCGCGTGGACATGATCCTCGTCGAGGACGTCGAAACGGTGCGCCAAGCCATGGAGCGCATGCGCGGCACGGGCTATTCGCGCCTTCCCGTGTACCATGAGGATATCGATCGCATCGTGGGCATTGTCACCTACAAAGATCTCATCGCTCCGCTTATGGACGGACGGGAGAATGAGCCGGTTGCGGCACATGCTTACGAGGCCATGTTCGTGCCCGAGACAAAGGACATATTCCCGCTTCTGGCGGAGATGCAAACGAATCGGCAACAGATGGCCATCGTCGTGGACGAGTACGGCGGCACCGATGGTTTAATTACCGTCGAGGATATCCTTGAGGAAATCGTCGGCGAGATCGTGGACGAGACGGATCGCGAAAGCCCGTTCGTCAAGCAAGTGAGCGACACGGCGTGGGTGGTGGACGGAAGGTTTGCCGTCGAGGACGCCGAAGAGCTGGGATGGCCCGTTGCGGAATCGCCCGATTACGAGACGATCGCCGGTTGGTTCATGAGCATGCTCGATTCGGTTCCCCAGATGGGCGACGAGTTTCGTATCGGTGGATACTGCTTCAAGATCCAGTCCATGCGCCGTCGCCGCATTCTGACGGTGCGCGTGGAACGTTTGAGCTGCCCAGATGCTTCATGCGCTGATGATGACGCGGTTGTTCGGGGGGATGAGTGACTCAGGAGAAACGGCTCTATCGTTCGCGTGACGCGCTTTTGGGAGGCGTGTGCGCTGGCGTGGCCGAGTACTTCGACGTGGACCCGGTGGTCACCCGCATTCTCGCGGTGGTGTTCGCGATCGCGTCGGCCGGAGTTCTGGGCGTGGCGTATGTGGCGATGTGGGCGGTTTTGCCAAAGGAGCCCGAGAAGGTTGCTCCGGTTGAGGTGGAACCGCAGTCGGTGCGCTCCGAAACGTACGGAGAGGTTGATGCGTCTGTTGCTCGCGGCCGTGCCGATCAAGGTACGGACGCGCAGGAGATGAGTCCGGCTCAGCTGGCCGCATGGCGTTACACGAGCGCCGCGCACGTGTCGCCCCCGCCGCCTCCTGCAGTTATCTCCGCAGGGGCGATGCCACCTGCGGGTGGTGGCGTTGCGGGCGCGATGCCGTATTCGGTGACGCCCTCGCAGCCGACGGGCGCCCCAACAGCCCCCGTCGGCGCCCCTCCTCAGCCCGTTGCGGCCCCGACGGGGCCCGTTTCTCCTCCTAAGGAGCCATCGGCGGCAGCTGTGAAGGGGGCGTTGTGGCTGGGGTCGTTCCTGCTGTTCTTCGGTGTGACATCTTTGGTGGTCACGTTCGTGGAGGGCGTGTCGTGGTGGCAGTATTGGCCGCTCATCTTCGTCATCTTGGGTATCGTGCGCATGGTGGTGCCGGCCAAGCCGGGGCGTCGGGCGCGGCATTTCGTCGGCGGCTTGGTGTGCTTCTGCGTGGGCGGAACGTTGCTGCCTATGAGTCTCGGCGTGGCAGGGTGGCAGTCGCTCGGGCTAATGCTAGTGGGCCTATGGCCTGTGCTGCTCATGGTGGCGGGATTGTTCATACTGGGATGCGCGCTTAAGTCTCCCCTGCTCACGTTGCTTGCGGGTGCGTTTTTCGCGGCGTTTTGCGTGGCCGGTCTCGTCTGGTATGCGGTGCCCGGTGCGACTGAGCAGATCGTGATCTCTGCGCCATACGGTCGCAGCTACTACATTGATATTCTCCCGTGGCTTGACTGAAGTCTCGGTCCCCTGCGCTAAACTTGGACGTCGTGGCGGAAAGGACATCCACCCTGAATGCGTGCGGATGGGCGGGATGGCATCGTGCGCGGGCTAGACGCGCCTTCGCTCGTCGTATGCACGCTCGATGCGTGAGGGCGGCAAGGCGGCGTCCGGGTGACGAAGCATCGAGAGCGGTGCGCGAGCGCTCGAGGAGCAGATGATCGGCCTGGTTTTGGCCGCCGGCCGGCTTGGGTCGCCCTCCTTTGTTTCAGGTGCGTTTGCCGCGAGGCGATCTGCACAATTCGTTCGCTGTTCCGGCTGCTGCATTGAGGGTGTTACGATCTGCGGAAACAAAATGAATTCATCTGTCAAGCGAACAAACCATGAAGGGCCTCTTCACACTTTTTTGCCCTAAAGGGGCACTCTCCGCTAGAATATCTGCGGTCACAACAGCATAACGCCCTTCCGGCAGCAATCCCTCTAACAATCAACCACGCTGTCAACCGCTTCGGCGGTATGGAGTCGTGTGCTGCGAAACGAAAGGTACGGTATTTTGGTCGCCAAGCGTCCAGTAAAATGGAACACGAGCCTTGCCGCGAAAGCGCTAGCGGTTGGATGCGCGTCATGCCTTGTTGTCGGATGCATCGGGATCGGAATCGCCTCCGCAGGCGTCGCTGCCGATTCCGATGTCGATTCGTTTGGCATCGACATGACGCGCATCGAAAATGACGAGGCTGCTTCCGACCCAGAGCCTTCCGAGGAGGCTTCTCGTGAGGCGAATGTGCTGGCAAGCGCCTCCGTTCGCGATATCTCCCAGGGCATCGCCGCCATTGAGGAGGAAGAGGAGGCCGCCCGCATCGCCGCCGAGGAGGCTGCCCGCGCTGAAGAGGAGGCGCGCATTGCTGCTGCTGAGGCTGCGAAAGCCCGGCAGCAGGCTCAAGCGGCGCGAGAGGCTGCCGCGGATGCGCTGGCCGGATTGCCCGATGTCGATTGGAGCGTAGGCGAGGAAGAATTCGTGTCGGCGTGGACGGCCCGCATCGATGCGTATCTCGCGGGGTCGCCATTGGCGGGGCAGGGAAAGACGTTTGCGGAGGCCGCTTGGAACAACGGCGTAGATCCGCGATGGTCGCCCGCTATATCCAACACCGAGAGTTCAAAGGGTGCGCATTGCTTCGCCCCTTACAACGCTTGGGGCTGGGGCGGCTCGGGCTGGAGCAGCTGGGAAGAGGCCATCAACGCGCACGTGGCGGGGCTCGCATCCAGTTACGGCTACTCCATCACTTATGCGTCCGCTACGAAGTACTGCCCGCCGAACGCCGATCACTGGTTCAGCGCCACGCTCTCCCAGATGAAGCTGATCTAGCGTTTCCGGATGAGTCGAACTCTTCTGCCGGTTGCTTTCTGCAGGTGTTGCCGAGGCAGAAGCGGGGTGCGGGCGGGCAAGTGGTCTTTTGCGAGGCGAGCGCGACGCAAGAACGGACAGCGGGCGACGGAGTCGAGGCGGTGGGGGGCAACCCCCACCGCCTCGACTCCTTTTTGGGCAAGGCGTTTCGGTTCGCGTTCTCGACCAACTGGGAGGCGATCTGCGAAGAGGCGCACCTTCGCGGCTTCTCGTGCGGCCGGCGTCGACATGCTCGGTCCTTTCGCCGCGCTTTCTTGGGGCCAACGCTAAGGGATGGGAGGGCCGTTCGTTTTTGTGTGGGGAGATGCTCCGACCTCCCTCCAATCCCGGCTCCCGAGCTTCTGTCCCTCGATCCTGGCCTTCGACCCCGGTTTCCGGCTCAGATCCCCGGCCCTCGATCTCGGTTTTCGAACTCCGGCTTCCCGGGCTCGACTTTCAAAACCGTGGTCCCTCGATCTCGGCTCCCCATCCCGATCCCTCGATCTCGGCTCCCAGCTTGTTGATTCCGGCTCCCCATCCCGATCCCTCGATCCCGGTTCCCTGTCTGCGCTCTTCCGTTGCCCCGTTGACGGATGTTTCGCGTGAAACATCCAGGCTTTTATGCTGTCCGTGCATGCAGGGGCTGATTGCAGTATCCTATGCGCTGGACGAAAACGGCGCGTGCGCGCGCCCGGCGAAAGGATCGGTATGAGCAATGTGATCGTCGTTGGCTGCGGTCGCGTCGGCTCCCAATTGGCGAGCATGCTGTCCGACAACGGCAGCAACGTATGCGTGATCGACCGCAACCCCGACGCGTTCGCCAATCTGGGACGGAACTTCAACGGTTCCACGGTGCAAGGCGTCGGCTTCGATGAGGAGACGCTGGTGAAGGCGGGCGTCGAGGACTGCGACGTCATGGCTGCTGTCACGCAGTTCGACAACACGAATCTCATGTGCGCCGAGGTGGGCAGCAGGCTGTTTGGCGTGCCGCACGTCATCGCCCGTCTGTACAATCCCGATCATGAGCGCGCTTACATGCAGCTGGGTATCGACTACGTGTGCGGCACATCGCTTGTGGCCGAAGACGTGTTCAGCAAGATCGTGTCCGGCCACGGGGCGCACCTCGACACGTTCGGCGAGTTCGAAGTGCTGCGCTTCTCGCTCGACCTCAGTTGGCGCGAGGGGGACAAGCGCACCATTCGCGTGTCCGAGATAGAGCGCGATCACGATATCCGCATCATCGCGTTCGAGCGCGGCGACGGTTCGGCCAGCTCCATCCCCACGCGCGACTCCATTCTCTATAACGGCGACTCGGTGCTCGTGTGCGTGCGTCATGAGCTGATAGAGTCGTTTTCAAAGTACGTGCAGGATTGATGGTTTCGGTGTTCCGGCGATCGGAGGGCGGTTCTTCGCAGCGAGCGGGCTCGCCCCTTTCGCATCGACTTGTTTTTCCGTACGCGTAGCTCGCGCAAAGCGCTTTTGCGCGAGCGCGTGGAGAGGGATTGGACGGAGCGCCGACTCGCTTGGCGTGCGAGGCGGCCTCGGCCGTGACGTTCGCCTTTTGAGGTTGCCGACGGAGGCGCTCGACGATTGCGTCGGACGGGCGGTTCGCAGCAGAAAGGAACGGCTATGTACATTGTGATCGCAGGAGGCGGCAAGATCGGCGAGTACCTTGCGAGCGTGCTGCTTTCGAGTGGTAACGACGTGGCGGTGATCGAGAAGGACCTCGCTACGGCGGATCGCCTGTCGGTGGTACTGCAAGGTCGCTATCTCGTTATTCGCGGCGACGGATGCGATTCGAAGTATCAGGAGGATGCGGGTATTCGTCGCGCCGACGTGTTCGTGGCCACCACTGGCCAGGACGACAACAACCTCGTGTCGTGCGAGATCGCGCAGCGCGTGTTCAACGTGCCGCGCTGCATTGCGCGCGTGAACAGCCCTAAGAACCTTCGTATCTTCAAGGAGGTGGGCATCGAATGCGTATCGTCAACCACGCTCATCGCGAACCTTATCGAAGAGGAGACGCTTCTGGGCAGCATGAGCGTGGCCTCGTCGCTGACGCACGGTAACGTGGTGCTGGCCGAAATCGTTGTTCCGCGCATGCGCCACCATTCCAACGAGGACGGTATCCTCGCATCGTCCATTCCCATGCCGCCGAACAGCCTCATCGCCGCTGTGTCGCCCAAGGACGATGACAACGTGGAAGTGGTGAGTGAGGATTCGGTGCTCTATCCGGGCGACAAGGCGATTGTCGTGGTGGATACCGAGGTGCTCGATCAGGTGCGCGCCCTGTTCAAGTCGCTATAGAGGCTTGCGTCTAGCCATTTTCGAATCTGCGTTGCGCTTCCGTTCAGGAGGCTATCGAGCCGCAGCCAGCTCCTCAAGGGCTTCGGGAGGGGTGTGGGCGCACGTGCCGTCACCCAGCGCGATCACTTGCACGGGATCGCCGGGCTTCACCTCTCCGCCCTCCAACGCCACGAAGAACACGCCCTCGCGGGGGAAGATGCAGTCGCCGGCCAGGTGGTAGATGGCGCACTTCGTGTGGCACACTTTGCCGATCTGCGAGAGCTCCAAGACCGCCCCGCCTACGCGCAAACGCGTGCCCAGCGGCAATGACAGCAGGTCGATACCCTCGGTGGTGACGTTCTCCGCGAAATCGCCCTCGGCCACGTCAAGGCCCATGGCTCGCGCCTTTTCGATGGACTCCCACGCCAAAAGCGAAACCTGTCGGTGCCAGTCGCCGGCGTGCGCATCGCCCGCCATGCCGCGGTTCTCCTCGATGGTGGCACCGTTCGCGCACGGCGTCTTGCGTCCGCCCTTGCATCGTGACACGTTGACGGATCGGACGCTCCCCGCCGCTAGATTCTCCATGGCGCCACCCTTCCTTAAAACATAGCAACTCAGTAGGAATAATGATACTCGATTAAGAATAAAGACGTCAAGCGCTACCGCTGTTGCTAGCAGAGAAATCGATTTATGAACGATTTTTCGAGGCGGTTTTAACGCCTGCCGATCATAACACCAGGTTGCGAAAAGTTAGTCGAAGCCCTTTTCGTTCATAAGTCGATTTTTCTGCTAAGGTAAAAGTGCGGGCGGCTACAAGCATTGCGCCACCGTTGCGGAGGTGCTGGCACAGGACGACGAACGCGCCGCCCCTCGGCGCTTTCCGTGAAAATACGCCAGGGGGGTGCCGTATACGGTAAGCTAAGACCATCAGGCGGAATAGGGTGAAAGGGACCGGCGTGATCAACCGTTACACGCGCCCGGCTATGGGCGCCATCTGGGAACTCGAGAACAAGTTCTCCATCTGGAAGGAAATCGAGGTGCTGGCGTGCGAGGCGCAGGCCGAGCTGGGGAAGTCCGGCATCACGAAGGAGGAGGCCGCGTGGATCCGCGCGCATGCCGACTTCACCGTGGAGCGCATCGACGAGATCGAGAAGGTGACGAACCATGACGTCATCGCGTTCACCACGAACATGGCCGAGTACATCGACGCCGACGTGCCCGAGGGCCAAGAGCCGCCGAGCCGCTGGGTGCACTACGGCATGACGTCGTCCGACCTGGGCGACACAGCGCTGTCCTACCAGATCACGCAGGCCATCGACATCATCCTCGAAGACATCAAGCAGCTGGGCGAAACGTGCAAGCGCCGCGCGTTCGAGTTCCAGGAGACGCTCTGCGTGGGCCGCACCCATGGCATCCACGCCGAGCCCATGACGTTCGGCATGAAGTTCGGCAGCTGGGCCTGGGCCCTCAAGCGCGCCCAGACGCGCATGGAGGAGGCCCGCAAGGTGGCCGCCACGGGCGCCATCTCGGGCGCGGTAGGCACGTATTCCAGCATCGACCCGTTTGTGGAGCAGTACGTGTGCGAGAAGATGGGGCTCTCTCCCGATCCTCTGTCCACGCAGGTGCTCGCGCGCGACCGTCACGCACAGGTCATGTGCGCGCTGGCCGTGACCGCCGCCACGCTGGAGAGCATCGCCATGCAGGTGCGCCTCTTGCAGCAGTCCGATGTGATAGAGGCCGAGGAGCCGTTCACGAAGGGCCAGAAGGGCTCGAGCGCCATGCCGCACAAGCGCAACCCCATCACGGCTGAGCGCGTCTGCGGCCTCGCGCGCGTGGTGAAGTCCAACGCGCAGGTGGCGCTCGACGACGTGGCGCTGTGGTACGAGCGCGACATCAGCCACTCCGGTGCCGAGCGCGTGGCGCTGGCCGACAGCTTCATCGCGCTCGACTATATGTTCGGCAAGATGCAATGGATGCTCGACGGCCTGCAAACCTACCCCGCCAAGATGGAGCATAACCTGTGGCGCACGCGCGGCCTCATCTTCAGCTCGAAGGTGCTGCTGGCGCTCGTGCAGACGGGCATCACGCGCGAGGACGCCTACGTGATCGTGCAGCGCAACGCCATGAAGGTGTGGGAGGATATCCAGAACGCGGTGGACGGCCCCACCTACCGCGAGCGCTTGGAGGCCGACCCCGAGGCGAACCTGACGAAGGAAGTGCTCGACGAGATCTTCGACCCGTGGGACTTCCTCACCCGCAAGGACGTGGTGTTCGACCGTCTGAACGGGCTGGAGTTCTAATGTTTGAAGTGACAATGGGGGGGGGTATTCGATAGTGTTCTCCTGATAGGGCTAGCGCTACCGCTGATTGCGGCGGCACTAGCCCTTTGCGCATGCGCTCTATGGTCGATGAAAGATTATTACCATAGGCGTATGCGTGAAGAGTTCTACAAAGAGTACGGCGTGAAGCCCCAGCCCTTCTTTCGCGTTCATGTGCGGAGGAAGCGAGAGGGGGCTGGTGTTTTCGCTCTCGACTTTCCACGCTGGACGTTCCCCAACAAGGATGGCTCGAAGGATGGAAGGCGCAACGGCAATCGCGTGCAATGGGGTTCTTGCCGTTTGCGCATCGGACGGTTTCTTGTTGCGTGCGCAAGCCCATGGCATACGCTTCTGCTCGTTGAAGAGCTGCGGGGAAAGGGAGTTCCGATAGCGCGATGTCTCGAAGAGCGAGACGGCTATGAGCGGTTCGTTCGCAAAAGAATCGGGTGGGAGTCGGCTTTTCGCGCGCAATCGATCTACGAATGGTGCTTTTCCCAGGGGAAGCGCGACAAGAAAGCGGCTGGCGATGCGTTCGAGCGATTCTGTGCGCAGCTGTATGAGCGGATGGGCTGCAAAGTGCATGTCACGTCAAGCTCGAATGACGAGGGGCGCGACATAGAGCTTGTGACCCCTGAGGGAAAGACGGCGATCGTCGAATGCAAATGCTACGCTCCCGACCAGTCGGTAGGTCGCGAACTCGTGCAGAAGCTTGCCGGCGCCAATCGAAAGTGCAAAGCTGATCGTATGATTTTTATCACCACTGGCAAGTTTTTGCCGACTGCCAGGCAATGGGTTCGCGAGATCGATGACGATTTTGAGCTAGTGGACGGCTTTCGGTTGGCGCGCATGGTTGAGGAGGTGCGCCAAAAGGGACGTGCGCCCTCTCTCGACGAGTGGAAACTCTCCTTGGAGGGTATCGCGTCTTACTACCCTCCCGATTTTCCTCCCGGCAGGGCATATCCTCCGGTTTCGACGTGGGCTTCCCGCGACGTCTTCTGGAGATCATTTTGGCTGGGCATCGGATTGCTCGGAGCTTCTCTTGTTTCGGCGCTGGCTGTGATGCATTTCGCTCCTCTGTCTTCTGCGGCCATCTCCCTTCGCGGGATAGCTCCGGCATGCTTGGGCGCGCTGGCGCCTTCGTCGGAGTACGTCCTTCCCGACAGCGATAGTCGGTACTACTCGCGGGAGGAGCTCGAAGCGCTGTCCGATTGGGAGTTGTATGTCGGGCATAACGAGATATACGCACGACACGGAAAAGGCTTTTTGCAGGATGATCTGGCTGAACATTTCTCCCAATGCAGCTGGTACGTTCGGCTTTACACCCCCGAAGAGTACGATGCCCTGCCTTCTCTGCTCAACGAATACGAGCAGGCAAACTCCGATCTTATGTGGGAGGTGAGAGGTGAGCGGGGCGTGTGACGATTTCGCGCGATCTGACTCCCAGTCAGCGAGGGCGTAGTCGTCGATGTATTGGCGGGTGTAAACAGCGCGCCAGATGGTGAGGGTTCCTTGTCGAAGGTGTAGAACACGCCAGGTGGGAGCGGTGGCCCCTCCAGTCGAAGGCGTCGTTGAAAAACAGCTTTCCTGAAGCGGGCGTATCGCTGATCGGGGCGACTGTTTCCTCGATGCTGTGGTAGGTGCGCAGCGCGGCGGCGAGGGACTTTTGCGCTTCGCCAAGGCAAACGACGATGGACTTCGGGATGGACTTCGGGTCGAACGTGTCCGCGAGCGGCAGCGTATCTCGTGTATCAGGGGCCCTGATGGGCGAAGATGCATCGCATTCGCTCGCCTCGTTCCGCTTGACTGGCGGTTTCCTCGCGGCACTGCGCTTCTATCTCGGCATTCCTGCGGCTTTTGCCCAGAGTGTTCGTGATGTCGTTTGTTCTCGTGCGTTTCGCAGTCGATCGCCATGAGGCCCGATTTCCGCTTTTGGTCATGAGCCAGGCTCTTGGCTTTCGCGTGCCAAGTCGCACGCCTCGTTGAGGTTGGCGCGCAAGTCGCTGATCGGGCATATGCGAGGAAGAGGGGGCGGAAAGGCTGTCCGGGGCGGTCGACCAGCTGCCCTCGCAAGGCCGGCTCCAATCGTATTTCCAAGGCTGGGTGAACGCATAAGAGTCGGTTCG
The DNA here is from genome assembly GCF_002159915.1 of Gordonibacter sp. An230. Lineage (GTDB taxonomy): Bacteria > Actinomycetota > Coriobacteriia > Coriobacteriales > Eggerthellaceae > Rubneribacter. The sequence goes on from NZ_NFJP01000001.1 coordinate 294,467, forward strand.
GAGCTCGGCTCAAACTGTAATGGGGGCAGGAAGCTTCGCTGTTCGTGAAGGCGTTTTTTGTGGGTAGGGTGGGATTGTCGGCATGCGCGGCGAGCGGCATCGACACGGCGCTTTGGCTATCCGACTTCCCGCAGGAGGGGCCGTCGGGCATGCATGGCGGGTGGCTGCCGATTGGGCAACGGGGGCTGCGTTCGAACGAGAGGCATTCTTCCTGGCGGCGACGTAGGTCCCTTGCGCCGATGCGCGTCGGTGCGGCCCTGGCTGACCTGCCAGGGCCGCACCTTGAGGGGGCTTTCTCAGATGGTCCGTGCGGCGGCGTTGGCGGTGCAGATGGCCTCGCCGATGTTGAAGGGGTTCGCGCAGTCCCCCACGGGATAGACGTCCATGGAGAGCTCTTGCGCGAGGTCGGTGTTGGGCAGCCCGTCCAGCGCTTCGATGAGCGTGCCGCAGGCCAGTTCCGTTTCCGCGCCGGTGTCCGTCTTGATGGTCACGCTGCCATCGTTCACGCTCACCACCTCGGCTTGGGGCCAGAAGCGCGTGCCGAGCGCCTTGATGAGGGGTTGCGTGTAGGTTTTGATCCAGTACGAGTGGCCCGCGCCGATGGCGCTTGCGGGGCTGGGCGTGACCACTTGAACGTGCTTGCCCTGCGCCATGAGGTACATCACGGTGTCGATGGCCTGGGCGTTCGATCCGACCACCACCACGTCGTCGGCCACGTCGGCGGTCAGGAAGTCGTCGATGGAGACGACGTTCGTGCCGCCGCTGCCGGAAAGCCCCAGCGTGTCGCGCACCGCTCCCACGGCCAAGACCACCGCATCGGGCGCTTGCTCGTTGATGAAGCTCGCGTCCACCTCCTGGTCGGTGACCACGTTCACGCCGACGACTTCCAGCTGTTTGGCCAGGTAAGTCTTGAGCGGGATCAGGTTCTCATGCGGGCCTTTCACGTTGCTCGCGAACTCCAAGAGCCCGCCGAGCGCGCCTTTTCGCTCGTACAGCGTCACGTTGTGGCCGCGTTCGGCTGCCACGCGCGCGGCCTCCATGCCGGCAGGGCCGCCTCCCACCACCATCACGTTCTTCGCGTTGGCGGCCGGTTCCGGCTCGTAGAGCCCGGGTAGCTGGCCGGATACGATGCGGAAGGGGTGCGCTGCGTTCGTGCGGCAGCTGAACACTTGGTTGCCCTCCAAGTCGGCATCCCAGTGGCAGTGCATGCAGCGCGTGCAGGGGCGAATCTCGTCCAGGCGTCCTTCCTTGAGCTTGGCCAGGTACTCGGGCTCAACGCTCAAGGGGCGGTTCATCAGGATGAAATCGATCTCGCCGTCGGCGATGAGGCGCTCGAAGAACTCGGGGTCGCGCGCGGGGTCCATGTAGGTGACGGCGCCGACGGGGATGGAGACGGCCTTCTTTATCTCGGCGGCCACCTTCGTCATGACCCCGAGGCCCGATTGATCGGCTTTGAGCATGCCTTGCCAATGGCGCTGGAAGTCGAACTGGGTTCCGTAGCCCGTGGTGCCCTCGATGCCGTAGCCTGCGAAATACAGATCTCCTGCGAATTCGGCAACGTGCATGCCGCAGGGCCCGATGCGGATGTGCAGCGAGTCGGCGCCCGCCTCCTCGATGAGCTTGCACATCTCCTTGTTCTCCTCCACGGTGGTGAACAAGGCGTTGTCTCCGACGTTCTTGTCGTTTTCCTCCACGCCGTTGATGAGCACCTGCACGGGGAAGTCGTCCCCGCATGTCTCTTTGATGCCGCGTACGATCTCGCAGACGAAGCGCGTGCGGTTCTCGAACGATTGCGGGCCGTATTCGTCGTCGCGCTTGTTGCGGTTGCGCGACATGAACGTCTGGCCGATGTTCTCGCCGGCTGCGTTGATCTCCACGCAGTCGAAGCCGCATGCCTTGAGCGTGGATGCTACTTTCACGGTGTCGGCGATGAGATCTTGGATCTCCTGGGCGGTCATGTCCATGCAATCCGAGGATTGGAACAGCGCGTTCGGGTCGGGTTCGAATCCGCTGAACATGAGCCCCATGGTGGCCAGCTGATAGCCTGCGAGACTGCCGTTGTCCTTTATGGCCGAAGCGAACGTGCGCAGTTCGTCCTCGGTCCATTCCGCGAACTTGCCCACGTCCGGGACGGCTTTGAAGTGGTCGTACAGCTCGGCGAAGTCGTCGCAGTACACGATGCTCGCGCCTCCTTTGGCGAGGGACGCGTAGTGTTGCAGGTGCAGATCGCCCGTGATGCCGCGCGATGTGACGCCGATGAAGCCCGCAGCCGACTTCACCACGCGGTTGGGCAGCGTGAGGGCGCCCATCTTCCATTCGGTGAACAGCGACGGGCACGTCCCGCTCGCAGGCGAGGACGGGGCGTTTTGCGGATTGAGCTTCGCCGCATGGGCGCGCACGTCCGTTGCCGCGTCGGCGGTGCCGGATGCGACGCCTTCCTGCTCTCCGGGCGCGGACGAAGCCTGTTTCGGGGCGCAACCCATGATGCCGAGCGAAGCGATGGCTCCTGCGGTGAGGGCCGATCCGGTCAGGAACGATCGTCTGGACAGGGTTCCCATGATGTTCTCCTCTCCTTGTCGGTGCCGCCCCGCTTCCTCGTATGCGGGGCGGCGTACACGATAGGTGAGGATGAAGCGCCTCCCGTGTCTCAAAATAGGTGATTCGTATGGAGGGCTAGGTGATTTCGCCGTTCTCGCCGATGCGCTCGCAATAGCTGATGAGGTCTTGGCGGGCGTGGATGCCCGTTGCCCGATAGATTCGCTTAACGTGGGAGCGGACGGTGTTTTGGCTGATGAAAAGCTCTTCGGCGATGGCAGGAACGTTCTTTCCGCGCAGCAGCATCCCTACGACCTGCGCTTCGCGGTCGCTCAGTCCGTGTCGGACTTGAAGGGCGCGGACGCATACGGACGGATCGACGGGGGATGTGGTGGAGGGCTCGAGGCCTCTATTCTGCGCGTCGGGGTGGGATGCCGCCGCAGAGAGGTCGACACGGTCGTCTCTGGCCTCCTGCTTGCGCTTGCGGGTGTGCATGAAGGCCATGCTCAGGACGTAGATGCAGAAGAACACGCCGAACACCAACAGCAGCTCCGCCGAATTCGACGAGCGGAGCACCATCGGCATGACGTACTCGAGGGCGACGCAGATGGTCATGAGCACGAAGTATCCTAAGGAGTAGAACAGCTCGAACGTCAGGCGGTTCTGTCGCGCGAGGGATGCAGCGTCCACGCAGAACAGCACTGACACCACCACGAAATGCAGGCACGATCCCGCAAGGAGCACGCCCAGGGAGTAGGGGTGGCCTGCGAACGGAACGGGGAACAAGGCCAAGATGAGCACAGGAGTTGCGAATTTGAAGAGCTGGACGGAGTGCTGATGGCCCTTTGCGCGGCCGAGCACGAGAAGAACGACGCCGGCGGCTATCGTCTGGGCTACGCACACGACACCAAGCTGGGTGGCTGGGTCGAGCGTGTTCATGAGGCCCATGTAGTTCATCGTTGGAGCGACCGTCTGCAACGCGATGACGCAGAAGAGGACCTCTGCGAACTGTTTGAGAGCAAGGATGTACTCGCTTTTCAGGCGGTATGCCGGAATCGGGTGCAGGGGAGAGCGGCTGTCGGCGCCAAGGGCAAAAAGGACGATGCTGCACGCGGTCGACGTCAGCAGCGCGACGGCCAGGAAGATGTGGAGCAGGTCGCGGGGCGTTGAGGCATACCACGCGTTGGCGAGCGCGGAGCATGCCAGCACGAGGGGGAAGGCGATTCGGGCTTTCGAGGGGATCATGGAGATGCGCGTCATCCAGAACACCTGCAGGCAGGCATACGTCCATCCGGTGCACAGTCCGGCGAGGCACAGCGCGAAGAGGTTGTCGGTCCAAAACCCTCCCAGCAGCAATACGGCAGCGCAGATCGCGGTTCCGCATGTTGTGCGCACATGGAAGCGCCCGTTCGCACCCGTTGCCGCAGAGATTGCCGCGCGTGCGAGGATTCCGAGGAGCATGCCGACGGTTGCGAAGAGCACATACCAGTCCGAGAGCGTTTGGGCATCGGGGCCGAACAGAGAGCCGCCCGTCAGCACGGTGCTGCCGTTCCAGACTCCTATTCCGTATAAGCTGAGGTTCGTTCCGCCCCCCAGCGCTATGAGCAAGAGCTCTCTTGCCGGCATCGTCGCCCCCTCGTCCCGTTGAGCTCATTATAACGAAGGGGGGCGAACTTGGATCTTTTACTGGTCATGCGGGCGCCGCTTGTCGGGGTTGGTCGGGCGCAAAGCCCCGGATATTGCCCGGTAGCCATCGGGTGGTGCCGTAATGACAAAAACAAGCCCATTAACATAGCATGCATGTTCGGCGCGCATTCGCTGTCGGCAGGTCTTGGAAGGAGCGCAGGGAGGAGCTGCGCGGGGTGCGAGGCCTCATCCTATGCTGTGGGCGTCCAGACGCGTACGAGGCAGCATTTCCGCGGGTCGGCGTCAACGGGCTTGTCGTCGATGTTGGAGAACGTCACCACAGTGTCGCGGATGCCGGTGGAGGCGAGGTACTCCCCATAGGTGTCCGCGCCGCTTTCCACATCGAATGCGAACCATTCGCGGGCATCAAGGTCGACGCCGCACACGGCTGAGGTGGACTTCACCATGAAGAACGGCCCGCACCATGCCGGCGCCGCCGAGGGCGAGCGATCGAAGCGCACCCAAGGTGCGCCGCTGTAGGCGCCGTCGGCCACGGTGATGGCGGGCAGGTACGTGCCGAGATCCGAGATCCCGTCGCCGTATTGGTAGGCGCCATCGAACGCGAACGAGAATCCCGTCGTGCCGTAGCCCGCTTCAAGCGGTTTCATGGACGAGGGCAGCACGAGGGTGTCGAGCGTCTCGCCCGAGGTCGCGTCAAGATGGGTGAGCTGGTAGTGGATGGAGTTGGTGTCGGTGCGCGGCGTGATGACGAGAGAGTCCTTCAGGCCGTAAGGGGCCGATGCCATGCGTCCGTGAGATGTCCATGCCACTTCGACGTCCGTCGCGCCCATGGTGGCGCGTTTGAGCAGAGAGTCCTCGGCTTGCTTTGCCCCATCGGCTTTCGGAAGAACCTGCCAGAACGCTCGGTTGCCGACTGCGGCGATGGCGGGGGTCTCCCAGTCGGAGTTTCCCTCGTCGACGAGAGAAGGCGTGCCGAGGCTCGATCCGTCTGTTCGGGCGGTGTAAATGCGCCATACGCCATCGAGGATGTCGGCTTCGGTCCAAACGAGGCCCGAGGAGGTGGCGCGCACGTCATAGACCTCGAAACCCTCGTCCATTCCCACGGCTTGCTCGAGCACGATGACATAGCTGCCCGACGAGATCGAGAGCAGCGCGACCTGCGTGAGCGGCTTCCCGGTTTCCCCTGGCAGAAGGCATGCGGCGATCTCGTCGTCATTTGCCCACACGAGCGAGCCGTACGGCAGCTCGCAGGTGCTGGTCAGCTGCATACGCTCCGCGAAGTCCACCTCCGCGAAGGCGTCGGAAGCGATCACGGCGGTCACGGCGTCTTCGGGCACTTCGAGCACGGCGATGTCGTCGTCCGGCTCGCTTTCCAGCTGCTGCATGAGCACCGTGCCGCCCGCGCTCGCCGCCGCCAGCGCGCCGATCCCGAGCGCGCCGTACAGGAAGTGGCGCCGTGTGAGGAGCACCTCGCCGCCGCTTGGGGTGGGAACGCGCACGCCGTTTGCGGACGATGTTTCGCGCGCCGGGCCTTTCGAGGGCGTGCGCATCGAGGGGCGCGAGGACGAGGAGGAGGGCCGGAGGGTGGGCCGTGCTGCAGAGGAGAAGCGGCCGGCTCCGGAGGCTCGCCGATGCGGTTTGCCAACACCGCTTCCAGATCCCAAGCCCGCTACGTTGCCCACGCTGGGCGTGCCGCGCCGCCCGCTGTCGGGGTGGGCGGCGCCGCCCAGTCCGGCCACGTTGCCCACGTGTCCGCCTAGACCGCGCGAGCCTTCGCCGCCCGCGTAGAACGTCCCCTTCTCGTTGGAAGCGTTTCGCCTGTTTGCACGGCGTTTGGACGAGCCGCTTGGACGCGCGTGATTGGCATGTGTCGATCTGCGGGTTACCATGGTGTTTATTGTGTCATTTCCCGCACAGGTTACAGCTGCGTCCAGGGGAATTGCTACAATAACTGCAAACACGATCAGCGGGTTCGGGGCTGGTCCGCGCAGCGTGGTTTGTTCCGCTGCCGAGACGACGACAAGCTTGAGGAGTGATCCATGAGCAACGAAACGCGACGCATTCTTCTGGTTGAGGACGAAAAGGCCATTCGCGATGCCGTGACGGCGTATCTCGAACGCGAGAACTACTGGGTGACGGCGGTCGGCGACGGGCAGGAGGCCCTCGAGGAGTTTTCAAAGCACCATTTCGATCTGGTCATCCTCGACCTTATGCTGCCCCGCGTGCCAGGTGAGCGCGTCTGCCGCGCCATCCGCGACAATTCCGACGTTCCCATAATCATGCTCACTGCAAAGGGCGAGGTGGAAGATCGTATCATCGGCTTGGAGCTTGGCGCCGACGACTACCTGGTGAAGCCGTTCAGCCCTCGCGAGCTGGTGGCCCGCTCCCGCGCGCTTTTGCGTCGCGTCCACGCAGACAGCGAGCCGCAACGCGAGGTGTTGGAGTTCGGCGAGCTCACCATCGACGTGTCGGGCCACAAGGTGCTTGTCAACGGCGAGGAGATCGACCTCACCGCCAGCGAGTTCAAGCTGCTCACCACGCTGTCTCGCTATCCGGGACGCGTGTACTCGCGCATGGAGCTGGTGGAAAAGGTGCTCGGCTACGATTTCGAGGGCTACGAGCGCACCATCGATTCGCACGTGAAGAACCTGCGCGCAAAGATCGGCGACAATCCGCGCAACCCGAAGTGGCTGCACACGGTGCACGGCGTGGGCTACCGTTTCGAGGATCCCACCAAAGCCGCGCAGTAGTTCGACGTGCGGCAGGGGGGCGAACAGCGTATGACCGTCTCCGGGTGTCCGTCCGATACGGCGGATGCCCCGGGAGCGGCCGAGCGCGCTACGGCCGAGTCCGAGAACGGCGCGGCTAGTTCTGTCGCTCGCGTTTCCGAAAGCGAGGGGCACAGGAAGCGCCGCCGCAAGCGCTTCGGCTGGGAGAATTTCACATACACGACGCGCGTGACGGCAGCGTTCGCGTTCGTGGCCATCATGACGGCCCTCGTGGCCATCGGGGTGCTCTCATTCGTATGGGAGCAGCATTTCCAAACCTACACCGAATCGAACATGGAGTCGCTTGCCGAGTCGACGGCCCAGCGCATTGCGGCCGTGTACGCCGGAACGGAAGAAAAGCCCGGCACCGGCACGCTGCGCAGCGAGGAGGTTTTTCGCATCGGCCAGTACGCCGCTGGGTTGAGCGCAGGCGTTGCTGTGGACATCGTCGACAACCGCACTGGCGACCCTGCGGGTACGGTTGTGTGGTCCTCTTCTGAGATCAGCATCGATGACGGTATGGACGGTATGGGCGACATGGGCTCCGGGTCGCGTACGCTCACGCCTCCGGCCGCCGACAGCAATCGCTTCGCTTCGGCTGCCATCAAAGTGGACGGTGTGGCCGTTGGCTCGGTGCGCGTGTGGGTGTACGGCTCCGAGACGCTGACCACGCAAACCGACGAGGCGTTCCTCGATAACTCGTACCAGGCCATGGCCTTCGCCACGGTGCTGGCCATCGTGCTGGCCTCATGCATAGGCTTTCTGTTCGCGCGGGCGTTGGTGAGCCCCATCAACCGCATGACCAAAACGGCGAAAGCCATCAAAGAGGGCGACCTGTCGGCGCGCACCGAGCTGCATGGCGAGGACGAGATCGCGCGCCTCGGCGAGACGTTCGACGCCATGGCCGATTCCATCGAGCGTGATCGCAAGCTCGAACGGCGCCTCACCACCGATGTGGCGCACGAGCTGCGCACTCCGCTCATGGCCATCCAGTCCACGGTGGAGGCGATGGTGGACGGCGTGTTCGAAGCCGACGAGGAGCGCTTGGAGACGGTGAACTCCGAGGTGCAGCGCCTGAGTCGCCTCGTGGACGCCATCTTGAAGCTCTCGCGGCTCGAGAACCGCTCCACCCCCATGAAAACCGAGGTGGTGGACGTGGGCGAGCTTATCGAGGGCATCGTGGCCACGCACGAGGCCTTTGTGGCCGATTCGGGCCTCACCCTGTCCTACGAGCGAGAGCGCGGCGTGCGCGTGCTCGGCGACGCCGACATGATACGCCAAGCCACGGCCAATCTCATCTCGAACGCCGTGCGCTATACGCCTGAGGGGGGCCATATCGCCGTGCGGGTGAAAGCCGGCGACATCATGGCGTCCATCGCGGTGCAGGACACGGGCATCGGCCTGTCTCCCGACGAGGCGAAGATGGTGTTCTCGCGCTTCTGGCGCGCCGATGCCGGGCGCACGCGCGAGAGCGGCGGTTTGGGAATCGGTTTGTCGGTGGTGAAGGAGATCGTCGACCGCCATGACGGCTGGGTGCAGGTGGAGGGTCGCCAAGGGGAGGGCGCCACCTTCACTATCCACATCCCACTGTACTGGGAGGAGGACCAGCAGAAGGGCCAGAAGCAGCAACGGCAGCAAAAGCAGCAGAAATCGCGCGGGAAGTCGCGCAGAGACCAGAAATAGACGATAATGGTACGCGTCGGCAAAGAGGAGGCGCGTCGACCGCCGCGCCGGGGCGCGACGCCGAGAGCGACGAAAGGACGAGCATGACCGGAATGGACATCAAGCCCGATGCGCAAGGCAAAGTGCGCGATCTGTACGATTTGGGGGACAAGCTGCTGCTCGTGGCAACGGACCGCATTTCGGCGTTCGACTATGTCTTGGAAGACGAGATCCCGCACAAAGGCGCGGTGCTCACGCAGCTGTCCTGCTTCTGGTTCGAGCTTCTGGACGGTGTAGTGGAGAACCATCTGATCAGCGCCGACGTGGCCGATCTGCCCGAGCGGTTCAAGCCTTACGCCGACTACCTGCGCGGCCGTTTCATGCTGGTGAAGAAGGCCGACATGTTCCCCGCCGAGTGCATCGTGCGCGGCTATTTGGCCGGCACCGGCCTCAAGGAGTACCAGAAGCAGGGCACGGTGTGCGGCATTCAGCTGCCCGCGGGCCTTGTGAACTCCTCGAAGCTGCCCGAGCCCATCTTCACTCCGTCCACGAAGGCCGAGGTCGGCGGTCACGACGAGAACATCAGCTTCGAGCGTCTGTGCGAGGTGGTGGGCGCGGACGAGGCCGCGCAGCTGCGCGATCTGGCGCTTGCGGTGTACACGAAGGCGCGCGACCATGCGGCTGATCGCGGTGTGATCATCGCTGACACGAAGTTCGAATTCGGGAGCTTGGGGGGCAAGATCATCCTTGCCGACGAGGTTCTCACGCCTGATTCGTCGCGTTTCTGGCCTGGCGATGAGTACGAGGCGGGCAAGGATCAGCCCAGCTTCGACAAGCAGTTCGTACGCGACTGGCTTTCCGCCAACTGGGACAAACAGGGCACCCCGCCGCGTTTGCCGCAGGACATCATCGAGCGCACGAGCCAGAAGTACATCCAGGCTTACGAGCTGATCACCGGCAGGGAGTTTGTTCCATTCGCCTGACGGCGAACGGAGCACCTCGACGCTGCGCCTTGCGCCGTCTGCCTGACGGCAGCCGGAACGCCTCGACGCTGCGAGGCGTTGAGGCGTCCTGGCTTGCCGCTCCAAGCCCTCCTCGCGGCCAAAAAGGCCGCTTCGTTGGGCTTTCACGGCAATTCGGGCACCTCAACGCCTCTCGCTGACGTCGGCGGACCTGCGAGGTTTTTCTGTTCGGCCTGCGGGTTGCTTTCGGGCTGAGAGTTCGCCTTCGGCTTGCAAGTTTTTGAGTATTGGACCTACGAGTTTTTTGAGGGAGCACCATGTCCCAGCGCAATCCTATGAACGATCGCTATCAAACCGACGAGCATCGTGGGCAGACGCGCAAGAGCGCCGCTTCGGCGAAACCCAAGGCGAAGGCCGCTTCGTCGGTGCGCATACAGCCTACGGTGAAGACGAAGCAGCAGAAGAAGGCCGAGCAGCGCGCTCAACGCGCGAAGCAAGTCGAGATCGACCGTCAGTACTACAATCCTCCCACCGCCGAATACAAGCGTCTGCGCAAAATATGGTGGGGGCTGCTCATCGGCGCCATCGCGATGACGGTGCTGACGTGGTTGGGACGCTCGTTCCTTCCCGAGGCGGGTACGTACGTCACGCTCGGCTTGGCGTACGCATGCATCATCGGCGCGTTGTACGTTGAATTTTCGAAAATCCGCAAGGTGCGCCGCGCTTATCAGGAAGAGATGATGGGCAAGAAGACAAAGGAGATGCGTGCGGCCGAGAAGCAGCTGAAGGCCGCCGAGCGTGCCGCCAAGAAAGAGGCCGCCGCGAAGGCCGAGGAAGATGCCGAGGCGGCCGGAGCCGAGTCCGACGCGTCGAAGAAGCGCGGTCTGTTCGGCAGCGGCTTCAAGCTGCCGAAAGTCGGGAAGGCGGCATCCGAAGGGTCGAAGGGCAAAGACGGCGAGAGTGGCGCGGGCGACGCGGCTTCCGCGTCCGGCGATGCTCGCGCGGCCGGCAAGGCCAGCGCGAAGGATTCCACCAAATAGCTAAGAAGAGGAAAGGGCGGGATCATGGTTTCTCGTGTCTACGTGGAGAAGAAGCCCGGTTTCGACGGTGCGGCCCAGGCGCTGGCGCACGAGCTGCGCGACATCGTGGGCGTCGAGCGCTTGGAGGGCGTGCGGCTTTTGAACCGCTACGACGTGGAGGGCATCTCGGAAGAGCTGTTCGCGCGCTGCGTGCCCACGGTGTTCAGCGAGCCGCAATCCGACGTGGCCACGTTGGAGATGCCCGATGTGCGGGGCGGGGTCGTGTTCGCGGTTGAGTACCTGCCCGGCCAGTTCGACCAGCGCGCCGACAGCGCGAGCGAGTGCATCCAGCTGATCAGCCAAGGCGCGCGTCCCGAGGTGCGCAGCGCCACCGTCTACGTGCTGGAGGGCGCGCTTTCCAACGAGGACGTGGCCGCCGTCAAGCGCTACGTCATCAATCCCATCGAGGCGCGCGAGGCGTCGCTTGAGCCGCGAACGACGCTGCGGATGGAGCAGCCCGTGCCTTCCGACGTGGAGGTGCTCGAAGGTTTCCTCGATTTGGACGAGGCGGGGCTGGCGGCGTTTCTGTCCGAGCGCGGGCTGGCGATGGACGGGGCCGACCTCGCGTTCTGCCAGAGCTACTTCGCCGAGGAGGGGCGCAACCCCACCATCACCGAGATCAAGATGATCGACACCTACTGGTCCGACCACTGCCGCCACACCACGTTCGGCACGCGGCTTACCGATGTGCGGATCGACGACGACGCCGTGCGCGCCGCGTACGAGCGCTATCTGGATCTGCGCCGCGAGCTGGGGCGCGAGGAGAAGCCGGTGTGCCTCATGGACATGGGCACCATCGGCGCGCGCTGGCTGAAGGCGAAGGGCATCTTGACCGGTCTCGACGAGTCCGAGGAGATCAACGCCTGCACCGTGAAGTGCAAGGTTGACGTGGATGGGGAAGAGCGGGATTGGCTGTACCTGTTCAAGAACGAGACGCACAACCATCCCACCGAGATCGAGCCGTTCGGCGGCGCGGCCACCTGCGTGGGCGGCGCCATCCGCGACCCGTTGAGCGGGCGCAGCTACGTGTACCAGGCCATTCGCGTGACGGGCGCAGCCGACCCCACGGTGCCGGTGAGCGAGACGCTTGCGGGCAAGCTGCCGCAGCGCAAGCTGGTGACGACGGCGGCTGCGGGCTACTCGTCGTACGGCAATCAGATCGGTTTGGCAACGGGCCAGGTGAACGAGTTGTACCATCCCGGCTACGCGGCCAAGCGCATGGAGATCGGCGCGGTGGTGGGTGCCACGCCGGCTGACCATGTGCGGCGCGAGACGCCGGCTCCGGGCGATGTGATCGTGCTTTTGGGCGGGCGCACGGGCCGCGACGGCATCGGCGGGGCCACGGGCTCGTCGAAGGCGCACACCGCGGGCTCGCTTGAAAGCTGCGGCGCAGAGGTGCAAAAGGGCAACGCGCCGGTCGAGCGCAAGATTCAGCGCCTGTTCCGCCGCGGCGAGGCGTGCCGCCTCATCAAGCGCTGCAACGACTTCGGTGCGGGTGGCGTGTCGGTGGCTGTGGGAGAGCTGGCCGACGGCCTGCTCATCGACCTCGATTGCGTACCCAAGAAGTACGACGGTTTGGACGGCACCGAGCTTGCCATCTCCGAAAGCCAGGAGCGCATGGCCGTGGCGCTGGCCGCCGAGGACGTGGAGGCGTTCTTGGCGCTGGCTCGCGAGGAGAACCTTGAGGCCACGCCTATCGCCGAGGTCACCGAAGAGGCGCGCGTGCGCATGACGTGGCGCGGGCAGACCATCGTGGACGTGAGCCGCGCGTTCTTGGCGTCCAACGGCGCGCCGAAGCAGCAAGATGTGCGGGTGCTGCCGGGGAGCGCGTATGAGCGCACGTGGGAGGGCGGTTCGCTGGCAGGGCGCATGGAGGCGCTCGTCTCCGACCTCAACGTGTGCTCGAACAAGGGGTTGTCGGAGCGCTTCGACTCGACCATCGGCGCAGGTACGGTGCTCATGCCGTTCGGCGGGTCGCGTCAGCTCACCCCGGCGCTTGCCATGGCGGCCAAGCTGCCGGTGCTCGGCGAGACCACCACGGCAAGCGGCATGGCGTGGGGCTTCAACCCGTATCTGACGGAGGCCGATCCGTTCGCAGGGTCGTACGTCGCCGTGGTCGAGAGCGTGGCGAGGCTCGTCGCCTCGGGGTTCGTGCGTGCGGACATGTACCTGACGTTCCAGGAGTACTTCGAGAAGCTGCGCGACGTGCCTGAGCGTTGGGGCAAGCCCGTGGCGGCGGTGCTCGGCGCGCTCATGGCGCAGGTCGATCTGGGCGTTGGGGCCATCGGCGGCAAGGACTCCATGAGCGGGTCGTTCGAGGACTTGGACGTGCCGCCTACGCTCGTGTCGTTCGCGACGGCGGTGGGACCGGTCGATCGCGTGACGTCGCCCGAGTTCAAAGGCGCAGGGCATAGCATCGTGCGCATCGCTCCCGCCTCTTATGAGGGCGTTCGTCCCGAAGCGGCGGGGCTTCTGGAAGCCCTTTCGACGGTGGAGCGCCTTATCGGCGAAGGAGCGGCCCTTGCGGTGTCCACGCCGGGGTACGGCGGCGCGGCTGAAGCGCTGTTCAAGATGTGCGTGGGCAACGCCATCGGCGTGGCGCTGGCCGACGGCGTGACGGCTGACGAGTTGTTCGCGCCTGCGTACGGCAGCTTCCTCGTGGAGATGGCCGACGACGCCGCGCTGCCGACGGCCACCGAGCACCTGCGCGTCGACGAGCTGGGCGCGACGACGGAAGCCTACGTGTTCTCGGCGTGCGGCGAAGCGCTGGACATGGCCGCGTTGCAGGAGGCGTGGGAGCATGCGCTTGAGGACGTGTTCCCGTATAGGGGTTCCGCCGAGGATTGCGAGCGTGCGGAGGTCGTTGAGACGGTGTCCTTTACGAGCGCGGCTCCGCTTGTGCGCAGCGGAGGTCCCCTTGCTCGCCCGCGCGTGGTCATCCCGGTGTTTCCGGGTACCAACTGCGAATACGACAGCGCTCGTGCGTTCGAGCAGGCGGGGGCTGTGGTGGACACGTTCGTCATCAACAACCTCACGCCCGACAAGGTGGCCGAGAGCACTGCCGAGCTGGCGCGCCTCATCGGGGGCAGCCAGATCGTCATGCTGCCCGGAGGTTTCTCCGGCGGCGACGAGCCGGACGGCTCGGCGAAGTTCATCACGGCGTTCTTCCGCGCCCCTGCCGTCACCGAGGCGGTGCGCGATCTGCTGCAGAATCGCGACGGCCTGATGCTGGGCATCTGCAACGGCTTCCAGGCGCTCGTGAAGCTGGGCCTCGTGCCGTACGGTGACATCCGCCCGATGGACGAGGGCTGCCCCACGCTCACGTTCAACAACATCGGCCGCCACCAGAGCCGCCTCGTGCGCACGCGCGTGGCTTCGAGCCTGTCGCCGTGGCTCTCGCGTTGCGAGGTGGGCGACGTGCACACGGTGCCCATCAGCCACGGCGAGGGCCGTTTCGTGGCATCGTCCGAGCTGCTGGCGCAGATGAAGGCGAACGGCCAGATCGCCACGCAGTATGTGGACGAGTGTGGCGTGCCGTCGATGGACCTCTCGGTGAATCCCAACGGCAGCGTGCTCGCCATCGAGGGCATCACGAGCCCCGATGGGCGCGTGTTCGGCAAGATGGGCCACTCAGAGCGCCGCGGCGACGGCCTGTACAAGAACGTGCCGGGGGACCGGTTCCAGCGGCTGTTCGAAGGCGGCGTGAGCTACTTCACGGACTAGGGCGTAAGCGGCGCATCCTCCCGGGTGCGCCGCGTGCGTTTGGGGCCTCGTCGCCAACCTGGCACCTGCATGCCCGCCACCGGTTCGACGGGCGCGCTGCTCCCCGTCGCAGGCTGTCGGTATGCGTTTGGCGGCTGGCGACCGACGGCCGATCGAATGGGACGCATGCGTCCGCCGTGCAGGTCCGCCCGCCGAGGGCGCCAGGTGCGCTGCTCGCGTTCGTCCGCCTGCGCCGGTTGGCGGTCTGCGCCTCTCCCGCCCGCCCGATGCGCTGCTTACGCCTTTCGGTGCCGCTGCGAAGTGTTTCACGTGAAACACTTGTTGCAATGAATTGCGATTATAGAACATATATACGGTATGAAGGGAATGGAAATCGACGACGAAGGGGGGTGCTCATGAACTTTCTGGATGAGTTCGACGGTGGGGCGCCGGACGATGGCGGGCGCGAGGTCGCAAGCGCATCGGTGGTGTGCTTGCATTGCGGCGGCAAGGAGCTTGATGAGTGGTCGGCCTAGTTGAACACGGCCGGCGCGTCGTTTCTCGGACTCGATTGGGCCAGCACGCTTTCCCTCGTGCTCGTTGGCCAAGGCTGCGGCCACCTGGAATGGATTCTATAGGAGGAAAATGGAACCCGAATTCGTCAACCTCACGCCGGAGAACCTCGCCGAAGAGCACCTCTCCTGCATCATCCGCGTCAAAAAGCCCCATCCGGGCGTCGAGGCGAAGCGCCGATGGCTGGCCGACCGCCTGCGCGAGGGCCATGTGTTCCGCAAGCTGCAGGTGAGGGACCCGGTGTTCATCGAGTACGCTCCGCTCGAAACGGCATGGGCTCCCATCGTGGGCGACAATTACCTGTACGTGTACTGCCTCTGGGTGTTGGGCGACTCCAGGGGAAAGGGGTACGGGCGCGCGCTCATGGAGTACTGCCTTGCCGACGCGCGCGATCAGGGTAAATCGGGCGTGTGCATGCTGGGCTCGAAGAAGCAGAAGTCGTGGCTGTCCGACCAGTCGTTCGCGAAGAAGTTCGGCTTCGAGGCGGTGGACGCCACCGATGACGGCTACGAGCTGCTCGCGCTGTCGTTCGACGGCACCGTGCCGGCGTTCACGCCGCGCGCCAAGGCGCAGAGGATCGAGCGCGACGAGCTGACGATCTACTACGATTTCCAGTGCCCCTACGTGCCCGGGCATATCGCCGCAGTGCAGCGGTACTGCGAGGAGAATGGGGTTCCGCTGACGTTGATCCAGGTTGATTCCCTGCAGGCGGCGAAGGACCTGCCCTGCGTGTTCAACAACTGGGCCGTGTTCTACAAAGGCAAGTTCGAGACCGTGAACCTGCTTGACACCGCTTATTTGAAAAGGATACTCAAGAAGTAGGCGAAACTCCGGCGAAGGAGGTGCGGAATGGGTTTTCTCGAAAGCTTCAACCGCGGACTGAGCGGGGATGACGGTTACGAGTTCGCGGGCAGGCAGGTGGCGTGCGCGCACTGCGGCGGCACCGCGTTCGACGAGCGGTCGGCACAGCTCAACACGATGGGCCTCACGTTCCTCGACCTCGATTGGGCGAACCGGAGCGCCACGGTACTCGTCTGCAAGAACTGCGGCCACCTCGAGTGGTTCTTGTGATGCAGGTGTTGAAATGTATCAAATAGAAACTGATTCCCTGTCGCTATTTGATAGAAATCGCGATTTTGATCAAATAGAGTAGTATAATGACGCTTGTATTTGATGACAATAGGGCAGGATCAGTATATGAGCGACTACCCAACGCTGGAAAAGCTCTTCTATTCCGACTCGTCGTCCGAGCGCGTCGAGCATGTGAGGGCCGAGGCTGAAAAGCGGCTCAACAATCCCGCCTCATTCCGCACGGGCATCGAGCTGTCCTCGGGGGAGCTCTTCCTGGCAACGCCGCGCGAGCTGTCTCTCCTCAACGAGAAGATGCTTCGGGCGGAGCGCAAGGTGTCCCAGCTCTGGCGCGATCTGCCGGGTATCGCACGGTGGGCGTATTTGCGCAGCCTCATCATGGACGAGATCATGTTCACCAACGAGATGGAGGGCGTCCACAGCTCCCGTCGGCAGATCGAGGAGGCGCTCGAAAGCGCAGAGGCGAAGCGGCCGACGAAGGAGGCGAAGCGGTTCAGGGAATTCGCCAGCCTTTACTTGGAACTCACCGATTCGAACCACGTGTACCCCCAGACGCCTGCCGACATCAGGACGATTTACGACAAGGTGGTCGCCGATGCCATCGACGGCCGGGATCTTCCGGATGGGAACCTGTTCCGGGCCGGGCTCGTGGACGTGAAGTCGGCGAGCCAGAAGACGCTTCACACGGGAGTGGGCCCGGAGGACAAGATCGTTGAGATGGTCGACCGCATGATCGAGCTGGTCGCCTCGCCCGACATCCCGCAGACGTACTCGGCCATCCTCTCGCATTTCCTGTTCGAGTACATCCATCCGTTCTACGACGGCAACGGAAGGACAGGGCGGTACCTGCTGGCGCTCTATTTAAGCGAGCCGCTGTCGAAGACGACGGTGCTCTCCCTTTCACGCGTGATCGCGGAGAACAAGGGTAAGTATTACAAAGCGTTCGACGTGACCGAGCGCCCGATGAACCATGCTGAAGCCACCTTCTTTGTGATGCAGATCATAGAGCTGATCAGGTTGGCGCAAGACTCGCTCATCGAGAGCATCGAGCTGAAGCGGATGCAGCTCGACGCCGCGTGCGCGTGCATGGGGCGGCTAGCATCGGGATGCGAGCTTACCGACATGGCTGTGAACGTGCTGTTCGTTATGGCCCATTTCCACCTGTTCGGCGCGTTTTCCGAGGCCTCGCTCAAGGATATCGCTGGGAACCTCGAGGTGAGCACGCAGACGGCGCGCCGGTACTTGCAAGAGCTGGAAGGGAAGGGCCTCATTGCAACCGTATCGAGGAAGCCGCTCAAGTTCGTGCTGAGCGACAAGACCGTGGAAGCGCTCGAGATGCCTGCGGCGTAAGGGGGCGAACGAGCCGCAGATGGCGGAGCTGGTCGAGCGACGCTCCTCGAACGGCTGCGCCATGACGCCCTCGCCGACTTTTTTTCGGTGGCGAGGGGTGCGGGTTTCAGAGGGGTCCTACGTCTCGCGCCTCGCCAGCCCCCTCAACTCCTCCTCGCTGTGTATTTCGCACTTGAGGAACAAGTTTCGGCGGTGGGTCTTCACGGTCTCGCGCGCGATGACCAGTTCGGCAGCGATGTCGTCGATGCCCTTGCCCTTCAGCATCAGCTCGAGGATCTCTGATTCGCGCGCCGTCAAGCCGAAGCGCAGCGCCACGGCGCGCGCAGCGTCCTCGTCATCGGGCTCGGCCGGCGAATCGGCCTCTTCCTCGTACAAAGAGATGGGCGCGAGATCCTGATCGTTGGGCAGGATGAAAATGGTCGCGGCGATGGCCAAAGCTGCGATGATGTTGAACCATGCGGAAAGGTCGGCTTCCGAAACTCCCTGGGCCATGAGCACGAGGCATGCCTGTCCGCCGAGGAACACAAGCGCGCCGTGGACGGTGTAGGCGAGCCCGAACAGGCGCAGCGCGGAAGCGCCGTTGCGCCAGCACTGGTGCGTGAGAATGACGATGCACAGGATCTTGACGAGCTCGTCGCAGGCTGATCCGCACGTGTCGGAGATGATCCCCATTAGCGGAAACTGGGCGGGCAACAGCAGAAACGCCACTGCGGTCAAAGGGAGCAGGATGCGAAAGACGAACGAGATGCGGAACCGAGGGCCCCATATGGCCACGCCGACGAGGATGATCAACGCCATGGCGAGCGACCCGACGGCGGTGTAGGAGCCCGATGCGAACATCTGGTTGCCGATCATGGGCTCGCGGAACGCGAGCGCGAAGCCGAAAAGGGATAGCAGCGTGATCGCGCGGGTGATCAGCCGCGCGTTTGTCAGCGCCCAAGGATCGATGCGACGGGCGGCGACGAATCGCGTGCCAAGCCAGATGACAAGGGGAGTGAGCACCGCCGCCGCAAAACCGCCTGCCGCCAAGGCTTCGAAGCCGGCTGCGTAAAGCGGCGTGATGAGCGAAAGCGTGATGAGCGCCGAAAGCAGATAGCATGCGAGCGCTGCGGGCGGCTTGAGGAGCGTGATCGATTCGAACCAGAGCATCGATGCCAGACCGATGCCGAGTCCTCCGACGCCCGCACCGCCGAATTGCAGGAAGGCCGCCGCTTCGGGCGCGAAGGCCGAGGTGAGCATGAGCGCCGTGCCCATCGTCAAGAGCGCCGCGCAGGCAAGGTGCGAGCCGCGCCGGTTCGCGATGGTCGTGAGGCGGTACGACAGCGCGAAGCAGGCAAAGAACCCTAGCGTGCGGAACAAGATGAAAACCTGATGGGAGTTGCACGCCGTCGTGGGAAGGTCGACGATCTCGCCGATGAAGAAGATGTCGGCCCAGCCATGGAACAGCGCATAGGCAACCATGAGCAGCGCTATCGCACGGCATGCGCCGAACGAGATTCCCTCTCCCCGCGTCTGTGTCCCCGTCCTGATCTCGGCCTGCATAGGCGCCTGTCTTTCCTGCGAGTCCTCCGAATGCGTTTCTCGCATTCTCCCCCGGCTGTTTAACCCACGAAAGCATTATAGGAGTCTGAGGGCCGACGCATCAAATGACCTTCGGGGATAGGATATGATCCGGCGCCGCCTCCTGTTTGGTAAGTTTAGTCCCAAAACCCCAGGTGAATCATGGTTCATGGAGGCGGGTTTAGAGACGCGGTTAGAAGCGGTTAGAAAACTTACCCTTTGATTTAAGCGTCATGCGGTAGTGCTCACCGCGCGCGTTTTCCATAATGTCGCCCTCGACGAGGGGGTGAAACCAATGGAGGAGAACATCAAACGACGCATTTCCGCCGAGCCGCGCTACGAGAAGGCGCTGTACCGCATTCTCGGAGACTGCCTCGATCCCATCGCCTTCAGCGACCTTGAACCAAAGATATGCGCCTATCCCGAGATGCACGTGCAGCTTTACGAACCGGCCACGCTCGTGTCATGGCTCGTGGAATCGGGCGCATTGAAAGCGTCCGACGCCGCCGAGGCTGCCGATTCTGGGTCGGACGCAACGGATGACGGGGCGGTCGATGTGGTGTTGGTTGCCACCGAGGCGGGAGAGCGGGTATGGGCCCAGCACGAGGAGGCCGATGAAGTGGCGCGCCTCATCGAGACGGCCGGATCTGCGGATCCTGCGTACCGGCGCGTGCTCGAGCTGTGCCGCATCCCGCGATCCAAACGGGAAGTGGAGCAGGCGCTCGTGGCGGAGGGGTTGCTCGACGTGAGAAAGCGGCAGGTGAGCTGCTATCTCGACAAGCTTGAGAAAGCTGGCGGCCTGGTATGGAACAAGGGTTGGACGACCACCGGGCAAGGGCTGACGCAGTTGGACTGAGCAGGTTGGTCGCGAACAATCGGCATCAACGCAAAAGGAGGATTGATGAGTAAAGCTCAAATCACCCGCAGGTCGTTCGTGGGTGCGACGGCCATTGCGGGTTTGGCTGCCGCCATAGGGGGAACAGGGCTCGTGAGCCTCGTTTCCGCGCCGAAAGAGGCCTTGGCCGCAGAGGAGTCGGAAACCAAGGTGGTGAAAACCTGCTGCGCCGGCTGCGTGGGCCGCTGCGGCGTGCTCGCGCACGTGCAGAACGGCCGCGTGGTGAAGCTGGAGGGCGATCCCGACCACGTGTACTCCAAAGGCGCTATCTGCGCGAAGGGCCTGTCGTTCATCCAGGCGCTTTACAATCCCAACCGCATCAAGTACCCGCTCAAGCGCGTGGGCGAGCGCGGGTCCAATCAGTGGGAGCGTATCAGCTGGGAGCAGGCGATCGACGAGATAGCCGACCAGCTTCTGGAGATCGAGGAAAAGTACGGCGCCGAGGCCATCCAGGTGGGTTACGGCGGAGGCGGCTCCACGTACTACGACGGCTACGCGAGCCGTTGGTGCCACGTCATGGGCTGCCACAAGTTCGAGCCGGGCGGCCTGCAGTGCCTGCAGCCGCGTCAGACCATGTCGCAGCTCATGTGGGGCAAGAACAACAACGACTTCGTCAGCTACGAGGGCCTCAACGTCGAGCTCATCAAGGGCGACCAGACCAAATGCATGGTGCTTTGGGGTTCGAATCCTTCCAGCTCCTGCGTGGCGAGCGGAGGCCGTCCGGCGGCGCAGATTCGCGCCATGGGGGCCAAGACCGTGGTGGTCGATCCGCGCATGACGGCCGACGCTTCCAAGGCCGACGTGTGGCTTCCGGTGCGTCCCGGCTCCGACGTGGCGCTTTTGATGTGCTGGATCAACTACATCATGGATCACGAGCTGTACAACAAGGAATCCGTGATGAAGTGGACGAACATGCCCTACCTCGTCAACCTTGAGACCGGCTACACTTTGAAGCCCGAAGAGGCCGGGCTCGAGCCCGAAGAGCTGGCCTACATGGTGTGGGATGCTAAGACCGGCTCGGCGCAGAAGATGTCATACCCCTACGACGACGCTTTAGAGCCGGCGCTCGAAGGCGGCCCCTACACCGTGAACGGCATTCGGTGCATGCCGGCCTACCAGCTCATCCACGAGCGTTGCAGCGAATGGACGCTGGAAAAGGCGGCCGAGGTGTGCTGGCTGGAAGCGGACATGATCGAGGAGGCCATCCGCCTCTACGCCGAGAACACGCCCGGCTTCATGTCCATGGGCATGACCGGCGACCACGCCGTCAACTCGCCGCAGGTGGGCATCTGCCAGTTCATCCTGGAGGCCATGATGGGCAACTACTCCAAGCCCGGCACCATGATGCAGATGTTCTCCTCCGACGGCCCCTATTGGCCCGAGCCCGGCACGCTGGAGCATTTCATGACCGAAGAGCAGTACAAGAAACGCTTCGGCTGCATCGAGTACAAGGCTTCCGGCCGCCGCGAGTGGACTCACAACTCGCTCATGCTCGACGCCATCTTCAGCGGCGAGCCCTACCGCGTGCGTGCCATCATCGAGCGTTCGCTCAACAAGATGACGAACATGCCGAACGCGGCGAAATGGGGCGAGGCGTTCGAGTCCATGGATTTGAACGTGCACCACATCATGTACCCCACCTCGTTCTCCATGTACTGCGACTACCTGCTGCCCACAACTGAGTGGCTGGAGAACCACTGGGGCTTCGGAGCTGAGAACAAGTTCTACGTGCGCCAGCCTACCACGCATTTGTGGGAGGCGGTGGAGGATCCCATGTTCTTCTCCATGCTGGCCAAGAAGATGGCGGACAAGGGTCATCAGCGGTTCATCGACTCCTTCGATCCCGAGAAGTGCAAACCCACGCCCGAGAACCTTCCGGAGGGTTTCGCCGTCGAGTTGTGGGAAGGCACGGAGATCCCCTGGGAGCCTTCGATGGAGGAGATGCTCACGGCCAACTTCAAGTCGCAAGATCCCGATGCGATGAGCTGGCAGGAGCTGTGCGACTACGTGCAGGAGCATGGCTACTTCGAAACGTGCACCGACGAGGAGTACCAGCAGTTCCACGTGTACGAGCGCATCGACGAGGAGACGGGCAAGCCCCAAGGATTCAACACCCCCTCCAAGAAGCTCGAATGCTATGGCGAGCAGATCATCACCTTGGGTCGCACCGGCGCGCCATGGTCGCTCTACGAGCTCGAGCCGGCCAGCTTCGAGTACGATCCGCTGCCCTACTATCGCGAGCCGAACGAAAGCCCGCTCGACCCCCAGCTGGCGGAGGAGTACCCGCTCGTCATCACCGGTGGCCATGTGAGCATGTACACCCACGGCACGCTGCGCAACGTCCCGTGGATCCGCGAGCGGTTCCCGGTACCCGAGGTGTGGGTCAACCCGGTGGACGCCGAGAAGTACGGCATCGAGCACAAGGGTTGGGTGTGGCTGGAAAGCCCCCGCGGCAAGACGCAGGCGCGCGCCAATGTGACGAAGCGCATCGCCCCCGGCGTCACGTGGATGGAGCGCTTCTGGTTCCCCGAAACCGTCGATACGCCCACAAAAGGCTTCACCGAGATGAACATCAACATGCTGACGAACGATCAAGGCCCCTTCGCCGACTTCATCGGGTCAGTGACCTACCGCGGGTTCCAGGTGAGGATATCTCCGGCCGACAGCGCGCCGGCTGGCATCTGGACTGAGCCCGAGCAGTTCGAGGCATGGCTTCCCAACTACGACGAGGTGGAAGCGACCAACGATAAGGACCAGTTCAAGGGGGTTTATTGATGAGCAAGATGACCATGGTCATAGACCTTGATAGGTGCATCGGCTGCTATGCGTGCGAGATCGCCTGCAAGCAGGAAAACGACGTTGCCTTGGGATCCTATTGGAACAAAGTGGAGACCATGGGCCCCTACGGAGACTTCCCCCACGTGGAGATGTACTTCCTGCCCACCATGTGCCAGCACTGCGACAGCCCCACGTGCGTGAGCGTGTGCCCCACGCACGCCACGCACCAGCGCGAGGAGGACGGAATCGTGCTGGTGGATCGCGACAAGTGCATCGGCTGCCAATACTGCGCCATGGCCTGCCCCTACGGCGCGCGCACCTTCAACAAGAAGCAGAAGGTGGTGGAGAAGTGCACGCTGTGCGCCCACCTGCAGGCAGTGGGCGACAAGCCCGCATGCGTCAAGTGCTGCTCGGGCGGCGCGCGCATCTTCGGCGATGCGGATGATCCGGCGAGCGATGTGTCGAAGGCTTTGGCCGAAGCCGACGCCGACGCGATCCACTCGCTTCCCGACGTGGGCAACCAGCCGTCCATCCGCTACATCCTGCATTCGAAGATCGCGACATGGAAGGATCTGATCTAGCATGGAAATCCAATGGTCCCTCGTTTTCTTCGCGGCGTTCATCTGCTGGGGCGCCGGAATCTATGCGATGACGGTGGTGTTCCGCGGGTTATTCAAGGCGCCTGAGCGCATCGTCGCCCCGGCGTTCGTTGTGGCGGCTGTCACGGTGGTCGTCGGAGCCATCGCGTCCATGACGCACCTCGGGCATATCGACCGGATCTTCGGCGTGCTGTCCAATCCGGGCTCCGGCATCTTCGTCGAAGGGCTTTCCGCGGCGCTGCTCGTGATGATCGTGATCGTGTACCTGGTCGCCGAAGCTCGCAAGGCTTCGGCCGGCACGCTGCGTGCGTTGGCCATAGTGGGCGTCGTGCCCGCGTTCGTGGTCACGTTCGCGGTGGGATCGAGCTATCTTATGGTGGCGCGGCCTGCTTGGAACGTTGTCGTGCTGCCGCTCGTCTCCATCACGACGGCGCTTTCGTTGGGAAGCGTGACCGTCCTTGCGATCGACGCGCTCACAGCGGGCAGGGCGAAGGACGCGGATGTCGAAGCCCCGGCTGCCAAGCGCATGGACGCGTTCGCCCTCGCTTTGGTGGCGGTGCACGCCGTTGCGGTTGCCGCGTACGCTGTTTCGGTGGCGACCGCTCCCTATCAGGACGCATCGCGCTCTGCAGCCCGCATGCTGACCGGAGATATGGCCCTGTTGTTCTGGGGCGTCGTAGTGGTTCTCGGCATCGGCGCGCCGCTTGCCGCCTTGCTCGTGCGAAACCGCAAGGGGGCCTCGGTCGCGTTGGCGGCGGCCGCCGTGTGCATGGTGGCGGCTGCGGTGGCGTTCCGCGTCATCATGTTCTCGCTGGGCAGCAGCATCATCGATTTCGGATTCACCCTGTAGCCCTTGCCGGAGGACGAGGGCGGGAGGGCGGCCCTCTTGCCCTCGTCCTCCGCCCCCTCCCTCGCTCGTTAGATTGGAATGATCATGGACGCTTGTGCCGAATACCTTGAAGTGGCGGAGAACCGTGTTGCCCTGTACGGCTTTTTCGCGCGCGTGTATCGCAGCGAAGTGGACGCCGAGTTGCTCGCTGCCTTGAAGCAGATCGACTTCCGGGTGGAAGAAGGTGAAGCGCGCTACGTTGAGGGCGCGGCGCGTTTGCAGGCCTGGCTGAGCTGCCCGTCCTTCACGATGCGCAAGGACCTCGCAGTCGATTACGCCAAAGTGTTTTTGGCGGCGGGCATCTCACAGGGCGGCGCCGCGTTTCCGTACGAGAGCGTGTACACGAGCCCTGAGGGCCTCGTGATGCAGGAGGCTCGCGATGAGGTGGTTCGCCTCTATCGCACGAAAGGGCTTTCCGTGGGAGGCGTCGTCGAGCCGGAAGACCACGTGGCTTTCGAGCTCGAGTTCATGACGCTTCTGTGCCGCGAGGGCGAGCGCGCCGCACGCTCGGGAGATGCGGAAGGCGTGTGGGCGAGCATCGACGAACAGCGCGCGTTTTTGGCGAACCACCTGATGAACTGGGTGCCGCAATTCTGCGAGGATGTCGCTCGGTATGCGAACACCGATTTCTACCGGGCCGTCGCATCCATGACGGAGGGCTTCATCGCCATGGACGCCGCCCTGCTGGAGCAGATGGAGTGCAGGCGAGGAGGTGCGTCCGTCCATGTCGCCTCATGAAGACGAGCGAAGGGGGAGGTTTTCGGCCTCTTCGGGAAACGGCGGTTTGCGTGCGTCGATCACACGGAGATCGTTCCTTGCGGCCGCCGGCGTGTCGGCGTCCTTGCTCGCCGTGGGCGGCGTCGGCGCGTTGACGGCGCACGGCGAGATGCTTCGCCCTCCTGGCGGCCAGGATGAGCGCGCGCTCCTAGCAGGGTGCACCCATTGCGGCCGCTGCGTGAGCGCATGCCGCACCAAGGCCATAGGCGTCGCTTCCATCTCCGACGGCCTTCTGGAGGCGCGCACGCCGGTCATGCGTTACAGCCTGGGGTTCTGCGACTTTTGCGGCGACTGCGCGGAGGCATGCCCCACCGGCGCACTTCGCGCCTTCGATGTGGAAGCGGCGCAAGCGGGCGATGTGTCCGCCTGTTGCGTGGGCAAGGCGAAGCTTGATCGCGCAACGTGCCTCGCTTGGACGTCGAGCAGCTGCAACCTGTGCCATGAGGAGTGCCCCTACGACGCGATCGCTTTGAACGCCGACGGTATGCCCATAGTCGACGAGGCGCTTTGCAACGGATGCGGCGTGTGCGAGTACGTGTGCCCCGTGCTTTCCCTGCGAAGCTACATCGGCGGCACCGCGCGCGCCATCGCGGTTGAGCCGGTGCGGGCGAAGGAAGGGGAGGTGTCGTGATGAAAGCCGAAGAAACGGGGGAGAAGACCTCGGTAGCGTCGCGGCCGCGTCGCAGGCGCATCCGCGTGGCGCGGACGGCTACGGTGCTCGGCGTGCTTGCCGTGTACGTCGTGGGCGTAGTGCTGAGCACGGGGCTGGGATCGCTTTCCGCTTTCGGCATCGGGGACATCGCGGCCGTGTGCCCTGTAGGCGCGCTTGAGACCATGATCGCGGGGCGCATCGTGCTGCCGCTGCCTTTGATCGCCATCGTTCTCGCCGTCCTCGCTGCGGTGTGCTTCGGCCGTGCGTTTTGCTCGTGGGTCTGCCCCGTGCCTTTGACGCGCAAGCTGGTCACCAACAAGCGAGAGCGTGACGCCTTCGCCGCCGACCGCAAGAAGGGCCGCCTTCTCTCGAAGCGCGGATGGCCGGGGCTTGGCAGGAATGGGACGTCGGCGCTCGGCGTGCTTGGTGTCGCCTTGGCGACCACGCTCGTCTTCGGGTTCCCGGTGTTCTGCCTGGTGTGCCCTATCGGGCTCGCGTTCGCCACGCTGTTCGCCCTCGTCAGGCTCGCGATGTTCAACGAGCTGGTGGTCGACCTGGTCGTGTTCCCCGCGTTGATCGTGTTCGAGCTGGTGGTGCTGCGCAAGTGGTGCGCCACGCTCTGCCCCGTGGGAGCGTTCCTCGGCCTGTTCGCGCGGTTCAACCGCACGCTCGTGCCGACGATCGACGAAGAGAAGTGCTTGGCGACGGCGACGGGGACTGCGTGCGACGCCTGCCATGCGGCGTGCAGCTCCGACATCGACCTGGTGCGCGATGCGGGTACGGGCGCGCTGCACGATTGCACGAAGTGTCACGAATGCGCCGATCATTGTCCCGCGTCGGCCATCACCTTCCCGTGGCGTCGGCCGAAGGCGAGCGCTGTTGCGGATGAGCCGGATCGGACTCCGCTGTCATCTTGAGGGGGTCTTCGACACTCCGTCCTCGCTCGGGTTGACGGCCGCCCCCGCCTGCCCCTTCCCCTTGGGGGTGATCCATTGCAGCAGGCCGTGGGTCGCTTCGCGGGCGGCCACCTCGGCGAGGGAGCCCAGCGCTTCGGCCAGCACGTCGCGCGCTTCGCCGTCGACGTTCTTGGCAGCCTCGCCCAGAAGCGCGATGGACTTCGCGCCGCCCGAGAACACCTCGGTGGCATCCCGCGCCCCCGACGCCTCCACGGCTTGGAAGAACGCGTCCACCACCACGGCCACCTCCTCGTCGCTGAACTGCGCCAGCCATTCGGTGAGCACGGCGTCGGCGAGCTGCGCGCCGTCGGTGAGCCCCTCGAGGTAGAGGAAGTCATCGCCGGCCACCTCCCACGAGAACACGCTGTGCTGGTCGATGCCCTTGGCGGTGCTCCTCACCACGCGCGGCGGCACGTGCGACTCCATGAGCAGGCCCACGACCGAGTCCTGCGGCACGGTGCGGTGGATGCGGCCCTCGAGCGGCGCCCAATCGGCGGGCGCGAACATGCCTGCCTTGAAGCCGGGCCCGTCGTGCGTGAACACGCGCTCGATGCGGTCCTGCACGGCTGGCTTCGCCCGTAGCGCCGCGTACAGTGCGAGGTTGCCGCCTTTCGAGTGCCCGCCCACGAACAGGCGTTTCGGCAGCCGCGGCGCGACGGCCTCCAGGTAGCGCACGGCCTGCTCCTGTGCCGGCACGGGCGCATCGTACACCATGTTGAAGTTCTCGCGCCAGCCGGTGAACGAGGCATCGGTGCCGCGGAAGCCCACGTAGGCGAACTCCTTCTTGTGCACGAACGTCATGGCCGCGAACTGCATCTGACGGTCGGTGTCGAACAGGCTCAGGTAATCGCGAAGGCGCATGTCGCGGAAGCGCGGGCTGGCGGCCAGCG
The DNA here is from genome assembly GCF_002159915.1 of Gordonibacter sp. An230. Taxonomy (GTDB): domain Bacteria; phylum Actinomycetota; class Coriobacteriia; order Coriobacteriales; family Eggerthellaceae; genus Rubneribacter. Next base: position 321,830 of record NZ_NFJP01000001.1, read on the forward strand.
CGAAGAGGTTTTCCTTGATCTTCCCTGGCACGAGGCCAGTGAACATGTCGTCGAACAGCTCGGCGCGTAGCGCGTCGACGAAGCGTGCCGAGTGTCCGACGGGGGAGAGGAGGTTCTCGACGATTGTTTTCAGGCCAAGGAACGTCCTGCGTTCGCGCAGGGCGGGCACCACTCCCTCGGCACGCACCATGCAGAATTGCGAAAGCGCGGCTGAGTCCACCGGATTGAACGGCTTTTCCTCGAAGGCGGCGAATTCGGTTGCCAGGTAGTCGAGGATGTTCATGGGCAATGCTCCTCGCTCTTCGTCTTGCGCGGTACGGCGCGCGTCGCCTCCCATCGTAGCGCGTCGTTTCCCCGCGCAGCTCGAAAATTCAAGCTTGTGGGCAAAAGGTGACTTGCCGTCTCGGTGATCGCGCGTTCGCCCTTGCGAAAGGAGGTTTGATTGGGCGAGCGTGGCAGGATCGGCTGCTTTCGTCGTGCTGTTCGCGCGATTGCACGAACATTCTCAACGTGTTTGAGGCCAGGATGCATGGCGCGATGCGTTGGATTCTCTGAATTGATGCTGTCCTCCGGCGAGCAGTATTGTGCTTGGAGTGGAAGTTGTAGCGTGGGTGCGCGTTCGGAGCGGTCGTGGGTGGGATGCTCGGCCTATGGCGCCGTGTGCCGTGTCAGCGTCGTCTTGGAAGCTGCCTTGAACGGTGGACGAGGGGAGAGGAACCGACTCCCTCTCCCCAGCTCAGTGTACGTACGCAGAGGGCGTAGCGGAGGCTTTGCCGAAAGCCTATGCTATACCTGCTTTGTATCCGCCGAGCGTCTCTCCCCTTGCGAGCGCAGATCCCACTAGATAGCCGTACGTCATGCCGCGTCCGTGGCTTGTGCCCGGCAGCGTGACAGGGTAGGAGTTCGCGAAAAAGTCTCCTTGCACATTGCCGATGGCGAACAACCCGCCAATAGGTTGATCTTCGGTGTCGAGCACTTGGGAGTTTTGGTCGACGCGCAAACCGTAAGGGAGGGCGAGCAGCCAGGCCGACACGTTGCTTGCGTAGAACGGGCCGTCCTTGACCGAGCTGAGGAATCTCGGTGGAACACCGAAATCGGGATCCTCTCCCGCATCGCAGAACGAGTTGTAGCGCTCGACGGTTCGTTTGAGCGCGTCACCCGGCACGCCGATTGCCTCGGCCAGTTCGTCGAGCGTCTCGCCCTTGAAGAAAGCGCCATCGGTTACGGCTTGTTCCACCTTGTCTTCCAGCCCGTCCATGAACGATTTCGACTTCGTCGGCTCCTGTCGCTGCGCGTGCTCGGGATAGTGCGCATCCCAGATGGCCCATGCCACGTTCCCTGGAGTGTTCATGCGCGCGTTCGTTACGATGGGTTCGAAGCCCACCTCGCAGCAGTAGCGCATGCCGTCGCGGTTCACGGTGAGCCAACAGGTGTCGAAGCCGGGTCCCATAACAGATAGGCTCACTGGGTGGATGATGGGGGCGGGATAGCAGGGCGAGAGGGCCGCGCCCACCCACGAGCCCATGATCAGGCCATCTCCCAGGTTGCCTCCTACAGGAAAGTAGTCTGACTTGTCGGCTCGCAGTGCGATAGGGCAGAAGCAACGCTTCATCTCCTCGTTGTCGGTGATGCCGCCCGTTGCCAGGATGACGCCTTTGGTGGCGTTGATGCGTTTTGCGCCTTCGTCATCGCGCACGATGACGGCGGTTACCGCATTGTTCTCGCGGACAAGCTGTTCGGCAGTGGTGTTGAACGCGAATACGGCCCCCCGCTCCTGTGCATCGTCGGCCACCATGTTGATGAAGTACCCGACATTCCATGGCTGTTCGGGAAGATCGCTGCCCTCGGGAAGCAGGAACTTGTGTGCTGTGCGGAATTGCTTGAAGCGGTCGTCGAGCGTGTCCCAGTCAGAACGGGCGGTCATCTCGCTGTTGAGGACAACTTCGTAGCCCGTCTCTTTGGCCATGTCGATGTATCGATCCATTATCTCGCCGCTGCGTTCGACGAACGTTCTGATGAGATAATAGTTTGCCTCCGATTGACCCCACTGGTAGATGAGGCGCGCGGCGAGAGCGGAATCGATGTTCACGCCCTCCTGTAGTTGCAGCGACGACCCCACAGCCCCGATGTCGGTGCCGTGGGCGGTGACGCCTTCGAACTTCTCGGCCACGTATACGCTAGCACCGGCTTCGGCTGCCGCTTGTGCAGCTGTGCAACCTGCTATGCCCGCGCCGACGATGACGACATCATATGTCTCCTCGGCCACTGTCTCTGGTAGCTCAGGCGCGGGGTCGAGCCAGGCATGCGATGCGGTTGCCCCAGATCCATTGTTGCCCGCATTCGAGGTGCCGCCGTTAGATGATGGCGCACATCCGCCCAAGCTCGTCAGCGCGGCGGTTGTTCCCGCTAGCGCGGCGCTCGCGAGGAACGTACGGCGTGACAAGCTTTTCCCTTTGGCCTCATGATGACTGTTCGTGCTTCCCATGATTTCCTCCTCTTTCATCCGGTGAAGGAATCCCTTCGCTGCCGAGCATAGGGTTCGGATGGGAATGCCGAAAGCGCCCACAAGGGGTGAAAGACATGGAAGGAAATCGTAACCCGCCGAGGGTGACGCGATCAGAGGCTTGCGCGGACGTTCCTACATGCCTCGCGTTTCGCGATCCATGCACGCTTCGACGAGGGCGCGTGCCTCTTGCTTCGCATGGATGCCGAGTTTCGCGTAGATGCGCCGGGTGTGAGTTTTTACGGTGTCGTTGGATATGCAGAGTTGTTCGCGGATGGCGGCACGATCCTTGCCATGCACCAACAAGGCGAATATCTCGGTTTCCCGAGCGGTGAGTCCGCCATCCTCGGCCACTAACTGTGTGCAGTGCTCGAATTGCTGCTGATGCTGCTTGTTCATCTCGCGCATATCACGCGAGCGATCGGAGCGTGCGCGCCTGAACAGCACTGCGAACGCGAGCACGAAAAGATACACCACTACAAGTGAGAGGATGCTGGCGGCCTCGCTTCCTTCGAAGCCGGCCTGCGTGAGTGCATCGCTGATGACCGACCCTATGAGCGAGCTTCCCAAAAATGCGAGCAGTCCTGCCGAAAACACGATGAAGGGATCGCGTCCTGTTGCGTGGGATTGGTCGACGCAGAACACCCACAATAAGAAGTAGAAGTACCCATGTCCGATCGTGGATACGATGAGTGGTAGCGGAAGGTGCCCTGTGAACTGGGGAAGCAGCAAAAAACCTGCGGCAAGCAAGGGGAACGACACCTCGCATACCAAATAGAGCTCGCTCTCCTTGCGGTAGAACACCGTCGTTGCGGTCAACAGCAGGCCCGAAATGGCCACGCCGATGACGGTGGCCGTAGCGGCTTCCTCTGCCGTTCCTTGCCCGAAGTTCAGCGTTGCGCTGCGCATGACGCCGTAGACGAGCCCTCCTAGTACGGCCAATCCGAGCAGGTCGATGCTGTGGCGCTTGCGACCGTCATGCGCCGAACGCATGTGCGCAGGTTCGCTGATAGTGCGATCGGCAACATACAGCAAAACGCCTGACGCAAGCGGCATGGTCACGGCAGCTACTCGCGTCGCCATTGGCGGCAAAGGTGCTACGAGCCCGAAGAGCACGGCAGTGAGCACTGCGTATGCGGCCATGTCAAACAGTACGCGTCGAGGCTTCAGCTTGGATAGATGATCGCCCCAGCGCAAGAATGCCAGCGCGCTGCCTATACCTGTGCCCGCTGCCCCGACGATTCCGATTATCGCCTCGTTCGTCATGGGGTGTATGGAGAGGCAAAGCGTACCGGCGGCCATGAGCGCAGACGATATCGCAACAGCACTGTGGCGCCGCAACGCTTGTAGCGGTCGGGCGACGAGCGTGACGAAAAACACACAACAGGTGATAAGCAGCGAGAGCGTCCATACCTGGTGCTGTAAAACGACGGGCGAGTCTGGCGGCGATTGCAGTGACAGTGCAGCCGAAGAAAACACAATTTGCAGCCACGTCCAGAACAAAGCCATGCCGAACAGGCGTGCAGGGTGGCGAAGCTCTTCATGAGCCAGGTTCGCGAACCCCTGCACGTCCCTGCTAACCATGTTTCCCTTTTCCGCTTCGGCCGCCTTACTATGCCTCGATTATAAGGCAGCTCGCTCGCTTTGCGCCAGCTGAGGTCAAACGCTTCTGAGGATACTCCATTCGCTTCTTCGCGTTGGTACCCGAAGCGTTGCCTTGGCTGGGATCGGGTCGATTGTTTCGCGTGAAGCAATTACGTATGTCCAGGAGGGAACGCGCAGATAGGGCGTGCGAAAATGCGGGGCGCTCGGATGGCGTGTGCTCGAATGTGCGGTAGTGCGGAAACGGCGCGCATCTGCGGGACGGTCTCGGGGTTACCGGGACAGGGAGTGGGCCAGAGCGCTCGCGTGCTTAACGCGGCGTCGGGCGCGCCGGGTGGAAGCGATGCGTGTGCGTAGAGCGCCGTTACGGAGGACAATCCTCCTGCGGCAAGCAGGCTTCCTGCGAATGCGGGGACGTTGCGGACGGGATCTGACGTGGGGCGTCCGGCGCGTTTCTCGCGTGCGACAAGGCCCGCGAGCGTCGCGGAGCATCCAGCCAGCCCCATCCGACCGACAGGGCGAAGGCGTCCAGAGAGGGCGTGAGGTCCGTTTTGTCACGGGGAAGGAATCGAAGTGCGTTGAGGAATACGGGGAACGGCAGCCCTGCTCCTCCAATCGGAGCTGCGGTGAGACGGGGGCTCGCCGAGGATCAGAACGGGGCGTCCCCCGATTTTATGTGCATGGGTGGGATAGCGCGAGGTTGCGCGGTGAAGCACGCCCTGTTCGGCGCTGGTTGTGAAGCGCGCCCCTTGCGATGGCGGGCGTGCGTGACGCAGCTGCGACTCCGCCGCAACGCGTTCGTCGCGCGTGGCGACAGCTCGTTTCCGCCTTGTGCGTCGAGGCTTTCCTTCCCGCATCCCACCTGCCTTTTTCGGTGTAGCCTCGACCTGCATGCGAAAGCCCGCCGCGCGCGTGGCGTGGCGGGCGTGGGAGACGGGGCGCGGAGCTCGGACGGGGCGGCTCCGCGGCACGGCGCCGAGGCGGCGTCTTTTAGTTGGACGAGCCGTCCTGCTGCCCGTCGCCGTTGTTGTTGCCGTTCTTCTGGTCGTACTCGTCCTGTGTCATGACGTCGACCACATTCACGGTCATCTCGATCACCTCGAGGCCGGTCATGTCCTTGAGGTCCTCGCCGACGACCTTTTTGATCTCGTCGAACACCTGGGGCGCTGATTTTCCGTACTCGAGGATGACGTCGAGGTCGAGCTTGGCGCCCGCATCGTCGATGATGTCGGCGTCGACGCCCTTGGTCTTGTCGGCGCCGCCGAGGCCCTCTTGGATGCGAGAGAGGACGTTGCCCTTCATGTCGATGATGCCGTCGATCTTCTGCGCGGCGAGCGAGGAGATCTTCTCCACGACGTTCTCGTTGATGACCAGCTTGTACACCGGCTCGGCGGAGACGTCTTCGAGGTCGCGCAGGTCGAAGGAATCGCCCTTGCCCTTGCTCTTCTCGTCTACGGAGGAGTACGGGTCGTAGGTGCTCTTGGTGCTGCTGGGGTTCAGGGTGCTCTGGGCCATGGTGCTTCCTTTCTGTTGGGGATGAACGCTGTGTTGCCGGCGGTGCGTGCCAGGCGGCTTGGGCACGGCCGTCGAGCGTCGGGCCGCGCGCAGTCGCCGGGCGCGCACCGCCGGCTTGTGCAAACTTGTTAGGTGAGGCGCTTGAGGACGCTGCTCACACGTTCGCGAGCGGCGCGGTCTCCGTCGCGGTACATGCCTATGGCAACGCCGACGGCGGCGAACAGCGCCAGCAGCACAGTGGGCCAGAAGCCCACAATGAGGATGAGCGCCGCTGCGACGAACCCGATGGTTCCGTAGAGGACCGCGTGCCCGTGATTCTCCATGGCGGAAGTTACCGCGCGCTTGGCTTCGGCGGATACGCTGCGACCGCTTTGCGTTTCGGTATCGGCTTTCGTCTCGGTGCCAGATGGCTCGGCGTCGCTTTTGCCGGGTTTTGCGTTGCCGTGAGACTCGCTCCCGATGCGACCGGGCGTGCCGGCCGCGGCCTTGCCACGGGCGCCTTGCGCGCTTTCGGCCTTGCCTTCGCCGCTTGCGCCTCTGGCGGAAGCCATGCTGCTCGTGCCAAGTGCGATGTGGCTCTGCGGAGAATCCTCGCGACGGGCGCCGTTTTGCCGAATTCCGACGACCTGCTTGGCGTCATGCGTGTCTTCCTTGGCGGTGCTCGAAGGTTCGAGGGCGTCTTTCGGCGTTGATGGCGAATGCTTCGTAGGCATGTCAATCTCGTTGACAACGTGCCGCTCCATCACTAATTGGGTCATGCGTGCACCTCCTTACGCGCTCTTGCCCACCGCGTGGGCCGGCACCGGCTGCGTCTGGTGAGGGCGACGCGCGTCGGCGGCTTGGCTGGTGGCTTGGTTGGTGAACGCGGGCGTGACCACGTCGGCGTCGCCGATGAACGTGATGCGCACGCTGTCCACCGGGTAGCCGGTGAAGGCTTCGAGCGTCGCGGCGATCTCGTCTTGCAGCTTAGCTCCAAGCTGTCCCAGCTCGGCGTTGCGGCCCGGGTCGATTTTCGCGTGAATGGTCATGCGCGGCTCGCGCTTGTTCGCGATGTCCGCCTTGACGGAGCTGACGGACATGCCGCGATGCCCCTCCACAACATGCTTGACCGTGGACTGGATGGCGTTTTGCGTGATGGCGATGCTGCCGTTGCCGCGATCGAGCTCAAGCTGCGAGTGCTTGCCCGGCGCCGAGATCGCGCGGATGAGCACGACCAGCAGCCCTGCTGCGGTGATGCCCAGCAACACGGCCTCCACCACGTAGAACCAGGGCATGCTCATCAGCCACGCGATTGCGGGGAACAAGGGCTCCCACGCGAACCACAAGGACGCGAGGACGCCGACGCCCAGCACGGCAGCAATGACGAACACGATCATGCAAAAGCGTTTGAACTTTCCCATGGGTTGCCGCCTTTCTTCTCGTGCGCGCCGAGCGTTCGACGCGCTGTCGGATAGAGTGCGATCACTCTAGGGGAAGCGCGAAGCGCCGTGACTGCCCGAGCGGAAGTGCCGCCGGACGTTTGCCGTGACGTTGAGGCCCTGTAGCCCTGCAAGAGGCAGGCGGCCCCGGGGTGGGGAAGGCGCGGAGGGAGGGCGCGAACGCGCCGCACAGGCGGTCAAAACGACCGGGGGGAGGAGTGCCCTGCTCATTTTTGGGAAACGGCTGTACGAGGCTCATTCGAGCCGGTAAAATCCTGTCAATTTACTAACGTTTGCGCTGCGGCGACGCTTCGAGCAAGGCGGTGGGCCATGGGGAAGAAGGCTTTGAGAAGGTGCGCGGAGGGCGTCGCTGCCCTGGCGCTCGCGCTTCTCTTGGGCGCGGGCGCGGTTCCCGCGATGGCGGCGGAGGGCTCGGGAGGCGACGGGGCGCTCTCAGTGTCCGTGCGGACGGATGCGGACTCGTACGCCGAAGGCGACCGCGTGGCGCTGACCGTCGTGCTCGAGAACGCCTCGGACGCGGAGCTGGCCGGCGTGGAGGCGTCGCTGTCCGTTCCGCAGGGCGTCGTTCTGGACGATCCGGCTGCGTCCCATGCGGTCGTGGGCGCGCTTGCGGCCGGGGAGTCGCGGGAGCTGTCGCTTTCGGGGACCGCGCGCGCGGCCGCCCCGCAGGGTCCCGGGGAAGGCGGCGCGGCGGCGGGCGGCGACGCCGGGGACGGCGGGCCGGGCGGCGGTCTCCTCGCGAAGCTGGGCGACCCTGCGTGTGTGGTGGCTGCGGCGTTGGCGATGGCGGCTCTGGTATGTGCCGTCGTGGTTGTCTCGCGCAGACGCGCCCGAGCCGCCCGGGCCGCGCGGCAGGGGACGCTGTGCCTGCTGGCGGCGGTTTTGGCGGCCTCCCTGGCTCCGCCCGTCCCGGCATCGGCTGCGCAGGGCCAGACGTCCGATGCGCCGGGGGTGGAGCGGACGGTCGGGGCCTCGTGCCCCGTGACCGCGGCGGGCGCGAACGGGGAGATCTCGGTGACCGCGACCTACCTGGGGCGGCCCGCGTCGCTTGAGATCGACCGCTCGCTGCTTTTGAAGGCGGGCGATCTGGACATGTACGAGATTCCCTCCGACGCCCTCTTGGAAGGGTCGCTCGACACCGGCGGGCTCGACGTGGCCTCGCTGTCGTTCTCGGTGCTCGACGGCAAGGGCAACGAGGTCGACTCCGGCGCCGTCAAGGTTGCCGATCATTGGGTCGCGGAGGGCATGGGCCTGCTCAGGGGCTCGCACACCGTGACGGTGACCTGCGCCTTCACGAACGGGGAGGAGGCCTCCGATACGGTGGAGCTCCTGTATCCCAGCAACGACCGCATGGACGACCTGTCCATCGACCGCGCCGATGCCGACGGCGACGGTCTGATTGGCTACCTGGAGACGTACTACGGCACCGATCCGGGCAATCCCGACACCGACGGCGACGGCCTCTCGGACTTCCTGGAGATCACCCGCCTGAGCTATGATCCCCTCTCGCCCGACACCGACGGCAACGGCACGCCCGACGGCGACGAGGATCCCGACGGCGACGGCCTGACGAATGTGGAGGAGGTGCGCCTCGGCACCGACCCGGTGTCGGCCGACACCGACCTCGACTACCTGTCCGACGGCGACGAGGTGCGCCTCGGCACCGACCCCCTCGTGCCCGACATCGACGGCGACGGCGCGTACGATGGATGGGAGGTGGAGCGCGGCTACGATCCCCTCGTCGCCCAAGGCTCTTTCGAGGCCGGCGAGAGCCGCTCCTCGGAGAAGGTGTCCGTGACGCTTTCGGTGGAGACGTCCGGCGAGGCGGTCGAGCAAGCGTACATCCTGCCCATATCCGGCACGCCCTCGGCCCTCGACCTCCAGAGCACTCCTGGTTTCGTGTGCGGTTGGAACTTCGAGGCCCCCGACGAGCGCGCCGGGGCGACCGTGACGTTCGACCTCGATCCCGCCCTGTTCGACGACCCCTCCTTCGACCCGCAGGTGTACTGGTACGACGAGGAGTCCCAGCAGCTCGTGGAGCAGCCCTCGTCGCGCGACGGCGCCCGCATCGTGTTCCAGCCCGAGCATTTCTCGACGTTTCTCGTGGTTGATGCGAGCGAGTTCGAGCCTTTCTGGAACGAGGACACGTGCTACGAGGTGGTTGACGAGCAGCTGTCGTGGACTGAGGCCGAGGAGACGGCCAGGCTCAAGGGCGGCCACCTTGCCGTCATCGACAGCGCAGAGAAGCAGGAGGAGATTCACCGGGTCGTTCAGAGGGGCTCGAAGGGGTTCTACTGGATAGGCATGCGCGACGTGGTCGAAGGGGACGGCCGGAGCTTCGAGTGGGTGGACGGAACCCCGGTGGGCTACACGAACTGGTCGCCCGGAGAGCCGAACAACATGCAGTGGTCCTATGGCGACGAGGACTACGTCGGCATGTGGCGCAGAGGGGACGGCGGCTGGAACGACTTCGTCAATGAGGGCTACCGCACCGACGGCTCCTGCGGCTACGTCGTCGAGTACGACTGGGGGACCGACTCCAACGGCGATGGCATCTCCGACTACCATTCTCGCCTCATCTTCGACGGCACGCTCACTCTCGCGAACGGCACGGCGCCCTACAAGGGCATCGACTTCAACCTGAGCGCCGATTACGACGGAGACGGTCTTCTGAACGGCGAGGAGGTGACGGTCGAGACCTTCTTCACGTCGGAAGGCGAGCGGCGTGCGTACCTCAAGATCCTTTCCGACCCGTGCTCTCCCGGGGCCTACGACGGCCCGGACTCCCGCACGCTGGCCATCCTGGCCGCGCTGTGCTACGAGGACGGCACGGCGGCCAAGGAGGAGGGGCGGTTCTACCGGATGGACGAGATCAAGGGGGCTCCCGAAGTGCCCGAGGGGCATGATCTGTATGATCAAGAGAGCAGCGAGGGGTACTATTTCCTCAACGGCGCGAGCGTGGATCCCGTAGACGGCGAGGACAGGGATGTCGCCCTGGAGTGGAAGGTCGCCGAGTTCGAGCGCGAGCCCGTCGGCGTCCTCGGAGCCCACTACGACGCCACCGTCTACGTCCGAGGCAAGGAGGTGGTGCTGGCCTACCGGGGCACGAGCGAGGGTCCCGAATGGATCAACGACTTCCTGGGGGGCGTCTGGAACGCCAACGGCGAGGAGCCTCTTGCTCGGGGAACTGCCAGCCGCGTCGCCGCCAAGTACGCCGCCCGGGGCTACGACGTCTACGTGACGGGCCACTCCCTCGGGGGCTACCTCGCCCAGGTGGGCGCGGCCGAGATCTTAGGCACGCCCTGGGCCGGCCAGGTGCGGGCCGTGGAGTACTTCAACGGGATGGGCCTCGACTACGCGCTGTGGGGCGACTTTTTCCCCATGTACGCCGCCGAGCGGGCCCTCCTCTCGGGCTTCCACTCCCGCACCGGATCCCTTGTTTGCCACCGCATCTACGGCGACCCCATATCTCTGCTCGGTCGCCACTCGGGCGACGTGCGCGTGTACGATGCTGAGCGGGAGTGCATAGACAACCATTTCCGGCTGAATTCCCTCGACCCCGGAAACGTCTTTTTGAAGATCGGCGACCTCTGCGCGGTCATCAGGTCGGTCGAACCGGCTTTGGCTTCCATGAAGTATGGGATCGCCCTGCCCGTGGTGTACATGTGGTCGGTCCACGAGACGGACAGCTTCTTCTACTCGATAAGGAGGGGGTGAGCGCCATGCCCGACGCCCGCCCCGCC
>NZ_NFJP01000010.1 GCF_002159915.1 Gordonibacter sp. An230
TACCTCGTGATGACCGTGCCGGTCTCGCCGCGCAGGCCCGCCGCGGCGCACTCGAGGCTGGTGATGAGCGCCCTGCCGGCCGGGTACTGCTCGACGTAGTCGATGCAGGCCTCGACCTTGGGCAGCATCGAGCCGGGGGCGAACTGGCCCTGGGCGATGTACTCCTCGGCCTCGGCCACGCTCATCTGGTCGATGGCCCTCTGGTCGGGCCCGCCGAAGTTCACGCACACCTTCTCCACCGCGGTGAGGATGACGAGCATGTCGGCCTTGAGCTTGCGGGCCAGAAGCGCGCTCGAGCGGTCCTTGTCGATGACGGCCGGGACGCCCTCGTACTGGCCGCCCGCCTCGAACACCGGCACGCCGCCGCCCCCCGTGGAGATGACCACGTAGCCGTCGTTGACCAGGTCGCGCACCGCGTCGAGCTCGACGATGCGCACGGGCTTCGGGGAGGCCACCACCTGCCTCCAGCCGCGGCCGGCGTCCTCCTTGTAGGTCCAGCCGGTCTCGGCGGCCTTGGCGCGGGCCTCCTCCTCGGTGAGGAAGGCCCCCACGGGCTTGGTGGGGTTCCGGAACGCCGGGTCGTCGGGGTCGACGACCGTCTGCGTGATCACGTTGGCCGTGGAGCGCAGGATGCCGCGGGCCTTGAGCTCGTTGAGGATGGCCTGGCTGAGCTGGTAGCCGATGTAGCCCTGGGACATGGCGCCGGCCTCGGGGAAGGGCATCTCCGGGGTCTTGCCGTCGCCGGCGCTCGCGTGGGCGAACGCGTTGTTGATCATGCCGACCTGCGGGCCGTTGCCGTGGGAGACCACGACGTTGGTGCCGTCCTCGATCATGTCCACGATGTGGGCGGCCGTGTTCTTCACGAGCTCGAGCTGCTCCTGGGGCGTGTTGCCCAGCGCGTTGCCGCCGAGCGCGATGACGACGGTCTTACCTTCGCCGATAGTGTAAGGCATATCGATTCACCTTCGACTTTCTTAGGAAAGTGTCGCGTACATGACGGCCTTGATGGTGTGCATGCGGTTCTCGGCCTCGTCGAACACCTTGGACTGCTTGGACTCGAACACCTCGTCCTCGACCTCCATCTCCGTGACGCCGAAGCGCTCGGCGATGTCGGCGCCGATGGTGGTGTTGGTGTCGTGGAACGACGGCAGGCAGTGCAGGAAAATGGCGGAGGGGTCGGCCATGGCCATGACCTCCTTCGTCACACGATAAGGCTCGAGCAGGCGGATACGCTCGGCCCAGACCTCGTCGGGCTCGCCCATGGACACCCACACGTCGGCGTAGATGACATGAGCGCCCGTGCAAGCATCTTTGATGTCCTCGGTCAGCTTGACCGTAGAGCCGTTTTCGGCGGCGATGGCCTCGCAGGTCTTCACGAGCTCGGCATCGGGCATGTTCTCCTTGGGGCCGCAAGCAACGAAGTTCACGCCCAGCTTGGAGCACACCACCATGAGGGAGCGAGCCACGTTGTTGGCGGCATCGCCCATGAACACGAACGTCTTGCCCTTGATGTCGTAGTTGAAGTTCTCCTGCATCGTGAGGATGTCTGCGAGCATCTGGGTGGGATGCCACTCGTTGGTCAACCCGTTCCACACCGGCACGCCGGCGTTGGCGGCCAGCTCCTCGACATCGGTCTGGGCGAAGCCGCGGAACTCGATGCCGTCGTAGAAGCGGCCGAGCACGCGCGCCGTGTCCTCGATGGACTCCTTCTTGCCCATCTGGGAGCTGCCGGGGTCGAGGTAGGTCACGCCCATGCCGAGGTCCATGGCGCCGACCTCGAACGCGCAGCGGGTGCGGGTGGACGTCTTCTGGAACAGGAGGACGATGTTCTTGCCCTCGAGGTAGCGGTGCGGAGTGCCCGTCAGCTTCAGGTTCTTGAATTCGCGAGACAGCTTCAGGAGGTACTCGATCTCCTCGGTGGTGAAATCGAGAAGCCTCAGGAAATGGCGACCACTCAAGCTAGTAGGCATGGTTCGTTCCTTTCATCGTGCGTGTCCAACAACAAACGATATCGACAGGCTGCGCCAAGTATTCAGCCCGCCTCCTTTTCGGCTTTGGAACCGAAGCGGCTCCGACAGCCGGAAAAGACACAAGGGATCCTCGGACTAGTCCTCGCGCCAGATGGGCATGCTCATGCAGCGCGGACCGCCTCGACCGCGAGAAAGCTCCGCCGAAGGAATCTCGATGACGTTGATGCCTTTCTCCTTGAGCAGGGCGTTCGTCACGTCGTTGCGCTCGTACACCACCACGGTGCCCGGCGCGATGCACAGCGTGTTGCTTCCGTCGTTCCACTGCTCGCGCTCGGCCGCGATGCGGTCGCCGCCGCCGCAGGGGATGAGCTCCACCGAACGGCCGACGTACTTTTCGAGGATGTCCTCGAGCTTGCCGCTCATCTCACGCACCTTGATGCCAGCTCCCTCAGGAGTGATCTCGAATACCGTGAGCGGCCCCATTATGCCGGGGTGGATGGTGAACTTGTCCACGTCGATCTGCGTGAACACCGTGTCGAGATGCATCATGGCGCGATTGTTGGGAATGTTGAACGCCAAAATGGTGTCCACGGGGGACGTCTCGTCATTGAAGATGTTGTGGGCGATCTCGTCGATGGCGTCGGGCTCCGTGCGCTGCGAGATCCCGATGGCCAGCACGTGCTCGTTAATGTTGAGGATGTCGCCGCCTTCGATATGGAACGCGCTGTAGCGGCTGTAGTACTGCGGGACGTCCTTGAAGTCGGGATGGTGCGTGAAAATGTACTCAGCGAAGATCGTCTCCCGATTGCGCGTGACCGAGTACATGCGGTTGATGGACACGCCGTTGCCGATCATCGCGAACGGGTCGCGGGTGAAGTAGAGGTTCGGCATGGGTGCGATGACCATCTTGGAAGCCTCGGAGACGAGGTCGACGAGCGAGTTCGACTTGTCCGTGTGCAGCTCGGTGAGGTTGATGCCCTCCATCGTCTTGAGCACGAGATCGAAGTTGTCGGGATAGTTGTCGTTGAGGTAGTCGTAGATGATCTTCTGGTAGCGCTCAGTTCGGATGCCCGCCTCTTCGATGAACTGCTTGAGGAATTTCTCGCGCAGCTCGGGGTTTTGGTCGAGGACCTCGGCCATGAGCCTCTCGAGGTAGACGACCTCCACGCCGTTGTCCCGAAGGGCCTGGGCGAAAGCGTCATGCTCCTCCTGGGCCACCTTCAGAAACGGGATGTCGTCGAACAGCAGCTCCTCGAGCGTGTTCGGCGTCAGGTTCAGAAGCTCTCGGCCCGGGCGGTGCAACAACACTTTTTTCAAGGGCTTGATCTCGCTCTTGACGTTCACACCAGCCATAGCAACCCTCCTTCTTCTTCGATTTTATGCATTTTCCAGATTTGCGACCATCGGATCAGCCCGTTGCGCACCGGACGTCCGGTTGACAGGGTCAAAATCTCACGGTTCCGGTCAAATTGCAACCACAAAAACGAAACAAAACCGCCCCTCGGTGATTACCGCATGTTTTTTCGGCGAACGGTTTACCCGAACACGACCTTTCTCCACTTTTTCTTCAAATTTAGGCACATCCGATAGCACGAATCAGAGATGGAACGACAGCGCACAACGGTTGTTTTCAAAGCGATGGAGCATCATCTCGCTGAAAAAGCGATCGACCTGAATGCATAAAAATTCAGAAACATGCAGTTTCGGTGCAAACGCCGTTCCGCACTGCGGCACCCGAAGGGCAAACTGCGAGACCCTCATCCGCCCCAAACCTGTCATTTTTATCGTAATACCTGATGAAATCCTATATTTATCCGCTCATCCAGCAAATGAGGGTCCTTGCGCATCGAAAAGGTCCTGCGAGGGATTTTGCGGTATAATACCGACAGCGGCCGAAATGCGCCCATGGCTCAATGGATAGAGCAACGGACTTCTAATCCGTCGGTTGCAGGTTCGAGTCCTGCTGGGCGCACCATCGGCTTTCAATCGCTCTGTTCAATCTGAACTATTTTGCTTAAAAGCGTTTAATTATCCCATATTTAAAAATTATTGACAATGTTTTTTTGTGAAACAATTCGAACAGGCGATGCGCTCGCAGAACGTGAGGCGCATTTGTCGTGCGCATCAGAACGATTGGCAACCGATTGGCAACGATACGCTTACGACACAATAGCCAATGAACCTCATGTCTTATCATTATAGGCTCTATCGATGAATGCTCATTCGTTCGCTGAACGAGCATCGAGAGGAGCTTTGCATGCCTTATCTGGAAAACCACACGCTTTATTACAAAAAGACCTGCCCCTACTGCCAAAAGGTCCTGCGCTTCATGGACGAGCAGAGGATCACCATGAATACGCGCGACACCCTGCAGCCCGGCAATCAGAACGACCTCGTGCGCATCGGGGGCAAAAAGCAGGTGCCATGCCTGGTCATCGATGGCAAGGCTCTGTACGAATCCGACGACATCATCGCCTACCTGCGAAAGGCGAACGTTTAAATCAAGGCGCGCACCTTTCGGAAGGCCCCGGTCGCACGTGCAGCCGGGGCCTTCCCCATATGCGGACGAAGTCGCCACCAAAAACGCAGATCGGCACCCCTCCCTTTTTGTCCCACCATAGCACGCCAAGCAGGCAGTGCCCATCGAAGAGGAAGCGGAAGGCGGAATCCGAAGCAGCGTATCCCGCGGCGACCGGATCGGAGCCCTATGCGCCGGATCCGGCCAAACGGTGAGAGACCACGGGGCGTCGGAGGCGCGCTCCGCGGAATCGGCAGGAGCGAGTTTCGTGCTTTGATTGAACGCCATGATCACGTGCCAGCAAGGCATGCGAACCGGGATAAGGCCCGGAAAGCAAGAAGGGGCGCAAAAAAGCCAGGCAGAATGCGCGCTTCCGACCTGGCTTTTCGTTTGATGGAGCGGGTGACGGGAATCGAACCCGCGTCATGAGCTTGGAAGGCTCAGGTTCTGCCATTGAACTACACCCGCATGACGCGTCGGCTATTGTACCGCAACATCGGCCGTCGTGCGCGAGATTCCCTGGGAGTTTCCACCAGATTCCGCATAAACCCGATAGCAGAGCCGTCCGCGCCGAGGGAATCGGCAACTTCGAAGGCTTCCCGCGCCGCAACGGCCTCGTCGCGCGCAGACGCCTGATCGACGCCCAACGTCGAGAAGGTCGACGGCCGCCGTGCAGACAGCCGTCCCCGCCCCCGCCCCGAGGGCGTCGCCATTGACGGCGCGGTCGTCGCGAGCCCTGGAAAGCCCCTATCCGAAAGCTCCGCGCCTCGAAGGAAGGCGGCGCGGCAGCTTCTCCCGCACCGCTCCGGTTGCTCCCTGCGCGGACGGGCGCGTCCTGAGCGTCGCGCCGCGCTCGCCGTGCGCCCATCCCAGCGCGCGGCGGCGATGCGTCACTCCCGCGCGGCAAGCGCGGGCACCGCCCCTTTCCGCAGCACGGAGATCGTGGGGGCAAGCTCGGCGGCAAGCACCAGGACGAGCCCCGCAAGCGACACTGTCGCGCCCTGCACGAAGGAAAGGCCCTCGAGCGGAGGGAGGCCGAGGGCGAAGGCGACGGCGGCGTTCGAGGCAACAGCGCAGAGCATCCCCGCCAAGGTGGCGGTGACCGCATGGATAAGCGCCTCACAGACGGAGGACGCCAGCACCGTTCGAAAGCTCGCCCCGCACGCGACGAGGAGCGCGACATCGCGCACGCGCGCCCTCGACGACATCGCCATGCTCGCCGCCGCGCCGACGACGGCGAGCAGCACGGGCCCGCCGAGCAGAAGCACGCTCGACGTCCAGTCGAGCGAGGTGCTGTAGCCGACCGCGCTCCGTGAAGCCACGAAAGCCCCCAGCAGGTTGGAAAGCGAGAAGACGCCCGCCACCACGCCGAAGCCCACCACGACGGGAGTCTCGACCGACGTCGAGGCGGCCAGGCCGAAACGGGCCGCACGGCGCGCGAGGAACCAGGCGTTCCAGCGGCCCCGCGAAACAAGCGCCGTCCAAGCGCCCAGCAGCGCAGGCAGCGCCACCGGAGCCGCAGCCGCAAGCGTCGCAGTCGCGAGAAGGGGCACGAACAACGAGCCCGACAAAGAATCCAGATCTCCCCCCGACAGGGACGCCGCAACCTGCCAGGTCGAGAACGCCAGGATCGCGCACAGCGCAGCGCGCGCCCACGTCATCCCCCTGCGCGCCTCCTCCGGCTCGCGCAGGGCGGCCACGGGCGGCGTCTTCGCCGCGCTGCAGGCGCCCCTCAGCCCTCCGATCAGGAACACCACGGCGACCGCGAGCCACACCGCCGGCATCGTCGGCAAGCCGACTTCGAGCGCCACCTGGTCGATGGGCTGGTAGAACGGCGAGCTGAACACCCAGGGGAACAGCGGCTCGAACGCAGCCGCCTCGGCCAGCGTCCCGCAGAGCGACCCCAGAAGCGCCACTGCGGCGATCTGCCCCAGCACCACCGCGCGCACCTGGCAGGGGCTCGCGTTCGCCAGCTGCCACAGGGCGTAGGAGCGCCGCTGGGCCGTCACGGCCAGGCTCGCCGTCTGCGCAGCCACCGGCACCGCGGCGATCGCCGAGAAGGCGATCACGGTGACGGCGAAGCTCTGCATGTTCGGATACGTCCTCGCCGTCTCCGCAAGCGACACGCCCCAGCCTCCGACGAACCCGCAGACCGCAGCGACCATGAACGCGCCGATCCAGGTGGTCGCATGGTCGCGCAGGTCGCAAAGCGCAAGCCGGATCATCGCGCCGCCTCCATCGCCTCAAGGATCTCGGAAGCGCTCGACCGCCCCAGCTCGCGCACGACGCGGCCATCTTTGAGCACGAGCACGCGATCCGCACGCGCGGCGGCCTCCAGATCGTGCGTGACGAGGATCACCGAGCGCCGCGGATCGTCCGCGATCTCCCGCAGCATGTCGAGCACCGCACGGGCGTTGCCCGAGTCGAGCGCGCCGGTGGGCTCGTCGGCGAACACCGCGTCCGCGCCCAAGGCGAGCGTCCGCGCGATGGCCACGCGCTGCTGCTCGCCGCCCGAAAGCTCCTCCGGGCGACTCCCTTCCCTGCCGGCCAAGCCGACGCGCGCAAGCGCCGAAAGCGCCTCCTTCCGCGCAAGGGGCCGTCCCGCCAAGCGCGCGGGCAACGACACGTTCTCCGCCACGCTCAGCGAAGGCACGAGATTGTACGACTGGAAGACGAACCCCACATGGCGCCGCCGTATCCGCGACAGCCCGCTTCGGCTCGCACCGCTCACCCGCTCCCCCGCGACCTCGACGAAGCCGGCATCGACGTCCTCGAGCCCCGAGAGGCAGTGCAGAAGCGTCGACTTGCCCGACCCGCTCGGCCCCACGATAGCCACCATCTCCCCGGCCCCGACGCTCAAGGTCACGCCCCTCAGCACCTCGACGGAACCGCAAGCGCCCTTGCGGCGGCCCTTCCCCCCGAACGGCCTCCTCCCCCCGAACGACTTCCTCACATCGCGCGCAACGACCATTTCGGCGCCCATGCGCCCTCCCTTCCTTGGGTTTTCCGCAGCCTGCGCAAACGGCACGGAGCGCACGGCTCCGCACGGCCTTTCCGGCCGCATGCGGTCCCGCACAGCTCTCCGCACCCTGCGCGGCGCCCTTCGTTCGACGACGAACTTCTCCAACGATGATCGAAATGCGCGGCGCGCGGGTTACGCGCCGCTTTTCAGAAGACGGAACGCCCTGATCGCTCCGTACACGAGGCCGCCGATGGGCCACGCGATCCAAAACCAACCTCCCGCGCCGAGCGCTGGCACGAACAAAAGCGCAAGGCCGACGGCGGTGGATATGCTCATGACGAGCTTGAGAAGGGCGCGATTACGGCGGGCCTCGCGAGCTCGGTCGCCAAGCGCGCCATCGCCCAAAGCCTCGATGTCGGCTTCGTCAAGAACCCCAAGCGACGCGCGGTTGTAAGCCTCCAGATCGCAGCGCTTCGCCATGAGGCAGCCGTGGACGACGAAGAGAACCCCCAGCCCCGCGCCCAGCAGAGCCGCCGCTTCCGCAAGCCACGCCGTCCCCTGCGCAAGCACGGCCACCGCGCATCCCGCCAGGAAGCATCCGATGCCCGTCGCCGCCTCCGTCGCCACAGCCGCGCGCATGCGCGCCTTCTGATCGACCGTGTAGAAGTCCTCGACGAAAGGATGCGCCCTGCGAAAACCCCTGCGTTTCGAGAAGGCCGGCAAAACGAGGGCGAGGCAGACGGCGACAGCCGCGAGCCCCGCCGCGCCGACAAGGCTCCACAGATCTATCGCGGAGGCGAGCGCAAAGCCCCAGAGGAGCAGCGCCGCCGCGATGCCCGCGAACGGCACGGCGAAGCCGAGGGCGGCGCGCCCGGCGAAGGAGCGCATGGCTTCGTCGTAGCCCGTCACATCCTGCGGCGAGCCCGTCTGCGGCATCCGAACCGCCTCTTCGACCTCGCGTGCGGACAGGTCGCCGGACACGAGCTCGTCGAGCGTGCAGCCGAACAGGTCGCATAGCTTGAGCAGCTTGTCCATCTCTGGATAGGCACGCTCGGCCTCCCACTTCGACACGGATTGGCGGCTTACGCCAAGCAGCATGGCAAGCTGTTCCTGCGTCATGTTGCGCGCAGCGCGCAGATGCTGCAAGTTGTCCCGAAAACTCATGGCGACCATCCTTTACGATTCCGTTCACATGCAACGTGCCGGGCATCGCGCACCATCCGCACGACCCGCGAATGCGGTTCGACGCAGCGGACGAACGCCCGTCTGCCGCCCTATGGTGCGGGCGCGCCGCCCTCCGATCAACCAACTTGCGGCTTCCTTTTCGAACGCCGCGGCGCGACCTCCGGTAGCTTACCGCAGGTCGCGAAAGCGCAACCTGCAAAACCGCGCAAAAAGCGAACCGGGCAGGACCGAAAACCGCGGCGAGCCGAGACGGACCGCAGGCAGGACGGTCGGGAGCCCGCAAAGAAGGGAGAGGTCGAGGGGGGGGGTCGATGCGAGGGGACGGAGCGAACCATGGTGCCTCGCACACTCGCGAAAGGGCGGGCGCCGCTCCATCGGCCCCTTGAGACAAGCGTCCCTTCCGTTCGAGAGAGCTCATACGGCCCGCCCTCCTTCGACAGGCGCGAAAGGACGGACGCCGCGCTGAAGGCGGAAAGCGAAGAGAGGGGGAAGAAGGGGACGCCCGGATTCGAAGCCTCCATGCAACGGGGAAGGGCCGCAGCCCTCCCCCGAAAGAACCCGTACTGGTCGGGACGACAGGATTCGAACCTGCGACATCCTGCTCCCAAAGCAGGCGCGCTACCAGACTGCGCCACGTCCCGACGAAAACGGCAGCTGCCAGTATAGCAGAAGACCGACGGCGCGAGCCCGACGAAACGAAGGTCGGCCCGCGACGCGCGAGCACCCGCGGCGCAAGGCTCGACGGACGCTCACCATCCCGCTCGAAAGACGCGCTGAGCCACACGCTCCGAAGGCGCGCAGTACGCGACGTTTCCGCAGATGCGGCGTTGCTCGCAGATCAGGCCGCAGCGCCTTTACGCCGCCCCCTCGATCCGGGCGCGCAAAGCGCGCAGGGCGTTTCCGCGATGCGAGACAGCGTTCTTCTCCTCAGGCAGCGCCTCGGCAAGCGTGCGCTCGCCTCCGAACACGTCGGGCAAAAACAGCGGGTCGTAACCGAACCCGTGCTCGCCGCGCCCCTCATGCCCGATGCGCCCTTCGACGGCGCCGCAAGCCACCGTCTCGGAGCCGTCCTCGTCTATGAACACGAGCGTGCACACGAAACGCGCCGTGCGCTTCTCGTCGGGCACCCCGGCCAACTCGGAGAGCAGCTTCGCGTTGTTCGCCGCATCGTCGCAGGGATCTCCCGCGTAGCGCGCCGAGCGCACGCCGGGCGCTCCATCGAGCGCGTCCACGGCCAAACCCGAGTCGTCGGCGAGCACCGCCCTGCCGCCGCTCGCCTCGCGCGCCGCGCGAGCCTTGATGCGGGCGTTGCCCTCGAACGTATCAGCGTCCTCCTCGGGATCTGAGACAATCCCCACCTCGCGCAGAGTGCGGAACCTCCAACCGGGAAAATCCAGCGCTTCGGCGATCTCGCTTACCTTGTGCGCGTTGTTGCTGGCGATGACGACGATTTTCTCCATTTCCTCTTCCTTCTCCTGCCTGCGCCGCACCCCGGCATCTCGCAGCCCTCGCTCGCGCGAATCGAAGCCTCCCGCATGCACGCTCACGCCCCGAAGTCCACCCGAGCAACCGAATCGATAGGCGCACTGAACACGCGGCCGCCGAATCGTCCGAACTCCTCCACGTCGTCTCCCGTTGTGTAGAACTCGTAGCGAGGGACGCCATCGGGCCGAGCGAGCGCGTTGCGCTCGCGCAGGATGGCGGCCACGTCGCGCGCCGTCTCCTTCCCCGACGAGATGAGCGTCACATCGCGGCCCACAACACCCCCGATAAGCGCCTTGAGCAACGGAAAATGCGTGCATCCCAGCACGAGCGCATCGATGTTGCAGCGACGCAGCGGCTCAAGGTACTCTCTCGCTATCTCCTCGAACGCAGGGCGGATGTACACCTTTGACGCGAGCGAGGTGAAATCCTCCACCGGCCCCTCGGCCATACGCACGCCCTGCTCGGCGATCTCGACGAACCGCGGCGTAGCCGTCGAGAACACCGTGATGCCAGGATCTATGGCGCGGATGGCGCTTGTGTACGCTCCCGACTCCACCGTCGCCTTCGTGGCGATGACGCCCACCCTGTTGCTGCTCGTGGCACGCGCGGCCGCACGCGCCCCCGGCTCCACGACGCCCACAACCGGAACGGGAAGCGTCTGACGCGCATGCGCAAGGCCCGCAGCCGTTGCCGTATTGCATGCGATGACGATGATCTTCACGCCTCGCTCGACGAGCCAGCCGCCGATCTGCTGCACGAAGCCATCCACCTCTTCGAGAGGACGGGGTCCGTACGGGCAGCGCGCCGAGTCCCCCACGTAGACGATGGATTCCCTTGGCAGCGCCTTTGCGATCTCCCGCGCCACGGTGAGTCCGCCGAAACCGGAGTCGAACACGCCAATTGGCGCATCATCGTAACAAGCGGCGATACCGGGCGATGTCTGCTTCTTGTCCATAACGACAGTATAGCGCAGGGCCTGTTCGTTGTTTGCAAACCGTCACGCCGGGCCATAGTATCTGCTAATCTGTCAGCAACGCGCAAAGCAAGATCAACGCGCCGAAGGCGGATCGGGCACGATGTTCGACGACCGCAGGAAGCCGCGGGAGAAGGAGCTGTCATGAAGGTTCTGCTCATCAACGGAAGTCCGAACGAGAAGCGCTGCACGCGCACGGCCCTCGACGAAGTGGCGAGCGCCCTTGAGGTCGAAGGCGTAGCGACGGAAACAGCTTGGATCGGCCGCAACCCTGTACGGGGCTGCTTGGGCTGTGGCGGCTGCGCCAAACGAGGAGATGCGCGATGCGTGTTCGACGACGATGTGGTGAACGACCTCATCGCCAAGGCGGAAGGATCCGACGGCCTCGTAGTGGGCACGCCCGTGTTCTACGCCGGAGCGAACGGAGCGCTCCTCGCCGTGCTCGACAGGATGTTCTACGCAGCTTCCGCGCGGCTTCGCTTCAAACCAGCCGCCGCCGTGGCCTCGGCACGACGCGCGGGCACGACGCCGGCCATCGACCAGATCAACAAATATTTCCAGATCAACTGCATGCCCGTCGCCTCCTCCACCTACTGGCCCATGGTGCATGGCCAAAGCATCGAAGAGGTGCGCCAGGACGGCGAGGGACTGCACACCATGCGCATGCTCGGCCGCAACCTCGCCTGGCTCATGCGCGCTGTCGCAAACGTGCCTGATCCCGATGTGGAGCCCAAGATCAGGACGAACTTCATCCGCTGAGCATGTCCAAGGAGCATCGCAAGACCAACGCGATACGCGCCCTTGATGCGGCAGGGGCGCGCTACGAGGCGCGGTTCTTCGAATGCCCTGAGGCGCTTTCGGGGGTCGAGGTGGCGCGGCGTCTCGGGCTCGATCAGGATCGCGTGTTCAAAACGCTTGTCGCTGAAGGGCGCTCGGGCGCCCACTACGTGTTCATGATACCCGTTGCCTGCGAGCTCGATCTCAAAAAGGCGGCGGAAGCCACAGGCGAGAAATCCGTCTCCATGGTGCGCTCCCGCGAGCTTCTGCCGCTCACAGGCTATGTGCACGGAGGCTGCTCACCTATCGGAATGAAGCGCCCCTTCCCCACCACCATTGACGAAACCTGCGAACTCCATGAGCGCATCGCGTTCTCGGGAGGGCGCATCGGCTGCCAAATAGAGATGGCGCCCGACGACCTCGCCCGCATCATCCCGCTTGCGCGAGCAGATTTGACCGTAACGAGGAAACCGGCAGATTGACGCAGCCGGCCGGACAAGATCGAGCGGCACCGACCGGCTGCGCGAGCGAACACGGCTCCGACTCCGAAGAAAGATGAGGAGGTCCGAGCTTTTTCGACGCGGGAAGGAAACCTCGGCAGCGAACCACGCCCTTGTCAAGGAGCAGACAACGAAGCCCTTCCGCGATGGCTACCAGTGGCAGACCACCACATCGCCCCCCTCTATGAGGCCGTACAGCTCGGCCGCCTTCGACGAGGGCAGATTGACGCAGCCATGGCTGCCGTAACCATCCTTGTACATCGTCCCCCCGAAATTCGGCTGCCAATCCGCATCGTGAAGGCCTATGGCGTTTCCGACGAACGGCATCCAATACTGCACTTCGGTTTCGTATATCTTCGTGTTTCCGCTATAGCCGATCAGGGTCGAGGGGCTCTGCTTTTGGTTGAGCCAGTACACGCCGCTCGGCGTGTCGTGTTCGCCGTTGGGCGTGCCCGTCACGCAGTCGGACTCCCATACGAGCCCGCCCGACTCATCGTAGAAGCGAACATGCTGCTCGGACAGATCGATGTCGAGGTAGCGATCGCCCCAGTCGCGCGCGCCTGCTCCGTTGTAGGCGGTGCCAGTGGTGGAGCAAGGCACGTCCACCGCGCCCGCACGACCCGATTTCACACCATCTTTCACTGTGCTGAGCAGCGTTTCGCGATCCACCGACCAACCGTACACGCCTCCCGACACCGTGACCTCCTTGCCGTCGGCGCGCGTGTAAGTGCGTTCGGTGCCCACAGTGTCGCATCGCGAGGCGAGCTCGTCCAGCCAAGCAGACAGCGCCCCCTCGTCGAGCGCGGCGTTGAGGTCGCCGTCCAAACTGACCCATTGCGACACGAGCTCGGCGTTCACCTCCCCCACCGTCATTCCCGACATCTGCAGAACGAGATCGGTCTTGATCATGGTGTTCGCCTCGTCAACCGCCTTGGCGAGGCGCTCGTCCGACTCGAAAACAGAAGGTTGGAGCAGATAGCTTTCGGTGAGGCTCACATGCTCTTCAAGGTTCGCGAGCGCCTCGTCGGCTGCTTTGACCACGGCTTCAGCGTCGAGCGCAGTGCCTATCTGTTCGGGCACAATGGAGAACGAGCCCGCGCTTTCATCATAGGAGACCGTCGCGTTCTCGGGAGCAACCGCCGTCGCGTTGAAGTCCTCCACCGCATCGCGAACGAGCTCTTCGAGCCCCGCCTCGCTGTAGCGGGCCACAAGCTTGTCCGTTTCATCGTGCTCGCGTCCCAGCTCAAACGGCCATGCCCATGGATTCGAATCAGCCAGCATATCTCCCACCACGGCGGGGCCGTCAAAGAACACGCCTGCATCAGAAGCAGAAAGAACCAGATCGAAGCCCTGACCCTCGATGGAAAGCTCGTAGCTGTCGATCACCTCCCCGAGACGCTCTTGAACCTCCGAGGAGGACATGAGCGACACGTCCATATCGCCGACAGTCGAGTTCGGCATGAAGCGTCCGGTGAAGTACACGGCCACGCCAACATACGCGACAAGGAGAAGCGAGGCAAGCACAGCAAGGCCGATGCCAATCACTTTAGGCGCACGGTGGCTTGCTCCAGGCGAAGGCGCCTGCATCGCATCGACCGGCCTTACGGGGCCTCCAGGAGCAAAGGCGCCTTCCGGCACGTAGCGCGAGGGGCGAGCCCCCCGCTGTGGCTTCTGACGCATGACGCTTGCCGGACGCATGGGCTTGGGCATCGAAGAAGTCGCACCGGACGAACGACGAACGGACGAAGAAGAACCATCACCCGAGACGGAACCAGCCGGCACAGGCTCGCTCCCGGCATGAAGGCTGTCACTGCTGCTTTCAGATATATTCTCGCTCATAACCACCCTCAGACACTCGGACCATGCGCCAATTGTACCAAGGAGCGCAACCTCCTTCGGCAACAAAACCCTCGTATGGTGCCCGCCATGCCGAACTTCGCAAATTCGACACGGCGAGCGCACGGAGCGTGCGCATTTACCATCGAAGCGCGTCGGATCGCCGGAAAGCGTCACGCCGACAGCATCTTCTCCAAGGCTCCGAGATCCACATCAACCTCGCACTGCCCGATCTGCGATCTCCATGCATATATATCGAATCGTGACAAGGCTCGCCAAGCGTTCTGCAGCCCCTCCCTGCGTCACCGAAAGGACGGGGTTATTTGGGAACGAATCGGACAACCACCTTCGGAAAGCCCATACCCACGCACACCGCCCCTCCGCCAAGAATGAAAGGCGCTGGGACCCTGACGAAGTTTTCCGTCGCCGCGTCGCGCTCCCGAACGTCGAGCACGCACTCGGCGGACCCTCCTGCACGACCGCACCCCTTGGGCTTCGCGCGGCAGTGCCCACTGCGGAAATCTCCCGCACCATTAGCGCTCCATCTCCGCCGCACGCATCGTCGGCGCACAGCCCGCTCTGCCTCCTGCTGCGGCCGCTCTTCCCCGATTGCACGCCGTTTCCTGAATATGCCCTTTTCGGTATTGATGAAGACTTGCGTTTTCGTATGATTGGAGTAACCTATTTTAAAGTGTGCGAACCCTCATGTTCCAATATGTCGCGTTTCGCGCTGGAAAGGAGTATATATGCAGAGAGAGAGAAAGAGAGAGAGAGAGCCGCGCTCTCCCGCGTCATAGCGGGCGCCGCAGCGGTGCTTCTCGCGAGCTTTTTCGTGCTCTCGGTGCGCCCACCTGAGGCGTGGGCGTCAGAGTGGACGAAGCAAGGTTCGGGAGCCTCGGTCGACGATCCGTTCATCATCTCCGAGTCGCTGACACCCGATGCGTTCCACTTCTCAAACGATACCGAACTGGAATACATCGATAAGATATGGGGGGCGGCCAATCTTGACGACAAGCAATACGTCGCGATTGAGATCCCCGAGAAAACGACTGAAATCACGAGCAACACGCTTTTCGGAACCTCATATTACGGAGCCCAAATCGCCGACAAGGTGGTTGCCGTCGACTTTTCCAAGGCAACGAATCTCGAGGTCATCGAAGGTGGCTTGACAAAGGCGCCTCACCTTGGCGAAGGTTCGCTTCCGGATGGACGGAAGGGCATCATTGACCTGAGCGCCACGAAGGTTTGGAAGATACGAGGAAACACCTTCAAGGAAAATCCTGAGCTTGTCGGTGTCGTGCTTCCCGATACGCTGACCGAGATCGGCACGAATGGCATGAACATGCCAACATTCGGGGACTGTCCCAAGCTCGAATGGGTTCTCTCTGCGTCCGAGTACAACGCCCGCATGCAGAGCGGGGAAACGCTTTCGGGCATCGTGCTTCCAGAAGGCATAAAGAACGTGTACGAGGCGGCATTCGACCTCGATCCATGCCCCTTGCTCGACGATATCGCAAACGGATCGATCTTCGTCGTCGTCCCCGAGAGCGTCGAGATCATAGGGGAGCGTGGATTTCAGTTTCCCGGCAGTCAAGACGCTCCAACCAAGGCGACCATCGTGCTTAAGAGCGCCGAGCACCTCGAAGGGTTCGATAATAAGGCCTTCTCATCGAGCACCCACTCTTTTAACTTCCCAACGGTCATCCTCCCGGATTTCCAAGACTATGGGGACCATCAAGCGAAAGTCGAGGAGCTCGAGAGTTACGCACACTTGAGCTGGCCGGTCGATCTGCAGTTCATGAAAGCCGACGGGACGACGGTGATGACGACCGAAAGGAAGCTGCGCGGGTTTTCTTTGCAATACGAGCTCGTCGATGGCGAGTGGGTCTGGAACGACGGGTATCGCCTCCCTTCCGCTCCCTCTGATGCGCCCGAACCGCAAGACGGCTTTGTCGGAGCCTGGACCATCACCGGCACGACGACCCTTGAGGACGGCGCTCTTCTCAACAGCGAAATCCTCGGCTCCGCTCCCCAGGGAACATATCAGGTCACATGGAGCGTCGATGACTTCATCGAGGAGCCGACGATATGGCTGTCCATCAACGGGAAGAAAATGCAAGACATCACCGCATCCACCGCGACGACGCCCACGCTTCAGGCGCGTCGCCTCGATACGGTCGGAGTGACGGTCGACCATCCGCTCCTCAAGACGGAATCCACGGGAAGCGAGGATACTTACGTCGAGTTCAAGTATCTGTGGTACGACCGCATGAAAAGTGCCGACAGCATCGTTTCAGGCGCACGCACCCAAGCGTCCGACGGCGAACACGAGGACTTCTTCTATACTCCCGCCGAGTTCGATACGCCTATTACCGCCGATAGGCTGAGCGCGGTAAACGAGATTCCGCTGCGCACGCTCGAAGACGCGCGCAATGACGGCTCGATATTCCCCAACGATACCGGCGACGATCATTACTTCTGGGGTAATCCCGCCTACGGCGTCCAGATATTCGGCACAGTTTATAAAAACGGAGTGGCGCAGGACACGTTTTATTTCAAATCGGCGGTGCCGCTCATGCCCCTTGGAACCGGCAATTATAGCTGCAACGACGACGTGACGACATGGAACAGCTACGATTTCGCCGTCAACGTCGAGCCGGCGCAATACACGATCACGTTCGATTCCGCAGGCGGCTCTGAGGTCGACCCCGTCATCGCAAACGAGGGCGAGACCATCACCGAGCCTGCGATCCCTGTGCGCGATGGCTACGAATTTGCAGGTTGGTACGACGAGGACGGCTCCCTTTACGACTTCTCCCAGCCGCTTCCGATGAGGCAGTCCGCCGACGACGGCGCAATGACGCTCACGGCGAGCTGGACACCTGTGGCCACGTCGTTCGAGGTGAGCTACTCGTTCCGGAGCGCCACGCCCGGCCTCGAGCTGCCCGCCGAGGTCCTGGCGCTGCTGCCCCCGGCGACCTCCGCCGCCGCCGGCAGCACGGTGACCCCCGAGCAGCCCGGCCAGACCTCGGTGAGGGTCGCGGGCGGAACCTGGACGTTCGCCGGGTGGGACCGCGACCAGGCCGTGGCCGACGCCCCCGTCGAGTTCGTGGGCACCTGGCAGTTCGCGGCCGACGCGTCGTTCGAGGTGAGCTACTCGTTCCGGAGCGCCACGCCCGGCCTCGAGCTGCCCGCCGAGGTCCTGGCGCTGCTGCCCCCGGCGACCTCCGCCGCCGCCGGCAGCACGGTGACCCCCGAGCAGCCCGGCCAGACCTCGGTGAGGGTCGCGGGCGGAACCTGGACGTTCGCCGGGTGGGACCGCGACCAGGCCGTGGCCGACGCCCCCGTCGAGTTCGTGGGCACCTGGCAGTTCGCGGCCGACGCGTCGTCGTCCAGCCCAGACACGAATCCCAGCAACCCCAAGCCAGGTTCTGACGACGCCAATGCGGACCAAGGAGGCACGCTTGCCGCGACCGGCGATTCAACGGGAATCCCCGCAGCACTGCCCATAGCACTTTCCGCGCTCGCCACAATGACTGCGGCGAGCGCCCTCAAGCGGCGTATCTAGGTGCTTCTTTCCTGCACCCGCATATGATCGGGCAGGACAATCGTAAGTCAGCTTTGCTCAACGGTTGTCCTGCCCGCCTGCATTTCCACCCACCTTTCGACGTGCCGCGCAATCGCTAAGCAGCCCACTGCAGGAGCGGCACCACGTTCATGTTCCGCAATCCAATCCGCCGATGCCATTGCAAAGCTCTTGGCGCGCCCATCATGGAAACCTCGGCTTCATTGACCCTCGCCCTGTGCAACGCACCGCTTCGAACATGTGAATTACTGAAATGCGCATCGGAAGTCCGAACGCCCGAGCGATTACGCGGCCGCGCCGACACGAGAGGCTTTCCCAACGCCTTTCCG
The DNA here is from genome assembly GCF_002159915.1 of Gordonibacter sp. An230. GTDB lineage: Bacteria > Actinomycetota > Coriobacteriia > Coriobacteriales > Eggerthellaceae > Rubneribacter. Next base: position 18,122 of record NZ_NFJP01000010.1, read on the forward strand.
CCCATGCGCCATAAACGCCTTTCGACTCTCTTATCGCACGCTCATCCGCTCTGACAGCGTTTCCGCGACAGCCCGCACGCCTCGCGACACCGCCGTAAGCGCCGTCATCCGAACAGGGTCATGCAAGAACGCCAGTCGCAGAATCATCCAAACGACGAATCGGGCCAAAGAGCGCAATGGGCCGGAAGCGAGGAGCTCCGCTACACGATGCCCGATGGCTACGCGAACTTTCTCGACACCGCCAACAAGAGCATGCGATTTCACTCGGAATGCTCCCGACACCGAAGGCGCCGAGGATGATCGGAGCAGCGCATCCGTCGGCCAACGATGATCGCCGCAGGAACCGCATCCCGAAAACGATACGGCTCTTTTTCCGCACGGTCAGCTGCTTCATCGCGAATACCCAACACCGCAGCGAATCACGCCGCAAGGCACGGGAACGCCAACAAGGCCCAAAAGGTGCCGCTTGCGAGCCGGGGAAAGAAAACTCGACATACGACGAGGGAGGAGAAGGAATGGGGGTTGCAGTCACTCGAGCACGCCCCACGTCCTTGCCCCACCAAAGCGAGAGGGCTTGAACGATGCCGAAAGACGATGCGAAGATGCGCTGCCACAAGAAGCCGCATTGCACCCGACAAGGCAGAGGCTACCTGAAACGCCCTTCAAGCCTAAATCGACCGAATCCAAGATCAGAATTGGCACCGAACAGAAAAAAGGGGTGCGCCTGCACGGCGCCACCCCATCTATGAATCAGCGCGACACGTTCTCGCAAAACGAGTCGACGCTTCCTACTCTGGTGGAGCTTATGAGAAAAACGGCGAACTCCACAAGCACCGCCAACCGCGCAGCTATCCAGCTTGATACTTGCATAGTTAGAGTATCGAAAAACTGGTTTGTTGTCGTTGGCACGTGCCAAAAATAGCAATTTCCGGTGTTTGCAAAACACCAGATGGGCGGCTTGCTGTAAGCCCGTCTAACGCCAGAAAGCGGGGCACCCCTTGTCAGGGTACCCCGCTTGAACACTAATAAGAAAGCTTCTGGCCGGGGTAGATCGTATAAGGTGCCCCAATGCCGTTCTTGCTTGCGATGGTGTGCCAGTCGATACCGAGCGAAGCGCCAATCTCGCTGAGCGTGTCTCCGCTCTTGACGGTGTAGACGCGCGCAGCGCCAACGCCCGCCCTCTGGTTGACGATTGCCTGAACCTCGCTGAAGCGGTCGCCCAGAACGTCGCTGCGCGTCGGCACAACGCCGAACATTCCGCGTTCCACATCATCTGCGAGCTGAGAAGCGGAAGCGCCGTCAATGTAGTTGATGAGGTCTTGCACCTCTTGGTAACGGTCGCCGAGCTTTTCGCGGCGCTCATCGTCAACGCCATACTCGCCGCGCATGACCGCTGCTGCAAGGTCAAGCGTCGTGCCCTCCGGCGAAGGCTCGGCGACCTCTGCGGGCGGAACGTCGGGCGCTGCCGCGCCGGACGGGTTGGCAAACTTGCCCCACGCTTCGCGCGTCATATAGGCGATATCGAGATCAAGCGGCGCGTTGAAGCCATTGAGACGGCCATTCGACGTGTACTGGTGGATTGCGCAGCTACCCCAAGCGCCGAAGCCGCCATCGGGAAGCCACGGCGAAGACTGGTAGCCGGTGCGGTTGTTGTTAGCGTACTGCGCAACCCAGAGCGCGTGATTCGGCGCGATCTTCGACCAATCCTCTTCGGTGCAAACGCTACGGCTCATATAGACGATGCAGCGAACGCCGGTCTGATCGTAGACGTAATCGAGGAACTGCTTTGCCTTGTCGGTTCCGATGCGCCCATACATCTCATAATCGAGAACGGGAATGCCGTTGCCGAAGTAGTTACGGCAGCTTGCGACGAAGTGCTTAGCCTGAGCTATGGGGTCTTCTCCGTTCATGAAGTGATAGAAGCCCCAGAGCTTGCCGAGTTTGATAGCCTGCTGAATCCACGGGTCGCAGGTGTTGTGAACGATGGTGGTTCCCTCTGTCGCCTTGCAGATAACAAAATCGCAAGGCACCTGCGCGAGGTCAAGCCCGCGCTGGTAGTTAGAAATATCAATGCCGTTGAGTGCCATAGAAGCCCCCTCTGATGCAGTAGAAGTAGTGAAAATCGACCTGCTCTAGCTCTTCGAGCGTGAAGGCGCGCGCTGAGTTCCCAGCGCTCGCCGGGTCGCGTATCCAGTAGCCGTCATCGTCGGCGCGCCAGATAAGCACGACGTGCCCGCCGTAGTCCCTATCGCCGAGCGTTCCGCTCATGCCAGCGAAGGCAAGCCACCCATCGGACACGTTTTGAAGGACGGGTGCGAGATCGTAAGAAATCGGCGTGCTCTCGATGCCGTATTCCGGGTAATGCTCGGCAATCCACGCGCAGAACTTGCCGGGGTCGTTAACGCCATCGGTAAGGCACGTGTCACCCACGAACGATGCGAGCGTGAGCGGCGTAATGTCCTGAAGCGTCATGTATTTGACAGCCATAGCGGCGCATGTAAGGCCGCAGCCGTGGTCGCCGATGGTGCCGCCCGCATATGGTATGTAGTCCCATTGCGGGTCGGTCTGAAGCCATATCGGCATGCTGTTACCCTCGGCAATCGGCCTATCGGCAACGATTGCTAGGCGGTCTTCCTCAGCGGCAGCGTAGCCCTCTTCGTGCGCTTCAGCGAGCGCGCCCGCGTCGCTCTCGATATGGCCGACGATGAGCCAGCCGCAGAAGAGCATTGACGCGAGCGCGCCGGAAAGCACGAGGGCGACAGCCTTTAGCCTACTCATCGCGCTTCGGCTCGGTGTAGGTGAGCGCTTGCGCGGAATCGCCAACGCCCGCCGTGGTCGGGTCGGTCACGATGCCAAGAATCGCGAGCACGGCGAAAAGCGCGTTGATGATCGCGGCCAACTGCTCGTTCAGAACTCCAAAGTCCCACTGGTAGCCGAACGGCGCGGCGACCACCTGCACGAGCAGCAGGACGGCGGGAATGAGAGTAAGCCAGAACGTCTTGTTCTTGATTCGTGCAGTGAAGTTAATCATTTCAGTTCTCCTTTTCATAGATGAGGTCTACGCGGTCGTAGATGTGATCGACCTTGTTTGCCATGTCGTGCGAGTGCTCGCGCGATTCCCTGATTTCGTCGTGCAGCGCCGCCGTGGAAGCCCTGAGAGATTCCATAGCTGCTTGCAGCCCTTCCGAAATGTTGTTGCTACGCTCCATCTGCGCAGCGATGCGGCCTTCCATTTCCGAGCGCTCGCGGTCGCGCTGCGCGCGCTCGTTGAGTTCGTCGCGCTTGCGCTCTTCGCGCTTCAGCTCTAGTTCTGCCTGCCGCGCCGCGTTTCGCTCTTCAAGCTCTGCCTTGCGCTCGTTGTTGCGCTGGTACTCGTTAAGCAACTGCTTTGCGAGTATTCCGAAACCGATAGCAACGAGGAACGCGAAGAACCATTCGGCACCGAAGGCCGCTGCATGGTCTAAAACGCTCTCCGCCACGTCAGCCCTCCGTCACCTCTCGCCAGACGGTTTCTGTGCCGACAGCCCCCGGCTCCCAGACGTTGTTTGCAACGAGGGATTCCCAGACCTTGCCGTTGTGCTTGACGCGGGCACCGAGCGGGTAGGGATTCGTAGAATCGGGCTGCACCCATTCGGGCACTTCCTCTGTCGGCGTGTCGGGCGTGCCAGCTTCAAGCACCTGCGCCCAAAGGCTCGGCGCTGCCGTGGGTGCCCAATCGGTCTGCGACGTGTGCGCCTGAAGGCACGTGTAAAGCTCGCCCTCATAGCTCACGCGCTCGCCCTCGGCGTAGGCGCGGCCGTTGCTGTCCCACGCGGCGAAGAGCGCGGCGGCTCGGCTCGCCACGTCGGTTGAGAGAGACGGCGCTTGTGTCTTGTAAATCGCGATGATCGCGCGCACCATGCTCTCTTCGTCTTCGGTGAGTGCCATTTGTTGCCCCTTTCTCTCGGTAACGAAAAAGCCCCCGCGTCTGCGAGGGCTTTGGTACCTGATAGTGTGTGTTCGCTCTTAGCTGAAGAGCTGCTTATAGAGCGCGTCCATGCGCCTTACCGTCTCGTGAGCGTCAAGCCGCTTCATGCCTCCGCGCCACGATTGGTAAGACTGGTTGACTTGCTCGACGGTCATAACGCCGCGAGCGACCAGCGCCGCTTGCTTCTTCAGCTTGCGCCGCTGCCGCGTCACGGAAGAGCGGCAAGGGCGAACAACCACCTTTTCACCCTCGCCATATGAAAACCTCTTCTTCAGGAAAACGAAGCCGCGCGACAGCTTCACTACGCGCGTCTTCTTGCGGTTGATGATGATTCCCAGATCGTCGCAGAGCGCTTCGATGCGCGAAAGCGCGTCCCAAAGCGTCTGCTTGTCAAGCGCGATGCAATAGCTATCGTCCATGTAGCGACCGCTCGCGAGGATGCCCGGAAGCGAAAGCATCAGATGGTCTATCGGCGACGGCAAGGCCACCGCTAGAATCTGGTTCGGCTCGCTGCCAAGACCAAGCCCGCGCGCACCGTGAGCGTCTATCTGGTCGCCCATGACGCGCTTAACGCGCTCATCGTCAATGGCTCTGTCAATGATGCGCTTGCAAGCGTCGTGGTCGATGTTCGCGAAATAGTCCGAGAAATCGACCTGCAAGATGTAGCCTTCCGCCCCGTGCTTTCGCCGGTGGGCTACAAGCTGACGCTTCATGCGCTTGATTGCGTACTCGGTGCCGCGCCCCTTCACGTTTGCGGCGCATCCCTCTGTCAGGGTAGGCCAGATCGCGGGTGCGAGCGCGTGACGGCTTAAAGACTTCTGTATGACACGCTCCGAGAAGTGGACAGAGCAGATATGACGAAGCTTTCCGCGCTCGAAAAGGTCAAACTCGATGAAGCCGCGCCGGAAGTCAGCGCCCGTGAGCAGGTCGCGGCGCGCCCGCATGATGTTTGGCATGACACGCCCCATGTAGCGCTGGACGCTTGCCTTCCAGCGAACGCCCGCAGCAGCGCCGTTCGCCGCGCTGTATAGGTTATCGAGGTCTGCGACGGCTTCTAGCGTGCATCCTTCGATGCGCCTAGCCCTATTCTCCGCGCGCTTGGCATCTCGCCTTGCGCGGCGTGCTACGCGTCGCTCTTCAGAGTTCATGAGGGCACCCCGCGCGGCTTGCAGTCGGCATCCAGCAGCCGCTTGACGGTTGACCATGAAACGCGGTCGGAAGCCGAGAACCGCGCCATGCAAGCAGCGAACGGCAACCGTCGCGGGGTGCATATTTACGGGCGCATGCCCGGTGGTCGCCCCTTCCTTCCTCAAATGCACGGCGCGCGGCGCTTACGGCCGCGTGGTCTGGCAAAGCTTGGGAATCACGGCAGCGGGCGTATCCAGTCGTTCGTCGGCGCGTTGTTGTTGGCATTGCCGTTGTTGTTGACATTGCACGCGTTGGACGAAGAACCACCCATGACAGACCGCAGCCACCAATTGACGCGACGATTTCCAAGGGACAACTCGCGAACATTTTACCCCTTTCCTATGAGTTTCACGCCAGCGCGAGCGCCCTTTATCAGCTTAATGTCGCTGTCGATTCGGTCTAGGATTCCTTCGAGCCGCGCGGCCTTGATGGGAAGCCCCATAGTCAGAAGGCTTTGCATGTCTTGGTAGAGCTGGTTTAGATCTGCCAGCGCAAGCGTCATGTAGCGCTTCCGCTCATCGACGTTGCGCGCCGTGTTCGGATAGAATGCGTCGGCCTTAACCAGATTGAAGACAACGCTTCGCGCCGTCTCTGCCATAGGCACCGCGAAGATGAAGCGGTAGGATTTCGGAACGTCGCGCGACGTTACAAGGCGCGTCACGTCGTTTCTGATCGCAACCGCCGTGTTGAAATACTCGAAAGAGCTTAGGTTGCGGTTGCGCATGTATACGCCGCTCACTTCGCGGCACCTCCTAATCTGCGACGGTTGGCGCATGCGCAAGGCATGCGCCAGCGCGGTACTGTGTACGGCTTATCAGCCTATGAGGAAGCACGGCAGCGGGCGTATCCAGTCGTACGCCGGCGCGGCGTAGTAGGCAGAGCCGCCGCCGTCGCCAGAGCACGCGTTGGACGAAGAACCACCCATGACAGACCGCAGCCACCAAATGACGCGACCGCCCGCGATGCGGCTTGCCGTATCGCTGAAGATGGGGAACTGGCTATCGAAGCCGACAGAGTAGCCCTTGGTGCCCCATACCGGACAGCCGTAAACCTCCATCTCTGAGGGCGACCAGACCTTGCCCAAATCCGCCCAGCTCCAACCGCTCGATTCGGTGAGCTTTTCGCTCGAAGAATAGCGCTCTTCGAGAAGCACGCGCTGCGCCATGATCGCGTTCTGAAGCGCGGTCGGCAGCGCTGGCAGGAAGTCGTTGATTTCCCAGTCGTGCAGCTTCGAAACCAAGTAAGGGTGCTTTTCCTCGGCGGTACCGTTGTTGTCGTTCGTATCTCGCCACTGAAGGTAGCTGGTGTTTGATGCCTTGTCTCCGGTGACGCTCACGGGCGCGAGCGGCACCATGACGATATGGTGCCCCTTCGCTGTGTCGCCGCACTGGTAATAGTGGTCGATAGCGCCGATGCGGTAGCGCACCGTCTGCGACGGCACGTTAGCGCCCGCCGTGATGGGAACGTCGATGTAATCGCCGATACGAAGACCGGCGAAGTTGGCGCTTCGAGCGCGGTTCCGAAGCCATGTGTAAACGTCGGTGCTCCCGATCTCGCTTGCGAAGACCGAAGCGAGCGAGCGACCGCCGTATGCGTTGATGATGTGCTGCCGGTCGTATTCCTCGGCAGTCGTTACGGCGTTCGCCGTGTTGCGCGCAGAAGAATCCTTCAGATTGTAGGCGGTTCCGCCGATAGAGAACTTCGACAAGTCGGCCATTGCTTTTCTCCTTCCTTAGTTGAGCGTCGCCGTCTCGCCGCTCACGTTCGCCTGAGCGACGGTTACGGTCTCGCTAGAAAGTGCAGTGCGTCTGTTGGTGGGCATGTACGCAGTTTCGCCAAGAACTATGTAGCCGTCCTGTAGCTCCACAAGCGCCGTCGCAAGCGTCGCGTTCTCTTCGCGCAGCTCTTGCACCTCGTCATCTGAGGGCGGCTCGATAGAAGCGATAGAGTTTGCGATGTTAAGCGCGTTCTGCGCAGCGGCGGTGGCATCCTCCGCCGCGCCGTTTGCCGCAGCAGCGGCGGCGTTGGCACTTGAAGCGGCAGTGTTCGCCGCGCTCGCGGCGGCGTTGGCGTTGGATGTTGCCGCGTCGGCGTTCTGCTTGGCGGTGTTGGCGGCTGATGCCGCGTTGTTCGCAGCCGTGGTTGCAGCGTCGGCGTTCTGCTTGGCGGTGTTCGCCTCCGAAGCTGCGCTTGTCGCCGACGCTGCGGCATCGTTTGCAGCCTTCGCGGCGTTGGTCGCGCTCGTAGAAGCCGAGTTCGCCTTGCTCGCGGCGCTGTTCGCCGCGCTGGCCGCGCTGTTGGCTGAGCTTACGGCCTGATTGCCACGGTCGATGAGGTCTTGAACGGCATCGTCCCAGTTCTGCGCGGGCTGCTGCCCGTCAAGAGCGCTGCGCAGGATTTCGATAGCGAACCGCTCCGTTGAGTAGGTGTTTCCGCCCTTCGTTATCGTGAAGTAGGCTTCGTCGGTGTAGCCGGGGACGCTGCAAAGCTTGGATTCGTCAACCGTGATCGTGGCGGCGTTGCCGCTGACTGAGCATTGCCCGCGATAGTAGTTGCGCTTGTTCGGCAGAAGCGCCACGAGCCACACCGTAGCGCCCGAAAGCGAGAACTCGGCTCCGTTGTCGTAGATAAGCGCGTTGATGGTCGTTCCGCCATCGTCGCCCTGACCCACCTTAATACAAGTTCCCGCTCCCTCCTTCGAGATATCGAGTTCAAGCGTCCGCGTGTTGCTCATTGCGCGCCGCCTTCCTCGCCGGTTCCGTAGGCGAGTGCGCGGAGGGCTTCGAGCGCTTCGGCGAAGCTCATAGCAGACCGCGCCTTGCTAGACACGGGCTGCACGTCCGCACTCGCGGCGACGGCTGGCACGCTCGCGGCCAGAGCATCGAATACGTCAACGACAGCTCTAACCCTGTCATCGACGTATATGGGCTGAACGATGGTGAACGAGCCTTCGCGGTTCTCAGGCTCCTTTACGTCGTCAACGGGAACGATGGAACGGCTTCCATCATCGTCAACGGCGATGAATACAATTCCGCCCTCAGCGGCTTTCTTAAGAAGCTCGCTGTCGTACTCAGTAATGACTGCTTCCGAGTTGCTTAGCGGGTCGTGAGCAACGTAATAAATAGTCGCCATGAAATACCTCCCTAGTCCAGTCCGCAGTATGTGCATAACCCGTTCTTGAAGTTGATGGATCGCGTTTTCCAAGACCAAGAAATTGTTCCGTCTCCGTCATCTCTAATCTCGCTAATGTACGTGACACTCGAATCTTTCGTTGTGCAGATGGTCGCTGTCGTACTCTGATTGCTTGATACGGCAGTCGAAATCTGCGGCGAACTGATGCGCACCGTTCCTTCTGCCGTAATCTGAATGCCGCGATACTTGATTGACGGATCGTCAATGTTGTACGAGTGGGCGGAGAAGTCAATCTTTCCTATCTGCGTGCTGTTCTCATACCCGTAGATAGCACCGCTGACAATGCGAAGAAGGTTCGACACCGTACCGCATTCGAACGTTCCGCTTGCGTTTATGTTGTTCGCGGTCATGTAGTTAGTCGTGAGCTTTCCCGTGCTCAGGTTCCACGTGTTACGCCCCAGACGGTCGCTGATCGTGCCGGTCTCGATGTAGGTAGCGTTGATATAGAGCAGACCGCCGCTTAGGTAGATTCCCTGCGTAGCGCCGTTGTTCGTCAGCCGGTTGAAAACCTCACGTTGCGTGAGGGAATCGTCCAGCTCGTCCACCTTGTCTTGCGCTTGCGCCTGCTCAATAATGCTCTTCGCCTGACGGGCTGCTGAGTTGTACGTCTTGATGGTATCTGAATAGTCGCTGTATGCGATTTCGTAGAGCTGCATAGCGTCCGACAGCTCTTCAGCCGTCGTTGTCCCAAGCACGTTTTGGATGCGCAGTTCTAGCTTCGCATGCGTGCCGTTGACACTAAACACCGCTTCGTACTGAGTTCTGAGAACTTGCTTGAATTGGTAGTTGAGGTATTCGCTGTTGTATAGGCTTTCGTACTCGTTTTCGAGGTCTACGCGCTCCTTCTCGACGGTCTGCATGATCTTAGACACCGCCGCGTGCTCGGCTTCCGTTATGATGCCGTCTTCGGCTATGCCGTCCATCGTCTTATCGAGTTCGTCAAGCCCGGTGAAAAGGTCTTCAACGCTCGTGTCGCCCAGTTTCGCGCCAGCGGAAAGCGAGAACTCGCCGCTGGTCAAGTCCCAGAAGTTGTTTCCCTTCTCGTCGGTCAGCAGACCGGCGCGCACGCGGTCGGCCTTCATGGTTCCAGCGTTGATAACGTCGGCAGTAACCATGCCACCCGTGAAGAACGTTCGCCAATCCCATTGACCGTCTGACGTAAGGCCAGCAGCCAACCGCTGACCGCGACCGTTGACGTTGATAGCCCACATGTCGGCGGTTGACTTGACCGGCAAACCCGTTTCGGGGTTCAGCGGTACGTTGCTCCAAATCTCGCCCAGCTCGAACGTCTCGACATGGTAGGTGCCAACCGCGTTGAACTGAGCGTTGAGCGCCTGCTGAAGCTGAATTAGCCACGATACCGACGTGCCAGCCGCAGCGTCGTAGAGCGCGTTTTGCTGGCTGTTGCTCTTCAGGGCGCTGCTAACGCTCTGCCACATGTCGGCCATCGTGTCCGTAAGCGTGCCGAACGTCACGGTCGCGTCGCCGGTGAGCAAGTCGCGCTCAATCTGAGACACGCGGCCATGAAGGCGCACGCCTTCGGCAGAAAAGCCCTTGTCGATGATCGCAACGTCATCGCCCACGCCCACGCCCTCCCACGAGCGCCCGAACGCGTATAGGTCGATAACCGAAGCGGTGTAGGTTACTTTCGGCTCCTTCACTTGCTCTAGGTAGTCTTTCGTTTCCTGCAAGAGCTGCGCCGCGTCCTCGCACTGCTCGTTGACGTATGACGCGACAGCGGGAAGAATGCCGCCCTCTCCGTCGGGGTGCCCCCAAACGGCGGTAGCTTCGGCATCCTCCACGTAGTCTTTGCCGCCGTTGATATCGCCGAAAGTGAGACGGCGACCGTAGCCGCCGCCTTCCGTCTCAACGCCCTTGCCGTAGCCGTATACGCGCGTTTTCGGGTTGTCGCTCGCTATTGAGCGCTTGACCGAAACGAGGTCTTTAGTCCACGTGAAGCGCTTTGCGCTGCTCTGGTTCCCGCGAAGGGCGCGAATGTTCACGCGCCGCGCGACGATGCCAGCGCCGTTGTGAACGATGGTCGTTTCAAGCTCGCCGCCCCACGTTTCCAGCAGCTCGGCTATGCCCTCGCGCACGCTGATGTGGTAGAAGGTGTGCGAAGCTCTGCCGCCCTGATCGCAGGTGCCAACCTCCCAGCGCGTGTCAGCGAGAATGGATGAGAGGGCTACCGACACGCTGCCAGAAGGCCGCTTATCGTCCAACCAGTCATCCCACGTCTCGTTAACCGAGTTGATGCAGACCGCTTGCGTCTCTGGCGCGCCGTCATCGTCGTGTACGCGGTCTACGGTGTCAACGATGTGTTCGTGGCAAACTCCCTGAAGGTCAATCCAAACTACGCGGTCGCCCTTCACGAGGTCTTCGGCGCACGTGATTTTCAGCTCGTCGGTGCCGTCCAGCGCGTCGGCGTGCGTCGCGGCGCTCACCGTGAGCCGCCCCAGATTGTCGCCCCAGCGGTTGAAGCGGGTGAAGCTGATACGTCTAACTAAAGCCATCGTTCCACCCACTCAAGAATCGCGGTGCCGTTGGTGATGTTCAGGTGGCATCGTCCGTTGATTTCGAAGTAATCCGAATCAATCGTTACCGGCGCGGTCTGGTTGTTAACCGTCGCGTGCTCGGTCTCCATGTCAAGCCTGATGGTGCTTGAAGACGTGAGCGCGGTGTTGATAGCCACGAACTCGCCGGTATCGACGTTCGTAATCCGCCACGCGCTGCCAGCGGAGGGCTTCGCCGTGACCTTCAGGTAAGCGGGGCGGTTGCCGCCAGCGTTTACGTAGACGTTGCCCGCCGAAACCTCCATGCGGCGCTTCTGCCCGTAATAGTCGGGGTCGCCGACATGGAAAGTCACGGTGGTTGTCGGGCAATCGTCCGTGATCTCGTCTAGGTCGGTGCTGCCGCTCACGATTGCGAGCAGGTAGCGCGTCGGGTCATCGGGAAGGTAGAGCGGCGCGGGTTCTTCAGTCCAGAGAGCCGCCGCGAGCTTGTGCCGCATCTCCGCGACCTCGCGGCGGTCTTCAGTCCTAAGCCAAATCTCAACGGGGAGGTCGTAGCCGCCACGGTAGGCGCTCTTGAAAACCTCGCCGTGCCGCCCCGGCACGCTCTCGAACGTCGCGTTGACGGTCGCCATGATGGGGCGGCGCACCTTGCAGTAAACCAGCTTCGATAGGTCGGTGCCGTTGAAGATGATTCGGTCGTGCTGGTTCCTAGTCCGTCTAAGTTGCAACTGGCACCCCCCTTTGCTTCAGCTTGCTTGCGATGCCAGCGCCGATCTGCTGGCCTGTCTCGTATGCGTCCACTCCGTCAGCGACCGTGGCGTAAACCGTCACGGCGACGTTAACGGGCTGGCTCGGCGTGTCGGCGAACCGCGAGAAGGCGCGGTTGACCGACGTTTCGATGAAGCCTTGCAGCTGCTTCTCAGGCGCGATGAACTCGCCGCCCGCCTCGCCAACGCCGACGATTGAAGGCTCATCGAAATAGCCGCCGCGCGCGTACCAACTAACGCTTACGCTGGGAAGGCGAACCGGTCCCAAATCCCACCAGCTAACGGAGAAATGGGGCAACTTCACCTTCGGTATGCTGATCCTGATTCCGCTGAAGGCGTTCATGATCTTCTGCGGAATGCTCGAAATCGCGTTCCATGCGCTTTCGATAGGGTTCTCTATGAAGCCCCGAATGCTGTTGAACACGCCCTGCACCTTCGAGCCAAGGCCGGGGAATCCCAGCTTGTCGCCGATGCGGTCTGCGATGCTAACCGCCGTGCTCTCGGCAGCGTCAAGCTTCGAGCCGATGTTGTCTTTGATCGCGTTGAAGGCGTTTGCCGCTTGGCTCTTCGCCGTCTCCCAGTCGCCGTTCATTGCGGCTTGCAGAGCGCCAGCCGCCGAGCTGCCAACGGTCTTCGCGGTGTTCATGTCGTTCTGAACCGTGGAAGCGATTTGCCCGAAGGCCGAATCGGTGTTGCCGGTTAGGTTGTTCCACCAGTTAGACACGGTATCGACTGCGCCTTGTGCGAGGTTCCCGACGTTGGTTTTAAGATCATTCCAAGCGTTCGAAGCGCCGGTTTTGATGTTCTCCCACGTGTCGGAAGCGCCTTGCTTCAACTGCTCCCACTTCTCGCCAACGCCGGTGCAGAAATCCGAAACGCCGGTGCTGACCTGCTCCCAGATTCCGCCCCAGAACTCAGGCACGCCAGCGAAGAAATCCTGCACGGCTTGCCACTTCTCCGAAATCCAGCCGGTGAAGTCAGACCACATCTGCTTACCCGTCTCGGTCTGCGTGAAGAACCACGTAAGGCCAGCGACGGCGGCTGACACGGCGGCAACGCCAAGGCCGATAGGATGCGCGGCGATAAGCCCGGTAAATCCCGTCCAGCCGCTAGATAGCGTGCCGGTGAGCATGCTTCCAAGACCGCCCGCCTTGGTGACGATGTTAGAGAAGCCGGTTCCGATCTTGCTTAGAAAGCCCGTGTCGCCCATGAGCTTCTTAGCGCCGCCCCAAAGCTCGCCAGCGGTCTTGAAGGCGCTTCCCACGCCCTCTGCGGCTTCCATCGTCTTACCAATGGCGGTTGTCACGCCGCCGAATGCGACCGCGCCGAGCGCGAGGTTATTAACAAGCGTCTGCTGCTCTGGCGTTAGGTTCTTGTACCAACCCGTGACGGCTTCGAGCGCGGGCGCGAGCGTGTTAAGAAGGCTCGTGCCGATCTCGGTAACGGCGGTCTTGACGGGCAAGGCCGCTTCGCCGAGTTCCTGCATGCTCTGGTTCATCTCGTTCTGCGCGTCGCGCGAAGCGAGAAGGTCTTTGTTCGTCTCTTGGTACTGCCGCCCCGCGTCCGCGTAAAGCCCGGTAAGCGTCTCGGTGATGAGCTGCGAGCGCTCCTGCTCGCTTCCGCACGCGGCAAGAGCAGCGTTGAAAGCGTCTTCTTTGGTCTGACCCTCGGCGACCGCCTGATTGAACGCGGCCTGAGCCGAAGAGTGTCCGGAAAGCGCCGCGCTCCACTGCTCGGCGGATGCCGTAGACCAGTTGAGCGCGTCGGCAAGACCGCCAGTGACGGTGCCCGTGTGCGCCGTCTCCTGCGCTGCTTCCGCCAAGTTCTGAAGCGGCAGAGCGTCGCCGAATGTCGCGTAAGCGCCAGCGGCAATGTCCGTCCACTGCTGCAATTCCTGCTCGTTGGTTGTCAGGCGCGCTAGGTTCTGGCTCGCTTCCGTGGCAGACGAAGAATCGCCAAGGATGCGGTAGAAGCTCGCATAGGTCGAAGATGCTTGCTCGGCGGTGCCGCCAGCGCTCACCCATGCCGTTTCGAGCTGCCCGCTCTGCTGTATCGCTTCCTCTTGGCTCGATGCAAGGCCGGTGAGCGCTCCAGCCGCGCCGATGATGCCGCCAGACAATGCCGTTCCCGCGCTCGAGATCTTAGACCCGGCGTTTGAAAGCTTGTCGGCGTTGTCCTCGATGGTCTGACCAACCTTGTAAAGCGCCGTGCGCGATGCGTCCGCTTCGCGCGCCGTGTCCGCAAGCTCGCTGCCGTAGCTGTCAAGCTGGCGCTCGCACTGCATGATCGCGCGCTTCAGGCTGTCGTACTGCCGTTCCTCCTGAGCCGTGAGCTGCGCGCCGCTCTGCTTCTTGCTCTCCAACTGAGCGAGCGCTTGCTTGTAAGCATCAAGCTTCTGCTTCGTCTCGCCGTAGGCAGAGTTGAGCGCCTTTACCTTCTGCTCTAGCAGCTCGGTGTTTCCTGGGTCGAACTTCAGCGCCTTGTTGATATCGCGCAAGTCGCTTTGGGTGTCGCGCGATGCTTGCTGAACCTTCTTCAGGGCGCTTTGAAGCTCGGTAGTGTCGCCGCCGAACTTGATAACAAGCCCCTTGTAAGTGACCGCCACGTAATCACCCCTCTTCGGTTGTCAAAGTCCCATGAGTGCTTGAAGCAACGCGCCCTCGCGGGTGCGCTGCCGTCAAGAACTCACTTCACGTCATGACCAGAACGCGGCTTCTGCCTTGCGCGCCTTCTCGTCCTCGTCGTAGTGCGCCGCAGCGTCGGCGTAGAACGCGTTAATCTCCAGAAGGTCTTTAACCTGCCGGTAGCTCATCATCTGAAGGTCTGAGAGCGTCAGTCCGCATTGCTGGCAGTTGTAGATGTATCGCGCGTCGCACGCGTCTTGCAGGTTACTTGGAAGCGGCGGGGCTGGCCTTTTCGGCTCCCTCGGCTTCCACTGCATCTTTCGCGGCGCTTGGAAAAAAGTTGTCCTCGACAATGCGCATCACGTCGGAAGCCCAACCGTCCCTGCGCTCCAAGTTGTACGCGTCCGATGGGAAGGAAGAAACCTACTCATCGAATCCGGTATCGAACTTCGGCGTTGCGGTCTTGATGCACGCGTAGAAGATTTCGAGAAGCGGGACGATAGCGGGCACGTCGCTAGTCATGAGAGAACCGGCGATCTTGGAAACCGCGTCCGCAATGTCCTTCGGTCGCTTCCTCCCTCCATCGACAACCTCATTGAAGCATCGAGAATAGGCAATCGGCGTGAACGCGTTGAAGGTCGCTTCGAACTCATTTTCGCCAACCTTGATAACCATTCGCAACCTCCTACTCGGACGGGGTCTTGTGCGCAAGCTCGATATCGACCGCATCAAAGAAGGTGTCGTAATCGGCAAGGCCGGTGAAGCTGTCATAGCCGCTCGTGCGAATGTCGGTGCTCGGGATGGTGACGGGTCGCCACGTGAACGGGTAATCGAGCTGCGTAATCTCCGGCGTATCCTGAATGGTGTTAAGCTCCTGCGTCGGCTTCGAGAGCTGGCACATGAGAAGGCAGCGGCGGCGACCGAGCACGTGCCCCGGCTGCTCGCACATGAAGGCGAACTTTTTAGGCGTTCGGTCTGCGCTCAGGATGGTTCGCCCGTCCTGCGCGATCTCGTAGCCCACGAGGTCTGCGATGAGCTGGCGAAGATCAGCCGTCCCCTCGGTGTCGTAGAAGCTCATGGTGCCGCTTCCGCCGTTGTCCTGCTGCTTGTCAAGCCAAACCTCGTTGTCGGCGTAGCTAGAAGCCGTCTCAACGGTCGGCTCCATGCTGATAGCGACGGTGCCCGCGACGTGCACGGGGTCTTCGTAGGTAAGCGCGTCTTCGTCGGTGCAGATCGCGAAATGCGAGTTCTTCACGCCGAAGAATCCGTTTCGTGCCATTTGGTCTCTCCTAACTCTCGGCGACGTTCACGGTGAACGCCGCTTCGGTAAGCTCTTCTGAATCAATGTTCGTGATGCTCAGCATGAACGGGCACTCTGCGGCTTCGAGCGCATCGCGTATGCGTTTCTCGGTCGCGTAGTCGCGGTGCCGCGTGTAGAGCGCGATATCGTAGGGCATCCACGAAAGGTAGGTGCCGTTGTCCGCGTAGGCCGCTTCGTTGTAGCCCGCGACAAGGCAGATGAAGGGCGGTGCCGGTTCCTCACCGTCAGCGAAGCGCTGGTTAGCCCACGGGATGCCGAGCGAATCGAGAACGCCGCAGAGCGCCTTTAGCTCAATCATCGTCCGTCGCCCCCCATCTCCGCGAACTCTCGCGCCACTTGGTCTGCAACCTTCCTGATAACGCCGTCGCCGGGAACGGTGCCGTAATCCTCGCCAGTCTGGTCCGTGATCTGGTGGCCGTTCTCCAACAGGTGCGTTAGCTGGTATCGCCGGTTGTGCACGGTGCATTCGGTGCCCGTCTCATCGGTCTTAACGTCGGCCTTCCAGCCCTTCTTGTAAGCACCGGTGCGCACCTTGCTTTCTTGCTTCAACAGCTTTACGGCGCGCCTTCCTGCTTCGCCCGCGTTCTCAGCGAGCGCGGAAACGTTGTCTTCCACGCACTCTTTCATGCAGCTGCTTATGAACCGCTCGATGCTCTGCTCAGCCACGGTCGCCCACCACCTCAGCGAGCGTCAGGCGCACGAAGTCGGGGCTTGACCTGTCAACGCGCGCGACCGTGAGCCGCGCGCCGTCGAACTCGACTAGCCGCTCACCTTCGTATGCGCTCTTGCGAATCTGCAATACGGCTTCGGGGTGTACGCCAGCGGCAGCGGCGGCGTAATAGGCCGCGTCGCCCATAGAGAAGACGTTGCAGAACACCTTGCGCTTTGTTTCCTCCGTCTGCTGCACGCCGTATTCGTCCTTCTTGACGGTCTTAGCGATGAGCTGGCACGTGCCAGCCCACATGCTCATTTCACGCCCCCGAACTCCGAGCTGCCGCGCATCATGGTTAGCAAATCGTCGAAGCTCTGAGTAAGGCGGTCGGCATCGGGGTTGTCCATGCCGAAGGTCGCCTTGCAGTAGACCTTCACCGCGAGCCGAACCGTGCTGTTCGAATCGTCGGCGGCTACGGTATCGGCAACGCCGCCCGCGCGCATCGCGGCGCGGGCGGCTTCGATGAGGTCTTCGATCTCAGCGTCAAAGTCGGTGCAGTCGGCGGGAATCCTCAGCGCTTCGCGGCACGCGTCAAGCAGCTTCGGCTTCTCTGCCATCTGTCACCACCTCGTTACTTTGCGGCGGTGCCGATGGTGAGCTGGCCGAAAGACTTAGGCACGACAAGCCCGCCGTCGAAGAGCAGGTATCCGTCAAAGCAGCGCTTCTGCGTACCCGGCTCGACGTAGGGCGTAATGTCCACTCCGTCGAAGATGTTTCCACGGAACAGGTCGGGATAGCCCGCCTTGATGATACCGTCCGCCATCGAATCGTCGCGCTTAACGAGCTTGCCGAAGATATGACCCTCAACGGCGGGGTCTTCGGTCTTCTCGTCCACGAAGTAAGAGCGCCCGTTGGCATCCTCGACCATAGCAATGTGGTTCCAAATAGTGTTGCCGTTGGCGTAGATAATGCAGCCCTTCGGCGCGGGGTTGCCGTAGGTGTAGAGCAGGCCAAGAAGCTTGGTGATATCCGCCTTGGCAAGCGTGCCAGCGGTGGCGCAGTTAATCTTGTTGCCGGAATCCATGCCGAGCGTGCCGTCAACAGTCTTGGCGTGGACACGCGCGTTGGCGGCGACGGCAAGGCGCGCGCCAGTCTCGTTGACGATGTACTGCTCAAAGCCGTTGATAGACTGAACCGCCATCTTGCGGCTCATCTTGACGGTCTTCTTGATCTCCTCGCCCGTAAGGGTGATGGTGTCGAACTCGTTCTGCTCCTCATCGGTGGGCGCTGCGCCCTCATCGGTCTTCGCCGCGTCGCCAGCCTTGATGCTCTTATGGCGGATAAGCTCGAACTGATGCGGGAAGTTGTCCTTGTGGATGTCGCCGTAGAGAACAGCCGTGTTGTCAATCAGCGTGAAAATCTGCGTCTGAAGCTCGACGGGGATAACCGCATCGGTGTTGCTGGTCAGATGCGTAAACGCCGTGCGCTGCTCGATAAGGTGGTTGTACGCGTCGCGCTCAACCTGCGTAAGCTCGGTGCCACCGATGAGCTGCACGCCGGAACGGCTGGCAATGTCCTTCACCCACGCGCGGCGGGCGGCGGCGTTGTAGTCGGTGGTGTCGCGCACCTGCGGAAGGGCACCGCGAGCGCTCGCGGAAGTCCCCAGCGGCACGGAATCGACACGGCGGGCGGTGCCGTTCTCGATAGCGGCGCGCGCAGCTGCAACGGTCGCGGTGTGGCTGTCGCGGCGCTGAGCGGCGGCGGCGTTGCGCTTCTCGATCTCGGCGGTAAGCGCGCTCATGCGCTCTGCGTCCTGCTCGGTCGGCTCGGTGTCGGTGCCGTCATCGGCCTTGTACTTATCGACAAGACCCTGAAGCTCGTTAAGCAGGTCATCCATAGTCATCTCGTCCATCGTTCTAAACCTTTCTGCTCTTGGCGATTGCCAGTGTCGCCCTCGCAACGGCAAGGGCACTCTTACGGCGCGCAAGCTCCTTGCGCGACTGCTCAATCGCTCCGTTGAGCAGGTTTCTTGCTGATATCTCGGTGTTCGGGTCAGCCGGAAGGCTGACGGCGGACACGTCGAAAACCTTTTTGACGCGCGTAATGGTCGTAGTATGCGTCTCGCGGTCGTATTCGTCTGCCGCTACCGTGAAAGCCCATGACATGCGCGTGATAAGACCGGCCTTTATCTCTTCGAAGAGATCGCGCGCGCCCTGAGAGCGCGACAGGTCGGCGGCGATGAAAAGCCCGTGCTCGTCCGGCTCCACAATGAGCGTCCCGTTGCTCATGCGGGCGTACACTCTGCCCGCATGGTCGAACTGAAGGATAACGTCGCTCATGTCCGCGCCGTCGAAAGCGCCCGGGTCGATGATCTCGCGATACTCGTTGCCGTCCCAGTCGGTGAAAAGCACGTATGGGTCGTTGAATGTCGATGCGTAGCCCTCGACGTAGTAATCAGTGTCAAAGCGCTTGTTCGCGCTTCCGTCAGCCGTCCGCACGTTGAGCGGCACGGCAAGGGAACGGTATTGCCGCTCACTCGGTTTCGCTGGCATCGTCTACCTCCTTGCTGGTTCCAACGCCGCTGCTCGCGTCGATAGCGGCTATGTTCGCGTTCGTCTGCGCGGCTTGCGCCGCCTGTTCCGCCGTGTGCTCGCTGATGAGCGCAAGGTCGATGTACTCGCCGCGTATGACGTGGCGCTCGCCGCCGTCGTAGTGCGGCGATTGGAAAACATCGGCAACCTGATTGCCGTTCCAGATGCCACGGTCGAAGAGCGCGACCGAGACGTTAAGCTTCGTCGTGTTGCTGGCGAACTCTAGTCGGTTCGCGCTGAACATGATTGAGTTTCCGTGCGCTATCTCGTTCGCCGTGTACGTCATGGAGGTGATAACGAAGCCGAGCTGAACAGCGAACGGCTCGATGCGTCCTTCGTAGTAGCTGTTGAAGGTGTCTTCGTCCGCGCGGTTCGTGACGATATCCTCATTGGAGCCGAAGAAGCGGTAAGCGCTCTTCTCGATTCGCTCCATCTGCGCCGCATCGACCGTGTAACTGTTCGGCGTTATCTGCTTCACGTCTGAAAACAGCTTGTCATATACGGCGATGCCGCCCGCGTTGTCTGCGGAAAGCTGAGCGTTGAACGCCTTGCGCGCCTTCTCTTGGTCGCCCTCGTTGCGGTTCTGGCTGAGCTTGCCGATGAACCGCACCGCCGCGCCCTGATTGATAGCCGACTGCTCGGCTTCGTTCTGTGCGTGCATCAGCTCCAACGTCGGCTGAAGAACGTTCGTGCCGTCGCCGAACAAATCGCTTTGGTACTGGTGGCGCGTCATAACGCCCACGCGCGACCACTCTACAAGCACGCTGTCGCCGGTCGGAAACGTGAGCTTCAGCCAAAGATCGCCGTCAACGTCGTATGCTTCGCACTGGCTCGGAAGAACGGGGTAATAGCCCGTTATAGTGGTGCCGTCTCCCGCGTCTATCGGGATGATGAGCGCCGTGTCGTTCACCTGAAGAATCGTCCAAACGCGCTTGATGAACTGCGGCGTTGTCATCCAAGGGTTAGGCTGCTGTCGCAGCGCTCGCGCAGCCGTCGGCTGAGCCGTGCCCGATACTTCGGGCTTCAGCTTGCTTGCGTGGTCTGCGCCGCTCTCGATGATGCTGCGCGTAAGCTCGGCTTCGTAAAGACCGCCCTGCCATGTCGTGAACGACGGCGCATAGGCCGTGAACGTGGAGAAATAGCCGTTGACAGCCTGCATCTGCGGACGGTGGAACACCGCATCGAAGAGCGAGCGCACGAACGGTTGTGATCTGCTCAACTCTAACCTCCTATCATCGCGCGGTAATCGTCCGCAATGTTCTTCATCGCAATGAACGCGTCGCACTCAGCCGCCCACGCGTCTATGCGGTTGCGCGGGTCTTGGTTCTTCTTGTCGGGCTGAATGTTTCCGTTCACGTCGGTTCGAATGGCGACGTTCGAACGGCACCATTCGGCAATCGGGTTGGCGTTGTCAACGATGCGCCCTTCCTTGTAGAGCGCTCGAAGCTCCTTCATCGGCATTGACAGCGTTTGTGCGCCCTGAATGACCTTTTGCAGGTTGTCAGCGCCGAAATAGTCTTCGTATGCTTCCACGGTCGGCACGTCTCGCATGTGCCACGGGTCGTAGCCGCAAGAAACGGCATAGATGCCGTACTTGTCCTGAACCTCAGCCACCCAATCCAGAACGTCGCGCTTGTCCATGATGGGCGTTTCACATGTGCGCATAAGACCGCGAGCAATCCACGCGTCGTAGGGCACGCCGTCGCGCCCTCCGCGCCGCCCCTCCTTCTCCGCCTGCTCCAACGCTCGAAGCGGAATCCAAGCCATGTGCAGCGCGTAGAAGTTCGGATCGTTAGGCCGCTGCATGAGAAGGCAAGCGGCGGTAAGGTCGGTCGTGTCCGCAGCGTCAACGCCGAGCACGGCATACGTAAACGTTCCGTCGCCGGGGTCGAAAGTGGCTTCGTTGTGAATCTCAGACCACGTAAGCCAAGCCTGAGACTGGTTTTCAATGAGGTTGAAGTCCTTAACTAGCAGGGTGGGAAGGTATGTCGCATCGTCCTTCGCCTTAGAAACGTTCTGGCGAAGCGCCGAAAGCGATTTGATGGTGCCAAGGCCGGGGTTAGCCTTGACCCAAGCGCCTTCGTCCTGCCATTCCTCGCGCTCGTCAAGCTCGAAGATGAACGCTATGAAGCGCTCTGCCTTCTCGCCGGTCGCCTTGCCGTCAAGCCATTTGGTCGCGTACTCGTATTGCGCATCGAAGATGCCGTTTCGCACGAAACCGTTAGTCGTGATCTCCAATACGAGCGGCTGGCGGCGCGCGGACGTTCCCTGCATCGTAAGGTCGTAAAGGTCGCGGTTCTTCATCGCGGCCAGCTCGTCAACGATAGCGCCGGAAATGTCCAGACCGTCTAGGTGGTTCGTGTTGGCGCTCAGCGCCTTGATGGTGCCCATGTTCAGATCGCAGTAAAGGTCTGACACGCGCTTTCTTATGTGCTTCGCCAGCGCGGGGCTTGTGAGCACCATGCGCCACGCGTTGTTGAATCCCTTTGCCGCCTGATCGTGGGCGGTGGCGACGTTGTATACCTCCGGCGCGCCCTCATCGTCGTTCACGAGCAAGTCAAGCTCTATCGCAGACGCAAGCGCGGTCTTTCCGTTCTTGCGCCCCATAATCCAGAGCACTTCGCGGTATTGCCGCACGCCCTCGGCATCAACGAAGCCGAAGACAACCGACAGAATGGCGCGTTGGAAAAGCTCTAGCTTGAAATCGTGCCCTAAGCGCCCGGACGGTAGGCGGCAAAAGCTTTCGATGAAACGAACGTGCTTCTGCGCGAACTCTTCGCGGTAGTGGTACGGATAGAGCGGGTCGGTGTTGTCCATGTCGCGCAGGACATGAGCGGCAACCTGCTTCATCTTCTCCCACGCTATAATCTCGCCGCTCAGTATGCCGCCGAAGTATTCGCGTATCGCGCGCTCGCACGAGCCGCCCTTAGACTTCGCCCTAGCCGTACCGCGTTTCATTGATGAAGTCAATGAGCGCGTCGGCAGCGGCGGTGCCGTTCGGCATCATGTCGGTAAGCTGCTTCACGCCGCGCGAAAACGTAGTGAACAGCTTGTTGTATGCACTGAATCCGGGGTGCTCGCGCAGCCCGGTTTGCCCACCGCCGTTGTCATACTCGGTGAAGATATCTTCGTAGAGCAGATCGGCGCGGGCATCGTCAAGCTTGACCTTCAGAAAAGCGAGGTTCGCAAGCAGCGGCATGACGGTTTTTCGCTTCTCGTCGGGGATAGCGCCCTTGGTGATCTCGCGCAGCTTTCGAATCTCGCTCTCTACGCGCTTCTCCTTGGCAACTCGCCGCTTCGGCGGGCTATTCCCCGCTACTGCGGGCGAAACTTTCGAAGTATTGCCTACTTTTGCCGTCATCGCAAGACCACCCCCTTTCGAAAATCCGTCACGCGCAAGAAATTACCTCCCGGCGTTGGTGCCCTAGGCACCGTCTGCGTTTTTCAGACCGGGGGGATTGTCACGCGGGTCTACCTGCGGTTTTGCGTTCGATTTCCCGCGCTTGCGCCGCGTTGTGTCGTGTTTGTGTGTCAGTCTGAAAGCGATATCAAGTTCCCGTCGCTGTCGAAAGCCAACCCTTGACGCGTTGAGCCTTGCCTTATCCAACCATGCACCTTCTTATGGCATCGGTCGCAAAGGCTAACGAGGTTGTCTAGGTTGGTCGCAACGTTCGGGTCGTTGACGTTCGCTGGTGTCAGCTCCGTGATGTGATGCACCATGACGGCGGGCGTGATCTCTCCTTGCTGCAAGCAGTGCTGGCATAGGTGAGCGTCGCGCGTCAGCGCCGCGTCTCTGGCGTGTTCCCAGTCGGCGGATGAGTAGAAGGCACGCGAGAAGTCCTTAGCCATGGCGCACCCCCTGAGATATGGCGGAGCGTGTAGGATTCGAACCTACGGGCGCTGGCGCGCCACACGGTTAGCAACCGTGCGCAATAAGCCACTCTGCCAACGCTCCAAACAAAAAGGCCACGAGCGCGACTGCCCGTGGCCTTGACCTAATCCACCGTACCGAATTCTAGCAGAAGTAGTGAACTGATGTGAACAACGATTTATCAGGCGCTTTTCACATGCGCCCATCCAACTTCGTCAATGTACGCAAAACCTACATCGCAAAGCGCGTGGCACCACCGCACCGAACCTTGCATGATTTCGGCAATCTCACTCCATGGCTGCGCTTGCAGATACCCCATGCAGATAGCGTCTGCGTATCGCGTGCCCTTCAGCTTCGCAAGCCCTCCGCGACCGTCAGCACCGTATAGCACTTCGCACGCTTCGTCTATGGCTTCCTCTGCATCGGCAATGCGCTTCTTCAACCTTCCCTCGAAGTCTATGCGGCGCGATATCGAATCCATAGGGTCGCTGACGTCTCCACTCCCGCCGCCAGCCTGATAGCTCTGCGCCTTGGCTCCTTCACGCGCCTTCATGCGTTCGAGCATTTCCCGCGCCCTGTCGGTCTTCACCACCTCGGCGCGGATGCCCTCGAAATACTCCTTTGCCCTCACATGCCGTCACCGCCAGATCGCGCGCGCTTGAGCTCTGAGCGCCAAAGCTTGAAGGCTTCCCACATCCCAAGCTTCGCAAGGTCGGTGCTCGGCGGCTGAGCCTTAACCAGAGCAACGCCGTCTATTGAAGCCGCTACCACTTCTGCGCCCGTAATGCACTCGATGAGCAATCCCACCTCATCAACAATGACGCGCTCGCCCTTCATGACGTAGCTAGAAGGCGTAATCACTGGCGGAATTTCCTTGTGCATCCTTCGAGCCATAAGCTCGATGCTCTCCGCCATGCCGCGCGTCGCGGTCAGGATTGGATAGCCAGTCTCGTTCGACATTTCGATAAGGCACGTTGTCTTGCCCGTTTGCCTTCCACCGATTATTGCCAGCATGACAGCCACCTACTAAACGCCCGTGCTGCCGAAACCGCCAGTGCCGCGCTCGGTGTCGCTAAGCTCATCGACCGGCACGAGATCGCACGGCACATAGGGCATAACGACAAGCTGGCAGACGCGCGTTCCAGCTTCGAGCGTAACTGTCTCGTAGCTCTGGTTTATGAGAGCCGCGCAGACCTCGCCGCGATAGCCGCTGTCGATAACGCCAACGCTATTCGAAAGCGTGATGCCCTGTTTTGCCGCAAGGCCGCTGCGCGGGAACACCAGCCCCACGCAACCGCTCGGAATCTCGACGGCAAGGCCGCAACCGACAACGCACTTCTGCATCGGCTCGAGCGTGACAGTCTCGGTAATGCGAAGGTCAAGCCCAGCATCGCCCTCATGCGCATAGCGCGGCATCTCGATTCCCTCATTGACCTTCTTAGCGCGAAGCTTCCTGCCAATCATTAGCGCACCCCCAGAACATGACGCGTGACGCGCACGCTTCCAGCCTTAACCCACTTGCCGCCGTAAGTCTGACCCTTCGGACGGATAACAACCTTGTTTCGGTGGCTCATCGCGACAACCTGATATTCGCTGCCCTCATGCTCCACCGTGTCGTTGAGAAAAACGAGCTTACCCGCCGAATCTACCGGGAACGAAGCGGCACTGGCGTATGCCGCGACCTCCGGCACGAGCACGACATAAACGGGCTGCTTGATCTCTGCGCCCTTCTTCTTGATTCCGAACATCCTTCTTCCTCCTAAAACGGTACGTCATCGTCGTAAAGGTCTGGCGCTGCCGGTTGCACTGACGCAACGGGCGACGGGTCGCCGGTAGCCATCGCAAGACCGGGCGCGGCTGCGTTCGCTTGTGCTGGCGATTGCGCGTCGCGCTTGTACTGCATGAGTTCCACATCATCAACGCGCACTTCCCAGCGTTTGATGCTCTGTCCGTCCTTCTGGTAGCTGCGCGTGTGTATGCGTCCGAGAAGCGAAATCTTGGTACCCTTGCGAAGCCACGGCGCGAGCGCTTCGGCGCGCTTGCCGAACATAACGCAATCAGGCCAGTTGGTGTATTCGCCCCACGTTCCGTCTCCGTTCGGCGTGCGCTCGTTGACAGCAAGCGAGAACGAAACGACAGGGTTTCCGCTCTTCGTATAGCGCAGCTCGGCATCTGCACCGAGATTTCCAGATAGCGTGATCTTGTTAAGGCTCACCGCGCACCCCCGAACAGTTCGACAAGCGCCGCTCGCTGATTCGCCCCAA
This sequence comes from Gordonibacter sp. An230, assembly GCF_002159915.1. Taxonomy (GTDB): domain Bacteria; phylum Actinomycetota; class Coriobacteriia; order Coriobacteriales; family Eggerthellaceae; genus Rubneribacter. The sequence continues at coordinate 43,072 of NZ_NFJP01000010.1, forward strand.
GACCGCGAAGGCGACGCGATTCGGAAATGTGGAGCTTGCGCATGGTCTGCTGCGTGCGGGCAAATCCGTAGCCCGGTGCAGCCTTGATGAGAGTGAACACCTTCATTCGCGACACCGCATCATCGGTGAAAGCCATGTTGAGCACGTCGGGGACGGTATAGGAGCCGTCGGCAACGCCCTTCAAGATCGCGGCGCGGCGCTGCCGTGCCGCCTTGGCCTTTTCAAGGTTTTCTCTGCGTTGCTCAGTTGTCAATGTCGGAATCATCTTTCTTCCCTTCGTGTTCGTAAATCGTTTCTTCGGTTCCGTCCTCGTTGCGGACGGAAATTGAGAACTGCAAATCGCAGTCTTTGAAGATTTCTGGTGCCCTGTCAGCAACACCGTTGAAGATACGTTTCCATTGCTCATTCGTTAGACCGCTCATTGTCTTCTTCACCCCCTGTTTCGTAGGTGATGTATTCGTTGCCGTGCGTAAGCTTGACGGGCGGCGTGTAGTCCTTCATGGCATCGTCAACGCTCTGCGTCATGAGCTTGCGTTTGAGCCGTGCCCAGTCATCGTCGTTAAGCTCAATGGTCTTCATCGCACCTCATTTCTTCGTGACGCGGTAGGTTCCGGAAACCCGAATCGCCTTCAGTGACTTCAAGACGTGCTCCGCGTGCTCCTTGCCAACGATGGTCAGCGTTTGGGCGGGAATCGTGATCTCGTAGACCGTCTGCGCTTCCTGCTTCTCGCGCTCCCACATCCGCTTCAGGGCGGCTTCGGTCTTAGCCAACGTCGCTTGCATTTCCTTGCTTAGCTTCGGCGCGTCAGGCTTGAAATCGAACGTTTGCGGCTCCACTGGCACCCTCCCTTCTCACGATTGCCTGATAATTACTTCTTATCTGGCACGGGCGGTCTTAACCCGTGTCGAAAGCGGCGGTTTATCTCGCGTTTCGTCCTCGGTCGCCGCGATGCCCGAAAACGGCGTTTTGGTTCACCTTTGGCACACCTCCTAACCCGCCGCGCGGCGCTTCGCTTCGCTGAAGAGCTGAGCCGCCGCCGCGTCTCGTCCGGGCATCAGGTGGCCGTAGATTCGAAGCGTCGTTGCTTCGTCCGCGTGCCCCATGCGCTCCGATAGCGTCTTCAGGTCGCAGCCGTTGGCGATGAGCCACGAAGCGTGCGTGTGCCGCAGGCTGTGAAACGTGATCTCTCGCGGCAGTCCGCATGCGTCGCGTATGCGGCTGAAAGCCCGTGAAATCGTCGTTGGGCGCATGTAAGAGCCGTCTAGCGTCACCAGTGGGCAATCAGCGCCCAAGCGCCCCAGAACGTCGCCCTGAAGCTTCGTGAAGGCATCAATGACCGCGATATCGTCTTGCGTGAGCGCGATGTTGCGGCACTTGCGGCCTTTGGTCACGTTGCGGCGATAAGGCTTCTTGCCTTTGCCCTCAATGACATTGCCGCCGACGTGGACGTAAGACAGGGCGCGCTTAACGTCGATGCGCTGCACCGCGCAGACCTCGCCAACGCGCATTCCGGTAACGAGCGACAGCCACGAAGCGAAGGCGTAGACGGCGGCGCGGTAATCGGCTCTCGTCTCGACCTCCTTGCTAAGCGCGCCCTCTAGCTTCCCGTTGAAGCCCTCGAAGTCCCATTCGGTTAGCGCCGAAGCTTCGTGCCGTTCCGGCGATGGTTTGGCGACGTACACCAGCGGGTTGGCGTCGCAAATGCCAGCGTCTACGAAGTGGTTATAAGCGCCGCGCAAGAAGTTGTGGACGTTGATAACGCTGTTGCGGCAAAGACCTTGCCCGCCTTCGTCCTTCGCCATGAGCAAGCGTTGCTCAAAGCGGTTGAAGTCCATAACGCCAAGATCGCGCGCGTTTGCAGTCTTCAGATAACGTGCGACGTAGCGGCAAAACAGCCGATAGCTCTTAATGCTGTTCGGGCTTGCTCCGTTGCGCTCGCGCAGTTGCACGTAGTCTTCGAGCAAATCGGTCAAGCGGGCGCTTCTAACCGTTCCGTCAGCCGTCACGTAAGCCGCCCACGTCTCAGCGAGGGCTTGCGCTTCCTCTTCGGTTGCCGCATTCGGAAACCGCTTGTAAGGGCGAATCGCCTTGCCGTCGATGCTGCGCCCAAGGTACAACCGGCACTCGAAAACGCCATCTGCACCGCGCTTGACCTTAACGCCCATCATGACCACTCGCAGTTTTCACGAATCCGCGAAGGGCAGTTATCGTCGTGGCAGTCCGCGCAATCCAACGGCTCTTTCCTGATGTTGAACTCAACGATTCGGTACTTCAGAGATAATCGGATGAGCAGCAGCAGAGCATGAGCAAGCGAGTTGGTAAATTGACCGTCCCAGAACGGGCAAAGTCCGCTCATCGCGCCGCGAACCTCGTACTTGCCGCCCATGCTACTTGCCAACCTTCATGAACGCGCGCATAACGCAGGTGAGCGCGAACACGACGAACACGGCAAAGGCGATAAGCCCGAAACCAGCGCCGAAGAACACGCCAACCGCGATGCTCACAACGAGCGCCAGAATGGAAAGCAGGACGATTGCGGCGCATCCGTATGCGCCCTGCTCGATCTCTCTATCTTCTTTCAGCATGTGAAACCTCCTAAAACGTGAGCGCTATAAGCGCGAGAAACACTAGGAACAGCGCGATTGCCAAAAGCGCTTGATAAGCCCAGTAACAGACGCACCAGAACGCGGCTACGGTCGCGGCGGTGGCAATGGCGCAAAGTACGATCTGGTAGCGCTTCACTTCTTGCCTTCCGTCTCGGAAATCAGGTAGTCGATGCACTGCTTGCACTTCTGCAAGTCCTGAACGCCGTTCTTGCGCCGCCAGCGCCAAAGGTATTTGAATGCGCAGCCCCACCAGTAGGCCGATTGGGCGGGCAAGGCGTACTGGTCGCCGCTCATCATCGAGCGCATAGCGTCCATGCACTCAATCTGGCCGTCTCCCGCGTAATGGTCGGGATGCTCGACGGCATCACCGCGCGAAAGCTCGCCAAGGCTCTTCGCGTGCTTCGTCTCAATCATCGGTAGGTAACTCCAATCATCCACTCACAAACCCACTTGTGAAACGCTCTGAGAAATGGCTGAACGTTCGTGTCATCAGCCCAGCCCGCAATGCCTATGAATCCGTCTTCGTTGAACGAGATAGCTTCACGGCCTGAGAAGTAGAAGCCGCTAACGCACAGAAACGCGCTTTTGATTCCTCTACCGCCATCGGCAAGGTTGATTTGCGGCTGGTACTTCTTGCGATAGCACGGGTGCATTTCCATGTGCTCGCCGTTGCGCTCATGATGCGCGTACTCGATTGCAAGGAATCCTTCGAGCGCTCGAATGTCGTTCGTCGTGATCTGCTCATAGGAAAGCTTGCTTGCGAACAGCTCGCGCGCGCCGTCTCGTGTTGTTGGCGCAATCATGCAGTCACCCCCATTTCGTGCCATTGTTGAAAACTCTGTTGAAAACCTGTGGAAAGTCGTTTTTCTGGCGCTCGAATGAGCCGCACAAAACAAGGTCTCGTGTTGTTGGCGCAATCATGCAGTCACCCCCATTTCGTGCCATTGTTGAAAACTCTGTTGAAAACCTGTGGAAAGCCGTTTTGCTGGCGCTCGAATGAGTCGCACAAAACAAGACCGCAAAGAGAAGAAGCAAGAGAAAGAACCTTGCTTGTAAGGTTGACTAACAAGCAAGTACGGTGGGTTTTGGTTTTGGTTCGAGGAACCAAAACCCACCTCATCTTGTTTTGTTTTGTTTTGTTTTGTTTTATGGTTAGGCGACCATTTGCGAGTGGGTTTAGCACACCTAAAACCACTGGTTTTGCCTTGGGTTTGGCAATCATGCTTTTACACCTCCTGACCTGCTGAATTGTTGTTCTGTGAGTTCTTGCGCGGTCTTCCGCCCTTGCGCCCGTTGGCGCGTTGGCGACCGAAATAAAGCGCGTTTTTGAGCATGCGAAAGTTCGTCAAGAAGCCGTCTTCGTCGCGTTCGAGAAGCCCTATATCCAACAGCTCTTCGACAAAGGATTTGCAATCCTTTGTCGCCATGTACTCATCGAACGCGCCAGACTGTCCGAAGCCCAGAACGCCCGCGAGAATAAGCTCGTCTTCCTCCGTCTCGAACGCTATACGGTGCCCCTTGGTAGCCGCCAGATATTCGCAGAGCCGCCACCAGCGCCCGTAGCCGTCATATCCCCGGCGATGAATGAGACGTTGGCACTTCACGTCTTGCGAAGCGTTGGAATCGTGCGAGAAGAAGGCCATAGGCTCTTGCGCGGCGGTCGTTTCCTCCCTTGTAGGCATGTTGTCACCCCCTAACCGTCTTCCTCGTCGCCGAACTCGCATGCCTTGCTGCGTTGGTTCCATCCGCTCCATACGCAGCGCCCTATCTCCCGGCAGCTCGTCCAAATGTCGCGCCCGCGAAACGTGCAGCAGGTCTTGCCCTTCCAGCGCAGCGTTTCGAACTCGCATGCTTCGGGGTCTGGCATGGACGGTTCGCCGAAATCGAGCGGCAAGGTTTCCTGCGCGCTATTCCTCTTCATCGCTCGAAATGTCGTAGGCAATCGAGCTGCCAACGTAGGTGAGCAGCTTTTGCATGTGCTTAACGGTGCTCTGCTCTGGCTTCGCGTCATCTTCAAGCAGGGTGTCAACCCATGCGAGGGTGCCGCGAACGATTGCGAGCGTTGCGCCCATATCAACGTCGAAGCCCTCGCCGGTCTTGGGGTTGATAAGCGACATGCTGCCGTTGAGGGCGAAGGTGCCAGCGCCAACCTTGGCGATAGTCTCGGTGATCTCCTTACGCTTCATGGTTGTTCTCCATTTCGTCGAATAGTGAGTGCTTAGTCCAGATGTTCATTTCGGGGTGACGTTCAAGCAGCCAACGCGCCAGAATCGGCGTGATGGTGTTGCATATTCCGTATGTGTGCGGGTTGCCCTGATCGTCGTAGAACGTCACGGGATTGAGCTTCGCGCCGCCTTCGTAACGCTGCTTCTCGATGAGGTATTTAGTCGAAACTCGGATGCCGCGAGCGTCGATAGCGAGCGCGGTAAGCTCGATTTCGCGCATAGCGTCCGGGTTGATTCGCACCCACTCTTCGAAAAGCTCCATATGGTCGCGCGCCTTCAGCGGCAGCGGGCGCGGCCTGCGCTCTTCGCGCATGACCTTTTCGAGTGGCTGCGCGTAGTTATCGGTGTCCATGGCGCGGGCACCTCGCTTCACGGCTCATGACGCGGCGCAAGGCCGCTTCTGCTTCCGCCTTGCTCGCCGATGGTGCGACGGGTAGCATCTGGCGGCGGTAGACCCTGCCGATGCCCCGGTTTTCCGGCGTGCTCGCGTCTTCCTCTATGCGCGCCATCCAGAAGCCCGCGTTGTCGCGGTAGACTTCGGCCTTCATGACCACATCACGCGCCAGAGAGCGCGCCCAACCACGACGTAGAGCGGAACGAGAAGCCACCAGCCCACGCTTTCGCATAGCCAGAGAAGCGCGTTGCACGCAAGCGCCGGGATGATTCCCGACATGGTGAGAGCCGCGAGCGCATACAATCCCCAGCGCTGCCAGCGCGGCATGCGCGCTATACTGTCTTCTGTCAATTGGTAAGCCCCATTTGACGCGCCCGTTCGGTGCTGCAACACCGGGCGGGCATCTTTCTTCGCAGCCACCACGCGATAACGAGAGCCGCAATCGCGCGGTAGAACTGCCGTTGCGCGGCATCTAGGCCGCACGGTTCGTGCATCCGTAAAACCACCCACAAAACCACCGGTTTTCTTATCGGTTTTCATCGTCTGAAACCTCCGTTTTTGAATCGGCTTTGTTAGCGATCGTGCTGAAAAGGTCGAAGAGCGAGCGAGATGCAACGAAGACGAAGAACGCAAGCGCCGATACCGCTAGAGCTGCGTAAATCAAGCTTCCTAATACCGGGTTCAGCAGATACGAGCCGACAAGCAATCCAACAAACAGCCCGACAGCGGCAAACGGAAGAATCGCCGCGATCAGGATTGAAGCAGCCATCATTAAGAAACGCTTCATTCCTCACACCGTCCATCGTTGCCCATCTTGGCGAACTTCTCTCGTATCCTTGGCGCGTTCGAGAGAACCGAGCCAGCCCAGCGCACGAACAGGCTCGTGACGCTCGACGCGAGCGGGTCAACGATGCCAAGCCGCGCAAGCTCGCCCTTGAACCAATCGGATGCAATCGAGAGGTTCCATCCGTCCGCCCCGTGAACATCCAGACCGAGGAAATCGCCTAGGTACTCTTCGTGATCCTTGACTGCTTCGGTAATCCGCTTCTCTACAACGTCCATGTCCTAAACCTCCTTCGGGAACGCGCAAAGATCGTTGGGCGTGCAGCCCAGCGCTTCCGCGAGCTTGCAAGCCGTCTCCAAAAGCGGCGCAGTCTCGCCGCGCAGGTACTGGCGCACCGCATCGACAGAAACGCCAGAAGCCGAAGAAAGCTGCTCGGCGTTCATGTCTGCTTCGGCCATGAGAACGCGAAGCCGCTTGCGCACAACCTGTTTGAACTCAGGCATCGTTTACCTCCTTCCAAAGTAATAACTTCTTAGTACACCGGAAACTCTACTACCAAGATTCTATTAGCGCAAGCGAAAAGTAATAAAAAGTTGGTATCTAGTGAGAGAATGGCTTATACTTACCGCTAGGAGGTGCTAGAAATGAGTTACCGACTGAAGTTAAAAGAGATGCGCAAGGCAAGCGGATTGACGCAAAAAGAGGTCGCAGAGCGAGCAGATGTAAAGCTCGCAACCTATAGAACATGGGAACAGGGCGTTTCTGGTATCTCGCTCGAAAAAGCCTATGCACTTGCAATGGTTCTTGGCTGTAGCGTCAACGATTTGTGCGGCTGGCCTAAAGGTAAGAACGAAGGTCGCGAGTTCGAAGACGATTTCGAAGCCGAACTGCTGAGGTGCTACCGAGCAAGCACGCCGGACAGGCAAGACAGGATTCTAGATACCGCCCGCGATGCTGCGGGCATGTCTAAAGAAATGGCCGAACGTCATATGTCTGAAGCCAAGCAGCAGACGGCATAGAAGGAGGTAATAAGCATGACCGCAGAAGAACGCTACGACGCGGCATTCAACGAGTTCATGGATGCTGTAGAGAGTAGCACCCTCGATGAAAAGCAGCGCAGCGAATACAAGGAGCTGATGCGCCGCGTTTCCTTGTATTCCGACACATTCGACCACCTTTTCGAAAACATCGAAAAGGTGAAGCGCTATGCGAAATGTGCGCCGGAAACGCTGCCAAGCATGCTCGTTCTTTCAGGCCGAATCGCCGAGCTGAACGAGATCAGGCAATAAAAATCCCCGCGCGGCTTCTTGGCGGTTGGCGCGCGGGGAATAGGTGAAAAGCAGGTCGCTTTGTCGCGCCCGCTCTAAGAGGTGATTTTAGCATGACGAAGAACCGAGCCGCCATATATGCGCGCTTCAGCTCGCACAATCAGCGTTCGGAAAGCATAGAGATACAAGTTGAGAACTCGCGTGCATACTGCGAGCGCGAGGGATTGCAGGTCGTGCGCGAATACTGCGACTATGCGCAGACGGGGCGCAACATCGACCGTGCAGAGTTCCAGCGAATGATGAGCGATGCGCGACACGGCCTGTTTGACTACGTAGTGATCTACAAGGTTACGCGCATCATGCGCAACCGAGACGAAATGTCGCTTGCCCGCATTATGCTTCGCAAGGCTGGCGTAGAAATCCTATACGCTGGCGAAGACATTTCCAGCGGGTCAAGCGGCGTGTTGCAGCTCGGCATGCTCGAAGTTCTCGCCGAGTATGAGAGCGCGCTTGATAGCGAGCGAATTAGAGACGGTATCCAGAAGAACGCCGAACGCTGCATGGCGAACGGGCGCACTCTGTACGGGTGGGATATCGTAGAAGGTCGCTACGTCATCAACGAGCGTGAAGCATCGGTGCTTCGCAGGATGAAGAACATGTTGTTTGCCGGTAGCTCTGTCGCCGATATCGTACGCGCCGTGAGCGCTGAGCGAAGCAAGCGTGGTGCCAAGTTCAATCAGGATACCGTCACGAAGCTTCTAAAGCGCGTCCAGAACGCGGGTGTATACAAGTACGCCGGTCATGAAGTGCCGGACGGGATGCCCGCCATCTGGTCGCAGGCCGAACAAGATATGATAGACAACATCCTTGGCGACCGTCACAAGCCGCGCCGCAAGATCAACTCAACGCTAGAGTTCCCGTTGTCCGGTAAGCTCTACTGCGCAAAGTGCGGCGCTCCAATGGCGGGAACAAGCGGCACGTCATGCACTGGCGCGACGTATCACTACTACAAGTGCCGGAAGTGCCGCCGAACCGTGCGGCGTGATCTCGTAGAAGACGTTGTTTGTGATATGACCCTGCAAGCCGTTGCGCGCGAAGACGTTAGGCAGCGCATAGCAAGCGGCATGGTGACGTTTCAAGCCGAGCAACCGAAAGAGCAATCGAGAAGCTACGCGATAAAGAAGGAACTGAAGCGGATTGACCGCACCTTTGAGCGCATCTGGCAAGCGATAGAAGACGGCATCGCTCCGCCCGGTGGCAGAGAGCGCACCGAAGAGCTGAAGCAGCGCAAGAGCGAGCTTGAAGCAGAGCTGCGCATTGCAGAGAGAGAAGAAGCGTTCAACATCGGCGTTGACGAACTCATGCTGTGGCTCGATGATGCGGCGGAAAACCTAACGCCAGAAGTGATCTTAGGCACCTTCGTTCGATTCGTTGAAATCGACGGGAAGACGCTAAACGTCTACTTTGCTTTTGACCACTACGGCGATGATTTCAGGCCGAAACAGAAAAAGGCCGAACCATGCCCCGAAGGGCATAGTTCGACCAATTATCCTATGGTGGAGGCGCGGAGAATCGAACTCCGGTCCATACTAGATCGTCCATGAGGCTCTACAAGCTTAGTCGGCGGTCAGAATTCGGAAGCGCTCGGCTCGCCGACGAGCGTTGCGCCTCCTAGCCGGTTCGAACTTTGCCTGGGCCATACCGGCTACGTGCCCGAGCGCAGCCCCCTAGGTTGATGCCGAACCGCAGGTCGGGGACATCCCACGGACGACAGCCAGGCGCGATTAAGCAGCCATGGCGAGCGCCGGAGCGCTCTGAGTCTTAGCTTTGCCAATTAACTTGACGGTACCCCTGTTTAACGTGGCGAGGAGACCACGGCCTGCTCCTCATTTCAAACCTACCATGTCGAAACCAGTCGCCCCCATGCATGCAAATGCGCATCCGCGCGTCGAACGCTTCGTAGGATGCAGGGTCGAAGGCCCCACCTTGTCAACGTGCAAGCGCGCCCGACCGTGCGCAAGCACTCATTCTATCGAGCATGCTCGGTTTGTCAAGCGCCGTCGCCCTCGATGTGCAACAGACGGGACATGCCGGACGCCGCAAAGCCGCCCACACTGCGAAAGACGTCGGTCACGACGCCCGGCAACGTCACTTCTTGAGGAAGGAACCGAAGTCGAAGGCGTTCTTGATGTCGTCAAATGCGCCTTTGAGCTCGGTGGCTACGGCGATGCCGTCTTTGTAGATGGCGTTCATATCGCTCGTCGCCTCGGCGACGCCCTCCTTCGTGATGCCGAAATCGAACTCGTTTCCGTCTGCGTCGGGCTCGCTTTCGTCCTCTCCGCCTTCATCGTCCTCAACGTAGAAGTACTCGACCTCCTCGCCGTCTTCGACGAGCACGAACCCGATAACGCGTCCGTCTTCATCCTCAAGATAGCGCACGATGTCGTCATCGGAAAGCTCGAGCTCCACCAATTCGTACGCCTCATCCGCATTGTCTTCGGCCTCTTCAAGCTCCTCGGCCGCCGCATCGTCCGCAAGCTCAGCTTCATCGACGTCGCCGTCGCCGCCCACTAGATGGAAGCCCTCTTCGGACAGATCAACGCCCGCCTCCGAGCTGGCGACCGCCGCCAAACCTCCATCGTCGCCCGAAAGCGCCGTCTCGCCTTCGCCGTCAGGACCCTCCTCGTCGAAAAAGCCCTCGTAAGCGTCCTCGAGATCCTCCTCGTTGGCGTCGGGGTCGAAGCCCTCGTCGCTCTGGAACTCCTCGACGTCTTCGAGCTCTGAGGCTTCGTCGACCGCCTCGGCTTGCGTCAGACCGCCGTCCTCCATCTGCTCAAGCTCTTCGTCCAAGCCCATGAAAGACCTCCTTCGCCTTAGGCGCCGCATGTGCGGCGCTGGCTCTTCGTTCGATGCCCCGCTCGAAACGCCGTCAGGGGCGATGTTCAGCGACTGCGCTCCTTGAGCGCACGCTCGACCTCTCGGCGGCTGTCGCGCTCGGCCATGCTTGCGCGTTTGTCGTAGAGCTTTTTGCCCCGAGCAACGGCCAGCTCCACCTTCACGAGCGCGTTTTCCTTGAAGTACATGCGCAAAGGTACGAGCGCCAAACCTTTCTCCCGTACCCGCTCTTGCAATTGCCGTATCTGCCTCTTGTGGAGCAGCAGCTTGCGTTTGCGATCAGGATCCGGATTGGCGATGTTGCCGTTTGCGTACGGAGGGATATGGACGTTATGCAGCCACACCTCGCCGCCACGAACGAGCGCGAAGCAATCCGTGAGCTGGCAATGATTGTCCCTCAGCGAGCGCACCTCGCAACCCGTGAGCTCGATACCCGCCTCGATCGTCTCGAGAACCTCGTACTCGTGCAGAGCCTTTCGGTTCTTGGCGATGGTCGTTTCCTCGCGCCTCATGGAAAACTACCCCGCCACCGCTTCGAAACCTTCTGAATCCGCTTCGGATCGAAGGTCGTCATCGTCCCCGACCTCGCATGGAACCTGAAAACCGCCCATGCCCGGCACGAAGCACGCGTCTTCGTCAAGATCGCGAACGAAGCGCACGATGAGATCCACCGCCGCATCGAGGTCGTCGAGGCACACCACTTCGGTTGGCGTGTGCATGTAGCGCAGCGGCACGGACACGAGGCCTGTAGGAACGCCGCCGCGGGCCATCTGGATGGCACGCGCGTCAGTGCCCGTCACGCCCGGCTCGGCTTCGATCTGATACGGCAGCCCCTCGGCTTCGGCAGCGGCCACGAGGCGCTCGAACACCTCGGGGTTGATGTTGGGTCCGCGCGCGATGACAGGACCTTCACCGCAGACGATCTTCCCATGCTTGGCCCTGTCGATGCCCGGATAGTCGGTTGCATGCGTCACGTCGAAGGCCAGCCCCACGTCCGGACGCACCGAGTACGCGCTCGTCTGCGCGCCGCGCACGCCGATCTCCTCCTGCACGGTGGCGGCGAAGATGAAGTCGCCCGCCGGACGCGGTCCCTTCGCCAGCCGCTGAAGCACGCGCGTGCCGATCCACACCCCCGCCTTGTCGTCGAATGCTCGCGACACGGCCATGTTCGCGCCGAAGCGCTCGAAACCGACGCCGAAGGTGACCACGTCGCCCACTCGGACGAGCTTCCTCACCTTCTTGGCGGGAAGGCCCAAGTCGATGACCAGCTTGTCGAGGGGGGTGACGTTTTTGCGCTCGTCGGGCTCGATGAGATGGATGGGCTTGCGCCCCACCACACCCCGTAACGGCACGAAGGAGTTCGAAGCGTGCACGTCCACGCGCAAGCCCGGCAAGATAGCAGCGTCCACGCCGCCCACCGCCGCGACGGAGAGAAAACCGTCGTCGGAGACATAGGTGACCATGAGGCCGATCTCGTCCATATGGGCCGACAGCATGAGCGAGGGACCGGCACCCGCTCCCTTGAGCCTGGCGTGCACCGAGCCCATCGCATCCGTCTCGACCTCGTCGGCCGCATCGGAGACCCGCTCGCGAACGAGCGCGGCGACGCCGATCTCCGAACCGGTGGCCGAGGGGGTCTCGAGCAATCGCTTGAGAAATTTCACCTGCTTGTTCTTCATAACGCTCCCTGTTGTTCGGTCATGTCCGCGCACGGGTCGCGCAACGCGCCGACGCGACGGTTTTCGATCTGCCGCATTATAGCGCCTCGCGAGGAAGACGAGCCCGCAGACGCGGGGATGAGGCGCAAACGTCACCGCGAAGGCATGCGGAAGGCCGTGCGGCTACCACCACTCTTTGCGCTTCGCGCGCTTGCGCTCGGGCTTCGGCGGCCTGAAGTCAAGCTCGAGCTGGCCGTCGGAAGCCGATGCGGTCGCCTTCTTCCGCTCGACGCGGTCGATGTTCCACGACACGGCGTCTTTCCCGTACATCTCGAGCATCTTGAGGCGCGCGTCGCGCAGGTTGCCTTTCGTACCGGCACGCGAGTCGCTCTCGAACTCGAACAGACCCGTGCCACGCACGTCGGCGGCGGCGGGAGAGCGGTAGTGGGCGATATAGGTCTGCATGTCCTTCCCTCGATGAGATCGGCGGCGGGTAATCGTCTGACGGCATCATAGCGCATAACGGGCGCGCGCGGAACGCGAAGGGGCGGAGCACCGAAAGAAGCGGACAGGACGAGACCCTTCTGAGTGTCGAAGAGCACCGACGCTTTCCGGCACGAACGCAGGCGGTCTCAGACGAGGCGCGCGGTTCACGACGGCCTGACGGGCCTGAAACGACCATGCAACCGCCGAAAAGGAAAGGCGCAAGGCTGCGTACAATGGCGAAAACGACAGCGAAGATGGAGCAGCATGGACAAGACAGCACACGCATATGCGGTCGTCGCCGACCGCCCGAAGACGTCTCCCCTCCCCCCGGCGCCCAAACTCGATCTCGCCAGCGCGCCGACCCCGCCTTCCGAAGCCTTCAAGCCGGGCGTGGCGGGGACGGATGCGACGGGAAGGAGGCTCGTCATCGTGTCGAACCGCCTCCCCTACCGCATCGAGGGCGATGGCACTGGCAGATTCTCTTTCGAACGCAGCGTCGGCGGGCTTTCGACAGGCTTGGGACCATTGCATGAAAAAGCCGGGAACCTCTGGATAGGATGGGCCGACACGGACGGCAGCATCGAAAACCAAGAGCGTTCGGGGCTCGAAAGCGCACTCGGCGAGCGAGCATGCCGTCCCGTGTTCTTGGACGAGCGAGATGCCCAGCGCTACTACGAAGGATTCTCGAACTCCGCCGTCTGGCCTCTCTTCCACGGATTCTCCCACCTCGCGCGCTTCGATAAAGAGGAGTGGGAAGCGTACCGTCGCGTGAACGAGCGTTTCCGCGATGCGGTGGTCGCCGAAGCACGGCCTGGCGACGTGCTCTGGGTGCAGGATTACCACCTCATGCTCCTGCCGTCGCTTCTGCGCGAAGCGCTGCCCGACGCGCGCATCGGCTTTTTCCTGCACATCCCCTTCCCCGATTACGAGACGTTCCGCATGCTGCCGTGGCGAGAGGAGATCGTTCGCGGCATGCTGGGTGCCGATCTCATAGGGTTCCATGCCTACGACTACGTGAGGCACTTCCTCTCGAGCTGCAGGCGCGTAGCCGGCATAGAGAACGCAAGCGGTGCGCTCATGGTGAGCGGGCGGCTCGTGCAGGCAGACGCATTCCCCCTCGGCATCGATTACGAACGCTACCGCGATGCCGCTCGCACGCCCGCAGTGCGCCGCGCCGCTGCGGAGTTCACGTCGGAGAGAGGCCACGAGGGCTGCAAGGTTATGTTATCGGTGGAGCGGCTCGATTACTCCAAGGGCATCCCCGATCGCCTGAACGCCTACGACGCCTTCCTCGATCGCCACCCCGAATGGGCGGGAAAGGTCGTGCTTGTTCTCGTCACCGTGCCTTCGCGCGAGAACGTGGAGTCGTACCGCAAGCTCAAGAAGCGCATCGACGAGTTGGTGGGCCTCATCAACGGCAAGCACTCGACGATGGATTGGACGCCCGTGGAGTACCATTACCGCTCGTTGCCGTTCGACCAGTTGGCAGGGCTGTACGTGGCGAGCGACATCATGCTGGTCACCCCTTTGCGCGATGGAATGAACCTCGTGTGCAAAGAGTATCTGGCCTGTCACGATGGCGGCGCAGGCGTGCTCGTGCTATCCGAGATGGCCGGCGCATCCTCCGAACTGCACGAAGCGATCCTCGTGAACCCCTTCGACCTCGAAGGCATGGTATCGGCCATGGAGCAAGCGCTCGCCATGCCCGAAGACGAGCAGCGCCGACGCAACGCGCCCATGCAGCAAAGGCTCGCGCGCTACACGTCGCAAAAATGGGCGCGCGAGTTTTTGAGCGCAATGGACGAGGCGAAACAGAGGCAAGAAGGCCTGGGCGCTCGTCTGATCGGATCGGATTTTGCACGCAAACTGGCTGAAGCGTTCCTCAGAGCGCAAAGACGCGCGCTCCTGCTCGATTACGACGGGACGCTTGCGCCGTTCTCGAACGAGCCCGAGCATGCGGAACCAGACGCTCGGCTGCTCGAACTCCTGAGGACATTGGCGGCCGCAAAGGAAACCGACGTGGTGGTGGTGTCGGGACGCGACCGCGCAACACTCGAAACTTGGCTAGGCGGCACGCCCGCAGAGCTGGTGGCCGAGCACGGCGCATGGTTCCTGGACCGCGCGCGCAACGGCTGGACGCTCGAAGAGCCTCTCGACAATTCTTGGAAAGATTCGATCCGACCGGTGCTCGCCGATTTCGTGGACCGAACGCCGGGAGCAATCCTTGAGGAGAAAGACTTCTCGCTTGTATGGCATTACCGCATGTGCGGACAAGAGCTGGCCGAGCGCCGCGTGATCGAGCTGAAAAACGCGCTCGGGGAATTGGCCGAAAGCGGACTTGCTCTCATGGACGGCAACAAGGTGCTCGAGATCAAGCCGAGCGGCGTGAGCAAAGGGCATGCGGCGCGTCGTTGGTTTTGCGATCCTTCGTACGGCTTCCTGCTAGTCGCAGGTGATGACCGCACCGACGAGGACATGTTCGAAGCCGCGCCGTCAAGTGCATGGACGGTGAAGGTGGGAGGCGGGCCGACGCGGGCCCGCTTCGCCCTGCGCGACTGCCACGAGATGCGCGCGCTGCTCGAAACGCTGGCGAAAACGGCGAGCTAGGACGCTCGAACGGGAGTAATTCGAAGTCGCCGAGCGGTCTGCCAACTCCGGTCCGGAGAGACAATCCGCGTCGACTCCGTTTTGGCGTCGATGCGAAAGGGCATGAACGCGAGAGGAAGTTGGCGCGAAACCGAGCAGATCAAGCGCTGAATCCTTGACAGGCGATACCGCGAACAGGCGTTTTGCCTGCAACAAACCGAAAACGCACGTCTTTGAAGGCAGAACCGCCCCACAACGATCTTTCGTGCCCATAAATTGCGTCTTTTCCGCCAGGCCACCGCCGACGAGCGCTCAATCACCTTCGCGCGACGCCTCAGCCTCATCGGCCTCAAATGAGGGAATTCATGGCGGAAAGCTTCGGGCGAAACAGGTCGCGCCAACCCCTGCTCGACGGAAAGGGAAGCCGTCGAAGGCAATCGTCCGGCAGAAACCATTCGCGCACCGAAGCATTTCGCTCTCGCCCCATTACAGTTAGACCTGGCTCTGCCGGGTCTTTTCTTTTCCAGCTCGATTCGCAAGCGGATCACGATGAAGCGGACCCTGCGGGGTTGCTGGCCGACCCGCCCCGGATGGCCCTTCGTCCCTGCCTCTCACGAAGGCCCGGGGGGGTGTTGCCACCAGGGACGGGCGCCGCGGCGAAGGCTGATGGAAACCTGCCGGCCCGAAAGGGCGCGGCTCTGCAATGCGGGTGCCGAAGCTGCGGCCCGCGCGGTCAGCCAGCATGCCGAAAGGATAGCATCATGGAGGCCGCAAGGGCAATCTGCATCGGATTCGACGTGGGCAAGTCGGCGCATCGGGCGTGCGCCGTCTCCCGGGCGTCCGGGGAGATGCTCTTCAACGAGGCGCTTGAGGACAGGGAGGGGCCCATAGACGAGACGCTCGCGCTCGCGGGCGAAGGGGCGCTCGTCGTCGTCGACCAGAAGCGCAGCATCGGGGCCCTCGCGCTCGAGCGCGCGAGGGCCGCGGGCATGGAGGTCGCCTACCTGCCGGGCCTGGCGATGAAGCGCGCCCGGGACATGTTCCCCGGCGCCGCCAAGACCGACGAGATGGACGCCGAGGTCATCGCGCGCACCGCCATCGGGATGCCGCGGTGCCTGCGGCCCGCGGCCGAGGACGCCGACAGCGGCGCCGAGGTAAGGCTGCCCGCATCGCG
Source organism: Gordonibacter sp. An230 (assembly GCF_002159915.1). Taxonomy (GTDB): domain Bacteria; phylum Actinomycetota; class Coriobacteriia; order Coriobacteriales; family Eggerthellaceae; genus Rubneribacter. Next base: position 59,149 of record NZ_NFJP01000010.1, read on the forward strand.
GCGGCGCTTCCCGACGGAATGCTCCACGCAGTCGAAGGACCGCCTGCGCTCGGCGCTGCTCGAGGTCGATCCCGCCTTCGAGGCGGCCGTCGACCTGGGGGCGGCGTGGCAGGTGGGCGTCCTCTCCAGGTTCGGAGGGGCCCTCGGCATAGCCGCGGCGGGCAGGAGGGGCCACCGCGCCTTCGCCGTGAAGAAGTCGGGGGCGCCCGAGGCGGCGGCCGACGGGCTTTGGGACGCGGCCCTGGCTTCGGCGAAGTCGGGCGGGCCGCACACGGCCGCGGAGGACGCGGCGGTGAGGATGCTCGCCGAGCGGATAGCGGAAGACCTCGCCAGGGCGGCATCCGTCAGGGAGTCCATGGACGCGCCGCTCGCCGACGACGCCGTGTGCCGGGCGATGCTCGCCGTTCCGGGCATCGGCCCGAAGGCCGCCTCGGCGCTCGTCGCCGGAGTCGACATCGGCCTGCTTTCGAGCCACGACAAGCTGGCGTCTTTTACCGGGCTCGCCCCGAGCAACAGGCGGTCGGGCACCTCCCTGGACTCGGCGTCGTCGTCGAAGGCCGGCAACAAGGAGCTCAAGAACCCGCTCGTCTTCTCCTGCAACTCCCTCGTCGGCGCTGACAACGGGTTCGGCCGCTACTACGATGCGTGCCGCGCGCGGGGAACGGGGCGCAACAAGGCCCTCAAGGCCGTGGCGCGAAAGAGGCTGAAGGTCGCCTTCGCCGTCATGCGGGACGCCCGCCCGTACGTCCGAGCCTAGCCCTCGGCCGAATCGCCGAAGAAAAGCCCTGTCGCCGGGGTTTGCGCGAGCATGCCCGAATCCAACGGCCCGATCCCGAAGAAGCAATTGACAAAACCATAGAAACACCCCCCCCCTCCCCGAGCGCATCCGAGGTGGCCTTGACCAGCCTCGCTCGGAGGCACAACGCGACCTTGGAGGCGAGCGGAGCCGAAGCCGCGAAGAACGCGCCCCACCCGCGCTTCTCGAACACGTCGCATTTCCCACGCTCCCCACATGGGGAGCGACCGCAATATATTGCGTTGATAGTATTTTGCTGTCAATATGCAGACCAAAGAAGAGTTGTTGTCCCGAAAAACGAGTCGCAAGGACCTCGAAGAGCCCGGATGCGACGCGAACCTCCCCCATGACGCTTGGGAGCCCTATGTTCGCACCGCAGACTGCAGTGCCGAGAAGCCCTCGGCTTCATGCGTCGGTTTCGCGCCCACGTGCTCTATCTTCGTTTGGTACTTGTTGCCCAGATAATAGAATCGCAAGCTATCCTTCGCAAAGTCGACGAGCTCCACCAGCTTGTTCTTGATGCGCACCATCTCAGCTGCATCGGCAACGCACTCGAACACCGAGCTTTACACACGTTGATCATAGTTGACGCAGTGGCGCGCAACCTTCCTCGGCCGCCGTTGCCCCGTCGGATCCTCCGTGCTCACGTCGTACGTGACGACCGTCAACATCTCACCTAGCCTCACTTCCACAGAAACGGCGGATAGCCGTCCAAATCGCCCCGAATACAGCGCGCAAGCAGAAGCGCCTGCGCATGAGGAACAAGTCCGCGAGGAATCTTCTCCTTCGGGAACGAATGCGCGATCGCCTCCCTCTTCCGCTTCTGCCACGCACCGAACAATGCGCCCCCCCCCCTCGTCGGTCAGACGCGCCTCGCCTGATTCCCGCCGTTCGAACCGCCCGGGCTGCACCACGCGGTTGTTCACCGCCGACAACACGAAGCGATCCGCCACGACCGGTCGCAGCCCCTCCATCAGATCTAACGCAAGCAAGTGCCTTCCCGGCTGATCGGCATGCATGAACCAGACATACGGATCGAGCCCCACGCCCTCGAGCGCCGCCGCGCAATCGTGCGTCAGCACGGTGTTTCATGCGCCCTCGAAATTGCTCCCCCATACCGCTACTCGAAGCGCCGGACCCCGCCAAAGACCTATCGCATGGCTCTCGCAAAACGCAACGTTTGCGCATTCCGTCTGAGATCTTTCCGGAACTTGGGACGACAGACACGTCGACGCGCGATACTGGCCGCATCGCTTTTGCGCCCGCAACGTCGTCCGAAGGAGCCCGCCATGATCAACGCGTTTTGCAAGAAGCCTTTATGGGAGTGCTCGAAAACGCTCGTCGCCGTCGCCCAAGGCCGCACGCCCGCCGACACGGTCATCAAGGGCGCGAAGCTCGTGAACGTGTGCACGGGCGAAGTCCAGGAGGGCATCGACGTGGCCATCGCCGAAGGTCGCATCGCCTACCTCGGTACGGCCGACCACTGCGTCGGCGAAGGCACGCGCATCATAGACGCGGAAGGCCAATGCATCGCCCCCGGATTCCTCGACGGGCACATCCATGTGGAATCGTCCATGATGGGCGCGGGAGAGTACGCGCGCGCCGTCGTCCCGCACGGCACCACGGGAATCTACTGGGATCCGCACGAGGTGTGCAACGTGCTGGGCCTCGACGGCGTGCGGCTCATGGCCGAGGATGCGCGCCGCACACCCCTCAAGGCCATGATCACCACGCCGTCGTGCGTACCCGCCGTGCCCGGCTTCGAGGACACCGGGTCTTCCATCGGCCCCGAAGACATCGCTGAAACGATGGCGTGGCAAAACGTCGTGGGCCTCGGCGAGATGATGAACTTCCCCGGCATCCTCTCCGGCGCAGACCACGCGCACGGCGAAGTGGCAGAGACGCTGCGCGCCGGAAAAATCGCAACCGGCCACTACTCGCTTCCCGAAACCGACCGGGGCCTGAACGCCTACGTCGCCTCGGGTGTGCGCTGTTGCCACGAGTCCACGCGCGCGCAAGACGCGCTCGCGAAGATGCGCCTCGGCATGTACGCGCAACTGCGCTTCGGCTCGGCCTGGCAGGATCTGCCCGCGCTCGCCGAAGCCGTCGCGTCGCGCGGCATCGACACGCGCTTCGCCAACCTCGTGAGCGACGACACGCATCCGCACACGCTTGTGGCCGACGGACACCTCGACCATATCGTGCGCACGGCTGTGAGCTTGGGCATCGACGCCGTCGTCGCCATCCAGATGGTCACCATCAACTGCGCCCAGTGCTTCCAGATGGACCACGACCTGGGCTCCATCGCCCCCGGCAAGTGCGCCGACATCGTGTTCCTGGACGATCTAGAGAGCCTGCAGGTCACGCGCGTGCTCATCGACGGCGAGGTGGTGGCCGAGAACGGGCGCGCCCTGTTCGACCTGCCGCCCTACCACTACCCCGATTGGGCGACGCGCTCCATGCACCTGGGACGCGAGATCACGCCGGCAACGTTCGAAGTGGCCGCCCCCGAAGGCGCCTCTGACGGCGGCACCGTGCGCGTGCGCGCGATCGAGGTCATCCCCGGCAAAGTGGGCACGCTCGAGGCGCACGTCGATCTGCCCGTTAAGAACGGGCGCTTGGAGTCCGCTGCGGAAAAGGACGCGCTCAAGGCGTTCGTGTTCGAGCGGCACCATGGGACGGGCGCGTTCGGCAGAGGGTTCGTCAAAGGCTTCGGCATCAAACGCGGGGCGATGGCGTCCACCGTGGCGCACGACGCGCACAACCTGCTCGTGCTGGGTGCGAACGACGAGGACATGGCCCTGGCCGCGAACACGCTCGCCGCGTGCGGCGGCGGCATGGCCGTGGTCGCCGACGGAGAGGTGCTGGGCCTTGTGGAGCTTCCCATCGCCGGCCTCATGGACGCGCTTCCCGCCGAGGAGATGAGCGCGAAGGTGCATGCCCTTGAGGACGCCTGGGCTGCTATCGGCTGCGCCATGCCCTCCCCTTTCATGACGATGGCCCTGATCCCGCTCGCCTGCCTCCCTGAGCTGAGGCTGACGAACCGAGGATTGGTCGATTGCACGAAGTTCGAGTTCGCGGATTTGGCGGTGGAATAGAGAGCGGGCGGATCGGAGACATCTTCTGGCCCGCTCGCCCCTTGGAACAAGAACCGCTCGCGCTCTCCGGGTTCGATCAGCCGCTGCCTTCATGCGAGCCCCTCGCGTGAGAGCTCTCGATCCGAACTCACGAAGGCTCGACACGACCCTCTCAAAGGTGCGCCGCACCGATGCGCATTCCAACCCGCGAGCCCGCGAGGACTCGACTACCCCGGCATCGCCGAGGTCGTGCGAACCGGCATGTTTCAACCCGCGAGCCCGTGAGGGCTCGACACGGCATGCCGCAGTCGTCGACCGCGGTCACGTCGTTTCAACCCGCGAGCCCGTGAGGGCTCGACCAAAAACCTTACGAGCAGCACGCCCAGCACCATCGTTTCAACCCGCGAGCCCGTGAGGGCTCGACGATAATCACGCAGATAGTGCAGTTCGTCAATGAGTTTCAACCCGCGAGCCCGTGAGGGCTCGAAGTGTCCTCCAAGCTCTCCGGCGTTGCCGGCGCGGTGTTTCAACCCGCGGGCCCGTGAGGGCTCGACCAGGCGCCTACCTGCAGCAGATAATCGACGGGCTGTTTCAACCCGCGAGCCCGTGAGGGCTCGACCGATGCTGTCGATCATCTGGTGCGCCGCCAGCCAGTTTCAACCCGCGAGCCCGTGAGGGCTCGACATCATGCTCAAGGACATCTATGCGGAGACGTTGGTTTCAACCCGCGAGCCCGTGAGGGCTCGACGTCGCGAACGACGAGACCGCCGCAACGCTGACCGTGTTTCAACCCGCGAGCCCGTGAGGGCTCGACAAATCACCCACCGTCCACTCGCGGCGCCCGATAGGTTTCAACCCGCGAGCCCGTGAGGGCTCGACGTACGAGAGCGACGAGGCCGTGCCCATGGCGAGGGTTTCAACCCGCGAGCCCGTGAGGGCTCGACGCCATGGTCGATTTGCCGTTTTGGCGCGCAACCAGTTTCAACCCGCGAGCCCGTGAGGGCTCGACCACGTAGGACGTCTTCGCGAGCTCGACGCCGTTGTTTCAACCCGCGAGCCCGTGAGGGCTCGACGGTTGCCGCCTCCTCGGCGCCCTCAAGGATGCTGTGTTTCAACCTGCGAGCCCGTGAGGGCTCGACCATGGCGACGTACTTCGCGGGAGCATCCACGCTTGAGTTTCAACCCGCGAGCCCGTGAGGGCTCGACGCATCGTGTCGCCGACCGGGAGGACGCCGTCGAGGTTTCAACCCGCGAGCCCGTGAGGGCTCGACTTGAGCGTTTTGAGGGGCGTTATGAATGGTACGAGTTTCAACCCGCGAGCCCGTGAGGGCTCGACTACGGGCGGCGCGAACACGTCCGCGCCGCATGCCTTCGTTTCAACCCGCGAGCCCGTGAGGGCTCGACCGCAGCGGCGAACGTCCCCTATGCGAACCTGCAATGGTTTCAACCCGCGAGCCCGTGAGGGCTCGACCCACCGGCTTGTTCCTGGGATTACGCATCTGGAGAAGTTTCAACCCGCGAGCCCGTGAGGGCTCGACTGATGGTGGCGGCCATTTTGTCCCTTTCTCTCGTGTTTCAACCCGCGAGCCCGTGAGGGCTCGACCTGCGCGTCCTCCTCGTTCAAAAACGCCTGGAAGGTGTTTCAACCCGCGAGCCCGTGAGGGCTCGACGCCGCTCCGGGGCCGCTGTAGAGGGTCTGGGATACGGTTTCAACCCGCGAGCCCGTGAGGGCTCGACGGATGGCGCTAGGCGGTAGGCCAGTCGAGCGTACGGTTTCAACCCGCGAGCCCGTGAGGGCTCGACATCGATCATGCAAACCTCCAATGCATGTGATGTTGTTTCAACCCGCGAGCCCGTGAGGGCTCGACCATTCTATCCTCCCGTCACCATGATCCCGTTTATGTTTCAACCCGCGAGCCCGTGAGGGCTCGACGCTATCGCCGTCCACATCATCCCGCGAGCCCTCATGCGGTTTCAACCCGCGAGCCCGTGAGGGCTCGACGGATAAAGGCAGATACAACCATTCCCAAAGCCCAGTTTCAACCCGCGAGCCCGTGAGGGCTCGACGACCGATTACACGCCCATCACGCCCGAGCGCCTGTTTCAACCCGCGAGCCCGTGAGGGCTCGACGCGTCCGCGCCTCGGAGAATCGTTAGAGAGAAAGGTTTCAACCCGCGAGCCCGTGAGGGCTCGACCTGCGTACGTGGATAGCAGGGCGTCGATGACGGCGTTTCAACCCGCGAGCCCGTGAGGGCTCGACGACGGCACGTGGGCGCGCTGCTCCGCATCCAAGAGCGTTTCAACCCGCGAGCCCGTGAGGGCTCGACGACCCTGTACGGCTACAATTACGCGATGTTCAAGTTTCAACCCGCGAGCCCGTGAGGGCTCGACTGGACTCCGGGTCGCGAGCGATGTCCATGATGCGGTTTCAACCCGCGAGCCCGTGAGGGCTCGACAATCCGGCAGCGACGGGGTTAAAAAACCGCAGTGTTTCAACCCGCGAGCCCGTGAGGGCTCGACCTTAAGATAGCCGGTGCGAGAATCGCAATAAAAGTCGTTTCAACCCGCGAGCCCGTGAGGGCTCGACCGCCGCCGAGAGGTTCAAGGGCGACATGCGCGAGTTTCAACCCGCGAGCCCGTGAGGGCTCGACTCCTGCGAGCCCGTATCCGATTCCAGCGAAAGCTTGTTTCAACCCGCGAGCCCGTGAGGGCTCGACCATGATATTGCGATCATACTCGCGAAAAACGAGGGTTTCAACCCGCGAGCCCGTGAGGGCTCGACGGGGCCGGGAAGGAGAGAAGATGAGCATCAACTGGTTTCAACCCGCGAGCCCGTGAGGGCTCGACGAGCTCGCCGGTCGTCGCGTTGTCGTCGGTCGTGTTTCAACCCGCGAGCCCGTGAGGGCTCGACTCGCGAGACGGCTTGCAACGCCTCCTTGTTCAAATAGTTTCAACCCGCGAGCCCGTGAGGGCTCGACCGATGTCGATGAGCACGCCGGGAACGTTCTCAAGTTTCAACCCGCGAGCCCGTGAGGGCTCGACTCGATACCGATGTGCCCTTCGTGGCTATCGATCTGTTTCAACCCGCGAGCCCGTGAGGGCTCGACGGGAGTCTCGAAGTTCGATCACATGGCTCTTTGAGTTTCAACCCGCGAGCCCGTGAGGGCTCGACTGTCGGAATATACATATTAGTGCATATTCTGACTATTATATTCATATTAGACAATCAGCCAACACCGTAAGCAGCTATCAGCGGGCTTGTGAAGCCTAAAACCTGCGCGAACCTCATGAATAGCGCGCCATTGCTTGGGGTTCGCGCGGCACGCTATCGAGTTTTCGCATTGTCAAGGTGCGCATTTCCTCTCACACGCACAGGAGCCCTTCCGGGTCGTACGCCTCCTTCGCTCCCACATGCTCGACTTTTCGCTTCCAGTTCTTCCCGAGATTATAGAACCGCAGGCTGTCACGCGTCAGATCGGCCGCCTTCATCAGCTCGCTCTTCATTGTCTCGAACTGAGCCGGATCGAGCGAGCACTCGAACACCGAGTTCTGCACGCGCTGGCCGTACTTCACGCAGATCTTCGCAACCCGACGCAACCGGCGGGTTCCCTGTGGGCTCGCCGTTTCCACATCGTACGTCACCAGCACGTACATCGCTACCTCCAAATGAACGCCGGATAATCGTCCAAATCTCCGCGCAGGTGGCGCGCCAGCAGCTGCACCTGCAAGAACGGCACGAGACCCACCGGCACCTTCTCCTTCAAGAACGGATGCATCACCTGCTCCTGTTTGCGCTGCTGCCAGAGCCCAAGCGCGTTCTTGCGGGCCGCGTCAGTCAAAACGACGCCCGATGCCTCGCTCGACGAGAAATCGGGCTCGCCCACCTGCCGACGATTGATCAGCGATACCACGAAGCGATCAACGTACCACGCCCGCAACTCCTCCATGACATCCAATGCGAGGCTCGCCCGCCCCGGTCGATCTCGATGGAAGAAGCCAACCTGGGGGTCGAGCCCGACGGTCTCGCACGCGCTCGCCACATCGCGAGCCAGAAGCGAATAGAAAAACGAGAGCAGGGCGTTCACCGGATCTCTTGGCGGCCTCCTCGTGCGTCCCGAGAAGGCGAAACCGTCCCCCGCCCGAAGCAAGCGGTCGAACACGCCGAAGTACCGATGCGCCGCGTCGCCCTCGACTCCCCTCAGCTCGTCAGCGTCGACCGTCGAGAACGCGCCAGCCTCACGAAGCTTGAGCCCTTCGATGGCCTCGTCCAAAGCATCATCCGCCTCGTCGGGATAATCACGCCTGCAACGCTGCAGGACGGTCCGCGCGTTGCGCACCTTGGCCGCGACGAATCGCTGTGCGAGACGGAGGGCGGCGTCAGGATCGTCCGACACCCGGTACTGGGCGCGTCGGAGCAGCACGTTTCCCGAAACCGGCCCCTCGACCCGCGCGAGGAAGCGCCCGGCGTCGTCCAGAAACGAGATCGTGATCCCCCGCTCAGCACAAGCCCCCAGAACCGCAGGGGAGCAGCCGAGGTATCCGAATATCACAATGCCCTCGAGCAAGTGGCACGGCACCTGCAGCGCCTTCTCGCCGTCCACCCGCACCACGAGCGCATCGTCGCCCTTGCACACGTACGCCTCAGGGTTCGTCACATAGAGCGTGTTGAGAAGCTTTTTCAAACCCCGCCTCCTTCCAATACGCTACGGCATCATGATCGAACGCCTCGAGGAGGCAAGAGTCGGCCAACGAGCATCGGCGGCACTTCGGGCCGCGCACGGCCCGAGGCGTCTCGCCGCACTCGAACAGCTTGTGCATGCGAAGCGCCAACCCAGCGACGCGCTCGCGCAAGGCATCGTCGAGCACGACGCGCTCCCGACGGCGGGTGGCGCCGTAGAACAGGTCGCCCTGTCCTACGGCGCATCCGAACATCTCCTCCAGGCACAGCGCCTGCGCACACACCTGGATGCGATCCCATTCTTCTATCTTCGGTTTCCCCACCTTGTACTCCACGGGGCGCACCGCAACCTTGGCCGCATCGCCGTCCGCAGCGAACTCCACAACATCGGCGATGCCCGCTATACCGAGGCTGCGGCTCACGAGCCGATACCCTCGCTCGGACCTGACGCCCTTCGCGGCGGAGTACCCCTCCAAGTGCACCCGTTCGTGGAACAGCGAGCCCCGCACCGTGTCGTAGCTCTCGTCCCATATCTGCTCGAGGTGGATGAGCGCCCACTGGCGCTCGCAGTACGCGATGTGCTGCAGCCCCGAAAGCGGCAACAGCTCGTCATCGGCGTACATGGTCTACTCGACCGGAAGTTCCAGCAGCTCGACCCCCTCGGGAATCGCCGCGCGGTCGACGACGATCTCGTAGTCCGAGAACGCACGGGCCTCGGCGCCGTCCTCGATGAGCCGCTTCACCGACACCGCATCGAACAGCTTATGGGCCGGCGCGTTCCCCAGCTTGCTCTCATGCTTGAACGCGAACAGCTTGCGCAAGGCCATGAGCCCGCGCGCGGCACTGCGGTCGTGCTCGAACATGTTCATGAGCGCCTCGAAGAACAGGTCGAGGTCCTCCTGGGAGAAGCCCGTCTTCTCGGCGAGCGCGGCGGAGATGAACCCCTCAGCCCGGTACAGCCCGTAGGGCACGTACTGCTTGCGGCCCATCGTCTTCTCTTTTTCGACGTCCTTCTCGTTCGTCACCGCCATGCGCGTGATGCTCATCTCGAGCGGCAGCACGGGGTCGACCGACTCGGCGAAGCACAGCTGGATGGGGCCGCGCACCTGGCCGCAGTTCACGTCGGTGGTCATGACCGCGCCGAACGCGCGGATGTCGAAGAAGTTGTCGCACATGAACTTCGTGACCTTGAGCTGGTCCTCCTTGGCTTTCGGCAGCTTCTTCGGCGCGGGCTTCATGTCGTAGTGCACGTACGCCTTGCGGTTGCGGTCGTTGAGCACGGCCGCCTCCTGCACGTAGATCTTGTACCCGAGCTCGCCCTGGGCCACGTCGGGGTCGTCGATCGCCTCGCCTTTCACCAGGTCGACGTAGTTGCGGATCTTGCGCTTGAGGCACACGTCCGACACGATGCCGCGGCTCGTGTCGGGATCGATGCGCGGCATGTTGCCGGCATCCGGGTCGCCGTTGGGGTTGCCGTTCTTCACGTCGAAGAAGAAGACGAAGTCGTAGCGGTTCTTGATAGGCTCTGCCATGATGTCCTCCTAGTTGGTTTCGGTCTCGTCGTCGGCGCTATCGGCGTCCGCTTCCGCATCGGCCTCGTCGTCGTGCTTCTTCCACAGGTCGACGCGCTGCTGGTAGTACCCCACGAAGAACTCGCCCTGGTCTTCCGCGTCGAGTGTCTTGGGGAACAGGACCGGCCCGTCGAGCATCGCCATGATCTCGTCGTTCGCCTTCTCGAACTTCACGCAAAGCCCCGGGTTGAACTTGCGCAGCTTCGACAGATGGTTCTGCGTGTTGTGCAGCAGATGCGGGAACACGCGGGCGGGCGTCGTGGAAGCGGCCCCGATGTAGCGGTCGCGGATGGTAGCGTTCACCTCGCCGAGCGCGCTTCGCTGCGCGTGCTCCATGACGGCGAACAGCCTTCCGAGCACGTAACCGCGGTTCGCCCTCTCTTTGTCCAGATTCACGTCCAGACTCCTTTCCTCATCGGCGCGTGCGGCGCCGTCTTCCCCATTCGAGTTTTCTGCGCCGAGCCGTGCCCTGCGCACAAGGCACGCCTTGAGCAACGCCGCCCGCCGGCCCATGTCCCACGAGTTGCGCCGCGCATGGTCGGAGCGCATGCGCGAAAGCACCGCGTAGTAGAGGGCCTGCGGAAACGCGCGGCCGGTGAGCATGGCCTCCATGCAGCCGTTCACCAGCGTCGAAGGCAGCTGGTCGGCCGACCCCATGGGCGCGGTCTGCAGCAACAGCGTGCGAAGCGAGCGGGCGCGCACGTCGGCCATGCTCACATCGCGAAGGTACGCTCCGAAGTTCTCGGCCATGCGGCCGAGCGTGCTCGTCTCGAAGAACCGAGCGGCCAAGCGCGCCGCGTTGGGCGCGAGGCCGAGCACGAAGTAGCGCGTCTCGGTGTCGACGCCGGTCAGGGGAAGGCCGCGCTCCATGCTCTCGAGCGCCGCGCGCACTTCCTGCACGGCGTTCTGGTCCTCGGCCCTGTCGAGCTCGTCGGGGTCGAGTATCCCCAGCATGAGCAGGTCCTCCGCCGGCGCCGGACGATCCGCCCAGAACACCACCGTCGTCTCGCCGAAGCGCACCCGATGCTCGCGGTCGGCGCAGAGCTGCCGCAGTGCGGAGCCCGCGTTGAACGCCGCCGCCTCCGAGACCGACGCGTTGTAAGCCTGCGACTTGCCATACGACTCGAACGACTGCAGGTTGAACGATACGAGCGACGCTCCGGCCGACTGCGCCCCAGGAACGCCGGTCACCTGGGGAAACAAGCGGGCAAGCGGGCCCTCTTCGCCCGTGACGGCACATTGGCCAACCACCTCGCCCGTCGCCTGGCCATCGCAATAGGAAGCCCATGCGGCAGCCACCGCGGGCCGCTCGTGCAGTCGCCCCGGGTCTCCGTCCAGCCGGAACACCACGAAGCCGCCGCCGCTCGCCAACTCCGAGCGCACGCCCTCGTCGAGGTCGGCGTCGCGATCCTCGCGCTCGAAGAAGCGCAGGACGGCTTGCGCGCCCTCGTCGTCGCATTCGCCCAGCACGGCCTCGTGCAGCGCCCGCGCGCTCGCCAGCTTCTCGGGCCCGCGTTTCTCATCGTAACCGAGCAGGTAGGCCGCATTGTCGCACAGGAAGAACGGCAGCATGCCGGTTCCGCTGCGCGTCGTATGCTCGGGCACGCGCAGCGAGACGAACTTCCGCAGCTCCTTGCCCGTGCCCGCTGTGAGTTGATACGCGCCCAGCAGCCTGCCGTCGCGGGAGAGCTTGAGCTCCCACGCCGCCTTCTCCACGCTCCAATGACGGGCGGGAACGTCGCGCTCGGGATCGGCCAACAGGCGCTCGTAATACTTGTTGAGCTCTTGCAAGATCATCGGACCACCGCCTCGCGCGCGCGGGCGACGTCGATCACGCCGTCGCGCATCGAGGCGCGGAAGAACTGCGGCTCCATATCATGGTCGAAGTCGATGTCGAAGAGCATGAACCCCAGATCCCGCTCGCCGGAGCCGGCGTAGAACGACTTGGGCCTATCGCCAGGCTCCTCCACGATCGATACGTCGGCGGGGAACTCGCGGCAGCCGAAGTAGGGCTGGTTGAAGCACTGCCCCTTGCGCAGGCGGCGCAGGGCGATGCTGTAGTGCTTCTCCACCGCGTCGTCTTCCCCCGCCTGCTCCGTCAACGTGAAATGCGCGTCGATCAAATACGCGACGTCCTTCAAGTACATGGTCGCGCGCTGTTGGCGGTCGTCGTTGGCCGCCGTCCATACCTCCTCGCCGCGCTCCATGGCGGCCTTGGCATTGCGGTAGCTCAGCTTGCCGCCCAGCTCGTTGCGCCTGAACGTGTCGAAGCGAATCTCATTGAGCACCTCAATGCGGTCGATGTGCCATCGGATGGCCGGCTTCCAGTACACGGCCTCGACGAGCCCGCGCGCCGCCGACGGCGTGATGACGTCGTAACTGACGCGCTCGGCTTTCATCTCGGGCCGCGTGAAGCACGCCCGAGGGCCTCGCGCGAGCACTTTGATGCCATATCCCATGTCGAACCTCCTTCCTCTCTCGTTGCAGCCGCGCCCGCAAGCGCGAACTTCGCCTTAGCAGCTCAACAGCTCGAGAACCTCCTCTCCCACCGCGACCAGCCCCACGTCCTCCCGGTAGAAGGATCGACAACCGTCATCTCTCAATATGAGGAACGGCTCAAGCTCCTCGACCGCGCCGGTCTTTTTGTATTCGTCTATCTTCCACACAGGTACGCTCACGCTGAACCTCTGCAAGCGCATGGCCATGCCAGCCGGATTTTCGCTGGCAAGCAGCTCCTTGAGCAGCGTCCGCCCCTCTTCGCCCCATGGCACGAACACGGGAACCGAATCGTCCTCGATGATGCGGTAGTCGAGGGCGCACTGCTCGAAGGGCATGGTTTTAAATCCTGCGGCGATCAGGTCTTTGGAAGTCAGCTTCTGGAAAATGTGCTTGGCATCGAGGTCTTCCGTGCCGTAGCGCGTCGAGAAGAAAGCGGGTATGAGCGATTCGTCGACCTTCCCGTCGTTTTCACGGATCACATCACGGGCTATGCTCTTCATTTTCTCGAGCCATGCGCCCGTCTTCTGACGCTCGCCATCGACAGCGCATTCGAACACGTGCACCATGCCCCCGTCGATCAGACGGCCCTCCCGATTGCAGCGCCCCGCGGCCTGCACGACGGAATCAAGGCCCGCAAGTTCGCGGTACACCTCGGGAAAATCGACGTCCACGCCGGCCTCCACAAGCTGCGTCGACACGACGACGCAGCGCTGCTTGTCGTCGAGCCTCTTGCGAATGCGTTCGAGCATGGCGCTGCGATGCGCCGGGATCATGAAAGCGCTTAAATGGAAGAACCCCTCGTCGTACGCGTGTTTTGCATCTGAAAGCTCGCCGCGCTCCACCGCTCTCGTCACCACGTCGTCATAGATCGTGCGGGCCAGGGCGCGCGTACCCACGACGCAAAGCACCTCATGGCAATCAACGATGCGTTCAGCGAGGTCAGCCTTCTCAATTGCTCCGAGCGACTCGTAGGCGACCCGCCCTCCGAACGCCTCGTCGAACAAGTCGCGACGCCGCACGATCTCGCATGGCTCAGCGCCGAACGGCCAAAGCCCTTCCAACGCCGGCTGCGTAGCCGTGCACAGCACGACGCTCGATTCGTAACCCGCCACCAACTCCTCGAGCATGGCAAGCGAGGGCTTGAGAAGCGAGTCGGGAAGCGTTTGCGCTTCGTCGAGGATGATGACGCTCTTCGCCATGTTGTGCACCTTGCGGCTCTTGCCCGGCTTGTTCGAGAACAGCGACTCGAACAGCTGCACGTTCGTCGTCACCACGATGGGCGCATCCCAGTTTTGGACAGCGAGTCGCTGCTTGGCCTTCTCCTCGTCGCCGAGGTCGCTGAAGTCGTAGTTCGAATGATGCTCGAGCACGTTTTCAGAACCAAAGATGGTTTTAAGCGTGCCGGCAGTTTGCTCGACGATACTGGTGAACGGAATCGCGACGATGACCCGATCCAGCCCGTGCTCAACCGCATGCCGCAGCCCGAACGCCATCGAGCTGAGCGTCTTACCGCCACCGGTGGGCACCGTCATCGTGTAGAGTCCGCAGGGTAGCATGGAGGCCCCAAGGCACTCCTCGTACACCGAGCGGCGCACGCGGTTGACCGGCGTTTCCTTCGCGCTCCCCATGAGTTCGCTCATATGGGCTTCGAGTTTCGCCAGCAGCTCTTCCATGCTGGCAAGGTCGCGTGCCTCGCGCGCTTCTGCAGCTTCGGGAGTCATGAAGCGCTCGGTATCCAGATAATCGCTGTCAACAAGCGCCGAATATAAGAAATGTTCGAGCACGAACGTCGAGAACACCTTGCTCCCCGTTCCCTCGAACGTGCGACCATAGCGCATGGGGGCTCCCAGTTGCGCAAGATCGGGAAGGCTGATCTCACCCGCTTCGGCCAAGTCGAAAAAAGCGTCATAAGGATCGATAGCGTTTGCAAGCCGGTCTTTGAGAGGGGTTCGCAAAGAAACCTTCTGCGAGCCAGAGCATTCCGACCAGTTCATGCCGTTAGCCATTCCCCCGTGATGCCCGCAGAGCGCATAGGCCATGAACTGGCCGCATGTTGCATACCGTTCGATCGCGATCTTCGCGCCCGCGGTCGAATGATCTACCGGTTTGCCGCCCTCCAAGCGCTTCTGGAAGCCGGCGCTTGCCTTGCCCGCGTCATGCAGCAAACCGAGCGTGCGCCCCCATGTCCCCATGTCGAATTTCTCTGCGAATGCCTCGGCCCGTCGCGCCACCTCGTTCGCATGCTCCGAAAGCGTCTGCCAGGTGGAAACATCTTCAAGATCAGAACCGGTATGAGCGTAATATTCAGGCATATGCCGTCCTTTTTCGGACCGTTATTGTAATGGCTACCAGCATTGTATCCTACCTTCATTTGGCAACTATCCCTATACTGGGACTCGCAGGCAAGAACCTAATCGAAATCGTTATTTCTTCTGGCGCGTGGCGCGAAAGGACACACATATCCCGATCTTGCAGAACCATGACCTGAATCGCACTTTTAGCTTACCCTTCATTCTATTTCCTTTATAGATTGGGTTAAGTTAATACTTATTACGACACCCGTAGTATATATAAAAATGGGAGGCGCGTCTACAAGACGCGCCTCCCACCGTCACACACTTAACCCATTCTATATTTCAATCCACGCATTTGTGCGACAAAACCAGTTTATACCACTTTGTACGGCATTTACTTCTCTGCCACGTCCTTCAAAATCTTACCAGGATCGACGGTCGGCAATACGAGCAGCATTGCAGCGCGACGTGCAATATAGCTATCCAAACACCTCAACCGCTCGTCGCTGAAATAGTTGCGGACATCGCTCTCATCGAACTCGTCCATGACCGGATGGCGCTCGAAGACGAATCCGGCAAGCCGCTCCAATTGCGCTTTCTGCACCGGACCGATCACAAGAGCCGCCTGCTCGTCGAGCGAGGGAGCGAACGCGCCGCGGCTGATCGACGCCTTCCGCATCATGGCATCCACGGTCAACTCATCAGGCATTGCGCTCGCGAACAACCCTAGGTTGTGATCGAACAGCGGGGCCATCCCCCGCACGATGCCCGTACCGTTGTCGCGCAGGACGCCGTAATTTCCCATATGACGATCCTCGTTGCAGATGAGCGCGTCGAATACGAGCATCGACTTGAACTTCTCAAGCTCTGCCTCGCCGAGGTTCGCGAAATACGCAAGCGCCTCGCGCAGGTTCATGTCCTTGAAACGCTCGGGGCGAACCGCGAAGCCGAAAGGTACGAACGCGACGTCCTTCGAGCAGAATAGTTCGCAGGTGGAGCAGAGCTTCCTCTTCCACAACGCCAAGTCGTATGAAACCGCGTCGATCCCCATGCGGTACGCGATCTGGAAAGATAGATATTCCGAATAGGGCTCCTTACCCACGTTCGCGCCCTCGAACAGGTGGCCGGCCTTGAACAGCAGGCGCTTCGACCCCGCTGCGCGCCACGCCTTGGGGAACATGCCGCCGATGGTGAGCTCGCCGGGGATGCCGCCGTCGGCAAGCGCGTCTGAGA
The DNA here is from genome assembly GCF_002159915.1 of Gordonibacter sp. An230. GTDB lineage: Bacteria > Actinomycetota > Coriobacteriia > Coriobacteriales > Eggerthellaceae > Rubneribacter. The sequence goes on from NZ_NFJP01000010.1 coordinate 75,298, forward strand.
CGACACCCGTGTACGCGACAAGCTGCAATGCAGCGCTCATCTCATTGTCGTACAGGTTCCATTCGCCGAACGAGCCCTCGGAGCCTTGGGGGACAACCCAATAGGAATCGTTGAGCGAAAGGCCCTTGCTCACATCGATGATCGATTTGGCGTCATCGGACTCGATGCCGCACGACTTGAGTATCTCGTCAACATAGGCGCGATTCTTCGGGATACGCCGTCGGTGAATCCATTCGATCAGGCGCTCGCGAGTTGCCTCCCCGTCGAACGACAAGGGGAGAAGGCTGCTTGCCGACGAGTCCGTCGAGAGTATCTCGATCGAAAGATCTCCGTACTCGCCTCGCGACATGCGAAAGACGATCAGAACCCGATCGAACAGCCGCAGCTCGTATATGTCGCTCTCGCGCATCATGAGCGCATTGTAGCATGGCGGGACCGCGCTGTCCGGACGCCCCCCTCAGCACCCAAGCCGGTTGGAGCGTGGCGCAGCGAGCCTTCGTATAGCGCGAGATCGCGATGTCAGCGCCTCAACCAACATTACCGTGCGTAGCGCATGGCCGAATTCCAACAACGAGGTCCGAGCCCCAACCCAGGATGCAGCCGACAGCCCAAACGGACGAAATTGAGCAAACCCCTTCGCTCGTGACGTCAGCGTTTCGAACTCGCACGCCAGAAAAGCCATCTCGATCAGCCAGAACGCCATCGTAGACTTGCAGCCTGGACCCCACCCGAAAACCCGACCCCTCGCTCTCGGGAAAGCGGCGATTCCTCGTTGGCTCGTCAGCAAAACCGCACAGGCGGCCTCGCTCCGGAAGCGCATGGTTCCCGGCGGGATGCAACCCCAATGCCCGCCTACAGCAAACCCCCTATACCCATCGGCGGCAACCTCGTACAATAGTCTTATGCCCCTCATCGACGACATACGAGCCTACCGACCCTTCAACGAACAGGAAGAGGTCGATCGCGAGATCATCCTCCGGCAGCTCGAAAGCGACCCGGACGTGTTCGACCGCAGTTCGCTCGCGCACGTAACGTGCTCGATTTGGACGGTCGACCCGACCGCAGCCAAGACGCTCATGGTCCACCACAACGTCTACAGCTCCTGGAGCTGGATAGGCGGGCACGCCGACGGAGAGCGCGACTTGATCCGCGTCGCCTTGCGCGAGCTCGAAGAGGAGACGGGCGTCGCCGATGCGCGGCTCGTCGCATCATGCGGCCCTGGCGGCATCTTCTCACTGGAAGTGCTCACGGTGGACGGCCACGAGAAACGACATCGCTACGTGAGCCCGCATCTCCACCTCAACGTGACCTACCTGGCCGTGGCCTCGTCCGACGAGTCGTTGCGCGCCAAGCCGGACGAGAACGACGGTGTGCGCTGGATGACCCTCGACGAAGCTCTCGCCTCGTCGACGGAGCCGTGGATCCGTGATCGGATCTACCGCAAGCTCGTCGACAAGCTGTCGACAGTCGACGTCGGACGAGACGGCGAACCCGCCCCTTCGCCTCCCGGCAAGCTGGCAACCGTCGACATCCAACGTTCGCGCACAAGATAGTAGCACTCGCAGTCCTGCATGAGGCCATCAAGGGTCGCCTCGATGCCGTGCAACGTTCCCTCGCGGACGAACCCCAACTTCTCGATCACGCGTCGTGAGCGTGCGTTGAAGGAATAGTGAGTGCAGGTGATCATCGCGAGGCTCAGCTCTTCGAAACCGTAGCGCAGCACCTCACTCGACGCCTCGGTCATATATCCGCGGCCCCATGCGCGCCGCGCGAGCGCGTAGCCCAGCATGAGGCAGTCCACATTGCGTCGCTGCGGATCGCGAATGAGCCCGATCGATCCGATGCACGGCCCCACGGCACCGGCGTCGGCGCCGTCGCCGCGCTTCTCGAAGATGCCGAACACGTGTGGCTCGTGCGCAATCACCTCGACAAACATACGCGCGTCCTCGCGCGTGCGATGCGGCGCCCATCCTGCATCGGGATCGACAGCAGGATCGCTGCAGTAGGCGAACACATCGTCGATGTCGTCGGAGATCAGCGGGCGCAGCACGAGGCGCTTGGTCTCCAACGAAGGGCACTCCGCAGACGTCTCGGCCAATACGGCGGGCACCTGACCCGGACGCTGCGCCGCGCTCGCCTCGAGGCACGCCGCGAACTGCGATTCGTCGAGCGTGCGCACTCCCGCCTCGCGCAGCGCTCGAGCTGCGACGCCGTAACCAGGCACGAGAACGCCGGCGAACGTGCCGTCGTACACGAGGCCGCATCCGCATGAGGGGCTCTTCGCCTTGAGAACCGCCAGCGTGCAGCCCCGTTCCGACGCCAGTTCCACCGTTTTGGCTGCCCCTGCCAAAAACGCGTCCGTGACATCGCCCCCGTCCGCGTCGACCACGCGCAGAGCGCGCTCGGCTGCGACGATCTCGCAAGGCGTGCGCGGCACGGGCAGGCCTCCGAGCATCTCGGGGCACACGCCCACGAACTCGCGCGTCGCGCCCAGTTGCAGCACCGCCTCGCAAGAACGAGATTCCCCGTCGTAACGGCACGGCTCGCCCAGCAGGCATGCGCTCACGGCTATCGGCATCCCCCATCCTTCCACTCCGGCATTCTCGTCACAGCGAGAAACGTAACGCAGTATAGCAAAGCATCGGGACGAGGCGTCGGAGAAGCAAGGTGGCCTGCGGGAGAGGGCGTCCCCGACCCAAAACCCGAAAGGCTCGCGGGCGCATTCGCCCCCTCCGAAACGCGACAAGTCCTCCGCCGAACGGCGAAGGACCTGAACGAGCGCCGCCTCGCTCAGAACTTGGCGAACCGCTCGTGGCGCTTTTTCACAAGTTCGTCTGCCGGCATGTCTGCGAGCTCGTCGAGCGTCGCCTCAACGTAGGCGCGCACGCTCGCAGCAGCCTGCTCGGGATTCTCGTGCGCCGGGCGCGCGCCTTCGGACAGCACGGCGTCCACGATGCCCATCTCGCAGGCTTCGGCGGCGCTCATCTTCATGACGGCAGCTGCCTCGGGTGCGCGGGTGCGATCCTTCCAGAGGATCGAGGCGAACCCCTCCGGCGACAGCACTGAGTACACCGCGTGCTCCTGCATGGCCACGCGATCGGCCAGCGCAAGGGCAAGCGCGCCGCCGCTTCCGCCCTCTCCCAAAAGCACGCTCACCACGGGCACCCGCAGTCCCGCAAGCTCGATGAGGTTGTCTGCGATGGCGTTTCCCTGCCCGCGCTCCTCGGCCTCCATGCCGCAGAAAGCGCCCTGTGTGTCCACAAGGCACACGATCGGCCGTCCGAACTTCTCGGCCTGACGCATGAGGCGCAGGGACTTGCGATAGCCTTCGGGCTGCGGGCAGCCGAAGTTGCGCGCGATACGCTCGGGGAGGTCGCGCCCCTTCTCCTGAGCGATCACCGTCACCGCCCGTCCTCCGATCCAGCCAAGACCCGCAACGATGGCGCCGTCGTCGCCGAAGGCGCGGTCGCCGTGCAGCTCGATGAATCCGTCCACGAACGCGTCGATGTAAGAGAGCGCCGTCGGTCTGCGCGTGTTGCGCGCCAGCTGCACGCTCTCCCACGCGCGGTTGCCCTCCTGGGCGCCGACGTCGCCAGCTGCGGCAGCGCCCTCGAGCGACACGCCCGCCTCGGCGTCGAAGCCCCCTTCGCTCAGCACCCGCTCGAGCCGTTTGCGCGAAGCGGCTCCGCGCCGGTCGAGCCGCTCGGCCAGACTCGAGATGCGGCGCTTCAGCCCCAGAGGGCCCCATCCCTCTCCTCCGCCGAAGGCGAAGCCCTCCGATGCCAGATCGCCATACGTCACCGTGTTGTACGTGTCGGTCCCATGAGCGAGGTTCTCGCGCACCGCCTCGTAGCTCACGAGTATCTCGCGATCGCCCGGCTCGTGATCGGCACGCATCGCCACCTCGGTGGCCAGATGCAAGGCAAGCAGATGCGCGAGCGTTCCGCGCAGCTCGGCACGCTCGACGATGGCGTCGATAAGCCCGTGCTCGAGTGCGAACTCGGCCGTCTGAAAGCCTTCGGGAAGCTCCTGCTTGATGGTGTCGCGAATGACGCGCTGGCCTGCGAAGCCTATGAGCGCGCGCGGCTCGGCCAAGATCACGTCGCCCTGCATGGCGAACGATGCGGTCACGCCGCCCGTCGTGGGGTCGGTGAGCACCGCAATGTAGGGCAGCTTCGCCTCGGCATGGCGTTCGAGGGCGCAGGACACCTTCGCCATCTGCATGAGAGACACGAGGCCCTCCTGCATGCGCGCCCCGCCCGATGCCGTGAAGATCACCACCGGCAAGCGCTCGGACGTGGCGCGATCCACGAGCCGCGCCACCTTCTCGCCCACGACCGACCCCATCGAGCCCATGAAGAACTGGGAGTCCATGATGCCGACGGCCACGCGCAGGCCCGCGATGCGCCCCTCGCCCGTGCGCACGCCCTCCTCGAGGCCGGTCTTCTCGCGCTGGGCGGCCAGCTTGTCGGCGTAACCGGGGAAGGAGAGCGGATCAGTCTCGGCCACGACGCGATCCCATTCGACGAAGCTGTCCGCATCGAGCGTATCGTCGATCCGCTCGGTCGACGACATGCGCAGGTACCCGCCGCACGATGGGCACACATAGTGGCCGGCCGCAAGGCTCGCTTCGTCGAAATTGAGGCCGCAATGCGGACAGGCTCGCCACGACCCGCCGTCGAACGCGGGCTTGTCGGTGGTGCAGAGCACCCAGCCCAAAAGCGGCGCTTCGGCGCTCAGAGGACGGAACACGCGGATGCCGCGGGCGGCCGCTCGCGCGAGGAAGCTGTCCACCTCGGCGAGCGGCAGCGCCTCGTCGCACAAAAGCACCGTCGTCGCACCGCACTCCCCAGCCGCCGTCAGCACCGCATAGCCGTTGCAGAACAGCGCGTCTGAGTGCTTCTCGCCCAAGCAAACCGAAAGCGGGGCGAGCTTCACATGCGCATCGAACCGATGGTCCTGCGTGTAGACGACGCAGGGGGCGAATCCGGCATCCGACACAGACCTCACCAAGCGCTTCGCCGTTCTCGCGCGCGCCATGACGAGCGCGACGGGAAGCCCTTTCACGCCGTCGGCCGAGCCGTTCGCATGCGAGGACGGCGAAGCGGTCCATTCGGACGAATCCGCTGCCTCGAGCGCATTCGGGACAACGGGAAGGGCCGCTGCGGCCTCGTCCGCCATGCGGGACAGCCGGTAGGCAACGTCCGCGGCTTCGGCCGTTTGTCCGGAGGAGACGGCTTCGCCGTCCTTGGGCAGCACCGTTCCGTCCGAGCCGATGGTGATGTAATCCTGCGTGCGCTGCTTCATCGAACGATCGCCGCCCCTCTACGCTTCCGCTTTCGCCAGCACGTACTTCTGCGTGGCCGTGGCGCACACCGCGCCATCCACGCTCGCCTCCACCTCGGCCACGACGAGGCGCGATGAGGACTTCACTATGCGACCCTTCAAGGTGAGCGTCTCGCCCGGCTCCACCTGCCGACGGAACTTCGCGCCGTCGATGCCGGTGAGGAATCCGATGGCACCTTCCGATCCGCGATCGACGAGAACGCAAAACGAGGCCGCCTGCGCGAGCGCCTCCATGATGACGACGCCCGGCAACACCGGATGCCCGGGAAAGTGGCCTTTGAACAAAGGCAGGTCGGGGTCGACATCCAGCTCGGCCGTCACCTCGACGCCCGGCTCGCACGAAACGACGCGGCTCACCCACAGAAACGGGTCGCGGTGCGGCAGCACCGCCTCGACGGCGCCTTTGCCGCAGGGAAACGAGATGGCCATGTTCGGCTCCTTTCAACGGTGCGCGCTCCGCGCGCCATGCGCCCGGAGGACGCGCAACAAGCTCACAAGTAGGCCGCGCGTCGAAGGTCGAGCGACGCGGCCCGGCGCCGCCTTTTCGCGCGCGGCGCGAGAGCGACGACCCCGTGCGGACGACCGACGCAGGGCGCTGGAACAGCCCAGCTGACAGCCCTCCCGGACGCCAGCTTCCAGGCCGTGCGCCGAAACCTCGCGGCGACCCTCCCCCGGGAACCGCGCTTCCGGCGGCACGAGGGACAACGCCGTCCCTACCCCTCCGTTCGCCCGAAAGGAGAGATGGCGATGGAAGCGTTGTGGCCCCCGAATCCAAGCGAGTTCGACAGCGCCACCTTCTGAGGGTAGTCCGTCTTGGCCTCGACGACGACGCTCACAGGGCACTCCGGATCAGCCTCGGCGAATCCGCAGGTGGGCGGCACGCAGTCGTTCATGACGGAAAGAGCGGTCACGATGGCCTCGATGGCGCCGGCGGCGCCGAGCGTGTGGCCCGTCGTGCCCTTCACCGACGTCACCGGCACCTTCCGTCCCGCCTCCTCGCCGCAAAGCGCCAGAAGAGCCTTCGACTCGGTGACGTCGTTGGCCGGCGTGCCCGTGCCGTGCGCGTTCAGATGCCCCAAGTCGGCAGGCGTGAAGCCACCCTCTTCGAGTGCTTGGCGCATGGCGCGCGCCACGCCCTCGCCCGACGGCTCGGGGGCGGTCATATGGTAGGCGTCGCCCGTCGAACCGAAGCCGGTGACCTCGGCGAGGACGGTTGCGCCGCGCGCGAGCGCATGCTCCAGCGACTCGAGCACCACCGCGCCCGCGCCCTCGCCCGCCACGAAGCCCGCGCGTCGCACGTCGAACGGCAACGAGGCCTGCGACGGATCCTCGGACTTCGACAGCGCGCCTAGGTTCGCGAAGCCCGCGAGGCAGATGGGAGAGACGCTCTCCTCCGAACCGCCGGCAAGCGCCGCGTCGACGTAGCCGTGGCGGATGTCGCGCACAGCCGCGCCGATGGAGTGCGCACCCGTGGCGCAGGCGGTGACCACGTTGAGGCACTCGCCACGCAAACCGTAGCGGATGGACAGGTTCCCGGCGGCGATGTTTCCGATCATCGTGGGGATGAACAGAGGGCTCACCCTCTTCGGCCCCTTCTCCGCCAGCGTGAAAAAGCCGTTCTGAAGCTCGTCGATGCCGCCGATGCCCGTACCGAACACGCATGCGATGCGCGTCGTGTCCTCAGCTTCAAAGTCAAGCCCCGACTGCGCGACGGCCTCGTCGGAGGCGACGATGGCGTACTGCACGAAGCGTTCGAAACGACGCGCCTCCTTTTTCGAGATCCCATGCTCGGTCGGATCGAAATCGCGCACCTCGGCGGCGATGCGCACGTCGTAGTCGGCCGCGTCGAAGCGCGTCACCGGGCCGATGCGGCACTCTTTGCCCATGACCGCGTTCCACAGCGCCTCCACGCCCACGCCGGCGGGCGAAACGGCGCCCATGCCGGTGATCACCACGCGGTGCGTGCCGTCAGGGCGGCGCGTGGCGACCGCCGTGGTTCCGTTCGCATTCTCGCTCATAGCGACATCCCTCCGTCGATGCAGACAACCTGTCCGGTGATGTAGCCGGCCTCCTCGCCCGCCAAGAAGCGCACGAGCGCGGCCACGTCCTCGGGCGCGCCGAGGCGCTTGCTCGCGATGCGACCCATGATCGCCTCGCGCTGCCTCTCCGACAGCGCGCCCGTCATGTCCGTCTCGATGAACCCCGGCGCCACCGCGTTGCACGTGACGTTGCGCGCCGCCAGCTCGCGCGCGAGGGACTTCGTGAGCCCGATGACGCCCGCCTTCGAGGCCGCATAGTTCGCCTGGCCCGCGTTGCCGGCCACGCCCACCACGCTGCTCATGTTCACAATGCGCCCGTAGCGCTGCTTCATCATGCGCTGCGCCGCCGCCTTACAGCAGTTGAATGTGCCCTTGAGGTTCACGTCGATGACGGCGTCGAAATCCTCTTCCTTCATGCGGGCGATAAGCCCGTCGCGCGTTATGCCCGCATTGTTCACAAGCACGTCCACGCGACCGAAGGCCTCGTGCGCGGCGGCGACGAGCGCCTCGGCTTCGGCGGCATCTGCCACGTTGGCGGCCACGGCGATGGCGCGCACGCCATGCTCGGCCTCGAGCGCGGCGGCCTGCTCACGCGCGGCGGGAAGCCCGCTTTCGCTCGAGCAGTTCACGCATACGTCGAAGCCTGCCCGGGCGAGCTCCTCGGCCACGGCGCGGCCGATACCGCGGCTCGACCCGGTGACGATCGCGCTTCTGCGCGGGGTTTCGGTGGTTTCGGTCATGCAGGAGGCTCCTATTCGGAATCGGAGGAGTCGGGTGCGGAAACGGCAGCCGCGACGGTCTCGGCCCCGCCATGCGCCGCGACGCACGCCTCGAGGCTCGCGCGATCCTGCACGCAGCTGCGCGCAACCGACTTGTCGATACGCTTCACAAGGTTCGCGAGCACGCCGCCGAACCCCGTCTCAATGAACGTGTCGGCACCAGCGGCAACGAGCGCCTCGACGCTCTGCTGGAAGCGCACGGGGCTCGTCAGGTGGCGTACGAGGCTCTCGCGCGCCTCGACGGCGGAAAGCGGCTCGGCGGTCACGTTGCAGACGAGCGGGATGCGCGGCTCTGCGAACTCGACGTCTGCCAGATACGCCGCCATGCCCTCGGCCGCCGTCGACATGAGCGGGCTGTGGAAGGCCCCCGACGTGGCCAAGCGCGAGAAGCGCTTCCCATCCGAGGCCCATGCCGCTTCGGCACGTTCGACGGCTGCGGGCGCGCCCGATACGACGATCTGCCCCGGGCAGTTGTAATTCGCGGGCACAAGCACCTCGCCCTGCGCGCATTCATCGCAAAGCGCTGCCACGTCCTCTTCGCCAGCCTTCAGAAGCGCGCTCATCGCACCGGGGTGCTCCGCGGCCGCTTCGGCCATGAGCCGCGAGCGCTCCTTCACGAAGGCGAACGTCGCCTCGTCGGAGAGCATGCCCGACACCGCGAGCGCGCTCACTTGTCCCAGCGAGAACCCGAGCACAGCCGCCGGCTCCACGCCACGCGCCTCGAGCGCGCGGGCGACGGCCACCGACAGAACGCAGATCGCGGGCTGGGCGTTGCGCGTGTCATCGAGCACCTCGGGCTCGGCGCGCAGCACGAGGTCGACCATGTCGAATCCCAGCACGTCGGACGCACAGGCGAACACCTCGGCCACCTCGGGCACGTCCACGAGGTCGGCGCCCATGCCGGGCTTCTGCGAACCCTGACCGGAGCACAGAAAGACAGGGGAGCCCGCTGCGATCGCGGGGATGGAGCCGCTCATGCGCCCTCCCCCTATCGTCCCGCGCGCTCGCGCCGCGCGTTCGCTGAGGCCGTCGCCGCCAGATCGAGCGCGCCGAGCGCTTCCGCTTCGGCCATCATTCCGGCGATCGCCTCGGCGGCCGTCGCGCGCTCGCGCACGAGCGCCGCCGACTGGCCGGCCATCATCGTGCCGTTGTCCACATCGCCCTCGACCGCGCGGCGCAAAGACCCCACGTACATGGCCTCAAGCTCGTCGCCGTTTTGTGCGAGGTCGTCTTCGAGCTTGCGCACCGTGCGGGCGAACTTGTTCTTGAGGCAGCGCACGGGATGCCCGCTGCCGCGGCCCGTGACAATGGTGTCGGCGTCCTTGGCAGCCAGCACGCGCTCCTTGTACGCGTCGGCGATGGTGCACTCGTCCACCGTGAGGAAGCGGGTTCCCACCTGCACGCCTTCGGCGCCCAGCGCAAAGGCCGCTGCCACGCCGCGCCCATCGGCGATGCCGCCGGCGGCGATAACGGGGATGGACACGGCGTCGCACACGGCCGGGACGAGCGCCATCGTGGTCAACTCGCCGATATGCCCGCCGGCTTCCGTTCCCTCGGCCACCACGGCATCCGCGCCGAGGCGCTCCATACGGGCCGCGAGTGCGCTCGAAGCCACCACGGGCACCACCTTGATGCCCGCGTCCTTCCACATCTGCATGTAGTTCGCCGGACTGCCGGCGCCGGTGGTGACGACGTCCACGCGCAGATCGGCCAAAAGCTTCGCCAGCTCGGCGGCGTTCGGATCCATGAGCATGACGTTCGCGCCTATGGGCTTGTCGGTCATCGAGCGCGCGATGCGCACCTGCTCCTCCACCCAGGAAAGCGGCGCACCGCCGCACGCGATGACACCGAGGCCGCCGGCCTCGCTCACCGCACCGGCCAGGCTCGCATCCGCGATGCGCGCCATCGCACCCTGCACGACGGGCACCTCGATGCCCAGAAGCTCCGTTATCCGCGTCTTCATGCCCTGCCCTCTTCCTCAAACCGCGCCCGAACCCCAAGACGAACCTTGCAGCGCGGGCCGCGCGTCGCGCAGCCCGCCAGAGCGAGGGCCCCGTACGGGGCCCGTCTTCACCTGTTATTTCAGCGAGTCGATGTGCGCGACCAGCTGGCCGATCGTCTCGATGCCCTCGGGCTCGCCGAACTCCACCTCGCATTTCTCCTCGAGGTCGCAGATCAGCTCCACCATGTCGAGGGAGTCGATGCCGAGAGAGTCGAGCGTGGCGTCCTCGGTGATGCTGTCGGCATCGAGGTCGAGGTTCTCCACGAGGACTTCTTTGACGGTGTCGATAGTGGCCATGGCCGTTCCTTTCCCGAATCAAAATAGTTTGATAATCAAAGTATTTCCGTAGGGATAATGATATGGGGAGGCCCGTCCCCTTGCAAGGCACCCGCGCGCCCCTCCACGATATCTGCGCGCGAAAAGGCCTGCGAAGCCGCGCAGCGCCAACGACGGTCGCGCCCTCCCACCCACCGAAGATCGCCAAGACGCAAACGCACCTTCGAATCCGCGATCTTCATGCGCGCTCGTCGAAAAACGCCTTCACTTTGGCAAGCGCCTCAGCCAGCACGCGTTCCTCCTCTTCGCTGAGATCCGCTAGCGCCTCGTCAATCATCTGATGGTGAAACAAATTGTGCGCACGCAGCACTTGTCGGCCCTTCTTCGTCAGCGACACGAGCACGACGCGTCGGTCGTCTTCGGAACGGGAACGTTCGACGAAGCCTTTGCGCACCAGCTTCGCCACCGCGGTCGTGAGCGTGGCCAGCGTCACTCCAAGGCGTGCTGCCACCACGTTCATGGGACTGCGTTCGTGAAGCCCCATGGCCACGATGGTGTGCACCTCGGTGATGGTGAGCCCGTGCGTGAGCCGGTTGTCGAGCGAACGCTCCTCGATACGCAGAATGGAGTTGAACGTGCCGGACAAGAGCCCGTCAAGCTCCTCCCGGCGTCTTTGCGACGCATCGGCTCCTATGGCCGGACCGTCCATTCTGCGCTCCCTTCCGTTCCCTGGGCGCATCATAGCGCAAAAAGTTTGATTATCAAAGTATTTTCCCGATCCGATCCGGCCCCCTTCGTCAGCCCTCGCCCCGAATGGACGGTCCTTCGCTCAACAAGCCTCCCATCTCGGCGACGCAAGCCTGAAATCAAGGCGGCACGAGCGCGCGTCGGCGTTCGTCAGCACGACGGCAAGGCGCTGCCCGAGCCTGTACGACGTTCCGCTGTCCTGGCCTGTCAGCCGATGCTGCACGGCATCGAGCTCGAAGTACTCGTCTCCGAGCACCCGCAACGGCACGAACCCTTCCGCCGTATTGTCGAGACGCACGTAAAATCCGCCGGGAGCCACGCCGGAAACGACCGCGGAGAACGCCTGACCCACGAAACCCTCGAGATACTCGACGAGCTTGAGCTCCTGGGACTCGCGCGCGGCCCGTTCGGCCACGCGCTCCATCTCGGAGGAATGCTCGGCGATCCACGGCAGCGCCGCGGCCTCTTGGTCGAAGTGCTCGGGCCGTCCACCGAGGAGCGCCTTCAACATACGATGCACCACAAGGTCGGGATAGCGCCTGATGGGAGATGTGAAATGGGCGTAAGCGTCGCTGGCGAGGCCGTAGTGGGGCTCGCACTCCGGCCGATACACGGCACGCTTCATCGAGCGCAGCAGCAAAGACGACACGAGCTCCCCCTCGGGCCGCCCCGCGCTCGCGGCGAGCGCCCTCTGCAGCGCATGCGCCTCCCCCGCCGCGAACGAACGCGCGTCGACGTCCGAAAACCAAGGGAACTCTTCGAGCGCCTCCGCGAGCGCCGCAAGTCCGTCGGACGCAGGACGTTCGTGGACACGGTACAATCCGGGAAACCCCGCGTCGCGCAGGTGCGCCGCCACCGTCTCGTTCGCGAGGATCATCGCCTCTTCGACGAGCGCAGTCGCATCGGTCTTGCAACGCAGATCGACCCCTTCGGGTCGTCCTTCGGCGTCGAGGCGCACCCGCGCCTCGACCGTGTCGAAGTCGAGTCCGCCCGCCCGCTCGCGCGTCGCCTGCCGCGCTTTCGCAATGCGCGAGAGCTCCCGCAGCCGCCAGGCAAGACCCTCTTCGAGACCAGCGCGCCCGGTGCATCCCACGCCGCGCAGCCGCGCAGCGCGAAACGCCTCGACGGGGTCGGCGCCCACCAGCGCCCTTCCGACTTCATCATAGGTGAGCCGCACGTCGGAGCGAATGAGCGATGGATACAATTCGTAGCCCACGAGCCGCGCCGCTTCGTCCAGGTAGAGATCGACCGTCATCGCACGACGCGTCATGCCGGGTCGAAGCGAGCACAGATCGCCCGAAAGCTCCTCGGGAAGCATCGGTATCACGCGATCCACCAAATACACGCTCGTCGCACGGCGACGCGCATCGAGGTCGAGAGAGGATCCCCATGCCACGTAATGAGACACGTCGGCGATGTGCACTCCGAGCCGCCAGCGAGCCGACGCGGGCGAGCGCCCCTCCACGAACCGCACGCCGAAAGGCGCCTCTCCCCCGCGCGTTGGCCGCCGCGACGCATCGGAAAGGACGCTCGCCTTTTCCGGATCCGAGCCGACAGCGAAAACGCCGGACGCCTCGCCGCCTTCCAAAGCGACGGCGTCCAACGAGACCGCGTCGTCGAAATCACGCGCGTCATCAGGATCGACGGTGAATGTGAAGCGCTCCCTCAGGTCGCGGTACCCATCGGCCAAGGCGCCGTCCTCGTCGAGCGAGGCCGAGCGCGCCTCGTCAAGCGCGCCTTCGGAGAACGCCGTCTCCAGCTTGTGGCGCGCGACGACCGCATCGACGGCGGCATGCGCCCCATCGGCGCGACCGAGCACTTCCTCCACGACGCCCGTGGCCGCAACGTTGCGCGACGGGAACGTCGCGATGCGCACGCGCACAAGCGACCCGTCCTCGATGTCGGGGTTGTCGGCACGCATGGTGAACACGTCGTAGGGGATGCGCGGATCTTCGGGTACGACCACCCCGAACGGATCCGCCACCTCGTAGCGCCCCACAAGCGTGTCGTGCGCACGCTCGAGGACGCGCAGAACGCGCGCTGCAGGGCTCCCCCCTACGCCGTCGCGCCCTCCGACAGATCCGTCACGGCCACGCGCACGGCCGGCGCGAGAGCCTTGCGCAGGCAGCGGCACCAGCTCCACAAGATCGCCGTCGAACGCTCCTGACATCTTGGATGCGGGAATGAAGAACACGCCCTCGGCCGTCTGCACGAAGCCGAAACCACCCGCACGCACAGAGAGCACGCCGCGCGGATTCGCCCGGGGACGACGCCGCGTATGGGACCGCGCCCGTCCCATGGCCTACTCCTTCACAAGCGACTGGGCCGTCTCGATCGCAAGCGCTTTCTGGTTGTCCTCGCCGTCCGACAAGCCCACCGCGACATCGGGCGTGACACCCACGCCGTCTATGTCGTGGCCGAGCGGGCTTTTGTAGTAAGCGGCCGTGTAGCGCAACGCCCCGCCGAAGCTCAAGTCACGCGTCACCTGCACCGACCCCTTCCCCAAGGTCGTCTCGCCCACGAGCGTGGCGCGCTGGTTGTCCTTGAGCGCCGCGGCGAGCACCTCGGCCGAGGCCGCCGTGTTGCCGTTCACGAGCACGACAAGGGGCTTGTCGGTCGCAAGGGCACCGGTGGCCACCTTCGTCGACTCGTCCATCTCGCGCGTCTCGATCTTCACCACGGTGCCGCTCTTCACGAACAAGCTGGCCACATCAACGGCCTGCGTGAGATAGCCGCCGGGATTGTCGCGGATGTCGAGCACGAACGACGTGGCTCCTTGCGCCTCGAGATCTGACACCGCCTCTTTCACGAGGTCGTCGGCATTCTGCGTGATCTGTTTGAGCTTGATGTAGCCCACTGACCCCTCGAGCGCATGCTCCACGTTCTTCACCGTCGCATTCGAGATGGGAAGCGTCGTGGTGTATTCCTCGCCGCCCTCGTCGTCGAGCGACGCAGCGCGCCGCCACGTGATGACCACGCTCTCCCCCTCGTCACGCCGAAGAGCCGCAGCCACCTCGGTGGTGGTCCAATCATGATCACGATCCCCGTCGATGGCCACCACGAAATCGCCCTCCAGCACCCCAGCCGCTTGCGCAGCCGACCCCTCGAACACGTCCACCGCATAGGCGCGCCCGTTGTACTCCGAGAACAGCACCCCCACGCCAGCATAGCCACCAGAGCTATTCTGCACGAGCGCCGCATAGCGAGCCGCATCGTAGTACCGCAGATACGGATCCTCCGTGGTGTCGGCCAACGCGTCCAGCATGTTCGTCGTGGCCATTGACAGGTCGTAGGAATCGAGGCTGTCCTGCTCGATGATACCTTCCACTTCCTCGACGCGTGCCCCGAGCGAATCGTAAGTGTCGCCCGAAGTAGTGGAGCCCGGGTTGCGCTCGGCATCGACCACGAGCGACTCGAAGCCGAGCGATTCGAGCACAGACGACTCGCCTCGCACGAAAAAACCCGCTGCGAAAGCGGCGCTCACCGCTATCACGACGGTGAACGCCTTCGCCAGTCGGACGTTGCGCGAGCGCGTCCTGCGTTCGGACGCCGCAAGTTTAGACGTGTCGTTGCGCTTGGCCATAAACGAGGCGAACGCCTACACCTTCAAGTAGCGACGCATGGCCAGCGCAGATCCGAGCAAGCCGATGACCAGGCCCGCCGCAATCAGCACCGCGTAAACGAACAAAAACGCCATCATGCTCAGATCGAGCGGCAGGAACATGAGGGCATCCTGGGCCTTCGGCAACGCAAAACGATGCAGAAGCTCGATCACCCCCACTGCCAGAAGGGAGCCGATGATGGCATGCAAAGCGCCTTCCATGAGGAAAGGCCCGCGGATGAAGCCGTTCGACGCGCCCACGAGACGCATGATGGCGATCTCCTTGCGGCGCGCCAAGATGGCCAGGCGGATGGTGTTGTTGATGAACACCATGGCCACGAACACGAGCAGGGCCACAAGCGCGATGCCAACGTAGCGCACGGAGCTCGTAAGCGCGAACAGGCGGTCGACCGTCTGCTGGCCGTACACGAGCGACTCGTCCACCGTATCGTACCCGTAGATCTTCTGGTACGTGGCGTTGCCGCGGATCTCATTTGCCACCTGCTCGACAAGCTGCGGATCCGACAGTTCCACATCGATAGATGCCGGCAGCGGATTCACGCCGTCGAGTGTGTCAATGATGTCCGAAGTCGTCGACGAGCGGAAGTTCTCGAGCGCCTGGTCCTTCGTCGTGAAGCCGACGGAGGCCACGCCCTCGAAGCCCTTGATGTCGTCCTCGACCTTCTGGATGTCCGCCTCGGATGCGTCGTCGGCCACATAGGCCGTGATGGACACCTCGTCCTCCACCGACGACACCACCTTCTCCACGACGAAGCCGCCTACGAGAAAGATGCCGATGATGAGCAAGGACAGGAAAATAGTGACGATGGAGCCGAGCGCCGTCGAGAGATTGCGCGTGAAGCCCTTGAGCGACTCGCGTATGAAATAAGCGAAACTAGACATCGAAACCGTACACCCCCCGGTCCTGGTCGCGGGTCAAATGCCCGCGGTCGAGCGCGATGACGCGACGACGCATGTTGTCCACCATCTCACGGTCGTGCGTAGCCACGAGCACCGTGGTGCCCGTGCGGTTGATGCGCTCGAGCAAATCCATGATTCCCCGCGACGTCTGCGGGTCGAGGTTGCCGGTGGGCTCGTCGCACACGAGCAAGGGCGGACGGTTCACGATGGCGCGCGCGATGGACACGCGCTGCTGCTCGCCGCCGGAGAGCTGGTCGGGGCGCTTGTTCAGCTTGTCCTGCAGGCCCACCAACCGCAGCACCTCGGGCACCTGCGTCTTGATGACATGTCGGCTCTTGCCGATGACTTCGAGCGCGAACGCCACGTTCTCGAACACGGTCTTGTTCGGCAGGAGCTTGAAGTCCTGAAACACGCACCCGATGTTGCGACGCAGGTAAGGCACGCGCCAATTGCGCATGCTCGTCAGATCCTCGTCGGCCACATAAATGTGCCCTTCCGTCGGCTTCACCTCGCGGATGAGCATGCGGATGAACGTGGACTTTCCGGATCCGGAGTGGCCCACAAGGAAGATGAACTCGCCTGCGAAAATCTGCAGCGAGATGTCGTTGAGCGCCGGTTTGTTGGGCTGCGCGGGATAGACTTTCGTCACATGGTCAAACGTGATGACAGGCGTGCCCGTCTGCTGGGGAATGTCGTCGACCTCCACGACTGGCAGCGAGGCGGACAGCTGCGATGCCGTCTGACGCGGGGGAGCCGCATGGGCACCGCCTCGCGAAGGACGCGCAGAGGCCCCTTGGCTGATGTCGTTCGTCACAGAATGCTCCGTTCGAATAGTGATGTACTGAGACGCGTCGATTCTAGCAGAAGCGCTAACGGGCCATAACCCTCTTCACAGCTTCGACAAGCGCCTTCGACCCCAGGCCGAAGAAGTCGAGCAGCTCCTCGAACTCGCCGGATTTGCCGAAAACGTCGCGCATGCCCACGAACTCGACGGGCGTCGGCAGCCTGCGCGCAAGGACCTCGGCAACGGCCGATCCGAGACCGCCGTGCACGCTGTGCTCTTCCGCCACGACGACGCGCCCGGTCTTGCGCGCGGACGCCAGGATCGTCTCCTCGTCGAGGGGCTTCACGGAGAACGCGTCGATCACCTCGACGTCCACACCCTCGGCGACAAGCGCCTCTGCGGCCTTGAGCGCCTGCTCAACCTCCACGCCGCAGGCAACGATGGTGACATCGACCCCCTCGCGCAACACGTAGGCGCTCCCAAGCGAAAGCCTCACGCCTTCGGCGTAAACGGCCGGAACGCCCGCGCGACCCATGCGCACATACACCGGCCCCGGCGTTTCGGCGGCCAGGCGGATAGCGGCTCTGGCTGCGGCGTAGTCGGCCGGCACGAGCACGCGCATGTTCGGCAGCCCCCGCATGAGCGAGACGTCCTCGAGCATCTGGTGGCTGCCGCCATCGGGGCCCACCGAGATGCCGGCATGCGTGGGGGCTATCTTCACGTCAAGGTTGCTGTAGCACACCGTATTGCGGATCTGGTCGTAAGCGCGCCCCGTGCCGAACACGGCGAACGAGCCAGTGAAGGCGACATGCCCCGTGATGGCCAGGCCAGCCGCAACATCCACCATGTTCTGCTCGGCAATGCCGCAGTTGAACAAGCGCTCGGGATAGCCCGCATCGGCAAGCTTTTTCGTGGTGGTGGAGCCGGAGAGATCGGCGTCGACGGCCACGACAGGCAGCCCATCGGCCGCCAGCTCCGCGAGCGTCGCGCCGAAGGCGGCGCGAGTGGCACGCTTGACGGATCGCTCGGTTTCGTTCGCCAACTGAACCACAGCTACTCACCCCTCTTCCCGGCAGCGCCCAGATCGGCGAGCGCAACCTCCAACTGCTCGGCGTTCGGAGCTTTGCCGTGCCAGCCGGCCTGCCCCTCCATGAACGACACGCCCTTGCCCTTCACCGTATGCGCAACAAGGACGCACGGCCTGCCGCGACGCTCGGACTTCGCAGCGGACAACGCGTCCACGAGCGCGGGGATATCGTGCCCGTCCACCTCGCGAACACCCCATCCGAACGCGGAGAACTTCGCGCCCACATCGCCCGGATCGCACACGTCGGCCGTATCGCCGTCGATCTGCAGATGGTTGCGGTCCACGACAGCCACGAGGTTGTCAAGGCCCCGGTGAGCGGCGAACATGGCAGCCTCCCACACCTGGCCTTCCTGGCACTCTCCGTCGCCGAGGAGCGTGAACACCGTCTGCGGCGCTCCGTCGAGCGCAAGCCCCGCCGCAGCCCCCGCAGCAATGGAAAGCCCCTGGCCGAGCGAGCCGGTGGACACCTCCACGCCGGGCAGTTGGTTGGAATCGGGATGGCCCTGCAGGCGGCTCCCCAACTTGCGCAGCGTCATGAGCTCCTCGCGCGGGAAATAGCCCGCATGAGCGAGCGCCGCATACAGAGCGGGCGCCGCATGGCCTTTCGCGAGGACGAAACGGTCACGCCCCTCCCAGCGCGGATTCCCCGGATCGTGTTCCATCACGCCGCCGAAGTAGAGCGCGCACAGCACGTCGGCGCACGACAACGACCCGCCCGGATGTCCGCTGCCCGCCTCGGCGATCATGCGCACGATGTCGACGCGCATATCCCTCGCCCGTCGTTCAAGTTCGGTCATGCTGGTCCTTTCCCGTGAAACACGTTGTCGAGAACAGTGTAGAGCAACGCCGTCCGATTTCCTATACAGATGTGCCGGCCCGAATGCGATGCGCCCGCTTGCGCCGCCAATCGGCTCGCAACGTCAACAAGCGCATGCGGCCGACGAAAGGCATCCGCGATGCGCAGCTCTGCGGCCTGCGCGCGAACGCGGCTCGCAATCAGATTCGCAGACCCGAACCGAGTAGCCACGCGAACGGCGCTCGAGGGCCTTCCAACCCGAAAGGAGGGCCGCGCTGCGGCAAGCGTCCGTCATTGCGACACCCGCCAGCGGTGGTAGCCTATCACGAATTCGTCCAGATCCCCGTCGAGCACGGCATCGACGTTGCCCGTTTCGATGCCGCTGCGCACGTCCTTCACCATCTGGTAGGGGTAGAGCACGTAGTTGCGAATCTGGCTGCCGAACGTGGAGTCCATGCGCTCGCCTCGCAGCTCGGCCAGCTCCTGCGCGCGTTTCTGCTCCTCAAGTTCGTAGAGCTTCGCTTTGAGCACGCGGAACGCCGCCTCCTTGTTCTGCAGCTGGGACTTCTCGTTCTGGCACGTCACGACGATGTTCGTGGGGATGTGCGTGAGGCGCACGGCCGAGTCGGTGGTGTTGACGCACTGGCCGCCAGGGCCGCTCGAGCGGTAGACGTCCACGCGAACGTCAGCGGGGTTGAGGTCCACCTCGATGTCGTCGGGCAGCACGGGCAGCACCTCCACGCCGGCGAACGTGGTGTGGCGGCGCTTCTTGTCGTCGGTGGGGCTGATGCGCACAAGGCGGTGCACCCCGCTTTCGCTCTTCAGCATGCCGAAAGCGTTGCGGCCCTCGATCTGGATGGTGGCCTTGTCGAGGCCTATGCCCTCGCCGGGAACCACGTCGAGCACGGTGACCTTCCAGCCCTTCTTCTCGGCGTAACGCGTGTACATGCGGTAGAGCATGTCGGTCCAGTCTTGCGCCTCGAGCCCGCCGGATCCCGGGTTCACCGTGAGGATGGCGTCGCCACCGTCGAAACGCTCGCTGAACCACGAGCTCACCTCGAGCGCGTCGAGCAGCGATCCGAGCTTTCCGAGCGCCTCGTCCGCTTCGGCGGCAAAGGCCTCGTCCTCGACGGCGAGGTCGAGCGCTGCGCGCGCATCGGCGAGCAGGGCAGCCGCCTCGTCGTACTCGGCGATGGTGTCACGCAGCACGCTCGCCTGCTTCGACACGCTCTGCGCGTGCACCGCATCGTCCCAGAAGCCGGGCTTGGCGCTCTCCTCGTCGAGCCGCGAAAGCTCGGAGCGCTTGTCGTCGATGCGAAGGTAGCCACGCGCAGCCTCGACGCGATCGGCGACCTCCTCCATATCTCTCTCGGTTCTCTCAGCCATCGTTTTACTGATCCCGTCCGTGGCATTTCTTGTACTTCAGACCGCTGCCGCACGGGCACGGGTCGTTGCGACCCACGTTGGCGAAGGGATCGTCCTTGTCCTTCACGTAGGTCTGCGGCTTCGCCGGCGCCGGCTTGGGCGGCGCGCTGGGAACGCCCTGCGCCCGCGCGCCGGCCGCTTGCGCGCGTTGGCGAGCGGCGGCAACGCCCGTTTGCTCGAGCGCCTGCTCGGGCGAAGAGTAGCTCACCTTGCCGTCGAGCGGGCTCTTCTCCTCGGCAAGCGCCGGCTGCTCCTGCTTCGCAGCCACCTGCAGGCGCAAGAGCGTGCGCAGATAATCCTCGTACATGCCGGCCGTGAGGTTCTGGAAGGCGACGTAGGCCTCGTTCTTGTACTCGACGAGAGGGTCGCGCTGGCCAAGCGCGCGCAGGCCGATGCCCGCCTTCAAGTAGTCCATCTCCTGGAGGTGCGCCATCCAGCGTGTGTCGATGATGCGCAGCATCACCTGGCTCTCGAGCATGCGCATCGTCCGCTCCCCCAGCTGCTCGGCCTTCTCGGCGTATACGCGCTCGAGGCGCTCGGCGACGGCCTCCTCCAGAAGCGCCGAATCGTCATCGTGATCGACGGCGGCCACCGAGAAGTCGGAGCGCCCCGTCATAGAGGAAACCCACATCTCGACGGCTTTCGTATCCCAGTCTTCGCTCGGAGCTTTCGCCGGGCAGTTCTCCTCGACAACCCCGCTCACTGCGTCGCGCACGATCTCGGGGATGCGCTCGTCCATGTCCTTGCCGTCCAAGATGGCGTTGCGCTCGGCATAAATGGCCGCACGCTGCAAGTTCATCACGTCGTCGTACTCGAGCACATTCTTACGGGCGGCGAAGTGCATGCTCTCCACCTGGCGCTGCGCGCCCTCGATGGCCTTCGACACCATGCCAGCTTGGATGGGCATGTCCTCGGGCATGTCGGTCTTCTCCATCATGCGGGCGATGGAATCCATGCGGTTGCCCCCGAATAGGCGCATGAGATCGTCTTCGAGCGAGAGATAGAACTGCGTCACTCCCGGATCGCCCTGACGGCCTGCGCGACCGCGAAGCTGGTTGTCGATGCGGCGGCTCTCGTGCCGCTCGGTGCCGATGACAGCGAGGCCCCCCGCCTTGATGACGCGGTCGTGCTCCTCCGCGCACACGCGCTTCGCCTCGGCGAGCGCTGCGGCTCGCTGCTCGTCGGTGGGTGCGGGCGCAGCGCCCTCGTCGCCTTCAGCGGGAGGAGCGGCCGGATCCCGGTCGGGATCGAGTCCCTGGGCTCGAAGCGCGTCGTCGGCTAGCACCTCGGCGTTGCCGCCCAAAAGGATGTCGGTTCCGCGGCCCGCCATGTTCGTGGCGATGGTCACAGCGCCCACGCGTCCCGCTTGGGCGATGATGTGCGCTTCGCGCTCGTGGTTCTTGGCGTTCAGGGTCTCGTGCTTGATGCCGCGCTTGTCGAGCAAACGCGAAAGCTTCTCGGAGCTTTCGATGGACACCGTACCGATAAGGCAGGGCTGGCCAGCTTCGTGGCGGGCGGCAACGTCGTCAGCCACGGCGTTGAACTTCGCCTCCACCGTACGGTAGATGAGGTCGTTCTCGTCCTTGCGCGCCACCGGTCGATTCGGGGGAACCGCCACAACGGGCAGCTTGTAGATCTGGCGGAACTCCGCGTCCTCGGTCATGGCCGTGCCCGTCATGCCGGAGAGTTTCTCGTACAGGCGGAAGTAGTTCTGAAGCGTGATGGTGGCGAGCGTTTGGTTCTCCTCGCGCACGAGCACGCGCTCCTTGGCCTCCACGGCCTGGTGCAGGCCCTCCGACCAGCGTCGGCCCTCCATGATGCGCCCCGTGAACTCGTCGACGATCTTCACCTCGCCGTTCGCCACCACGTAGTCAACGTCGCGATGATACAGGAACTGGGCCTTCAAGGCCTGCTGCAAATGATTCGCCAACTGGCCCGACGGGTCGGCGTAGATGTCATCGATGCCGAGCATCGCCTCTATCTTCTCAAGACCGCTCTCAGTGGCGTTGATGGTCTTTTTCGCCTCGTCCATGTCGAAGTCCTCGCCTTCGCGAAGCCCCACCATGACGCGCGCGAACTTGTTGTACGTATCGGCCGCCTGCGTCCCTGCGCCCGAGATGATGAGCGGCGTGCGGGCCTCGTCGATGAGGATGGAGTCCACCTCGTCGACGATGGCGAAATGATGGCCGCGCTGCACGCGCGACTCCGCGCGCGTCACCATGTTGTCGCGCAGATAGTCGAAGCCGAACTCGCTGTTCGTGCCGTAAGTGACATCAGCCTTGTAGGCGGGCACCCGTTTGTCGGGGCGCATGCCGTTCTGGATGAGGCCCACCTCCATGCCGAGGAAGCGGTAGATGCGCCCCATCCACTCGCTGTCGCGACGGGCAAGGTAGTCGTTCACGGTGACGATGTGCACGTTCTGGCCCGAAAGCGCGTTCAGATAGCCGGCGAGCGTGGACACAAGCGTTTTGCCCTCGCCGGTCTTCATCTCGGCGATCTGCCCGTCGTTCAAAGCCATGCCGCCGATGAGCTGAACATCGAAGTGGCGAAGCCCCAGCGTGCGAACCGACGCCTCGCGCACCGCCGCGAACGCCTCGGGCAGCACTTCCTTGAGATCCTCGCCCTCCGCGACCCGTCCGCGCAGCATGGCCGTGATCGCACGCAACTCTTCGTCGCTTTTCGCTTGCATTTCGGATTCCAGGCCATTGATCTGGTCCACTACGGCCTGATAGCCCTTCATCTGCCTGCCCTCGCCGAGCGTGAGGAGTTTGGAGAGGAAACCTGCCATGTACGCGCCATCCTTCTCGTGGCCAAAGCGCCCATACGCGCTTATCAACAGTCGAATACAATATGTGCTACTCTAGCATAACGCGCCGTTGTCCGGGGAAAATCCACAGGGGGCGCAAGGGCGTCGGCGCACCTTTCGGATCGCGCCGACGCAAAGGGCGCGTCATTCGAACACGGCCTCCGTCTCGATGATGCTATGGTAGAGGCGCATGGTCTCGAGCGAAGGGTCGATCCCCAGCCCGTCGGCGAGGAACCTGCGGCAGGAGAAGTACGTCTCAAGCGCCGCCGTGCGCTGCCCGGCGGCGATCTGGGCGCCCATGAGCGCGGTGTAGGCGTCCTCTCGCGTGTGGTCCCGCTGAAGCGCGGCACGGGCGAACCAAAGCCCCTCTTGAGCCGCACCAGCGGCGACAAGGCGTGTCGAAGCGCTCACGAGCGCGTCGACGAGACGGCTGCGGTAATCCGTCCGCAGCGCCGCAATTGCCTCGTTGTCGTCGTCGCTTGGCAGCAGATCCTCCGAGAACCTCTCGTCCACCTGCAAGCACACGTGCGTCCAACCCCCGAAGCTCGGAGGTTCGAACAGCAGGCTGCGGCACACCTCCTCGAGCTGCGTCACGTCGGTGGCCAGAAGGCGCGCGTCGAGCTTGAGGCCGTTTTGCTGGCGGATGAGGTAGGGGCACGTTCCTTCGGGCGTGGTGAGGGCGCGACGCAGCATCGACCAGATGCCGTAGAGGTTTTTGCGCGCGGCCTCGAGATTGCTATCAGGCCACATCAGCCCCACGAGCTTGTCGCGCGAGAACTCCTTGCCGCGATTGAGCACGAGCAGTGCAAGCAGGGTCTTGACCTTCTGCCGGCGGAGAAGGTGCGCATCGACGGGGTCGTCGCCGATGCGCACCTCGAGGCCGCCGAACAGGTTGACGGTAAGGAGGGGCTCGGAAGCGGTATGGGCATCCGCCGGATCATCGCGCCTGAACGCGTCGGGATGCGTCGTCGCGAACGAGCGTCGCCGCCTCGAGAGCTCGCGCTCTTGCCGTTCGACAACCGTGCGTTGGCGGTACAGCTCCATCTCCACCGAGCGCACGGCGTGCGCGGCGCGCGCATCGAGGGCAGGTTGGGCCAGGGCTCCGCGCTCGCAAGCCCGCTCGAAGGATGAACCCGCCGCAGCGTCGAACAGCCCGAGAGGGCCTTCGGAGCGCGAGACGCGCGCACGGACGATGGAGGCCACGCGTTCGACGGAAGGGAGGGTTCCCGCACCCGGCGCTCCGGAAGCGGACGCCTCTGCCGAGGTTCCGTCGCCGCACCTCGCAGAAGCGCTGTCCAGCACCCAAGCCGCCGCCTGGGCGAGCGCCGGACCGCGCGCACCGCGGTCGTACCAGCAAAGCCACGCCTCGGCCCCCTTTGCGCACGAAGAGTCGAGGGCCGACCGCACCGAGACGGAAGCCTCCCACGAACTACCCTCCCCTCCGACCTCCTCCGACATCCGCGCGAGCGCCGCAACGAGCTCTTGGGCGCGATGGCGCTCCGCCCCGTCGGCACATGCGGCAAGCACGAGCGCCGCGCCCGCACGTTCTTCCGGATCGGCGGCAGGATCGCCCGCCACGCGGCGAGCAGAGGAGCATGCGGCGCGACGGTCGCCCAAAAGGGCGCGGCGACACGCCTCGTCCACGTCGAGCCGAGCGCCGCGCCCGGCGCCCTCCCCGCCGAGCGCCCGGTACGCATCGCACGCCGCCACAAGGCAGCATGCGTCGAGCAGCTCCCCGCCGTGGTCGGCGAGCCACGTTGCACATGCCTCGCGCGAAGCGAGCGTGCGCACCACGCCGCATGCGCGCTCGAACCTCCCACGAGCCGCAAGCGCGTCGGACGCGCGTGACGCGAGCGCATCGCGATCGGCAAACAAAGAGCGGGACGCGATCACGCCGAGCTTCGAGGAGAACGCGAAGGCCACCTCCTCAACAGAGAAACCTGCGGTGGAGAACCGCTCGCGCCGAAGGTCTATGCCCAGATGCGGGTAATGTTCGGCGAGGAACTCGGCTTGATCGCCGCCAAACGGGCCGAATGCCGCCACATCGGAGAAGTCCCCGTGTTCGAGGACGAGCATCGACAGCATCGACAGCATCACGTCGCTCGGAAGCTCTTCGTGCAGCACCCCTTCGAGAAACCCTCCCTCTTCGGGACGACCCCAGGCAAGCCCCGCGACCCGCTCGGCGCGCTCGACGCTCGCCGCGGGACGCGATGCGCGCTCGGCGACCGTACGCGGGCCGTCGATCTCGGCGTCGCTCAGCAGCAAATCGCTGGCGGAAAGCCTCACGCGGTCGCGATGCCTCGCGAACGCATCGCGCGTAGGCGCGCACGTGACGAGCACCTCGCAATCGCGATCAAGCATGCGGTCCATATCGGAGGACAGCGCGTCCACCCGCGCGGGATCGAGCGGCGGCACGTCCTCGATCACGACGAGGAACGGCTCGCGGTCGGCCTCGAGGAGCGCGTCGGCCACAATGCCGCGGTCAAGATCGCGCAAAAAGCAGGGACTCCTCCCGTCGAGCCAGATCACATGCTCGAAGCGGTACACGGTGTCGGCATACTCAAGCGCGAGCGCCGTCTTGCCGTACCCGTCGGGGGCCACGATAAAGCGCGCCACATGCCGCTCGCGCAGCAGCTTCGCGATAAGATCAGGGCGAGGGAATATCCGACGCGCGGCAAGATGCTGGGGTCGGCGGCCGCGACATGCGGCCTTAGCGAGAAAATCGGGCATGCAAACCACTCCTATCTTGAGGAGAGGAGCACGACGACCCGATAAAGGGGTTTCACTTTATCACCCCCCTCGCAGCACTGCAAGCCGACATCGGTTCGTCTTCCGCGAGATGCGAGGAGGACGAACGAGCGCCCCCTCCGCACAACCGGAAAGGCGCAGCCGATCCCAGGCGCCCGCCATGCAGCGTCCTCCCGCCCGGCGGCCCCCCGACTCCGCCCGTGCGCCCGCCAGCGCGTACAGCGCGAAAGAGGCCGATGTACAATATGCGTCGCAAGCCTCTCCGAGAAAGGACGCCCTATGCTTCAGCACGCCACGCTTGCCGACCTGCCCGCCTTCCGCTGCGGGCACGCGCACGATCTCCGTGCCGGCACGGGATGCACCGTCGCCGTGGCACCCGCAGGCGCAACCTGCGGAGTGGCGGTGCGCGGCGGAGGCCCGGCCACCCGCGAGACGGACCTCCTCAAACCCGAGAACATGATCGAAGCCGTTCACGCCGTCGTCCTCTCGGGAGGCAGCGCCTTCGGGCTGGCCGCGAGCACCGGCGTCATGGACGAGCTCGCCGAGCGAGGCATCGGGTTTCCCGTTGGAAGCGCTCGCGTGCCCATCGTTGTGGGCGCCTGCCTTTTCGACCTGCTCGTAGGAGACAACGTGCATCCCGATGCCGCAATGGGACGCGAAGCCGCCCGCGCAGCCTTCGAGCGCACCCCCTCCGACCCGCTCGCTGAAGGCAACGTTGGCGCAGGTTGCGGCGCAAGCGTAGGCAAGATACTCGGCAAAGAGCGCGCCATGAAAGCGGGGTTCGGACTGTGCGGACTGCGCTTCGGAAAACTCGCATGCGTTGCGATGGTCGCGCTCAACGCCTTCGGAAATGTGCGCGACGAAACCGGAGCCTGGATCGCAGGCTGTCGCGGCGAAGATGGCCGCGTCATGGACCCGCTTGCCGCTTTCGCAGCTGCGTCGGCGCCCCAAGCCCCGACGGCAGGCCCATGCGCCAACACGACCATCGGCCTCGTCCTCACGAACGCGCGCCTCACGAAGGCCCAAGCCACGAAGGCGTCTTCCGTCGTCCACGACGCCTACGCTCGCGCCATCAAACCAGTGCACACCTCGGGGGACGGCGACACGGTGTTCACGTTTGCCTCAGGCGAGGTCGAGACCGGCTATGACACGGTCGCCGTGCTGGCCACCGAGGCCATGCAAAAAGCCCTCGTGCGAGCTGCGACGCAGTCCGAGGGGGCCTACGGGCTTCCGGGGCTCCGCGCATCACTTCCCTAACGTCGCAGGACATCGGCGTCATGCGCAAACCGCCAGCTCTGACGCTTCGTGCTCGGCGGCGCCCCGCACGGCTCTCGACGCTCCGACGCACACAGCACGGCATTCGTCGCCGGAAAGCCGATTCCGCATCGGAAAAAAGGAGGTTGAACGCGAAGATCGCCAGATCGCTACGTCCCGCAACCCACGATGCGTCGGACCGAATTCGACGGCAAGGGATTTTCGAGCACGGAGCGCTTCCGCACGGAAAATCCCGCCCCTGCCCCCTCAGATGAGCGGAATGCGGTAGCTATCCGGCGAACTTTGCACACCGCGCACCCGATCTCGCAAGGAACCGACCGGTCAAAGCCCTCGAGGGACGAGCGGCCTCGCACCAACGCGAACACGCCCCCCTCTCCGCCCGAAGCCGCCTCTTCCCGGACCTCACCTAGGAGCGACCGAGCAACTTCGCGATGCGGTCGGAGTACTCGATCTCGTCGAGCCCCGCCTCAGCGGCCAGATCCACCACCGGCGCGTCGTTCCACAGCGCCTCCAGGCGATAGTACTCGCGCGTCTCGGGCTGGAACACGTGCACGACGAAGCTGCCGTAATCGAGCAGCGACCACGTGCCGTCCTGCGTGCCCTCGCGATGGAGCGGCTTCATGCGCGCCTGCTCGCGCTCGGCCTCTTCGATCTCGTCCACGATGGCCTCCACCTGGCGGCTGTTCGCCGCCGTGGCGATAACGAAGTAGTCCGTCACGCCGATGAGGTCGCGCACCTCCTGCACCATGATGTCGGTGGCCTTCTTCCCATCCGCCGCACGCGCCGCGATGAGGGCGCACTCTCGCGAAGTCGGCTCGATCGTCGTCTCGCTCACGCTGCTCCTTTCTCGCCCGCCGCCGTGCGCAGTCGGGCCACGTAGTGGTTCCACACCTCCACCGTCGCCGGATGAAGGCGCTTTCGACGCTTCACGAGCGTCAGCAGGATATGCTCGAACGTCATCAGGAAAAGCTCCTCGAGCGGCACCTTCCCCGCCGCCGAGCGCAGCTCGTCCAGCCCGCCGAACGCGCGCTTGGGCTCGATCGCGTCGGCGACGTAGACGATCATGTCCAAATCGCTCATGCCCGTCGCCGCCGCGGTGTGCCGCTCGATCGCCTGCAGCACGTCGGCGGGGATGCACGGAAACTCCCGTCCGAGCGCCGCGGCGGCCGTCGGGCCGTGCAAAAGCCGCGGCATCGTCTCGAGCACGAGCGGATCCACGTCCACGCCCAGGTCGCGGGCGCGCTGGCGGATCTCGTCGTCGGAGTGCTCCTTGTCCCAATCGTGCAGAAGGCCCGCGAGCCGCGCCTTGCGCACGTCGGCGCCGTACGCCTCGGCGAGCGCGGCCGCCGTGTCCGATACGCTGAGCACGTGGTCGAAGCGCCGCGGCTTGAGCCTTTCGGCCAGGTCGCGCTCGCGCGCTGCAAAGAACTCCTCTGAAAGCGCATCGGTCTGCGTCATCGAGGCCCTCCTTCCCCGTCGTCTCGGTACAAGCGCTTCTCCCGAATATAATCGAAGACGCGCTGCATCGTCAAATACCTGATCGACGCGCCCGCCGCCACGCGGCGGCGCAGGTCGCTCGACGAGACGGCGAGCGAGGTGATTTCGAGGTAGTCGACGGCGAAGTTGCCGCGCCCTTCGATGAGGGCGCGCCGCTCGTCCGAGAGCGCGTATCCGGGCCGGGTGACCGCGATGAGGCGCGCCAAGTCGGCGATGGCCGCGCTCTCGCGCCAGGCCACGATGCTCGCCACTGCGTCGGCGCCTGTGATGAAGCGCAGCTCCACGTTGTCGGGGTAGTGGGCGCGCAGCTGGCGCAGCGTGTCAACCGTGTAGGTGTCGCCGCCGCGCTCGATCTCGATGGCGCTCACGTCGAACGCGGGGTTGCTGCGCGTGGCGAGGCGGCACATCTCGAGGCGGTCGGCCGCCGGCGTCACGGCGCGGTCCTTCTTGAACACGGGGTTGCCCGCCGGGATGAACACGACCGCAGCCAACTCGAACGCCTCGCGCGCTTGCTCGGCGCATGCGAGGTGACCGATGTGGATGGGGTCGAACGTGCCGCCCATGATGCCGAGCCGCGCCGGACGCCCGTCCGCGCCCAGGTCGTCGAAGCGCTCGCAGATCGCCGCCACTTACGCCCTCACCTGGCCCGTTCCGCGCAAAACGTACTTGTACGAGATGAGCGCGTCAAGTGCGAAGGGGCCGCGCGCGTGCAGCTTCTGGGTGGAGATGCCGATCTCGGCGCCCAGCCCGAACTGCCCGCCGTCGGTGAACGCCGTCGAGGCGTTCGCGTACACGGCCGCCGCGTCCACGCGCGCGAGGAAGCGCTCGCACGCCGCCGCGTTCTCGGCCACGATGGCCTCCGAATGATGCGTGCCGTAGCGGTTGACGTGGTCGATGGCCGCATCGACGCCCTCCACGCACCTCACCGCGATCTCGGGAGCCAGATACTCCGTGGCCCAGTCATCCTCGTCGGCGGCGACGAACTGCCCTCCCGCCTCAAGCCCCGCCTCGCGCGCGAGCGCCGCCGCCTGCGCATCGCAATGCAAAAGCACGCCTCGCTCGGCCAGCGCCGAGAGGATGGGAGGCAGAAGCGCGTCGGCGGCCGACGAATCCACCAGAAGCGTCTCGGCCGCGTTGCACACGCCGTAGCGGCGGCACTTCGCGTTCAGCACGATGGCGCGCGCCTTCTCCGCGTCGGCGCTCTCGTGCACATACACATGGCAGTTGCCCGTGCCCGTCTCGATGACCGGCACCTTCGAATGCTCCACGCAGTGGCGAATGAGCCCTGCGCCGCCGCGCGGGATCAGCACGTCCACCACCCCGTGCAGCTGCATGAGCGCGTCGGTGGCGGCGCGGTCGGTGGACTCGATGGCGCCGATGCAGCCCGCCGGCATGCCCGCGGCCACAGCCGCGTCGTGCAGCACGGCTGCGATGAGGGCGTTCGAGTGCGCCGCCAAGCTGCCGCCGCGCAGCACGGCCGCGTTGCCGGACTTCAGGCAGATGCCCGCCGCGTCCGCGGTCACGTTCGGCCGCGCCTCGTACACCACGGCCACCACGCCGAGCGGCACGCTCACGCGCTGAAGCTCGATGCCGCTCTTCAGCACGCGCTCCTCCTGCACCCGCCCCAGCGGGTCGGGCAGCGCGATCAAGTCCTCCAGCGCCGCCGCCATGGCGTCCACGCGCTCCGCGTCGAGCATCAGGCGGTCGAGCAGGCTCTCCTTCGTGCCCGCCGCGCGCGCCGCCTCCATGTCGCGCCCGTTCGCCTCCACGATGGCGCCCGTCTGCGCGCGCAGCGCCGCCGCCATCGCGGCCAGCGCCGCATCGCGCTCGGCCGCGCTTTTCTGCGCAAGCGCCGCGCTGGCCTGCCGCGCCGCGCCGGCGACGCGCCGCGCCTCTTCCCAAGCCGTCTCTTCGACCATGCAACCACATCCTTTCGCATTCGCGCAGAGCGCGAAACCAACCGCAGAGCCCTCCCGCATCGGCGAGGGGCGAGATGCGCAGACGCGCCGCGCGCAGCCGGCTTTCACCACCCGGCAATCCACCGAAGGGCGCTACTCGAACACCACCAGCTCGTCGCGATGGACAAGCGGCTTCTCCGCCAAACTCGACAGCAGCCGGTTCGCCTGCAGCTGCGCGCGCGTGCGCCCGATGGCGAGCGCGGCCTCGTCGCTCGAGAACGCCGCGCGTCCGCGCGCGAACAGATTCCCCGAGCCGTCCTTGATGTCCACGATGTCGCCCGACTCGAAGCGGCCCTCCACCGCGCGCACGCCCACGGACAGAAGCGAGCTGCCGTGCGCGACGAGCGCGGCCTTCGCCCCCTCGTCCACCGCGAGCGCCCCGCGCGCGGCGTCGCCGAGCGCTATCCACAGCTTCTTCGGCGTGATCTCGTGAGGCCGCGAGGCCGCGACGAATCGCGTGCCCACCTCCTCGCCCCGCACCGCGTCCGCGATGGCGCCCTCGCGACGGCCATGGCACACCACAAGCGGGATGCCCGCCACCATGAGCACGCGCGCAGCCTTGATCTTCGTCGCCATGCCACCCGAACCGACCGTACTGCCCGCGCCGCCCGCCGCGGCCATGATCTCCGGGCCGACAGCCTCCACGCGTCTGATGAGCCGCGCTTCGGGATGAACGGCCGGGTTCGCGTCGTACAGCCCGTCGATGTCCGACAGGATGACCACGAGATCGGCCTCTACCAGGCACGCCACGAGCGCCGCGAGCGTGTCGTTGTCGCCGAAGCGAATCTGCTCCACCGACACGGTGTCGTTTTCGTTCACAATGGGGACCACGCCCAAATCGAGCAGCTTGTCGAACGTGTCGCGCGCGTGCAGGTAGGCGCGGCGGTCAGCCGTGTCACGCCGCGTCAGCAGCACCGTCGACGTCACGATGCCGCGCTTGGCGAAGGCCTCGGCGTACGCGGTCGAGAGCGCGCTTTGGCCCACCGACGCCGCCGCCTGGAGGCTCGGCATGTCGTGCGGACGCTTCTCGATGCCGAGTTTCTCCAGCCCGCAGGCGATGGCCGCCGACGTCACCACGACGGGATGCCATCCCTCTGCCCTCACCCGCGCGATCTGATCCCCCAACCGTTCGAGGTAGGCGTAGTCTATCTTGCTCTCCGAAGTCGTCAGCGTCGAAGACCCGATCTTCACGACGAGCCTCCGACCGCCCCCTCGCCGCGCGCCGCACGCGCCCTTCCCAGCGCCCATCACAGGTCGAGCTCCCTGAACGCGTCCTCCGCCGTCCGCGCCGATTCGAACTCGAACGCGCGACCCACGATGCGGATCTCGTCGCCGTCCACCGCCCCGGCGCGCTCGAGCGCCGCCTCCACGCCGAGCCGCTTGAGCCGATGCTGCAGAAAGGCGATGGCCTCCTCGTTCTCCCAGTCGGTCTGCACGACCATGCGCTCCACCTGAGGGCCCGTCACACGGAACACACCGCCGCCGAGCGGCGTCACGGAGAAGCGCTTGTCGCGCTCGGCCCGCCGGTGCTCCCACACCTGCCCGTACTGCACTTCGGTCGCCGCCGCATCGCGCGCCGCCTCGCGCAGCTCGTTCACCTTGCGCGCGATGGCCGCCTTGAGGCCGTCGACGCCCTCGCCGGTGAGCGCGCTCACGCGGTAGAGCTTCGGATCGACGGGGCTCGGGGCGAACTCGTCGCCGCCGGCGGCCGCGACGGAGTCCTCTCGCACGCGCTTCGCCAAGCGCTCGCACGCCTCCTCGGTGCCCGCCACGTCGGTCTTGTTCGCCACCACGATGCGCGGACGCGCAGCCAGCTCGTCGGCGTAAAGCGCAAGCTCGCGGTTGATGATCTCGTAGTCGGAAAGCGGGTCGCGCCCCTCCCAGTCGCCGGTCAGATCCACCACGTGCACGATGAGCGCCGTGCGCTCGATATGGCGCAAGAACTCGTGCCCCAGGCCGCGCCCCTCGTGGGCGCCTTCGATGAGGCCGGGGATGTCGGCCACGACGAAGGACAGATCGCCCGAGCGCGCCACGCCGAGGTTCGGCACGAGCGTCGTGAACGGGTAGTCGGCGATCTTCGGGCGCGCAGCGCTCATCTTCGCGATGAGCGACGACTTGCCCGCGCTCGGCATGCCCACGAGCGCCGCGTCGGCCATGAGCTTCATCTCGAGCTCGATCCAGCCCTCCTGGGCCGGCTCGCCGAGCTCCGCGAACGCGGGCGCGCGGCGCGTCGAGGTGACGAAATGGATGTTGCCGCGGCCGCCCGTGCCCCCCTCGGCCACGACGACGCGCTCGCCGTCGTGCGTGAGGTCGGCGATGAGCTCGCCCGTCTCCCGCGTATCCTCGAAGTACTCGCGCACCACGGTGCCCACCGGCACCTTGAGCACGAGGTCCTCCCCCGTCGCGCCGTGCATGCGGCTGCCTTTGCCGTGCGTGCCGCGCTCGGCTTTGAAATGGTGCTTGAAGCGGTACTCGATGAGCGAGGACAGGCTCGCGTCGGCTTCGAGCACCACGTTGCCGCCGTGCCCGCCGTCGCCGCCGTCCGGCCCGCCCTTCGGCACATGGGCCTCGCGGCGAAACGACATGCAACCCGCGCCGCCGTCGCCGCCCTTCACATGGATGCGCACTTTGTCGATGAACACCTGGGGCCACCTCTATCCTGGAACCGGCCTTCGCATCGGAAGGCCCTCTTGCGTCGCACGCGCGAAGTGAGCAAGTCGTCTTCACGCCCGGTTTCACGGCACGATGCGGGATGCGCGACGCGCTCTTTCGATTGTATACGAAACATGCCCCCTGAAAGACAGAGGGCATGCAAAAACAGACAAGGTGTGGTTGATGCGAAAGAAGCGGCTCTTACGCCTCGGGACGCACGTGAACCCTGCGCTTCACGCCGCGCGTGAACTCGAGCGTGCCGTCGCACAGCGCGAACAGCGTGTCGTCCTTGCCGCGGCCGACGTTGTCGCCCGGATGAAACTTCGTGCCGCGCTGGCGAACGATGACGTTGCCCGTCTTGACCGTCTGACCGGCGAACATCTTCACGCCGAGGCGCTGCGCGCGGGAATCGCGGCCGTTTCGGGTGGATCCAAGACCTTTCTTGTGAGCCATGATGTTCCCTCCTTCTGCTTACTCGGCGTCTTCGGACGCGGGCTTCTCGGCGGCCTTCTTGGCGACGGGCTTGTCGGCCTTCGCCGAGCCCACGGACTCGATCTCGATGCGCGTGAGACGCTGGCGGTGACCGCGCAGCTTCTTGTAGTTCTTGCGCTTCTTGAACTTGAAGACGAGCTGCTTCTCGCCCTTGAACTGCTCGAGCACGATGGCCGTGACCTTCGTGGCGGCGGCCTTCGCCGGATCGGCCTCGACCTTCGCGCCGTCGACGACGCAGATGGCCTCGAGGTCGACCTTGGCGCCCACCTCGGCGTCAAGCTTCTCGACGTTCAGCCTGTCTCCTGGGGCGACCTTGTACTGTTTGCCGCCCGTCTTAACGATTGCGTACATGAGTGTCTCCTTGAATGAAATAAACGCAAGGCGATAGCTTAGCAGCGTGATCGTAGCAAGTCAATATGAACGTATGCACAATCTCCGCGTATCATCGCACTCTTCCTACGCGCGCCCTTTTGAGCGCAACGTTTGCATGATAGCAGATCTTTCCGGTCACGCACGGCAGCATGGCATGATTTTTCCCGGCATCACAGGTCCTGCAAAGTCGCAGAAAGACCGCGAACGCGCTTTGCGAATCGCGACCGCCGTTGCGCCGCCTTGCGGGCGGCATTGTCGCCCCGAAGACACGGTTTGCGGGCGAAAACCGTGTCTTCGGGGCGACAATGCGCCCTCCCCTGTCACGCCCCTGCCCCGTCATACCCGACGGCCGGAGGGCACCGTGATCCTAGTGCGCTTCGGCCCAGGTGGCTCCTGCGGACACGTCTGCCACGAGCGGCACGCGCAGCTTCACCACGCCCTCCATGACTTCCTTCGCAAGCGCGCTCACAACCTCGAGCTCGTCTTCGGGCACGCTGAAATCCAGCTCGTCGTGCACCTGCAAAAGCAGCTTCGCGCGCAGCCCTTCGGCCATCAGCCGGCGCTGAACCTCGCCCATCGCGAGCTTGATGATGTCGGCGGCGCTTCCTTGCATGGGGTGGTTCATAGCCGTGCGCTCGCCGAAGCCGCGTTGGTTCGCGTTTCCGGCTTTGAGCTCGGGGATGTGGCGCTTGCGACCGAACATCGTCTCGGCGAACCCCTGCTCCTTGGCCTTCGCGACGGTGTCGTCGAGGTAAGCGCGCACGCCGGGGTACGCCTCGAAGTAGCGATCGATCATCTCCTTGGCTTCGCCGAACGGGATGCCGAGGCTTTGCGAGAGACCGAACGCCTGCTGACCGTACACGATGCCGAAGTTCACAGCCTTCGCGCGGCTGCGCAGCTCAGGCGTGACCTCCTCCACGGGCAAGTCGAACACGCGGCTCGCCGTGGAGGCGTGGAAGTCGGCGCCCGAGCAGAAGGCGGCCACAAGGTGCTCGTCGCCGGAGAGGTGCGCGAGCAGCCTCAGCTCGATCTGCGAGTAGTCGGCCGACACGAACAGCTCGCCCGGCGCGAGCGGCACGAACGACTCGCGGATCTGGCGGCCGAACTCCGTACGCACGGGGATGTTCTGCAGGTTCGGGTCCGACGAGGACAAGCGGCCGGTCGTCGTGACCGTCTCGTTGAAGCACGTGTGCACGCGCCCGTCGCCGGCGCGCATGCGCGGCAGGGCATCGATGTAGGTGGACTTGATCTTGGCAAGCTCGCGGTAGCGCAGCACGAGCGCGGGCAGGTCGTGCTCATGCGAGAGCTCCTTGAGCACGGCCGCGTCGGTGGAGTAGCCGCGCTGGTTCTTCTTGAGGGGCTTCAGGCCCAGCACCTCGAACAGAATGCGCGAGAGCTGCTTGGGGGAATCGAGGTTGAACTCCTCCCCCGCCATGTCGAATATGCGAGCGCTCAGTTCGTCGAGCTCGGCCTGCGTGGATGCGCCCAGCTCGGCCAAACGGTCGCAGTCCACCGCGGCACCCGTGCGCTCCACGATGGCGAGCACGGCCACGAGCGGCAGGTCGATGTCGAAGTACGGGCGCGCGCTGCCGTCGCGCTCAAGCGCCTCCGTAAGCGGCCCCACGAGCTGGCGCGCCGCAGCGGCCTGGAAGGAGGCCGCGGCCGCTTCGTCCTTCGCCTCGGGCAAAACGCCCCCGCAGTAGGCGTCGAGCAGCGCGTCGAAGGAGTACTCCGACACCGACGAATTCAGCACGTAGCCGGCCAGCCCCAGGTCGAACGCGCGCATGCCCATGAGGTCGGCGTCGTCCACAAGGGCGCGCTCGGAAGTGTCGGCCGGATAGACGCGGTGAAGCGCCTGCTTCACATCGAGCGCGGAGAACGGAGCGCCCTTCACGACGCGCGAGAACGCGGCCAGGCCCTCGTCGTCCTCGAACAGCGCGGTCCCCTCGCTCGTGGACACGGCGCAGTGCAGCCCCGCGTTGAACAGCGACACCTGTTCGGGCTCCACGAACGCCACCCCCAGCGACTCGCCGCGCGCGATGGCGGCATCCACCAGTTCGACAGCCCGCGCCCCCGTGACGACGGGCTCGACCGAAAGCGGAGCAGCCTTGCGTTCGAGCTCTTTGCCCACGAGCTTGAGCACGCGGTTGAGATGGGCGTTGAACCGCACCTTCTTGAACGCCTCGGTCACGGCCTCCGGATCGAACGACGGGAAGCTGCACCCCTTTAGATCGAGCGGAAAATCGAGATCGCGCACGATGGTGGCCACCTCGCGACTCAGATACGCCATGTCCTTGTTCTCGACGATCTTCTCCTTCTGCTTGCCTTTGAGGTCGTCGACATGCTCGTAGATGCCTTCGAGGCTGCCGTAGGACTGCAAGAGCTTGGCCGCCGTCTTGTCGCCGATGCCGGGCACGCCGGGGATGTTGTCGGAGGAATCGCCTTTGAGGCCCAGAAAGTCGATGAACTGGTCGGGGCGCACGCCGTAGCGCTCCTCCACCTCGGCCGGGCCGTAGATGGCGACGTCGGTGATGCCCTTCTTCGTGGTGACGATGCGCGTTTTGTCCGTGGCCAGCTGGTAGGCGTCCTTGTCGCCCGTCACGAGCAGCGTCTCGAAGCCAAGCGCCTCGTCGCGCGCGGCGATGGTGCCCAGGATGTCGTCGCCCTCCCAGCCCTTCACGCGCACGACGGGCACGGCCATGGCCGAAAGCAGCTCCTCGATGATGGGGAACTGCACCTTGAGATCGTCGTCCATGGGCGGGCGCTGCGCCTTGTACTGCTCGAGCGCGCGCATGCGAAACGCGGGGCGTCCCGCGTCGAACGCGCAGATGATGGCGTCGGGGCTGGCCATGTCGATGAACTTCAGCAGCATGGCCAGAAAGCCGAACACGGCGTTGGTGGGCGTGCCGTCGGGGGCGTTCATCGTCTGCGGAACGGCGTGGTAGGCGCGGTGCATGAGCGAGTTGCCGTCGATGACGGCGATCTTCTTCGGCATGACGTGTCCTTCGGTCGCAAGGTCTCGGGTGGCCCAGTATAGTCCAACCCGCCCCGCCCGCACCGCCCAGGCCGACCGGAAACAGAGAATCCCCGGAGGGCGGGACATCCCGGGACCGCGCGCTTACCGCAACCACGCCCGCCGCACGATGACACGCTCAGGTGCGAGCCCTCCGCGCCGGCCTCACGCGCTCCACAGGTACCCCACGCCGCGCACCGTTTCCAGGTGCTGCGCGAGCTCCGGGCCGAGCTTGGCGCGCACGCGGCGCACGTGCACGTCCACCGTGCGCGAACCGCCGTAGTAGTCGAAGCCCCACACCTGGCGCAAGAGCGCGTCGCGCGAGTAGGTGCGACCGGGATGCGTGACCAGAAAGGACAGAAGCGCGTACTCCAGATAGGTGAGGTCGAGCGGCTCGCCGCCGACGGTCACCTGGTAGGTCGCCAGGTTGACGACCATGTTCTCCACGCACAAAACGTCGCGGGAGCCCCCCTCGTCGCCCGACCACAGAAGCTGCCGGATGCGGGCCGCGCACTCCTCGGCCGAAGCGCCGTGCACGACGAAGTCGCTTCTCACCCGGACGGGGAGGCGAAACTCGTCAAGGCGCGACCGTTCGACGATCGCGAGCAACGCCGCCCCGCCGCCCTCCCCGGCGATCGCCGCCTCCACCCGGCCCATGTTCGAGAACGCGTCCCCGCGGGCCTCGTAGACGATGAGGTCGTACGAAGGATGCTGGACGAGCAGCCTTTCAAGGTGCGCGGACGATCCCGCCGCCACCTCCACATCGAGGTGCGCGAGCACCTGTTGGAACTTGTGCGCGTTGTCCAGGCTGTCGGCCACGAATATGACGAGTTTGCGCCGCACGGCTCCTCCCCTCGCACCTCAGAGCACCGCGAGGTAGCGGTCGCGCTCCCACTGCGACACGGAGCTTTGGTACTCGCCCCATTCGGCACGCTTGGCGGCCACGAGGTAGCCGTGGATGTGCTCGCCAAGCGTCTCGCGCATGAGGTCGGAGGAAGCGAACAGCTCCACCGCCTCGCCAAGGCTCTCGGGGAGCGTCCCGACGCCCAGCTCGCGCAGATCCCTGCGATCAAGCGAGGAGAGGTCTGCGTTCTCGCACGCCGGCTGCAAATCAAGCCCGTCCTCGATGCCCTTGAGGCCCGCGGCCAGCATGACGGCGAACGCGAGGTAGGGGTTCGCGCTCGGATCGGGGCTGCGCACTTCGAGGCGGCAGGCCGCCTCGGAATCGGGACGGTAGCCCGGCACGCGCACGAGCGTCGAGCGGTTCGAGCGCGCCCACGACAGGTAGACCGGAGCCTCCCCGCCGGGAACGAGCCGCTTGTAGGAGTTCACGTGCTGGTTCGTGACCAGGCAGAACTCGGGAGCGTACTTGAGCAGTCCGGCAAGGTAGCACCGGGCCGTCCTCGACAGGCGGTAGCCCTGCGGGTCGGCGGGGTCGAAGAACGCGTTTTTCCCATCGAGGTCGAACAGGCTCTGATGCACGTGCATGCTGCTGCCCGGCTCGCCCGAGAGCGGCTTGGGCATGAACGAGGCGTACACGCCGTGGCGCGTCGCGATCTCCTTCACCACCAGCTTGTACGTCATCACCGCGTCGGCCATGGACAGCGCGTCGGTGAACCGCAGGTCGATCTCGTGCTGCGACGGGCCCATCTCGTGATGCGAGTACTCCACGGGAATGCCCATCTTCTCGAGCGTGAGCACCGTGTCGCGGCGCAGGTCGGAGGCGTAATCGAGGCTCGTGAGGTCGAAGTAGCCGCCGCGGTCGAGCACTTCTGCGCCCTGCGCGTCCTTGAAGTAGTAGAACTCGAGCTCGGGCCCCACGTTGAACACGTAGCCCATCTCGCGCGCCTTCGCCGCCATGCGCGCGAGCACCTGGCGCGGATCCCCCTCGAAAGGCCGTCCGTCGGGCGTGCGCAGGCTGCAGAACATGCGCGCCACCGCGTTGCTCTCGGGCCGCCAGGGCAGAACCTGGAACGTGGACGCGTCGGGAAACGCCAGCATGTCGGATTCCTGCGTGCGGCAAAAGCCCTCGATGCAGCTGCCGTCGAAGCCCATGCCGTCGGCGAAGGCGTCCTCCAGCTCGCTCGGGATGACGGCAAAGCTCTTCATGCGCCCGAGCACGTCGGTGAACCAGAAGCGCACGAAGTGCACGTCGCGGCTCTTGA
This sequence comes from Gordonibacter sp. An230, assembly GCF_002159915.1. Classification (GTDB taxonomy): domain Bacteria; phylum Actinomycetota; class Coriobacteriia; order Coriobacteriales; family Eggerthellaceae; genus Rubneribacter. The sequence goes on from NZ_NFJP01000010.1 coordinate 114,079, forward strand.
TGGTCTTAAGGACGAAGTCCTCTTCCGGGTTCGCGGCCATGGCCCGCCTCGCTTCCGATCCCGCCGCCGCGCTTCGCGGACGGCGCGCCCTTTCCCTTTCCGAGAGGCCATTATATCCCCGCCGCGTTTCGGATTCGTCACGTTGCCGAAACCCCATCGAACGCCCGCGAAGCGGCATGGCCGCACATCACGATCACGTGACGGTTCCGGACGAAGCCTCCTCGAAAAAGGGCCGGCCGCTATACTGTTCCCCTTGCACGCCCGAGACAACGCGCGAGAAGGGACCGACATGACCCTCGACCACACCGACCGCACCGAGCTTTTGCGCGAAGGCGGCATCGACCACCGCGAGGCCATGGAGCGCTTCTGCGGAAACGAGGCGCTCTACGAGCGGCTCGCCCTCAAATTCCTCGACGACCCCCATTTTGCAGAGCTTGAGCAGGCGCTTTCCAACGAGGACGCGCAAGCCGCCTACCGCGCCGCCCACTCGCTCAAAGGCGTCGCGGGCAATCTGTCGCTGCGGCGCCTCTACGACCAATCCTGCCGCCTGTGCGACGCGCTGCGCGCGAGCGACCTCGGTGCCGCCGAGCGCATCCTGCCAGACGCCCGCGCCGCCTACGACGCCGTCATAAGGACGTTGAACCAGTTGAGAGGGTGAAGCCCGCCCAAAAGCCGCTCGAAAGCCATCCGAAAGCCTGCAACGAGAAGGCCAAACCGCAGCGCACTTGCTATAATGCTCGGTTATGGAAGCCTCCCGAGCGAAATACACCGGCAAGCACCGCATCGCCGTCGTCACGATGGGCGTGAAGCTGGGCGACGAGACGAAAGGATACACACGGTTTCGGTTCCTCTCCGAGCTGCTCGTGCGCGAAGGGTTCGAGGTCGACCTCATCACCTCGTCGTTCCAACATTGGGAGAAGGCGCAGCGCGACCGCTCGAAGGCATGCTATCGCGGCCTTCCCTACCGGGTCGTGTTCGTCGAAGAGCCAGGGTATGCGAAGAACCTCGATCTGCAGCGGATCCGCAGCCATCGCGTGGCCGCGAGAAACCTTCGCGCGCATTTCGAGCACGAATCCGGCTCGTACGACCTCATCTACGCCGAGATCCCGCCGAACGACGTCGCCCGCGTCTGCGCCGAGGCGGCGGCTGCGCACGGCGTGCCGTTCGTCGCCGACATCAACGACCTGTGGCCCGAAGCCATGCGCATGGTCGTCGACATTCCCGTGCTGAGCGATGTGGTGTTCTACCCGTTCGCACGCGACGCCCGACGCGTCTACCAGCTGCTCTCGGCAGCGGTCGGCACATCCGACGAGTACGCCGCCCGACCGGCGAAGGATCGCGAGCATCCCTACCCGCATATCACCGTCTACGTGGGAAACGACGTGTCCACCTTCGACGAGGGGGCCCGAAGAAACGCGGGCCGGATCGTCAAACCGGAAGGCGAGGTGTGGGCCATCTACGCTGGAACGCTCGGAGCCAGCTACGATCTGGCGACGCTCATCGAAGCCGCGGCGCTGATCGAGCGCGAGCGCATGCCCGAAAGCTCCCCGAGAAAACCTTCGATGCGCGTGAAGATCCTCGGCGACGGACCCGATCGCGAACGGCTCGAACGGCTCGCCGAAGAGCTGCGCGCCCCGGTCGACTTCCTCGGATACGCCTCCTACGACCTCATGGCGGCATACCTGTGCGCATCCGACATCACCGTAAACTCCCTCGTCAAATCCGCCGCCCAAAGCATCGTCACGAAGATCGGAGACTACCTCGCCAGCGGCAAGCCGATGGTCAACACAGGCTCGAGCCCCGAGTTCCGGGAAAAGGTCGACTCCGAGGGCTTCGGCGTCAACGTGCCCGCTGAGGATCCGCGCGCGCTCGCCGACGCCCTCGCCAGCTTGGCGGACCGCTCGTCGACAAGGAAGATCATGGGGGCGAAGGCCCGATCAGTGGCCGAAAGGGAGTTCGACCAGCCGCATTCGTACCGGGCAATCGTGGATTTGCTGCGCACGTTGCTATGATTCCCGCCGTACGCCCTCGTCAAATCGACACGGGCGCGCCAAAATAGGTATTTCGACGAAACGCGACACGAGGAGCGACACGTGACCGACAAACGACGCATCTCATTCTCTCCGCCCGACATCACGCAGGCCGAGATCGACGAGGTGGTGGACTCCCTGAAAAGCGGCTGGATCACCACCGGCCCGAAAACGAAGAGGTTCGAGCGGGAGCTGGAGGCGTTCACGACGTCGGATCGCGTTGCGACGTTCTCTTCGGCGACGGCCGCCCTCGAATGCGCCCTGCGAGCGCTCGGCATCGGCCACGGCGACGAGGTGATCACGAGCGCCTACACCTACACGGCCTCTTGCTCGGTCATCTGCCATGTGGGTGCCACGCCCGTGCTGTGCGACACCGCCCGCGGATCGTACGAGATGGACTATAACGCCCTGCCCTCCCTCGTCACCGAGCGGACGCGCGCCGTCATCCCGGTCGATGTCGCCGGCCGCATGGTCGACTACGACCGGCTCTACGCCGCCCTCGACCGCGCGCGCGGCCTGTGGAGGCCGGCGTCCGATCTGCAGAGCGCCTTCGACCGCGTGGTCGTACTGGCCGACGCGGCGCATTCGCTCGGCGCCGTGCGCTGCGGCATGCCGTCGGGAACGGCCGCCGACTTCACCGCGTTCTCGTTCCATGCCGTGAAGAACCTCACCACGGCCGAAGGCGGCGCCCTCGCGTGGCGCGCGGGCGCGTTCGATTCCGATGCGCTGTACGACCGGCTCATGCTCATGTCGCTGCACGGGCAGACCAAAGACGCGCTCTCGAAAACACGCGCCGGGGCATGGGAGTACGACATCGCCTTCCCCGGCTGGAAGTGCAACATGACCGACGTGCAAGCAGCGCTCGGCCTTGCGCAGCTGCGCCGCTACCCCGAGCTCCTCGCACGACGCCGCGCGCTCGTCGAACGCTACGAGCGCGCGCTTAAATCCCTCGGGATCGAGTTGGACATCCTTCGCCACTATGGAGAGGGTTTCGCTTCCAGTGGGCATCTCATGCTCGTGAGGCTGCTCGGCAAAAGCAGGGCGTTTCGCGACGGCCTCATCGAGCGCATGGCCGAGGACGGCATCGCGACGAACGTCCATTACAAGCCCCTGCCGCTGCTTTCGGCCTATCGCGACCTCGGATTTTGCATCGAGGATTTCCCGAACGCGCTGGCCCAGTTCGAAAACGAGATCACGCTGCCTTTGCACACGCTGCTTTCCGACGACGACGTCGACCGCGTCGCAGCGTCGCTCGGACGCGCGTACGCCGCGCTCGAGGCGAAGGGCGCGAGCTGATGTACGAGCGGTTTGGAAAGCGAGCCTGCGACCTCGCCGTCGGCATCGTGGCGCTGCCGATCGTGCTGCTGGTCATCGCCGTGCTGGCGCCGTTCATCCACTTCGAGGACAAGGGGCCCGTGTTCTACAACGCGCCGCGCGTGGGCAAGGACGGGCGCGACTTCAAGATGTACAAGCTGCGCTCCATGAAGGTGAACGCCCCCGATCTTGTGATGGAGGACGGCTCCACCTACAACGGGGCCGACGACCCGCGCATGACGCGCGTGGGGGCGTTCATGCGCAAGACGTCGCTCGACGAGATGCCCCAGTTCCTCAACGTGCTCAAAGGGGACATGAGCGTGGTGGGGCCGCGCCCCGACCTGCGCCGCGAGACGGAGCTCTACCAAGGCGACGAGGGCCTCAAGCTCGCGGTGAAGCCCGGCATCACCGGCTACGCCGCCGTGTACGGCCGCAACTCGCTGCCATGGCATGATCGGCTGGCGCTCGACGTGTTCTACGTGCGCAACATGTCGTTCGCGCTGGACGCCAAGGTGTTCTTCAAGACGTTCGCCACCGTGTTCAAGCAAGAAGGTGTGTTCGTGGAGGACGCCGAGAAGTGAGGGGCGAAAGGCGCCGTCGCGATGCGATCTACCCGACGGCCCCCTTCGCCCCTCCATCCTCCTCTCTTTTTCCCGCATTGCCGCGCTTGCCCAAAAGCTCGTCCCAGTCGCAGGCGGCCAGCACCGTGCCCGCCATGATGACCACGCAGCAGACGACGCTCACCGCATTCGGAACGGTGCCAAGCAAGATCAGCCCGAACACCACCGCCCACGCCGAGTAGGTGATGTTGAGCGCCATGCCGCGCGCGGCGCCGATGCGCTGGATGCCCTTGTAGTAGAACACGTACGATGACGCACCCGCCAAACCGGCCAAGGCAATCACGCCCGTCGCCAAACTCGGCGCCGCCTGCACGGTGAACCCCCATGCGCCGAACAGCGGCAGGACGCAGATGCCGTACACCAAAGCCGACGTGGTCTCGCGGATCTGGATGGCGGTTTCGTTGTCCACCGCGTCGTCGCGCATGCCGTACGCCACGATGACCGCCTCGGACCCCCAGCCCAGCACGCACAGAAGCGCCCCCGCAAGGCCCAGCGGCGCGTTCACGGCCTCGGAGGATCCCGAGGTGACGTACCCCATCACCATCACACCGGCGATGGCGGCGAACAGCGCTGCGAACTGGCGCGCGCGCATCCTCTCCTTCAGCACGAACACCGCCAAAAGCGCCCCCACCGCCGGATAGAACGCCGATATGATGGCGGTGTAGCCCGCGCCGATGTTGCTGATGGCGATGACGTAGCCCGTCATGCCCACCGGGCCGCCCAGAAGCGCTCCCAGCATGATGAACTTGCCGTGCCGCGTCTTGAGCGCCGCCACCGTGTCCTTCAACCGCCCGCGCACGCCCATGTAGCCGAACAGCCAGATGGCGCAGAACGCGTCGTGCAAAAAGCTGCCGGCGATGGAGGCGAACGCCAGCGCCTCGGCCGTGCCCACGTAAGGAGCCATCGCAAGACCGATCCCCAGAATGACCGTGTCCAAACCCCACAGCATGCCGCCCAGCAATCCGAACCTCATATCCTCCGCCTTTCTCGACCGCCCCTGCCGCAACGCAACGCGCTACGCGAGGCCGTACAGTTCCGACGCTTTTCCGACGTACTCTTTGGCGTAGCGGTAGTACACGTAGAACGGCTCGCCCACGAACTCCCCTTGCGCTTCCTTGAACAGCGACCACACGTACCAGCACCATCCCGCGAACGCCACCGACGCGAAGTTGTGGCGCCGCTCCTCGAACGTGGGCTTCCGGCCGAAGTACAGCTCCAAGGCGGCGTCGGCCAACGCCTCGTCCATCTCCGAGCACACCACGAACGTGCCGAAGTCCTGGGAGTAGTCGGCCATGCCCGCGTACTCCCAGTCGATGAGCGAGAACGTGCCGTCCGCATCGAACAGCATGTTCAGATGGAAGAAGTCGTTGTGGCACAGGCAGCGCGGAGCCCCGTCTTGCAAGAACGCATCGCGAAGCGCGTCGACGCGGCGGCGCATGTCGGCGAAGCCGGGGACGGCTTCGCACCGTTCGCTTCCCAGCAAACCGCAGTACCTCACGCCTTCCTCGTAGAAGTCGAAGCCGTGGTCGATGGCGCGTCCCGAATCGTGCAGCCGCCGCAGCGCCTCCATGGCGCACCGTATGTCGCCGAGATCATGCACGTCAAGCGTGCGGCACTGCTCTATGTAGCGAGATATCTTCCAGCCGCGAGCGGGATCTTCATGGACGAACGTATCGTCCAGGCCCAAGTCGCGGGCTATGCTGTTCGCACGCTCCTCGTATTCGCGATCGATAAGCTGCTCAGTGCCCACTCCGGGATGACGGTATACATAACGTTGGCCGCCCACGCGGAACCGGCACGAGAGGTTCGTGATACCCTGCTTGATGGGCACGAAGTCCGCGATGTCGGACCGCTCGCACTCCAGCACGCTCACGATGTTGTCAAGCGCCTCCGAATCGACGTTCACGATGAACTCGGGGTCGAATGCGCGCGCATCATCGAGCGAGTCGAACTCCCAGATAACCCCCTGATCGTATTCTCGCGCAACCATGCGCAGTTCCTTGATGTGGTCGACGAACAGCTCCTCCCACAGCTTGTCAGCCGTCTGCGGAAGGTCGTATTCGTCTTCCAATATCCGTGCGAAGCGATTCGAGAACGAACGGTCGAAGTACACATGGCCCAGCATGATGGGAGCGTCGCACCCGCCAACGCTCACTCGCACGATGCGACCTCCCGGCCCCGTGGCGAGGCACCATTCGTCGGTGGGACCCTCGTGGAACACGGAAGCGTAGTACGCTTCGTACACGTACGGCTCGAACACGTTCTCGGTGAAGTAGTCGTCCGACGAGCAGATGTAGGTGTTGCCCAGGCGCTCGCGAACACGCACGAGCGAACTGTGATTGTTGCGCGAAGCGTACTCGTCGTTCACGACGAGGGAAACGCCGAACTTCTCCTCCAGATAGAAGAAGTACTCCTTCTTGTACCCCACCACCACGACGATGTCGTCGATGCCCGCCTCTCGCAGCTGACGGATCTGCCGCTCTATCAGCACCTCGCCGCGCACCACCATAAGCCCCTTGGGCTTCTCATAAGAAATGGGAGCAAAGCGCGACGAAAGCCCGGCCGCAAGAATGACGGCGTTATCGACCTTGTAGGGTAAAAGAGCATCGTAGCCAGCCGGAGTAAGGGAAAAGCCCTCTGCGAGCTTTCGCTCAACAAGCCTCCGATACGCCGCGTTCGTCTTCCCCAACGACATCCCCGCAGCTTTTGCCAAAGCGCGCTGGGAACCCGCAACACCCTTCCTCAGGGCCGAAAGAATCTCGAATTCTCTTTTACCCAGCCCGTTCTTCGCTACCATTTTTCCATTCCTTGAAACAGAGGCCGCAGCAGTGTAAGACCCATCAGAAATACTCGCCCCTCCGCAAAGCAACTCCACTAGCATTTTTGTTCTTTGCACAATAACATAGGTGTTCATAAATTTTCAAAGATATTTATAAATGAACGCTTTAAAAACCGCTGATGCCCTTTGAAAATCGACGTTTCGCCATTTTTCGTGGTACCCTATAAGTCAATAAAGACAACCGTCATTTGCAAGTAAGAGGAACTTCGGGGACATCCATGACGAAACGCACTCGGGATGCTGCTACGCAATTTCGCAACAGCCCCGTCTTCACCGACTTGGTCGGCCGCACGCTCATCATCATACCGGCTTACAACGAGGAGGAATCCCTCGAAAGCACCATAGATGAACTGCTTTCAGTATTTCCAGCCTGCCATTACCTCATCGTCAACGACGGCTCCTCCGACAAAACGCGAAGCATTTGCCAGCAACGCGGCTTTTCCTATCTCGATCTGCCCGTCAACATCGGTTTGGCCGGAGCATTCCAAGCGGGCATCAAATTCGCATTCGCGCACAACTACAGATACGTCGTGCAGTTTGACGCCGACGGCCAGCACGATCCACGCTATCTATCTTCCCTGTTGTCCAAAGCGTGCGATCACGACATCGTGATCGGCTCTCGTTTCCTCACGCAGAAAAAACCGCTGTCGCTGCGCATGGTGGGAAGCACGTTCATCACCGCGGCGATACGGGCCACCACAGGCACGCATATAAAGGATCCCACATCGGGAATGCGACTATTCGGGCCGCTCGCCATTAAGACGTTTGCCGCCGATATGAACTGCGGGCCCGAACCCGACACGGTGTCATACCTCATCAAAAGAAAGAAGGCCTCCGTTATCGAAGTGCCCGTCGCCATGAGGGAGCGCACGGCGGGGTCGAGCTATCTCGATGCCAAAGCAGCTATCCGCTATATGCTCCGCATGGCTATCTCCATCGTATGCATCCAACCCTTCAAAAAGTAGGAGGCCCCCGATGACCTTACTGTTCCAAATCATCCTCATCACCGCCTCCATCATCCTCGCCGCGATCATCCTGCGAAAAGTCGCCAGCTCCCGCGCGAAAGTGGAGGATTCCATCTTCTGGCTCGGCCTTTGCCTCCTTATCGTTTTGCTCAGTATCTTCCCCGACATCGCCGGATTCTTCGCTTCCCTAATCGGCATCTACTCGCCGATCAACTTCATTTTCCTGTTCTTCATCTTCATCCTCATCGTCAAACAATTCTCCTCGAGCTTGCGCATCTCGAAACTGGAGATGCGCGTTCAGGAGCTTTCCCAAGCACTCGCCCTCTTGAAAAGCGACAGCACCGCATCGTCGGAAAAGGCCCCGGATGGAGGAAAGGAACGGGAAACCGTGTTTAAGCGCGACGCATAGTCGCGGCATTGAATACGGCGAACAGCACCACGAGCAGCGCCATAGCCCCGTCGTAGAGCAGCGCTGCGCCCATAATGCCCAATGTCGCAATCGAAAAACGAGAGAATGCAAGCACCAGAACGGAAACGACTACATAGCCGACAAGCATAAGCTTCTGCCGCCTCATGGTGACAAGCCCATAATACAGAATGACGCTCGCCGCGTTGAAGCCGCCGCCCACGAGCAAAACCAGCAATTCGGCCCGAAACGCCGATAAATCAACCCCGTAGAAAAACGAGAGGACGGGGATGCCCACGAGCCAGCCGACCAAAAGCGCAAACGCCGTGGTTCCCGCGACGACCAGCAATCCCTTCATCAAGATCGAGCGGAACTGGCCCCACCGCCGCCCCTCCCAACATCTCGCCATGGTGGTCAACAGGGGCTTGAATATGAACCCGCTCAGCAAATTGATGACCATGGCTGGCATGAACAGCGAGGCGTAATAGGTCTGATACTCCTTGGAGAGGAACTCCTCGATGCCGTAACGCGGCGCATTCACAAGGTACATGAGCAAAAACGCCGCCAAGAAAAGCGGGAAGCAGGTGACGAGCAGCTGCTTGAGCTGTCCGAAATCAAAACAGGGGCGCAGCTTTTCGAAACGGCGCGCCACCGGAACATTCAACACCGCAAGCACAACGAACGACACCGCGATGGAAAAGATGCAGGCTGCGGCGATATCCCGAGAAATAATGAGCGCTGCGGCAAAGGAGAGGACCGTCGCCAACACGCGGCCGAAAAAAGCCCTCCCCGCAAGATCAAGCCTCCCCTTTTGCTGGAGCATTCCATGATACACATCCTCAAACGCATCGAAGCAGCGCATAACCGCAACAAGCACGAGCAGCAGAAAATCAGGGCCGATCCCATTCGAATACGCGGCATAGGTCGCCGCGCCAACAAGCATGAGGACACAAGTGACGATACGGGAGGCATAGTACACGCCGAAGGGGAACTTGCCAGAGACATCGGTGGCCTGGTAGGGACGCATCTCGTACTGCCCCAGCACTTGGAACTGCTGGGCCACGGCAAACGCCAAAGCGAACACGCCGCCCTCGTAAGCCCCGAGGCATTGCGTCACCAGCATAAGCAAAATAACACTCGATGCAGCGTTCATCGTGCTGCCAAGGGTGTTCCACAAGTAGTCGTTCTTCACTTGGCGGGAAACGGCCATCGAACAGGTACCCCTACTGCTCCGGTTCGAACTCAAGCACGCATGGACGATGGTTCTTCCGCTGTTCGACTGGAGGTATTTCCAGATAATCGCCGTATTGGCGACTCAGCAAGACACCATCCTCGCATGCGGTCTGCACCAAAAAGCCCTCGAACATAATGCTTTTCGTGGGAGCGATCTCCGTCAGGGACATCGACCAATCACCTGGATTGCGATCGGTGAAATCGGCAACGCGCCCGCTTCCGCAGCCTTCATAACGCCGCGCCGCGCGCTCCCATTTTCCATAAATCCGCTGGGAAGACACGCCCAGCAGCTTCATAAGCGTATGAGCGATGCGACAAGCAGCTAATACCACCACGCGCTTCCATCCGGTTTCGGCAAGGTACGGCGTAGGTGTAGCCCTCAGGAAGGCAAGGCGGCCCCATAGCCAAGTGCTTCGGCATTGCCGCCTGAACAGCAACGGGTCATCCACCATGTCGTCAAGAGCATAGATGCCGATGCTGATCTTGTAGCGGCAGGGGCAGCCCGCAAACTCTTCGGGTACGCACACCGTATTTGCAAGGGCCAAATTCGCATTGCAAGCAGGAAAATGGGGGGTCGTACGCGGATCCACCACCTCGAAACGCTCCCCCACCTCGGCCGGAGCCTCCGCAAGGAAGCGCTCGTAATCGGCGCGAAGCAAAGCCACGTCGATATCGTCATCCCACGGGATAAATCCCCCATGCCGGACGGCACCAAGCGCAGTGCCCGCATATACGAAATATTGAATGCCCAGCTTGGCGCACACGCGGTCGAATTCTTTGAGTATCTCCGCAGAAGCTACCTGAAGCCGTCGAAGCTCGGCAGGATCATCGTATTCCTTATAAGCCATCCAGCCCTCCACCTTGCGCTCATACCAACAATACGATACCGTTACTTCGTTCCCGTCAGAAGCGGAGAAGAGAAAATACAGGAAGTTAGTATCATGTTCAAACCCACCGACCACGCATTCGTTATATGCGCCTACGGGGAAAGCCCGTTTTTGGAAGAGTGCATAACCTCGCTAAAAGCCCAAACGAGAAAAGCTACCGTCCTATTGGCGACCTCCACTCCGAACCCCCATATCAAAGCGCTCTGCGATCAATACGCCATCCCCTGCATCCCGGGAAAACCAGGCGGCGGCATTGCAGCCGATTGGAACCATGCCCTCTCCGTAGCTAAAACCCCCCTCATCACCATCGCCCACCAAGACGACACCTACGAACCCGCCTATCTCGAGGAAATGCTGGAGATGGCAAACAGCTCTCGAAATCCCTTGCTCTACTTCACGAATTACGGCGAATTGCGCAACGGCAAGCGGGTGGACGAGAATAGGCTTTTACGCATCAAGCGGGCGATGCTCTCACCCCTGAAAAAGCAGCGCAACCGTCCAAGCGTATTCACACGGCGGCGTATCCTCTCTCTGGGATCGCCCATTTGCTGCCCTTCGGTCACGCTTATCGCCTCGCGGATACATACGCCGTTATTCAAAAGCGAGTTCAAATCGAACCTCGATTGGCAAACCTGGGCAGAGCTCGCCCGCGAGGAAGGAGAATTCCTCTACAACCCGCATATCCTCATGCACCACCGTATCCACGAAGGCTCCGAAACCACCCGGATCATCGAGGACGAGGGCCGTGAAGGGGAGGATTTGAGAATGCTGCAGCAGTTTTGGCCCATCCCGTTAGCGAAACTCATCAACAAAGTTTATGCGAAGGGCCAAAAGAGCAATAGAGAATAGAAACGCCTTAATACGGGCCGAAGTCAAGCCGTTCGGGGAAATGGTTCTTCCGCTTCTCAGGGGGGGGTAACTGCATGTAATCGCCGTACAAACCCGTAAGATAATCGTGCCAGTTCGCTTGAACCCTGATCTGGCGGCCCTCGAACTCCATAGCCTCCAAAGGCATCAGATCGCCCCATGCCACAGTGGCCGAAAACCGATCGGCATCGCAGAGATAGGCGATATGGCCAGTGGGCTCATCCTCGTACCTCCCGCGCGCCTCCTCTTCCCTAGCATACGCGCCCTCGCTTGTGATCCCCATAAGACGAAATGCCTTTGAGGCAGCTTGGCAGCAGATGAGGCCCGCCTGGCGCGCCACACCATGAAACGGCAGCACGGGCCGAGGAATACTCAAAAGGAGGCGCACGTGCGACCACCACCACGCATCCCAAGCCTGCTTGCGATAGGCCTTCTCGTCATCAGAGACGGGGTCGTAGGAGTACAAATCTAAGAATATCCCCAAGTTGCAAGGAATGCCTTTAAGGGCCTCCTCGCAAAACTGCGTTCCTTTCAACATCATACGCGTGGTAGCTAGAGGATAGTCGATATTCTCCCCCGCATTGATGATGTCGTATTTATCGGCGTAATCGCACTTGACCACTTCAACCAACTTAGCGAGATCTTTGCGTGGCAAGGCTATATCAATATCATCATCCCACGGAATGAAGCCCTTGTGGCGCACGGCCCCTAGAAGCGAACCACCCACCACGAAATACATCAGGCCATGCCTTTCGCAAATGGCAAGAAAGTCATCGAGAATGATAAGCTCGCATTCTTGAACATGCCTCAGGGTATCATCATCGTATTCGCGCATTCACGTCTCTCCCCATTAAACACAGCAAGCTCCTTAGCACCTTGCGACCTGCCCCTTTAGGCCACTATGCGGTAAAGCCTCATATCACCCTCAGACAAAACCACCTCGAAGCCGGGCGTTTCATCGTCGATGCCCAGAAACCCCTCCCATATAAGACCATGATTATACGTGAAAAGAAACGGCTCGATGCCCTCTTCTTTTCCGTAATCGAGCAGAAGCACATATTCAACCCCCGCCTCATCCACCGCATTCCGTACCTCGACATCAAAGGAGATATCGCATAAGCGCTCACGGATCACCTTACTCTCGGGGCGCTCGTCATCCCCTTCGTAACCTCGCGCATAACGGTAGTACACATCCAAATCGTCCACCGAATAGGCGAACGCGCTGCCATCATGCGGTTGATTCAGCACCATCTCCCCCGTCGGAACGATCTGCTTCACTTGATCGACGAACGCACGTTCATCCTCGTTGTATGCAATAGGGGGAGCAGTGGAATTCGCTCGCTCCACCTGAGATCGAATATTTCCAAAAGGGGTTACCGCCATTCCGCCGTCGGCCAATAAAAAACTGGGGAGAAAATTTGCAAGGACGAATGCCCCTGCCACAAAAACCGCAGCGGCAGATGCCGCCATGCCATCGCTTGCGCCCCCCCGCCGACGTGCCAATCGATACGCTCCCTCGCAAAGCGCACTCAAGCCGAAACTGGCCAAAGGAATCGCGCAGAGAACGGCAGCGGCAGCGATACGGAATTTATCGGTATACCAGAACCCGGTGAGCCACAACTTCAACGGCAACTCGCTTGACGCATCAAGGCAGAACATAAAGCAAAGCAAGGCATACGAACATGTCAACCATCCGTATTCTCGATGAAACAGCGTGCGCACCGCCCCCAAAAGAACAAGCGCCATCAGCACGAACTGCGGCACGTTGGCACCAAACGACAAGGTGAGGGCATCGACGAATGCCTGCGGCTTCGAGGTGTAAGCCGGCCACCACTCCGCCAGCACGCTTTCGAAAAACGGTAAATGCAAACAGACGATCCACGCAAATGCTGAAAATGCAAAAAAACCCAGCGCCGCAGCTGCTTGAGCAAAAAGCTTGCCCCTCTTATCCGCCCAAGCGGATCCCGTCGCCTTGGCAGCGCGATACATGCAGAAGGGCACAAGGGCAACCGCCGCCACGAACACAGCATTAGGCTGCATGAGCACCAAAGACAGCACGCCTACCGCCGTAAGCGAAGCGGCACCAATACGAACAGAGCGGCTTTCCCCCGTTGATAAAATCGACATGAACAGAAAAATGACTATCGGCACAAGAGCATATGCAGCAAGATTGGGATAGAGGGGGCCGAAAAGCAATAATCGCCAAGGAAACGCCGAGAACGCAAGCGCGCATGGAATGCCGCAAAGAACAGCAGCAGGTCTTTGCGTAAACAGGCGGCACATCAAAGCGCACAGAGACACAGGGAATACTATTGCCACGAATAAGAAATTAGCCGCGTTCTCCCCCAATGCAGCAGAAGCCCCTACGGCATCGGCGGCAAGCGCAGCCACCATGAGCCATGACGAGGGATAGAAGCTTCCGCTATCCGATACGAACGGACTTGCGGCGGCATCGCCGTACAGAGTACCCGCGAACGGTGACCAGTCGCCCGATTCGAGGTAGTTTTTCACCACGCCGAGATGGTGGATGTTATCGAACTCCTGCACAAAGGAAGAAGGATCCTCCAAATTGGAAAGCAGCACATAGACCGTGACGAAGCATCCGAAAACCGCATAAGCCGTCATGCAAAAACCATCGAAGTGGCAACGGGACCGACCGGCGACCACCACGCTCCGCCGACCAAGACCGAAAGAACATCCGCAGTCGCGTTTATGCGAGACCGTATGCGAAACCAACAGCATAACGAGAGCCAGCACAATGCCCAACCCCGCGAGGGACAACCATGAGCAGCGAACGCCCATTTGCGCATATGCAAGCGTCAGGATGTTAAACCCCACCAAAGACACCAGCGGAGCACTTGCCAACGCAGCCAGATGCCCCACGCGAAAAGCACGCAAAAGCAAATACCCCGGCGCATATACCGCCAATGCCCCCGCTATCACCACAAGGAAAAACATCATCCACATATTCGAGAAGCTCCTCTGCCGCCGATCAGCGATTCAGCGTTTTGAGCAGGGGGTGACCGCTATCTTTTCGACTCAGAATGATTTTCTCGGCATCAAATTCCACGTCTCCTTGCAAAGCGGGCCACACGATGCCGATATCGGGATCATTCCACAAAAGCCCCCCCTCGTCGCAAGGGTGATACACATCATCGCATTTATAGCAGACTTCTGCGACATCGGAGAGAACCAGGATACCATGAGCAAATCCACGCGGGATGAAGAACTGCCGATGGTTCTCCGCTGAAAGCACCGCACCTTCCCATTTGCCGTAGGTCGGACTGCCCGGCCTCAGATCGACAGCAACGTCAAACACCTCCCCCAGCGCCACGCGGACAAGCTTCGCCTGCGGATGCTCTATTTGAAAATGCAATCCACGTAGCACGCCCTTCACGCTGAAAGACTGATTATCCTGCACGAAATCGCAAGCAATCCCACCGGCGACGAAATCGGATTTCTTGTATGTCTCCATAAAATAGCCGCGCTCGTCATCATATGGTTTCGCATCGACAACCACAACGCCATCGATAGAGGTTTCCGTAAATATGAAGTTACCGAACGCTTTGGTCGAATCCATGCATCTCCTCCATTCGAGCGAGGCTCCTGAAAACCTGAACTTGCTCTATTTTACCGTCCTGCCTTCGCGGCGAACTGCTGTAGACAATAATCGATGGGCGAGCAACGACACCCCTATTGCCCCTGCCTCGCGTATTTCGCCTCGACGGCCTCCTTCGCCGCCATCCACCAAGCCCCGTTTTCGCGATACCAGGCGATGGTGGACGCAAGACCCTCCGCGAAATCGGTGTGGCACGGGCGCCACCCCAGCTCTCGCCGGAGCTTCGTCGAATCGATGGCGTAGCGGCGGTCGTGCCCCGGCCTGTCGCGCACCCAATCGAAATCGTCGGGGGCCTTCCCCATGCCCTCCAAGATCGCACGGAGCACCTCTCCGTTGCTTCGCTCCCCATCGGCCCCGATGAGATAGGTTTCCCCCAAACGCCCGCGGGAGAGGATGGCCCACACCGCCGAAGAATGATCCTCGGCGTGGATCCAATCGCGCACGTTCAACCCGTCCCCGTAGAGCTTCGGACGGATGCCGCAAAGGATGTTCGTTATCTGGCGCGGGATGAACTTCTCGATATGCTGCCGGGGGCCGTAGTTGTTCGAGCAGTTCGATATGGTGGCGCGCACGCCGTAGGTGCGGTGCCACGCGCGCACGAGCATGTCGGATGCCGCCTTGGTGGAACTGTAGGGGCTCGAGGGCCGATAGGGCGTCTCCTCGGTGAAGCGCGCCGGATCGTCGAGGGCCAAATCGCCGTACACCTCGTCGGTCGAAATGTGGTGGAAACGGACATCATGCTTTCGAGCGGCCTCCAAAAGCCGGTACGTCCCCTCGACGTTGGTGCGGATGAAAGGTTCCGGATCGGCGATGGAGTTGTCATTGTGGGACTCAGCGGCGAAATGCACCACGGCATCCGCTTGGGAGAACAGCTCTTCAAGAAGATCCGCGTCGCAAATGTCCCCCTGCACGAACGCCATTCGGTCCCTTGGAATGCCCGAAAGGTTCTCGCGATTGCCCGCATAGGTGAGCTTGTCAAGCACCGTCACACGCACATCGGGCTGATGCTCGATCACCCAATGCACGAAATTGCTGCCGATGAATCCGGCACCTCCAGTCACGATGATGCGCCTCGGCGCCTTTCCCTGAATTCCCTGCATAAACCTTTAGCCTCCTTGTTCGGAAAGCCTACTCAAATACATTGCGAGCGCCTCTTGCCAAGGACGCATCTCGTCGCCGATGGTAAGCGTCAGATGGCGATTCTCCAGGCTGGAATAGGCGGGGCGATTGGCCGAACGGGGGAAACGAGCTTTGTACTCTTGGGAAGTGAGAGGCGTTTTCTCGCAAGCAATGCCAACTCCCTCCACCGCCGCAACGGCAAAATCGAACCAACTGCACGTTCCCTTGTTTGTGCAGTGGTAGATTCCGTAATCATCGGTAGCGGCGATTTTCAGTATCTCGTAGGCCAAATCGTTTGCCGATGTGGGATTGCCGTACTGATCGGCCACGACAGAGATAGCGCCATCCCGCTGTGCAAGGTGCAACATTGTTTTGACGAAGTTCCTGCCCGCATAACCGTACAGCCATGCAGTGCGCACCACGAAGGTGCGCGGGCACGCCGCTTGCGCCAGCACCTCGCCCGCCCACTTCGTCCGTCCGTAGGCGCTGATGGGCCGCACGACATCGCTTTCAATACGCGACCTGGAATCGTCCCCGGCGAACACGTAGTCGGTCGACACATGCACGAGCTTCGCCCCGCATGCGGCACATGCCCGTGCGAGGTGCTCTGCGCCATGGGCGTTCACGCGATACGCCGCGGCCTCGTCCGCCTCGCAGCCGTCCACGTTCGTCATCGCTGCGGCGTTGATGACAAGATCGTAAGAGCAGTGCGCCGCGAACCACGCCTCGACAACATCCTCATCGGAAATATCCAACACGTCGCAATCGGCATAATCGACCACCGCATCGGCGTAGACGAGAGGAATAGGACCTATTTCGGCCTCTCCCGAATCGAAGCAACGCCTCAACTCGTTTCCCAGCTGGCCTTTGCTTCCTGCGACCAAAACCCTCACGCGTTACTCCCGTTCCTTGTGGGAACGATTTTACCCTCGGCCACCTTGCGCAGATGCTGCCCGTACGCCGATTTCCCATAGCGCATCGCCGCATCGAGCAAGCACTCGCGGTCGATCCATCCGTTGTTGTAAGCGATCTCTTCGATCACGGAAACGGAGAGCCCCTGGCTGCGCTCGACGGCACGCACGAACTCCGACGCCTCGAACAGCGATTCCATAGTGCCCGTATCGAGCCAAGCGAACCCGCGACCCAACGTGACCACATTCAGCGCGCCCGCATCCAAATACAGGCGGTTGAGATCGGTGATCTCCAACTCACCACGCGCAGAAGGCTCCACCCGTTTCGCCAAGTCGCATACACGAGAATCGTAGAAGTATAGCCCCGTCACCGCATAATTGCTCTTCGGATGCTTGGGTTTTTCCTCGATGGAAACGGCATTGAAGTCCGCATCGAACTCCACCACGCCGAAACGCTCCGGATCGTCCACATGGTAGCCGAACACCGTCGCACCGCCCGCGCTCTCGGCATCGGCCACTGCACGTCTCAAATGTCCTTCAAGCCCATTGCCATAGAAGATGTTGTCGCCCAAAACGAGCGCGCACGGATCGCCGGCAATGAACTCCTCGCCGATGAGAAACGCTTGGGCCAAGCCGTCGGGAGAGGGTTGCTCGGCATAGGACAGCCTGATGCCGTAGTCGGAACCGTCTTTCAAAAGCCGTTGAAAATTGGGGAGATCCTGCGGCGTGGAAATGACCAGAATATCTTGAATGCCCGCCATCATCAACACCGACAGAGGATAATAGATCATCGGCTTGTCGTAAACTGGCAGCAATTGCTTGCTCGTCACCGTAGTGAGCGGATACAGCCGCGTGCCCGACCCGCCCGCAAGTATGATACCCTTCATTTTCCGCCTCACCCTCTTCCCCTTCGCACTCAAAGCCTCCGATCAATCCCAACTCGAATCTACCGCTGCATCATATCAGAATGAGCGTCATTGAGACAGCGCACCGCATCTCTCACCATACCGAATTTAGCAGGAGCCGTCGACAGCACCACCATAAGGTAATCGACGGAATCGGAGTACACGATACCGGCATCGTTAGTGGCGCTCAGCGGACCATCGAAGATCCACCCCGGCTTCGAGCGGACGCTGTAGCGATCTCCCAAAGCGCCATATATCCCAGAGTTTGCCGAATGAGAGAAAAGCGATGAGAGCGAATTCCCCATTTCTCCTTTCGAAAAATCAGAGTACATCTGCAACCACATCTTCCCCAATGCCCGCGGAGAAAAATACGGATACCACGCCTGAGAGTCCACGGAAGAAGCCCCGCAGCGCGCAGCCATTCAGAAAACCCAGAAGAGCCGAACGCACGACGCAGCGCGCCATAGTCGGAGTTGGAGGAGTAAACAGCAGTGTTGTAACATGTGGAATACCATGGATCGATAGCCCCATATCGCCCCCTAGGGAATAGCTGTACACCGAAGCCATGTAGGGAGCCTTCACCGTGCTTGCGCTGTAGAACATATCATCCACGTTGCGGCATACCCCTTTCCCCGTGCGAATATCCATTACGAGATACCCCAACGAGTACCCATAGCGAGAAAACTCATTCGATACTCCTTCGAGCCGCGACAAAACCTCCGCGCTTAAAGAGGCTCCATTGAAAAGCTGCACTCCCGGAGAACTCGGCGCCGCGCTTAAAAGCCACCGATAATACTGGGCATTGTCCCCCGGCCCGATATCTCATCGAACCAATAGGAATCCCCGTCGATCACCTTCCATCCGCGGCTCATCCGCCCATCGAGGCGATCGTAATAATAGTAGGTTCCATCTATATCCAGCCATCCGAACCTCATCTTCCCATCCATGAGGTCGTACCAATACCAAGCGCCGTCGATGTACGCCGAATCCATAAACAGATGGCCGTCCACAAGATCGTAAAAATACCAAGCCCCATCGATACATTGCCTACCGTGCAGCATGCGGCCGTCGGCGCCGTAGCGGTACCAGGCCCCGTCGATGTAGGCCGGGCCGGTCCACATGTAGCCTTCGGCCAGGTCGAACCAGTACCACGAGCCGTCCACGCAGCGGTTGCGGAAGGTCAGGGTGCCGTCGAGCGGGTCGTAGTAGTAGGACCGGCCGCCGTCGGCGTGCCAGCCGGTGACCATCCTGCCGTCGGCGCCGTAGCGGTACCACGAGCCGTCGATGCAGACGACGCCCGTCGCCATGGCGCCGCCCCGCGCGGGGTCGAGCCAGTACCAAGAGCCCCGAGGAACAGCGGCCCCTCGAGGGGCTCGCCGCTCTCGTAGTAGTACCGCACCCGTCGACCTCCACCCAGCCGTCCCTAGGGGGCGAGGGCGGATCCGCCGGAGGGGCCGCCCCCCTCCTCGTCAGCGGTCGGGGCGTCCGGAGGATCGGACGGGGATCCCGCCGCCTCCCCATCCCCGCCGACGGGCGTTTTCCCTTCAAAGGCGTTCGCTGAAGGCACGGAAGATGCATTTCCATCCCCTTCGGACTCGTCGGCT
>NZ_NFJP01000011.1 GCF_002159915.1 Gordonibacter sp. An230
AGATGTGTATATGTGACAGTTGTTCGGTTTGATCGGGGCGGGGCTCTGGCTGTCCGTTTCGATCAGAGCGGCGACGGCGACGGCGGGGCGTCCTTCCAAAGCCTCGCTGCGATTCTCGAACGCGCTTTTCTGCGCGCGGCCGAGCCCCGGCCTTCGAGGTGAGGCGCCGGGATCGATGCGCGTTGCGATCCGGATTCTCCTCGTTTCGGTTTGGACGGCCTCATGCAAGGTGCCGGGCGGCTTCGCGATTGGGCCGGCGAACCTCCCGACGCCTCCGCTCCGGGCGATTCGCTCCGAGGGCGTTCGTGCGGGCCTCGTCGGACCGGGTTGCCGAACGGGCTGGACCGCCTGGGCGTCTGCGCCCTCCGCTTTGCCAGGGCCGTCCAGCGCCTTCTCCTCTTCCGATTCATACGACCTCGTCCTGCTCTCGGCTCGTTTGCGCGGCCTTCTTGTAAGCTGGGCGCACGTCTTCGGTTGGCTGGCTTGCCGACTCGCCCGCCTGCCCGGAGATTTGACGCATAGTGTTTCCGGTTCGATGACAATTTCGCGCCGTCCCTTATACTGATCCGAAAAAACGATGCGATTCGCAGGAGGAGTCATGAACGAGAAGCAAACGGCCAACGAGACATCCGCGGCGTGCAAGGAGCGTTCCGGCGGCGTCATCGACGTCGCCGTCATCGGGGCGGGTCCGGCGGGGCTCACGGCGGGGCTGTACGCTGCGCGCGCGGGCCTCGAGGCGGTGCTCTTCGAGCGCATTGCCCCCGGTGGCCAGCTCGCGCAGACCGAGCACATGGAGAACTACCCCGGCTTCCCGGACGGCTCGAACGGCTTCGAGCTGGCTTTCGCCATGAAGCAGCACGCCGACCGCTTCGGCGTGAACCACGTGGGGGAGGAGGTGACCTCCGTCGACTTCACGCAGAATCCCAAGGTGCTCAGGACGGCTTTCGGCGAGTATCGGGCCAAAAGCGTGATCATCGCCACGGGAGCGCGTCCGCGCAAGCTGGGACTCGACCTTGAGGAGGAGCTGCAAGGCCGCGGCGTATCGTACTGCGCCACCTGCGACGGCAGCTTCTTCCGCGGCAAGTCGGTCATGGTGGTGGGAGGCGGCAACACGGCCGCCGCCGACGCCATCTACCTGTCGCGCATCTGCGAGAAGGTCTACCTCGTGCACCGACGCGACAAGCTGCGTGCCACGGCCATCTACCACAAGCGCCTCGAGGATCTTCCGAACGTCGAGTTCGTATGGAACGCCGTTCCCAGAAAGCTCGTGGCCGACGAGGGCGCGCTCGCGGGCGTGCGCATCGAAATGCTCGAGACGGGCGAGGAGCGCGACATCGCCGTGAGCGGCCTGTTCGTGGCGGTAGGCACCGAGCCGAACACCGAGTTTTTGGACGACGCGCTCACGCTCGACGAGACGGGCTACATTGTTGCCGACGAGACGGGCGCCACCGAGGTGCCCGGCGTCTACGCGGCGGGCGACGTGCGCACGAAGGCTCTTCGCCAGGTGGTCACCGCCGTGTCCGACGGGGCGCTGTGCGCCGAGGAGGCCGCCGAGTACCTGGCCATCTAGCGCGGCTTTGCGGGCCGGCGTCCGACGGGGTCGATGCCGCGACGCTCGCGCGTCTGATCACGAGGTGCTCTCCAGGCCCGCGCACCGTCTCTTCGGGGCCGAGGGACGTCGTTGTCGGTGCGGATGGGCTCCCGGGTCCCGCTCGTCGGGAGCCGTCTTTGCGACCCCGTCGGCTTCGGATGCGGGCGTCTTTTCGATGGCGCAGCCGACAATCGTCGCACCCTGTTTCACATCACGCCGAGGACAAGGTGCGAAACAGGGCACGATCTGCTATCATAAGCCGGTTACAGCGAGGAGCTCGCTTCCGCACACGGAGGCGGGCGCTCTCGGCGCGCGAGGGCGCGTCGAGGTTACCATACTACGTGGCGAAGGGCAGCACACACCATGCAAGAGACCGATATGCGAGAGAAGCTCGAGAAGATCATACAGGCCTACGAGGATCTGCAGGACCGTATGGGCGACCCGGCCGTCCTCGCCGACCAGAAAGAGTACAACCGGTTGGCTAAGGAGTACGCGAGCCAAGGGCCGCTCGCGGCGAAGGCGCGCGAGTACGTGCAGGCTTCCGACGACTTGGCCGCAGCCAAGGAGATGCTGGCCGACGCGGACATGAAGGAGTTCGCGCAGGAGGAGATCGCCGGCATTGAGGCGCGTCTGCCCCAGCTGGAGGAGGACATCAAGTTCATGCTCATCCCGGCGGACCCCGCCGACGAGAAGGACATCATCGTGGAGATCCGCGCGGCGGCCGGCGGCGACGAGGCCGCCATCTTCGCGGGCGACCTGTACAAGATGTACGAGCGCTTCGCGGGCGCGCAAGGCTGGAAGACCGAGACCATGGACGTGTCGCCCTCCGAGGCCGGCGGCTTCAAGGAGATCCAGTTCAAGGTCAAGGGCGATCACGTGTACTCGGTCATGAAGTTCGAGAGCGGCGTGCACCGCGTGCAGCGCGTTCCCAAGACCGAGAGCCAAGGGCGCATCCACACGTCCACGGCCACCGTGGCCGTGCTGCCCGAGGCGGACGAGGTGGAGGTGGAGATCAACGAGAACGACTTGCGCATCGACGTGTACCGCGCCGGCGGCCCGGGCGGCCAGTGCGTCAACACCACCGACTCGGCCGTGCGCATCACGCACCTGCCGAGCGGCCTGGTGGTGCAGTCGCAGGACCAGAAGTCGCAGCTGCAGAACAAGATCGCGGCCATGGCCGTGCTCCGCGCACGCCTCTACGAGAAGATGCTCGCCGAGCAGCAGGCCGCCGAGGGGGCCGAGCGCCTCGCGCAGATTGGCTCGGGCGACCGCTCTGAGAAGATCCGCACCTACAACGGCCCGCAGGATCGCGTGACCGACCACCGCATCGGCTACAACGGCACCTACAACGGCGTGCTTTTGGGCGACGGCCTGGGCGACGTGATCACCGCCCTGCAGGCCGCCGACCGCGCGCAGAAGCTGGAAGCCGCAGTGTAGGCGCGAGGGAAGCCCTCGAATTCGGCTGCCTGCGGCAAACCGGGCGGCGAAGTCACCGTTTTGACCGCTGTGAAGCTTTTTCGCCGTGCGAGAGGCCGCGATTTCGCCCGAGCTCTGGAAATGGCGAGAAGCGCCATGCGCCCGACCTGGCGTTCTTCAAAAAGGATTGTTGCGCGACGGGCTGACGATCCGGGAATGAGCTTCAGAGCGGCCAAAACGGTGACTTCGGAGCGCGAAAAGTCGAAGGCTCGCTTCAAAGTGGAGCCTCGGCGAGGTGGTTTCGGCACCTGCAAGATATTCGGCCAAGCGCGGCGAAACCTGGGCAGGCATTATGGCTTACGGGAATGGCGAGCCTGCCGGTATGCGCTGGCGGTTCGAGAGGGAAACGGCAATGGACAACGATATCTGGACCATCAAGGCCGCGCTCGACTGGACGGTGGGGTACCTTGAGCGCAAGGGGGACGAGAACCCGCGCATCTCGGCGCAGTGGTTGCTGGCCGAGGCGTGCGGGCTCTCGCGCATCGAGCTGTACACGCGGCTCGACCAGCCGCTGTCGATGGACGAGCGCGACGTGCTGCGCGGCTACGTGACGCGTCGCGGCCAGGGCGAGCCCCTGCAGTACATCACCGGCGAGGTGGGCTTCCGCCATATATCCGTGCGGGTGCGCCCCGGCGTGCTCATCCCGCGCCTCGAGACCGAGGTCCTGGTGAGCGAGGCTCTGGCCCTGCTGCCGCCCGCGCCGCGCCCGCGCGCGAAGGACGAGGAGGCGGAGGCGGCCGCCGAGGGCGAGGCGGGGGAGGCCAGCACCGCAGGCCCCCCTTCCGCCGAGGCGCCCGAGCCCGAGCCGCTGCTCGTTGCGGACCTGTGCACGGGTTCCGGCTGCATCGCCTGCTCCATCGCCTACGAGCACCCGCTTACGCGCGTTGTCGCCACCGACCTTTCACCCGAGGCCGTCGCGCTCGCGTGCGAGAACGTTGCGGAGCTCGGGTTGAACGAGCGCGTCGAGGTTGTGGAGTGCGACCTGGGCCAGGGCGTCGACCCGGCGCTTGTCGGAAGGTTCGACCTCGTTGTATCGAACCCTCCTTATGTGCCCGCTTCCGTCCTCGCCGCCATCCCGCGCGAAGTGGCCGATTTCGAGCCTGCGCTTGCGCTCGACGGAGGCGAGGACGGGCTCGACGTGCTGCGCCGTTTGCTGCCGTGGTGCGCCTGCGCGCTCAAGCCGGGAGGTGGTGCGGCCTTCGAGCTGCACGAGTCATGCCTCGACGAGGCCGCGTCCCTTGCTCGCGCGGCTGGTTTCGAGCAAGCGCGTATTGTTTCCGACCTCGCAGGACGTCCTCGCGTGCTCACGGTCCGCAAGATGGTTTCGTGAATGCGCGCCTTCGTTTCGGGCGATCGGCCTCCCGCTCGACTTCGGTTATTGTTGGTGAAATACGCCTCGGAGGCGCTAGCGCTGTCGCTATAATGGACGGCGGGTCACGAAGAAAGGACACGCCATGCTCGAACGCAACATCCTCGACGACAACCTCACGCTGTCGGCTTATGTGCTGCGCAGACGGCTGGAAGGCCGCGAGCCGACGGTCGGCCTGGTGCTGGGTTCGGGTTTGAACCCGCTCGCCGACGAGATCGCCGATGCGGCGTCCATCCCTTATGTTGAAGTCCCGCGCATGAAGACGTCCACGGCCGAGGGGCACGTGGGCCGCTTCGTATGCGGCACGCTCGGCGGCAAGTGCGTTTTGGCCATGCAGGGCCGTCTGCACGGTTACGAGGGCAACGACGCGCAGGAGGTGGCGTACCCGATCTGGCTCATGGAGCGCCTCGGCGTGCGCACGCTCATCACCACGAACGCGGCCGGTGCGCTCAACCCGAACTATGAAGTGGGCGACTTCTGCATCATGGGCGATCAGATCAACTTCACGGGCCGCAATCCCATCGCCGCTCCCGATCCGGCGAATCTTTCCGACCGCTTCTTCTCCATGAAAGACGCGTTCGACCCTGAACTGCGCGCCATCGCCCACGACGTGGCCGCGGAGCGCGGCATCCGCGTGCAGGAGGGCGTGTACCTGGGCGCGCTCGGCCCGAGCTTCGAGACGCCGGCCGAGATCCGGATGTTCCGCTTATGGGGCGCCGACACGGTGGCCATGAGCGTGTGCGAGGAGGTCATCGCCGCGCGGCATGTGGGCATGCGGGTGCTCGGCATCTCGCTCGTGTCGAACATGGGCTGCGGCATCGAGGGGGCGAGCCCTACGGGTTCTGAGGTTCTCGACGTGGCGAAAACCCGCGAGGCGGACTTCGCGAGCTTGGTCACGGGCGTGATAGCGCAGCTGTAGCGGAACGGAAGGGTTGCCATGGTGCGTCGTTTGGCAGTGCACGTGCTCGCGAGCGGAAGCGGCGGCAATGCGACCATCGTCGAGGACACGGCCACGGGGGCGGGCGTGCTTGTGGACTGCGGCATCTGCAAGCGCGATTTTCTCGCGCGCTGCGAGGAGGCCGGATTCGATCCGACGCGGCTTTCGGCCGTCCTCGTGACGCACGAGCATACCGATCACACGAAAGGCCTCGGCGTGGTGATGCGAGGTCTTTCGAAGCTCGGCGTCGAGCCGGCGGTGTACGCCGACGTCGCCGTGCGCGCGGCCAGCAGGGAGGTTGCAGCGCTCGAAGGGACATGCGATATGCGCGTGTTTTCCGCAGGGGACGTGCTCTCGATCGAGGGCATGCAGGCTCACGTCTTCCGAACGTCGCACGACGCGGCGGCATCGTGCGGATTCAGGTTCGAGTGCGCGGGCGATGCGGCAGCGCTCATGACCGATACGGGCGTGGTGACGGGGGAGGCGCACGAGGCGCTTCTCGACGTGAGGTTGCTCGCGCTCGAGAGCAACCATGACGCGCATATGCTCGAGCGCGGCCCCTATCCGTATTCGGTCAAGCGCCGGGTGGCGTCTGATCGAGGCCACCTCTCGAACGCGCAGGCGGCTGAGGAGTTGGAGGCTCTGCTGACGCATAGGCTCGAGCACGTGGTTGCCATGCATGTCTCTCAGCGCAACAACACTTATCAGCTGCCGGGCGAGACGCTGGCTGCCGTGGTCACGCGCGCGGGCCATGGCGCTTGCGTGCAGGTTGCCTGCCAGGACGGTCTCACGAGCATTCGCTAGTCTGCGCGAAAGCCGCGCTCGGTTTGCGTTGCGTCTGTTGCGGGCGAGCTAGTCCGCGCTCGCGTAAGACCACAGCGCGGTCGTTCTGCTGAGCACTTCGTCAAAGGTCCAGTGACGCGAGGAGCGCTCGTCGCTGAGCGGGTCGTTCATCACGAGCCGTCCGTGCTCGTCGATATCCGAGAGCACCACGTAGGTGATGGAGGGACTGAGCGTTCCCGCATCCATGGCGGCGATGACGGGTCGGCCTGCCACGATCTCACGCCTCAGGGCCATCTCGCTTTTATCCACGGCGCTTGCGACGAGGCCGAGCTCTTGCGCGCCGTCTGTGAGCAGGGCGGTGGCGTCGGGCGAATCGGCGTAGCCGCTGCGCTGGGAGAACGACGCCACGTCGATGGGGCCGGTCTGCACGTCGCCGGTCGCCGATACGCGAACCATGGCCAAGCATACGGGCGCCGCGCCGGCGGTCCCGATGGTGCTCGAGCCGTAGGGCCGGTCGGCCCACTGGGGGTCGTCCTGATAGAGCTCGGGCACGCTTCCCATCTCCCATGTCGATCGCGGGGCGCTCAGGCTTTCCGCGCGAGTCTCGTTGTCTGCGCCGAAGGCGCTTGCGAAGGCCCTCGCGTCGTCGCCGAGGAGGCTGCTCGCGGCGCGGGCCGCGTACATGCCCAGAAACGTCGACAGGATGACGATGAGCAGCATGGCGAGCACGGCGGCGAGCACGCGCTTCAAATCGATGATTCCGGGAGGCGGATCTTGCGGTGTGGCGGTTGCGGGCCGCACCGACTCGGAGGGGGCGTAGGTTCTGATGCGCGTCGTTCGGCGCGGGGACGAGACGTAGGACACCCCGTGTGTGCGGTTGGGGAGGCTCCTCTGCTCGGTTGCGTACGGATCGGCACGCACCTCGTGTGTCTTGCTGCGGGTCACGAAGTAGGGAATTCCTCGATACGTCATGCGGATGCCTCCTTTCTCGGCTTCAGACGGGATGGACGTTGCGCGAGGTCTCGTGGCGGAAGGCGAGTGTACGACGCAGGCGAACCGCAGAGCGCGTCTTCGGACGGTCGTTTCCCCTCCTTGGCCGATCGGTCAGCCGTCCGACATGTTTGCGGATGCAGGGGCGCTAAGCGGAAGAGCCGTCGCGGCGATAGGGCCTGGGCCATCATGCCGCGCCGGTGTCGATGAGGCTCGTTTTCGCGCGAAGGGGATCCCTTATGCGCGCTATCCAGATTGTCGCGCTCGCTTTCTCCGTGCGACCGCAAGGTGCGAACGGGCCTTCCTCGTGCTGTGGTCCTGCGCGCGCAGCATGCGCATCCCGTTTGTCGAAACGACCGGAGTCCCGATGGCGGCATGGATGTTTCGCGCCCGGGGGAGCCCTGCGGGTCCGTGAGCGGCCGCATGTTCCGGCCCTCCGCCCGCTTTCTCGCAAACGCGGTGTTCTCCGCGCGCTCTTTTTAAGCTTCGCGCGCATCCCCATCATGCATTCGCAGGCGCATGCGCGCGTCTTGGGACTTGCGGACGCGGCGAAGAGGCGGTCGCGCCGTCGGCAACGTTCGACCGGTTTCGAGGCGAATGCTCCGCAAGCAGGCCGCCTTTCCCTGTCTGAGCGAGGCGTGCGCTTCTCAAGCCCCATCGGGTACGATTTCGGGCCTTTTTGGAACGCTTCGATTTGTGGCTTTTGTGGAGGGCGCGCAAGAGGCGCGCGGGAAAGGATGGGCGTGGAGGTATACTTCCGCTCGAAAAGTTCATAGGCGAAATGCGTTGACGAGGACAGTAGGGACGAACCCATCTTCAGAGAGCCGGCGGATGCTGCGAGCCGGCGGTGGGCGGCCTGAACGCCACCTCCGAGCAGTTCGGCGCGAACGTCGCGCAACGTATCCGGACGACCTTCGGCTGCGCGCGAGGCAAGTAGGCTGAACCGGCGACCCCGTTATCGGTCCGATCGAGAGCTGCCCCGGCGCGTGCGTCGGCGGCGCGCGCTCCTTCATTCCATCTGAGGTCCTGGTGCGGTCTGCCTGCAACGGGATTTTTTTATGGGCGGAAACGCCGCGGTCGGCAGGGCGCGGCATCGGGAGAAAGGATCGGACCCATGCAGCTGAGAAGCGATGCCGTGCGATGCGGCACGGCGCGCGCCCCCCATCGCAGCCTGCTCAAGGCCGATGGGGTCACCGACGAGGAGTTGGAGCGCCCTCTCGTCGCGGTGGTCAACTCGCGCAATGACATCATCCCCGGCCATAACAACCTCGACAAGATCGCCGAGGCCGTGAAGGCTGGCATCTACATGGCGGGTGGCGTGCCCTTCGAAGTGTCCACCATCGGCGTGTGCGACGGCATAGCCATGAACCATGACGGCATGCACTACTCGCTCGTGTCGCGCGAAGTCATCGCCGACAGCGTGGAATGCGCTGTGCAGGGCCACGCTTTCGACGCGATGGTGTGCATTCCCAATTGCGACAAGATCGTGCCCGGCATGCTCTTGGGCGCGCTGCGCGTGAACGTGCCCACCGTGTTCGTGTCGGGCGGTCCGATGCTCGCCGGCAAGCAACCGGGAGGGCGCGGCCCCGCCACCGACCTCAACACGCTCTTTGACGGCGCGGCTCGGGTGCAAGCGGGCACGATGACCGAGGACGAGCTGAAGTACCACGAGGACCATGCCTGCCCCACCTGCGGCAGCTGTTCGGGCATGTTCACGGCGAACTCGATGAACTGCCTCTGCGAGGCGCTCGGCATCGCGCTTCCCGGCAACGGCACGATTCCCGCGGTGTACTCCGAGCGCATCCGTCTGGCGAAGCGCGCCGGCATGAAGGTGATGGAGCTTCTGGAGCGGGGCGTCTGCGTCCGCGACATCGTGAACGCGGCGGCTATCCACAACGCCATGGAGTGCGATATGGCCTTCGGCGGCTCCACGAACACGGTGCTGCACCTCACGGCCATCGCGCGCGAGGCGGGGCATCCCATCACGATGGACGACTGGGATGCGGCGAGCGCGCGCACGCCGCACCTCGTGAAGCTCGCGCCCTCCGGCCCGCGCCCGCTCTCCGACCTCTACGAGGTGGGCGGCGTGCCAGTGGTCATGCACGAGCTGGCCGAGCTGGAGCTGCTCGACCGCAGCGCGCTCACCTGCATGGGGCCGCTCGACGAGTACCTGCGCGACTGCGCCCGCCCGGCCGACGGCGAGGTATGCCGCGCGCATGACAATCCATTCTCCCCGGTGGGCGCCTTGCGCGTGCTGCACGGCAACATCGCGCCCGACGGCGCCATCGTGAAGAAGTCGGCCGTCGACCCCTCGATGCTGACGCACACCGGCCCCGCGCGCGTGTTCGACTCCGAGGAGGCGGCCTGCGCCGCCATCAACGCCGGCGAGATCAGACCCGGCGACGTGGTGGTCATCCGCTACGAGGGCCCCAAGGGCGGCCCGGGCATGCGCGAGATGCTCACGCCCACGTCTTCCATCGTGGGGATGGGCCTGTCCACGAGCGTCGCGCTCATCACCGACGGGCGCTTCTCGGGCGCGACGAAGGGCCCGGCCGTGGGGCACGTGAGCCCCGAGGCGGCTGCGGGCGGTCCCATCGCGCTCATCGAGGAGGGCGACAGCGTCACCGTCGACATCGAAGGCGGCGCGCTCACGCTGAATGTGGACGACGCCGAGCTGGAACGCCGCCGCGCGGCCTGGGAGCCGCCGGCGCCGAAGCACGACCACGGTGTGCTCGCGAAGTACGCGAAGCTCGTCTCTTCCGCAGACAAGGGGGCGTACGTGTCATGACGAACTCACGCAAGAAACCAGGCTGCGCCGAGGCTGCGGCGCCCGGGGGCCGCGAGCCGCAAGCGCCGCGTCCCGGCGCGACGGCCGCTGCGAAGGGCGCGCCGCGCGGCCTCGGAAGCCGCACGGAGAAGCAGGGCCGCACCATGACGGGCGCGCAGGCGGTCGTCGCCTCGCTCGAGGCCGAGGGCGTGGACCTCGTGTTCGGCTACCCGGGCGGTCAGGCCATCAAGATCTACGACGCGCTCTTCGACTCCATGCAGATCACCCACGTGCTCTCGCGCCACGAACAGGGCGCGGTGCACGAGGCCGACGGCTACGCGCGCGCCACGGGCAACGTGGGCGTGGCCATCGTCACGAGCGGCCCGGGCGCCACGAACACCGTCACCGGCATCGCGACGGCCTACATGGACAGCGTGCCGCTCGTGGTCATCACCGGCCAGGTGCCGCGCGGCGTCATCGGCACCGACTCGTTCCAGGAGTCCGACATCGTGGGCATCACCATGCCGGTGGTGAAGCACAGCTACCTGCTGCAATCCACCGACGAGCTGACGGCTACGTTCCGCGAGGCGTTCCACATCGCCAAGACCGGCCGCCCCGGCCCCGTGCTCATCGACGTGCCGAGCGACCTGGCCAGCGAGGAGCTGGTGTTCGAGTACCCCGACGAGGTGAACCTGCCCTCCTACAAGCCCACTTACCGCGGCAACGCCAAGCAGGTGCGGCAGGCTGTCGCTCGCATCGGGCGGGCGACGCGCCCTGTTTTGTACGTGGGCGGCGGAGCGGTGTCCTCCGGAGCGTCGCAAGAGCTCGTCGAGCTGTCCGAGGCCATGCGGATACCCGTGGTCACCACGCTCATGGGCAAGGGCGCGTTTCCCGCATCCCATCCCCTCAATCTCGGCCCCGTGGGCATGCACGGCTCGAAATACGCGAACCTCGCCATGACCGAGAGCGATCTCATCATTGCGGCGGGAGCGCGCTTCTCCGACCGGGTGACGGGTAAGCTCGACGAGTTCGCACCGCATGCTGACGTCATTCATATCGATATCGACCCGGCCGAGATCGGCAAGGTGCGCGAAGTCCAGGTGCCCATCGTGGGCGACCTCAAGGGGGTGCTCGAGGGCATTATCGCTCAGATCGCCAAAGAGGGCGTTCGTCCCGACACGGCCGCATGGGTGGCTCAGATCGCCGAATGGCGCACGCGTCATCCGTTCTACCATCCTGCTGTCGGCGACAATCCCGGAGAGATCGTGCCGGAAGTGGTCATGGAGAAGCTTTCCCATGCGCTCGATCCTGAAAAGAGCATCGTCGTGACCGAGGTAGGCCAGCATCAGATGTGGGCGGCGCAGCACATCGACCGCGAGGTGCCGCGCACGTTCATCACCTCAGGCGGCCTCGGCACGATGGGCTTCGGTTTCCCTGCTGCCATAGGTGCGGTTTTCGGATGCCCGGACAAGACGGTGGTGTGCGTTGCTGGCGATGGATCGCTGCAGATGAACAGCCAGGAGATGGCCACAGCCGCCATCCACGGCGTGCCGGTGAAGGTGCTCGTCTTGGACAACCGGTGCCTCGGTATGGTGCACCAATGGCAGAAGCTGTTCTACGGGGAGCGCTACTCTTCCACGCTTCTGGACGCATGCCCTGACTTCGTGAAGCTGGCTGAAGCGTATGGTTGGCGAGCCGAGCGCGTGGAGCGGCCCGACGAAGTGGACGCTGCGCTTGCGCGCATGTTGGAAAGCGGCGGTCCTTATCTGCTCGATGTGGCTATTTCGCGTGACCAGAACGTGTATCCCATGGTGGCTCCGGGCCGTGCGCTCGACGATGTGATCGGGGCCATCGACGTGGCCGTGGGGGCCGTGCGCGAGGGAGTGCCCGAGGCGGAGCCCGCCGCAGGCGTGAAGGAGGGCATGCGATGAGGCATATCCTGTCCGTCCTGGTGGAGAACAAGCCCGGCGTGCTCTCGCGCGTGACGGGACTCATCTCGCGGCGTGGCTTCAACATCGAGTCGCTGTCCGTGGGTCCCACCGAGGACGCCACCATGTCGCGCGTCACGGCCATCGTGAAGGCCGACGAGGTGGCTTTCGAGCAGATCACCAAGCAGCTGCACAAGCTGATCAGCGTGCACAAGATCAACGACCTCACCGACGAGGGCGCTATCGAGCGCGAGCTGGTGCTGTTCAAGGTGAACGCGCAACCCGAGCGCCGCGGCGAGATTATCGAGATCGCGAACGTGTTCCGCGCGAAGATCGTCGACGTGGGCAGAAGCTCGCTCACCATCGAGGCGACGGGCGACGAGAGCAAGCTCAAGGGCATGGAGGACCTCTTCCGCGCCTACGGCATCAAGGAGATCACCCGCACCGGCAAGATAGCGATGTCGCGCAACAGCAAAGACACATGAGCGTTGCCGGCTTGGTAAGGCCGGCGAAGGGTGCCGAGACGTCCGGGATTGCCGTGAAAGCTCGACGAAGCGCGCCTTTGGCGCGTGGGGAGGGCTTGCCAAGGGGAGGTTGGGCGCTTCGGCGCCACGCAGCGTCAGCTTCTTCTCCGTTCGCCGGAACGGCGAAGCGATAAAGGTAACCGCAGCCAACAAGAAAGGAAGAGAGAACATGGCTGTCACCATCTACTACGAGCAAGACGTGGATCCGAAGATCATCCAGGAAAGGAAGATCGCCGTCATCGGATACGGGAGCCAGGGCCACGCCCATGCCCTCAACCTCATGGACTCCGGCTGCGACGTGCGCGTGGGCCTGCGCGAAGGCTCCTCGTCGTGGGCTGCCGCCGAGGAGGCGGGCTTGAAGGTCTGCACGATGGACGAGGCCGCCGAAGAGGCCGACCTCATCATGATCCTCGTGCCCGACGAGCTGCAGGCCCAGGTGTACAAGGACCACATCGAGGCGCACCTCAAAGCGGGCGACACGCTCGCGTTCGCCCACGGCTTCAACATCCATTACGGTTACATCGTGCCGCCCGAGGACGTGAACGTGATCATGTGCGCGCCGAAGGGCCCCGGCCACATCGTGCGCCGTCAGTTCACGGAGGGGTCGGGCGTGCCCGATCTGGCTTGCGTGGCGCAGGACGCCACCGGCGACGCATGGGACGTGGTGCTGTCGTACTGCTGGGGGGTGGGCGGCGCCCGCTCGGGCATCATCAAGGCCACGTTCAAGGAGGAGACGGAGGAGGATCTGTTCGGCGAGCAGGCGGTTCTATGCGGCGGCCTCGTGGAGATGATCAAGGCGGGCTTCGAGACGCTCACCGAGGCGGGCTATCCGCCGGAGCTGGCGTATTTCGAGGTGTACCACGAGATGAAGATGATCGTCGACCTCATGTACGAGAGCGGCATCCACTTCATGAACTACTCCATCTCAAACACGGCCGAGTACGGCGAGTACTACGCGGGCCCGAAGGTCATCAACGAGGAGTCTCGCAAGGCGATGCGCGAGATCCTCGCGCGCATCCAGAACGGTGAGTTCGCGCGCGAGTTCATGGCCGATTGCGAGAACGGCCACAAGTGGCTGCTCGAGCAGCGCGCCTCCATCAACGAGCACGAGATCGAGAAGACGGGCGAGAAGATCCGCGGTATGTTCAGCTGGATCAAGCGCGGCGACGAATAAGACCGTGCCGGAGCGGTTTCCGTAGGAGGTGCGCGGGACCGCTCCGGAACCCTGATCGAGGGGGATGGTTTCTGAGGTTTTCGCCGAGAGGCGGCTCGAATTCTGGGAATTCGCATTATCATGGACGCGTCGTCTCTTGCTGCGCGATCGCGCCGCTCTCCGGGACGATCCGAACCAGGCAAAAGTATGCTCGAAGGTGGTTTTCGCTATGACGAAGAAAGTGCTGGTTACCGAGAGGCTGGCCGAGGCGGGCCTATCCATGCTGAGGGACAAGGGCATTGAGGTCGATGTCAGGTTGAAGCTGCCTCCCGAGGAGCTTGTCGCGGTCATCCCCGCCTACGACGGGCTCATCGTGCGCTCGGCCACGAAGGTGACGCGCGAGGTCATCGAGGCGGGCGGGCGCCTGCGCATCATCGGGCGCGCGGGCGTGGGCGTGGACAACGTGGACGTGGAGGTCGCCACCGAGCGCGGCGTCATCGTGTGCAACGCTCCCACGTCGAACATCGTGAGCGCCGCCGAGCACACCATGGCCCTCATGCTGGCCTGTGCCCGCAACGTCGCCCAGGCCAACGCCGTCGTGCATGCTCGCGAATGGGAGCGGGGGCGCTTCATCGGCACTGAATTGTACGAGAAGACGCTCGCCATCTTCGGCCTGGGTCGCGTGGGCGGGCTCGTGGCCGAGCGCGCGCGGGCGTTCGGCATGAGACTGGTGGGCTACGATCCTTACTGCAGCCCCGAGCGCGCAGAGCAGCTGGGCGTCGCGCTTTTCGACGACGTGGACACCGTCGTGCCGCTCGCCGACTTCATCACGGTCCACCTTCCCAAGACGAAGGAGACGATCGGCATGTTCGGGCCGGACCAGTACGCCCGCATGAAGGACGGCGTCATCCTCGTCAACACGGCACGCGGGGGCATCTTCGAGGAGAAGTCGCTCGCCGACTTCTTGGCCGCGGGCAAGATCGGCGCAGTGGGCATCGACGTGTTCGAGTCCGAGCCGTGCCGGGAGAGCCCCTTGCACGAGTTTGAAAACGCTGTGCTCACGCCGCATCTGGGGGCGAGCACGAAAGAGGCGCAGGAGCGTGCCGGCGTGCAGATCGCCGAGTACGTGGCGGCGGGTTTAGAGGGTTCCATCGTTCCCACGGCTCTCAACATGGCGCCCGTTCCGCCGGAGGTCATGGACGCGGTGGGGCCTTACGTGCCCGCCTGCCAGATGATGGGGAGCATGCTCGCGCAGATACACGGCGAGATCCCCCAGTTCTTGAAGCTTTCCGCCGACGGGGATCTGGCGACAGCGGATCCGTCCATCCTCGTGGCCGGCACGCTCAAGGGGCTTTTGTCGTACAAGAACACCGCTACGGTCACGCCGGTGAACGCCAAGGCGGTGGCGAAGCGCCACGGCATCAAGGTGGAGACGACCTCGGCGCCCGATGCGGGCGGCTACGCCTCCCGGGTATCCGTTGTGGCCGACGGCACGGAGGTGGCCTGCACGCTGGCGGGGGAGATCCAGGCCGCGCGGCTCGTGTCGCTTCTCGGTTACCAGCTCGATATCGCGCCGACCGGGCAGTCGCTCGTGTTCGAGTACGTCGATGCGCCGGGGAAGATCGGAGCGATCGGCACCATCCTCGGAGAAGAGGGCATCAACATCACCACGATGCAGATTTCCGCGTCGCCTGCAAATGGACGAGCGCTCGCCTACGTGAATGTGGAGGGCGAGGTGAGCGATGCGGTGCTCTCGAAGCTGAGGGCCGGAATCGCTGATCTCGAGAATCTCTGGTGCGTGAGGCTGTGACGCCTCGCTGCCTAAAACGCCCTCGTCGGTCCGGCCAATCAGGCGGGTTCGGGGCGTCGCTTTGACGGTCGGCTTTATCGAGCACCGCCCGGCCCGGGGAGGACGCGGGCGGGCAACGAAACGAAAGGACGCACGATTATGACGCGCAAGATCAATATCTTCGACACCACGCTGCGCGACGGCGAGCAGTCGCCGGGCGCCTCCATGAACACGGAGGAGAAGCTCGTCGTCGCGCGCCAGCTTTTGCGTTTGAACGTGGACGTCATCGAGGCGGGATTTCCCATCTCGAGCCCCGGCGACTTCGAGTCGGTCCGCCGCATCGCCGATCTGGCGGGCGATATGGCCACGGTGTGCGGCCTCACGCGCGCGGTGGAGAAGGACATTGACGCGGCGGCCGACGCGCTCAAGTACGCCAAGCGCCCCCGCATCCACACGGGCATCGGCGTGAGCGAAAGCCACCTGCGCGACAAGCTGCGCATCACCGAGGACGAATGCGTCGAGCGCGCGGTGAAGTGCGTGAAGTACGCGCGCAACTTTGTGGAGGACGTGCAGTTCTACGCCGAGGACGCGGGTCGCTCCGACTACGACTTCCTCGCGCGCGTCATCGAGGCCGTCATCAAGGCCGGCGCCACGGTGGTGAACATTCCCGACACCACGGGCTACTCGCTGCCCGAGGAGTTCGGGGCGCGCATCAAGTACCTCATGGACCATGTGGACGGCATCGAGAACGTCACGGTGTCGGTGCACTGCCACAACGACCTCGGCATGGCCACGGCGCTGTCGCTGGCCGGCGTGAAGAACGGCGCCACCCAGGTGGAGTGCACCATCAACGGCCTGGGCGAGCGCGCGGGCAACACGGCCATGGAGGAAGTGGTCATGGGCATCAAGATGCACGGCGAGGAGCTGGACGCCTGCACCGAGATCAACACGCGCGAGTTCATCAAGGCCAGCCGCCTCGTGTCGTCCATCACGGGCATGAACGTGCAGGCCAACAAGGCCATCGTGGGCGCGAACGCCTTCGCGCACTCCTCCGGCATCCATCAGGACGGCGTGCTAAAAAAGCGCGACACCTACGAGATCATCGACCCCGCCGAGGTGGGCGCGGGCCAAAGTCAGATCGTGCTCACGGCGCGCTCGGGCCATGCGGCCCTCAAGCACCGTCTCGAGGAGCTGGGCTACGAGCTGGAGGGCGAGGCGCTCGACCAGGTGTACGAGGCGTTCCTCAACCTGGCCGACAAGAAGAAGGAAGTGTACGACGAGGATCTCGAGAGCCTCGTGAACGAGCGCGACCGCAACGAGAGCGCACTGTACTCGCTCGAGGGCGTGCAGATCAGCACCGGCTTCCCGCTGACTCCCACGGCCACGGTCACGCTGCGCAACGCGGCCGACCAGGTGG
This sequence comes from Gordonibacter sp. An230, assembly GCF_002159915.1. Taxonomy (GTDB): domain Bacteria; phylum Actinomycetota; class Coriobacteriia; order Coriobacteriales; family Eggerthellaceae; genus Rubneribacter. The sequence continues at coordinate 16,725 of NZ_NFJP01000011.1, forward strand.
TGACAGCGTGCGAGTACGGCACGGGCCCCATCGACGCCATGTGCAAGGCCGTGAACAAGATCGTGCAGGTGGACAACGACCTCACCGAGTTCTCGGTGCAGTCCGTCACGCGCGGCATCGACGCGCTCGGCGAGGTCACCATCCGCGTGACCGATCCGAGCGGGGAGGTGTACACGGGCCGCGGGGCCGACGGCGACATCGTCGTATCGTCCACGAAAGCCTACCTCAATGCCCTCAACCGTCTGCTGAACGACAAGCAGGGGCAGCGTCGATAGAGGAGGTTTCGTCGCGTTTCGAGAACTGAGAGAGGCCGCGCACGCCGCATGCACGGCCTCTCTCGTGGTGTTTTGCGCGGTCCTTGCACGCTTGTCTCCATTTTGTCAAAAGGAGCCATAGTGAGAGCAAAAGAGAGACGCTACCATGTCGTGCACAGTGGCGTTCCCTCCATCAGGCTCATCGGCGATATGCAAAATGAAGCTCCCAGAGATAGAGACTGTGGAGCGATAAAGGGAGATCTCCATGATAATGAGGGACGCGTTCCCTTGTTGATGCTCATAGATGGCGTGACGTACGAGGAGCACCTTGCATGCGAGTAGGCCGTGCGAAAGTTGCATAGATAGAGATAGTGGCACCTTGTTTTTCGCAACGGTTTTCATGGCCGGATCAAAACGACGAACCGATAGATTTGATCTCCATTGCATCCGATATATCTTGAAAGTCAATGGACCTCAGATTGTTAACGATCTCGATCAAAGCATTGCCTTCTTATTTCACGATAAACAGATTTTGTTTATTTGGTGCCTAAGTTGGAAATCGCGTCCGATACGCTCATTCTTTTTGGTGATGACGTTCTTGTGCAGAAAACCCTCACGTCATGGATGCATATCTTCCCGAGATCTTATATGCGGCTAAAAGCGGGCCTAAGTCTTCGTCCGCTTGTCCTCAACGGTTGTTGGTGGGCTTTGACATATGAGGCGGAAAAGCGTCTGGTTACAATGCTTTTCGTAGATTCGTTTCGGAAATCGTAGAATCTGAACGTATGGCCAAGAATCATATATCCCATAAAACTCGTAAGGGAACCTCGCCATGGCCGCCTTCGTGGTGTTCAAGATGCACTTTGTCGTTCGCATGCATATCCAAAACCGATGCGTGTGTGCGTTCTGAGTGATGTCTTAGCGGTGATGGTTTGCAAACAACGCTTCGTCAATGAGAGGATGGAAATGGGCAATAGCCTTTTCCTGTCATTGTTGAAATACTATCGAGATCTTCCGTCGAGCTTACGTTCCTTTATTTCGCACAGCGTCTTTTCTCGAAAGATTCGGCGGTTTTGCGTTTGGGATTGTTCTTTGTCTCGCCGTTTGCTCCTTGGCGCGAAATCCAGCCATCCTTCAGCAATAGTGCGTCGTAGCCCGATATGGCCGTTTCGGGATTTCCCTATTCGTGGGCTTGCGATTCCCTATAGTCTCCCCTTAGGTCTGTCTTGTATTTCTTGAATGATGACGAAACGGATGTTTTCGTGAAGGCATCGGCGATCGCTCAGCTTCGAGACATCTAGAGAATGCGGCTGAGCTGCTGCTCTTTGATCACGTTTTCGAGAGAGGTGTGAACGATGTTCACGAAAGGGCCGATATCGGCGCGCAGGGGTCTGGATGGGGGCTCAAGGGTGCGGCGAAAGAAATAGGACAAAAATGCTCCTGTGTAGAATTCAGCGAGAAATGCCACGTTCTCCTCTTTGAGATATCGGTTACTCAGGATGAAGTGCACATCGTTCTGCAGTGCGGGCAAATAGAGTCGGTATAGGTACTCACGCAGCCCGTCGGGGGTTGCGTCGCGAAGCACCTTGGCATAGAACCTCCTGCGGGACTCTATGCAATCTGCGAATGCTTCAAAGAAGGCCGCATGGTCGAGGGAGCGCACGCCGCGTTTGGCGAAGAGGTAGAACGGATAGGATGAAGCCCCGTCCTTGCTCCTTTCTGGTTCATATACTAGAAGAGATTCTTTGAATCGGCTGGACAGGATGGTGCCGAGATCTCGGCGAAAAATCCACGCGACGAGAGCGTTCTTGTCTGCAAAATGATAGTAGAACGTCTTTCGGTTCTTGCCCGACGCCGAGACGATGTCGGAGATGGTTATTTTCTCGGGAGGTGTCGATTCGGTCAAGGCGATGAACGTTTCCCCGATAAGTTGCATCGTATTCAGAGAGCTCACGGCGTTCCCCTTCCAGCGGATGGCGAGTTCTTCGCGTAGCTCGCTCGTTATTTCCGTTACGTCCCCATTTCCTTTGCAATTATAGGAAGTCTCTATCGTAATGCCATCAAATAGGCGATTTTGACCATAAAAAAACCAAAAGACTTAGAGGATTATACGTAGTGGGTTTGTTCTTGGTTGTTTTGCGCTACTCAAGATAGCGCTTCCGCCTATAGAGAATCTGGCGCTCTGGAGGCGAAAGCGCGTATATTCCCGCAGGGAATACGTATCGAAGGAGGAAGAGAGTTGGGAGAAGCAACCTATACTGACAAGGTGGGCGTGAAGCACATGCTCGTCATCCTCACCGGCATCATGATCACCCTCGGATGCTCTGCCCTTGTGTTCTCGACGTGGAGCGCGTTCCAGGCGGTCGTTCCCGAGGTGCTCGGCGTCGAAACGGCGACCTGGGCGTTTTACGTCACGGTGCTGTACTTCGTCGAGGCGCTGTCCGCTCCGTTCATCGGGCGGTTGTTCGCAAAGTACGACATCCGCATCGTCCTGTCGGCGTCGGCGATCCTCGTCGGCGGCGGATTTCTGCTCATTTCGGTTTTCAAGAGCATGTGGGTGTTCTACCTTGCCGGCGCGATGATGGGCCTCGCCGAGGTCGGATTGCTGTGGCTGGCCGTTCCGGCGCTGTGCAACAGCTGGTTCAACCAGAAGGCCGGAACCATCCAGGGTCTGTGCATGGCGTTCACCGGCATCGGCGGCGCGCTGTGGCTGCAGGTGTTCAACGCCCTGTATGCGAGCGGCAACGGCATGGACGTGTGGAGCATCTACATGGTGTGGGGCCTGATCGCCCTTATCACCTCGCTGTCGTTCACCATCTTCTGCATTCGCAAGACGCCGCAGGAGGCGGGTGTTTTGCCGTACGGGAAGCCCTCTGTGGCGACGGGCGGCAAGGCGGTGGGCATCTCCGCCGCGAAGGCCATGAAGTCGCCGGTGTTCTATGCGGTGTTTTTGTTCGCAGGCATCATCAACCTTCTGACCATCGTGGCCCAGCAGTTCCCCAGTTACACGAAGTCGCTGACCGACGTGACGTTCGATGCTCTTGCCGTGGGCGTCATGATGTCTACGGTCATGATGGTGGCCCAAGCCGTCTGCAAGCTGGCTTTGGGCGTGTCGGCCGACAAAAGCCCCAAGATCTCGTTTTTCGCTGCGTTCGCGACCGGCGTGATCGGCGTGTTGCTCGTATGGTTTGGGACGGGCAGCGAGATCATGCTGTATGCGGGTTCTGCGGTGTACGGCTTTTTCTTCGCTTCGTGCGTGGTGCTCGTCCCCATCGTGGTGCGTCAGATATTCGGCACGCGCGAATACACCGATATCTATTCCCGGATCAGCCTGTTCGTGAATCTGCTCGGCGGCCTCGGATCGACCATCTGGGCGTTCATAGGAGGGTCGTTCGGATATCCTGCGGTGTTCACGGTGGCGCTCGTCTTGTTGGTCGTCGTGCTCTTGCTCGGCATGTACAGCTTCGCCAACGCGAAATCAGTTCAGAAGGAGTGGACTGAGTAAGAGGAAGGCGAACGTTTCGAAAAAAGGACGGCCCTGCGATGAGGGGCCGTCCTTTTTTCGATCCGCATGCGATCCGCGGTGTCGGAGCCGAGGGTGGAGGCGTGCGGCTCCACCTTTTCCTTCACGAGTGCGGCCATTCGAACTGGCGGGCGAATTCGATGAAGTTCTCGGTCGCGCGCGTCTTGTACGCGCCGGTCTTGTATGCGAGACACACCTTGTGGAAACCATCTTCAACTTCCACGAATCGTTTCGTGATAAGCTCACGGAACGGCCTGAGGCCAAGCGTATCGAGTGCGACCCCTACAGCGCCTTCCGTGCTGTCCACCATGCTGGCGAGTGTGATCTCGTCGTTGCAGACAGGCATCGAGGGGGTTACCCCATGGGTTCTCAAAAGCTCGGACACTTCCTTGCCGATGGGCGTTGTCTCCGGATAGGTGATAATCGGAGAGGCGTCTTTCAGGTCGGAAAGGCTGAGCTGAGGTCTCCAAGCCAGCTTGTGGTAGCGATGCACGACTGCCACAAGCCTTTGAGTGAGGACGGGGACGAAGGTGAGGTCGGGCTTGTTGTCGACCTGGGCGCAGAACACGACTTCGTATCGGTCGCTTTCAAGATCCTCTATCAACGGAAGCGAGAGCCCTTGGCACACGTTCACGGACGCGCCCTGCCCGTATTGGGTCCGGTAGGCGCTGATGAGCGCGGGGAGATAGTCCCCTTGGATGGTGTAGATGGTGCCCACGTCCACGTTTCCGGTGGGCGACCCCGCATGCTCCTTCGCAAGGGCGATGCCTCGCTCGAGGGCGTTGATCGCCTCGAGCGCATGCTCGTAGAACTCCTTGCCGTAGCGTGTGAGCCGCACATGGCGTCCTTCGCGTTCGAACAGGGGTATTCCCAACTCCCTTTCCAATGAGGCGATGGAGTTGGACAGCGTTGGCTGGGTGATGAACAGCTCCTTCGCGGCGTTGGTGTAATGCTGCAACTCGGCGAGCTTGCGAAAGTAATAGAGTTGGGGAAGGTTCATGCGTCCTCCTCGATGATCGACAACCGCAGTATAGCGCATGGGAGCCCCGGCATTTCGGAGGGAGGGGCTTTGCAAGCGAAAGCCCCGTGTCCTTCGAAAAGGAGCACGGGGCGCGTCTTCGTCCCGAACGGTCGCCAAAGGTGCAAGCAGAGGGAACGCCGGGCACGTCTGAAGGAAAGGGGGAGAAGTCCGGATACTAGAAGGTGTACTCGATCCTTCCGTCGTGGTTTTGCGTCTCGCGCGCGATGGTGATGCGCTGTACGCAGGGAGCGCCCTCTTCAAGCCACATGGCGCGGCAGTCGCGATAGAGGCGCTCGGTGGGGCCGTACGGGGAATCCTCGAAGTAGCCGTCGCCGCCGAAGATCTCGAGCATCTCGTCGGAGACGAGTTTGACCGTGTCGATGGAGAAGAGCTTGCAGATGGCGGCTTTCTCGGTGACGTAGTCGTTGTGCGGGTTCTTGTCGAAGTCGCGCGCGAAGTCGTAGATGGCGCAGCGCAGCACGTGGATCATCTTCTGCATCTCGGCGATCTTCTGCTTGATCATCTGGCGCGAGGCGATGGGCTTGCCGAACGTCTTGCGGTCGTTGGCGCGCTTGAGGGAGATCTCGAGCATGCGCTGGGCCATTCCCAGGTTCGACATGGCGATGTGCACGCGGGAGACGGAAAGCGAGTGGATGGCCACCTCCATGCCCTGGCCCTCCTCGCCGAGCAGGTAGATGGGGTCGAGCTTGACGTTGGTGAACTTCAAGCCCGCATGGCCTGCGCCCTTGCAGCCCATCATGTGGGGCATGGGGACGATCTCGAAGCCGGGGGCGTCGTTGGGCACGAAGAACGCGGAGAGGCGGCTCTCCTTGTCGCTGTCGGGGTCGGTGACGGCGATGACGTAGGTGAAGTCGGAGCAGTCGGTGTGGGAGATCAGCCACTTCTCGCCGTTGAGAATGTAGTTGCCGTCGGCGTCTTTGAGGGCGGTGGTGTGCAGGTCGGCGCCGGTGCCGCCGGTCTGCTCGGTGATGGCGAAGTTGCAATAGACCGTTTTGTCCTGGAACTTGTCCATGTACTTGGCCTTAAGCTCGGGCTTGCCGTAGTCGTCGAGGATGCGCCAGTTCATGTCGGCCGCGTGATGCAGGTGCATGCGCATGCCGCCGGGGCCACGGGAGAACTCCTCCTGCACGCGCAGGATCTCAAGCTCGTTGAGGTCCCATCCGCCGTACTCGGAGGGAAGGTAGAACCGGTAGAGGTCGTTTTTCTTGGCAAGCTCGTAGAACTCTTCGGGGAAGGTGTTGGTCACCTCCACTTCCTTTTGAATCTCCTCGAACGGACCTTCGGCCAGCTTGCGAATCTGCTTGAGGTACGCCTCAAACTGCTCGTCGGTGATCTTGGCGTTCGGATTCATGTGCAACCTCCTTTTCCGGTGGCGAAGGGGCGCGTCCTAAGGCCCCTCTCTCTGCCATTAGTATGCGCTCCGACCTGGCGAAAATCCAATTCGCAATACCGGCAGATACCGGGGGTTTCCATTTCTGGAAACTATGGCGGGCCTTGCGTTTTCGGGCGGGGAGGGCCTGCACGCCCGAAGCCGCTTCGCAAGGGCGCGCGAAAGCGCGGAATCGGCTCGTTGCGGCAAAGGTTGGGCGCAGGATGGGGTATAATGATGCGAGTCTTTGGACGAAGGGCGAACCTCGTCAGACTCGTCAGACTCGTTCTGATCGCCACCCGAGGCGCGCAGCATCGGGGGGGGGGGGTAATGAATCTCTCACAGCTCTACTACTTCCGCAAGCTCGCCGAGCTGCAGCATTACACCAACGCTGCGAAGGAGCTGTTCATCACGCAGCCGGCTCTGTCCGATGCGATCCATTCGCTGGAGAAAGAGCTGGGGGTGCCGTTGTTTCGACGCGAAGGGAGAAACGTCCGTCTGACGAGGTACGGCTCGGAGTTTGCGTCGTATGTGGACTCGGCTTTGCGCGAGCTTGACAAGGGCGTCTCGGTGATGAAAGAGTATACGGGCCGCCTGTCGGGGCGCCTGTCGATCGGAGGGCTGTACACCATCACTGGCGATTACCTTCCGGCGCTGATCGGGGCTTACGAGGCGCAGTTCGGCGACGGCGTGCAGTTCAGCGTGTCCCAAGGGTTCTCGCGCGACCTGGTCAGGGGGCTGAGAGACGATGCGTACGACGTCGTGTTCGCGGCGCGCGACGCCGACGCTGCGGAATTCGGATGCGAGCCGGTGGTGTCCCACCAGCTAGTGGTGAGCGTGAACGCCAAAAGCCCTCTCGCCTCGCGCAAGGAGATATCGCTCGAGGATCTGCGCGGCTTGTGTGTATACACGTATCGGACGGGTACGCCGATTGGCAACGAGGTGGCGCGGATATGCGATCGGTACGACGTGCCCACTCGCCGGGAGTTCGACGACGAGATCACACTGGGCGGCATGATCTCCCGCGCGACGCGCCCGGAGGTGTGTGCCTTAGTCACCTACACTATCGGCTTGAAGTCGTTCAGGAACCTGACGAACATCCCCATCACGGAGCGCGAGGTGCCGCACGATTTCCACCACGTGTACATGATGTACAAGAAAGACGAGTTCCGGGCGCGCGCTCTGGAGTGCTTCATCGAGTTTGCCGCGGGATTCATTCCTCCGAAGGGGACGATTCCCCGCTGTGGGGAAGAGTAAGCCCGCCCCTTCCCGAAGATCGCAAGGCGCGGGGAAGGGGGCTGCATGAGAAAAGAAGGGGGCGCCCCCTTCTTCTCTCATGCGCCTCGCGATGGGGCGGCGCTACTTTTTCAGATTGAGGGAGCTTATGCGGTCGAGCGGGGCGGCGACGATGCCGAGGTTGCGCACGCCCACGTAGAGGACGAAGCCGTTCTTGCAGCGAAACGCGCACTCGTCGCAGGGCTTCTTGTCGCAATAGGCGAAGGCGTCCTCGTCTCCGAGGGCGAACACGAGGGGCGGGCGCTTTTTCGGCATGACGTACTTCAACTGCATGCCGGTGAACGTCTTGAGGCACATCCACTCCACCTCGCAGCCGCTTTCCGCAGAGACGGACCACGATGCCACGACGCAGTTGTTGTTGAAGCCGCCGTCTATGCGGTAGTCGATGGACACCTCCTCGGGCAGCTGGTCGCAAGGCACGAGCTTTGGGCGCGTAAGCCCCGACGGGGCGGGGCCTTCCAGAAGGCCCAGGTACGGGGGCATCCCCACGAGGGTGCGCCCCGACCCGGTGTAGGAGGCCGGCTGGTCGCCCGACACCCCCAGAAAGACGTTGCCGTCCCCGTTGGCGAAAAAGGGGAGGTCGCGCGCGTCCACGCGCGGCTTCCACGTGGCGCGGGTGCGGGTGATGCTGTACTCTTGTGCGTTGCTCATGGTCATGCTCCAAACCAAGGGGCTCTCGTCTGCTGTTCTGCCTCGGCGCGCCTGCGGCGCTTTCGGCGAGGTGCGAAGGGGTCGGATTATTCTTTGCCGAGGCGACGGCCAAGCTCTTCGGCGAGCGCGTAGCGCTTGACCTTGCCGGTGGCGGTGCGGGGGATGGCCTCGATGCGCTCAAGGCGTTCGGGCCACAGGCGTTTCGCCACTCCCTTCCCCCGAAGGTGCTCTTTCACGTCGTCGAGCGAAAGGGGCTTTTGGCATCGAGGGTCGGCGACGTAGAAGAGACAGATGCGCTCGCCAAGGCGCTCGTCGGGAACGCCGACGGTTGCGTAGTCCGCGATGCCGGGGCATCCGAGCACGACGTCGTCCACCTCGCGCATGGAGATGTTCTCGCCCCCTCTGATGATGAGCTCCTTCTTGCGCCCGTTGATGCGGATTCGGCCTTGCTCGTCCATGCAGCACAGATCTCCGCTGTAGAACCAGCCCTCGTCGTCGAGCGCGCGCCGCGTCTCCTCGGGGGCGTTGAGGTAGCCGACGAACTGGTGCGGCCCGCGGCTCGCCTCCTCGCCTTGGACGCCGCGCGGAACCTCGCGACGGTGCTCGTCCACCACGCGCACCTCGATTCCCTCGTACGGAACGCCCGAGAAGCGGCCGTTCCACTCAAGGCACTTGTCGAGGGGGACGTGGATGTGCGGGCAGCTTTCCGTGGAGCCGTACAGCTCGCAGAGGAGTATCCCGTGGCGCGCGGCGTGCTCCACCATCGCGGGCGGGACGGGCGCGCCTCCGCACAGGTAGAAGCGCAGGGTGGGCACGCTCTCGCCCGATTCGTCGAGGTAGCGCAGGACGTCGTGCATGAACGGCGTCGCCCCGCACGACCAGGTGCAGCGCTTCTCGTTGACGAGGCGCACGGCCTCTTTCGCGTCGAACTTCGTCTGAAGCACCGCCCGACCGCCCGTCAGCATCGGGGTGATGAGGCCGTGGAACAGCCCCGTCGCGTGGTTGAGCGGGGAGGGCATCCACACCGCGTCGTCTTGCGAGAGGCCGGCGGCGGAGGAGAAGGATCGCTCCGAGAAGAGGATGGTGTTGTGCGTGCACAAAGCCGCCTTCGGGCGTCCGGTCGTTCCCGAAGTGGACAGGATGCACGCCACCTCGTCCGAGGCCGCCGGGGACGGGCGCTTCGCGGGCGCGTGCGTCCTCAGGATGTCGCTGAGAAGCGGGAGGTCCGTCCGGGCCGGCCCCTCCTTGTCGATGAGCGCCGTCGCCTCGAGGGTGGGAAGCTTTTCGGCGACATCGAGGTACTGCTGCTCGTAGTCGGTTTTGTGGTGGAAGGTGGGGCAGAGGTAGACCTTCGCTCCCACCTGATTGATGAGGTAGTCGAGGTCGCGGCCGTTGCACCTCGTCGCGATCGGGTGCATGACGGCGCCCGCTTTGAGGCAGGCGACGTAGACGATACAGAACTCGATCCATTTGGGAATCTGGAACGACACCACGTCGCCGTTTCTCACGCCCACCTCGTCGAACCAAGAGGCCAGCCGCCGCGCCTGTTCGTCCACCTGCCCGTAGGTGAGCGCCCCTCCGAGGTCGTCTTCTACGTACACGCGATCGCGAAACGCGTCCGCTTGCTCGTCCCATACGTCGCATAAGGTGCGTTCCGACCAATATCCCAGATCGTAATAGCGTTTTTTGGCGCGTTCGTCGATGGATAGGTTTTCGATCACGTGCTCATCCCCTTTGCGTGAATTTGAAAACGACCCCGAAAGCCTCTCGAAGGGTGCTGGTCGGGGGTGCCGGTCGGCTGTCGGGGAGGGTGCGGGGCGGCGAGGCGCCCCGCACCGCGACGGGAAGGCGGCCTTATGCCTTGCCCTGCAGAACCGCCAGGTCGGTCGGGCCTTGAACGGCCCCTTCGCTCAAAGCGGCCTCGATGTCGGCGTCGGTGTAGCCGAGCTCCTTCATGACGTCGGCCGTCGCAGACCCCAGCTTTCCGGTGGGCTTGAGGTCTTTCGTCTCCTCGAGCTCGAACTGAACCGGGATGGTGGGGCACCAGCGGCCGCCGGCGGGGTAGGGGACCTGCTTGATATAGCCGTTCACGAGCGCGTTTTGATCTTCGTACACGTCGAGCGGCGTTTGCGCGGGCTCGCAGGGGAAGTCGTTCTCCTTGAACATCTTCATGAGCTCTTCGCGCGTGAACTGGGCGAAGCCGTCGTCGAGGATTTTGACGACCTCGGGGGCGAGGCCCTTGTCGTTGACGATCTGGCAGACCGAGTAGTCGGGGTGCTCGGCAAGCTCCTCGCGGCCGATGAGCTTCATGACGCGCGGCCAATCGCGGTCGTACTCGGGCAGGCACAGAACCACCCATTTGTCGTCCTTCGAGCGGAACACGTTGTTGAGGGGGTTGTTCACCTCGAGGCGGCTCTTCGGGTAGGGGTTGCCGTACTGGGCCGACACCATGCCGGTCGACAGGGCGTATATGCCGGCATGCTGGAGGGCGCAGGTCACGTAGTCGCCCTCGCCCGTCTTTTCGCGTCCGAGCACCGCGGCCAGAAGGCCGGCGGCCAGGAACATCGAGCACTGGAAATCGCCGTACCCGTTCGTCGGAATCATGGGGGAGTCGCCGCGGTTGACGGTCGTGCCGAACACGCCGCCGCGACCCATGTAGCAGGTCACGTCGAAGCCGGCCGCGTCCTTCTCGGGGCCCTTCTTGCCGTAGCCCAGGCCGTGGCCCATGATGAGGCGCGGGAACTTGGCGTGCAGGCTTTCCCAGTCAAGCCCCATTTTCGCCAGGGACTTGGTGCGCGTGTTGGTGATGAAGATGTCGGCCTGGGACAGCAGCTTCATCATAACCTCGAGGCCCTTTTCGCTCTTGAGGTTGAGCGCGACGAAGCGCTTGTGCATGTTGGCCATGTCGAAGCCAAGGTTCTCCTCGTCGCTCGAGGGCATGCCGAATACGACCGCCTGGTTCACCCGGCCGGCGTCGCCGCGGAACGCCTCGACTTTGATGACGTCGGCGCCCCACTCTCCTAGCACGCGCCCGGTGGCGGGGGTGGCGAGAAAGGTGGTCAGGTCGACGACCTTGATTCCCTGCAAAGGCAACATCGTTACGGTTCCTCCTTCTTCAGCTCGGCGCGGGCCGAGCCTTGCTATGTGCGTGCAGATCGTTCGAGAGAGAAAAGGAGGGCCTGCTTGCGTGCAGCGGCCCTCCTTCCTCGTTCGTGGGTTTGTTCTCGGTCGATCAGCCTCATGCGAGGCGACGCGGTGCTTTACAGCTGGTACTCAACCTTGCCGCCGAACTTCTGGCAGTTGCGGGCAATGGTGATGCGCTGTACGTTCGGGGCGCCTTCCTCGAGCCACATGGCGCGAGCGTCACGGTACAGGCGCTCGACCGGGCCGTAGGGGCAGTCCTCAAAGTAGCCGACGCCGCCGAAGATCTCGAGCATGCCGTCGGAGACGATGCGCGTGCTGTAGATGGAGAACAGCTTGCACATGGCGGCCTTCTCTTCAATGTACTTGCCGTTGGGGTCGGCGTCGTACTCGCGGCCGAAGTCGTAGACCATGCAGCGCAGCGCGTGCGTGTAGGTCTGCATCTCGGCGATCTCGCGCTTGATCATCTGGCGGGAAGCGATCGGCTTACCGAAGGTGATGCGGTCGTTGGCGCGGGCCAAGCTGATCTCGAGCATGCGCTGGCACATGCCGAGGTTCGAAGCGGCGATGTGGGCGCGGGAGACGGACAGCGAGTGGATGGCGATCTCCATGCCCTGGCCCTCTTCGCCGAGCAGGTACTTCTTGTCAAGCTTCATGTTGGTGAACTTGAGGCCCGTGTGCGCGGCGCCGCGGCAGCCCATCATGTGGGGCATGGGCGTGACCTCGTAGCCGGGGGTGTCGACCGGCACGAAGAAGGCGGACAGGCGCTCGTCGCCCTTCTTCTCGGGGTCGGTCACGGCGATGACGTAGGCGAACTCGCAGCAGTCCGTGTGGGAGATCAGCCACTTCTCGCCGTTGAGGATGTAGTCGCCGTTCTCGTCCTTTTCGGCCATCGTGTGGATGTCGGCGCCGGTGCCGCCGGTCTGCTCGGTCAGGGCGAAGCAGGTGAACACGCTCTTGTCCTGGAACTTGTTCATGTACTCGGCCTTCAGCTCATCCGAGCCGTAGTCGTCGAGGATGCGCCAGTTCAGGTCGGCAGCGTAGTGCAGGTGCATGCGCATGCCGCCGGGGCCGCGGGAGAACTCCTCCTGCACGCGCAGGATATCGAGTTCGGAGAGGTCCCATCCGCCGTACTCCGCAGGCAGCGCGAAGCGGTAGAGGTCGTTCTCCTTGGCGATCTCGTAGAACTTCTCTGGGAAGGTGTTGGTCACCTCGATCTCCGGCTGCATCTCCTCGAGCGGCCCCTCGGCCAGCTCGCGGATCTGCTTGAGATACGCGTCGAACTGCTCAGTGGACAAAGTGCTCATGTAATCCTCCTTCAGGTTACCTAAGCGTTCCCTCGACCTGGCCAAACACCGACTTCCTGCGCTTGGCTGGGCCGTGCTTGCAAGCGTATTGTGCGATGCGACGCGATGCGCGGTCTAATAGAATGAGCTTTTCGGTTCCAAAGAAATCTATAAGCTGAAGTTATCAATTTGGTATTCATATCATCTGATCTGTGCAAATTTGATGACTATTTTGATTTGGTACGGATAGTTTTTTAAAATTGTTGAAATATTTTTTATACAAAATCGAAAAATTAAGTAAATGTGAAATCGAGTATGCGGCCCTCTGGCGCTCGGATGGGGAGAGCGTCCTCCGACAAGATTTGCGTAGTGATCGCTCAATTTGAAACATAAGGCTCTTATTGTTGGTATTTATAAAATCACATTATTTTGAAGCACTGGCGGATGAATTTTTAAAAACACCATATGAAATGCTATATATAAGCGAAATCTATCATTTTTACGGCTATTCCGAAGGAGTGCTTATGCGTCAAAATTCTTAGGTCATATTTACTCAAAATTATAAAATTGACCATTAAATCTCACTGTTTGAGCGCCTATGCTGTCAACGACGACCAGGGGGTTCCCGATGCCTTTTGGTCGGCAAGAGTTTCAACGCGTGTTTAACGGCTTAAGAACGAGGAGGAGACATGGACTTCGCTTTGACCGACGAGCAGCAGCTGCTGCTTGAGAGCGTTGACGAGTTCTGCGAGCGCTACTTCACGGAAGACGTCGTGAAGCAGATGTACGAAACGCACTGCATGCCCGACGAGATTGTCGAGGCGTACCGGGACGCCGGGTTCGGTCTTATGGGCATCCCCGAGGAGTACGGCGGAATCCCGGCCGACCGCGTGACCATCGGCCTTATGATCGAGCGCTTGTACCACAAGAGCGGCTGCATGCACATCCTGTACCAGAACTCGCTGTCCATGTTCGACATCATGGAGTTCGGTACGGAGGCCCAGAAGCAAGAGGCCATGGAGCACTATCTGGAGACGGGCTGGCCCATCGCGTCGCTTTCCATCTCCGAGCCGGGGGCCGGTTCCGACAACCGCTCCATGACCGCCGTCACGAAAAAGCAGGAGGACGGAACCTACAAGTTGTCGGGGCAGAAGACGTGGGTGACCATGGGCTCGGTGCTGCCCTACACCATCGTCGTGGCCAAGGACGAGGACCCCTCTTCGGACAACGGCAGCATGAGCCTGTGGCTCGTAAAGATGGACACACCGGGCGTGTCGACGGCGCCCCTGCACAAGATCGGCCAGCAGTGCATTCCGTTCTGCGAGGTGTACTTCGACGACGTGGTGCTGACGGAAGAGCAGCGCATGGGCAATTCGGGCGAGGGCTTCATGATGCTCATGAAGAACTTCGAGGTCGAGCGCGCCTACATCGTGGCCGAGCAGGTGGGACTTGCCCAGGCCGCCCTCGAGGATGCCGCCAAGTACGCCAACCAGCGCATCGCTTTCGGTAAGCCCATCACGCGCTTGCAGATGATCCAGGAGCTTCTGTGTGACATGGAGATCAAGGTGCAGAACACGCGCAACATGCTGTATAGGACGCTGTGGATGATGGACGAAGGCCAGCCTGTGCAGCTGGAGTCGGCGATGCTCAAGCGCTACGGCTGCTCCGAGTGCTTCAACGTCGCCAACGACGCGCTTGAGGTGTACGCGGGCCTCGGCTACACCACCGAGGTGCGCATCGGGCGCTTGTGGGCCGACATGCGCGGCAACATGTTCGGCGGCGGCACGCACGAGATCATGGCCTACATCGCCGGACGCCAGGTTGCCAAGAAGTATGCGGAGTAGCGTCTCGGCGCCTCTCCGTTCGCCGACGTTTTCAAAAAGGGCACTGAGGAAAGGAAGGAACCTATGAGAATCGCCGTGGCCTTCAAGGCCGTCCCCGACTCCCAGGACGTGCAGGTGGCGGCCGACCGCACCCTGGACTTCTCCAAGGCCAAGCTGGCCATCTCGGAGTACGACAAGAACGCCATCGAGCTGGGTGCCCAGCTGGCCGACGAGGCCGTGGCCGTCACGGTGGGCGGCTCCGACATCGACAACTCGAAGCTGAAGAAGGACGTGCTCGCGCGCGGCATGGCGCGCCTGTGCATGGCCGCCGATGACGCGCTGGCGGGCCTTGACGCCCATGCGACCGCCGCGGCGCTTGCTGACGTCATCGCCAAGGCCGGCGACGTGGACATGGTGCTGTGCGGCGACGGCTCGGCCGACGATTACGCGCAGCAGGTGGACGTGCAGCTGGCCGAGAAGCTGGGCTGGCCGGTGGTGACCGCCGCCGCCAAGGTGGAAGTCAGCGGTTCGACGGCCGTTATCGTGCGCGCCCTCGAGGAGTGCAAGGAAACGGTGGAGGTGGAGCTTCCCGCCGTTGTGTCCGTGACGCCCGACGCCGCCGAGCCGCGCATTCCCGGCATGAAGGACATCCTCGCCGCCGGCAAGAAGCCGATGGAGGTGTCGGGGGCCGACGGCTCGTACGAACGCGTGCTCGACACGGTGGAGTGCTTGGCTCCCGAGCAGGCCGCACGCAAGCAGGAGATCGTCGATGCGGCCGATGACGGGGCCGTTGAGAAGCTGGCCGCCGCCATCAAGGCCGCGCTGTAGGGAAGGAAGGTGCTGAACATGAAGGTATTGGTTATCGCTGAGCACGCCGACGTCGCCCGCGAGCTGGCCGGCGGCGCGCGGAGTTTGGGTGCCGACGAGGTGTCGCTGGTCTGCTTCGGTGGGACGGTCGAGGGAGCTGCCGACACGGTTCTGAACATCGCGGTGCCCGAGGGCGCGCTCGTCGACGATGCGCATGCGACGCTTGCCCCCTTCGCCGAGCAGGCCGACGTGACGTTGGTCGAGGCGACCCGCCGCGGCAAGGTCATTGCCGGCCGTCTGGCCGCGAAGCTGGGCGCTGCGGCCCCGACCGCGACGGTTGCCCTGACGCAGGACGGTGCGCGCGGCACGTACTTCGGCGGCGTGGCCGAGCGCGTGCAGAAGCCCGCGACCGGCGCTGCCGTGTACCTCGTGGCGGCAGGCGTATGCGATGCCGCCCAGGCGTCCGGCGCGGGCGAGGCCATCGAGGTCGCCTGGGTCGCTCCCAAGCGCGCCGCTCAGGTGACCGCGACCGAGCCGCGCGAGCGCACCGCTGCGGATCCGACCAAGTCCGATGTCGTGGTGGCGTGCGGCCGCGGATTCGCCGCCGAAAAGGACCTGCAGCTTGCTCGCGACTTGGCTGGCAAGCTCGGCGGCGCCATCGCGTGCACGCGTCCGCTCACCGAGGGCGTGAACTGGCTGCCCACCGAGCTGTATGTGGGCGTGTCGGGCTTGACCGTGACCCCGAAGGTCTACGTGGCCGCCGGCGTCTCGGGCCAGATGCAGCACATGGTGGGCTGCAACCGTTCGGGCGTCGTTGTCGCCGTGAACAAGGACAAGAACGCCCCGGTGTTCAAGCAGTGCGACTACGGCATCGTCGGCGACGTCAAAGAGGTTCTGCCGGCGCTGACCGCGGCCCTGTAGGCGCGCTCCCGCCGCCCTCGCCCTCCCTGGGCGGGGGCGAGGTTTGCCGACGCGGCGCGTCGGCGGCTCCGCACGGCAAGCGCTCTACCCTTGCCGTGCGAGGCGGGCGTCGTGCCTCTTGCCTTACGGGCGTCGCCCCTCGCATCCTCTGGCTCCAACCTTTGCAGCGAAACAGACGAGAAAGGACGAACGGTGGCTGAAACAGACTTCGATGTCATCGTTGTGGGATCCGGCTGCGCCGGCGGCGTGGCCGCTTACATGGCCGCCTCTGCGGGCAAGTCCGTCCTCGTGGTCGAGCGCGGCAACTACGCCGGCGCGAAGAACATGACGGGCGGCCGCATCTACTCCCACAGCTTGAAGGAGGTGTTCCCGGACTTCGAGTCCGAGGCTCCCCTCGAGCGCAAGATCACCCACGAGCGCATCGCCATGATGGATACCGCGTCGAACATGACGATCGACTTCACGAGCGCCGAGCTCGCCGAGGAGGGCAAGGATTCCTACAGCGTGCTTCGCGGGCCCTTCGACCAGTGGCTCGCCGAGAAGGCCGAGGAGGCCGGCGCCGAGTACATCTGCGGCATCGCCGTGGAGGAACTCGTCAAGGACGAGTCGGGGCGCATCATCGGCGTGCGCGCCGGCGAGGACGAGATCACGTCCCAGGTGGTGATCCTCGCCGAGGGTACGAACTCGATGCTCTCCGAGCGCTGCCTGGGCAACCCTCGCCCCAAACCCTCCCAGATGGCTGTCGGGATCAAGCAGGTGTTCGAGCTGCCCTCCGGCGTCATCGAGGACCGCTTCCTGCTCCCGGAGGGCGAGGGCGCCGCGATGCTGTTCGTCGGCGACTGCACGAAGGGCCGGGTCGGTGGCGGCTTTTTGTACACCAACAAGGACTCCATCTCGCTCGGCCTCGTGGCCACCATCTCGACGGCCGCCGACGGGGCCAACGAGACGCCGGTCTACCAGATGCTCGAGGACTTCAAGAGGCACCCGGCCGTGGCCCCCGTCATCAAGGGCGCGAAGCTCGTCGAGCACTCGGGCCACATGGTCCCCGAGGGCGGCTACGACATGATTCCGCAATACGTGTTCGACGGCTGCCTGGTCGCCGGCGAGACGGCGGGGCTGTGCATGAACATGGGCTACCAGGTGCGCGGTATGGACTTCGCGGTGGCGAGCGGCCGCATGGCCGCAGAGGCCGCGTGCGAGGCCATCGACAAGAACGACGTCTCTGCGGCGGGGCTGGCCTCCTACAAGGACAAAATGGAGGGCTCCTTCGTCATCCAGGACCTGCGGACCTTCTCGAAATGGCCGCACGTCATGGAGGAGTGGGGCAGCATGTTCACTGACTACCCGGTGATGGTGAAGGAGATCTTCAACGCGATGTTCAGCGTGGACGGGCAGCCGCAGAAGCCCCTCGTGAAACGCATGATGCCCATTGTGAAGAAGCGCGGCCTGTTCAAGCTGGCGGGCGAGGTTCGGAAGGCGGTGAAGGCGCTGTGAACAAGGTTTGCGAGATCACGGTTAACGTCGACGAGGCGCTGTCCGTCAACAAGTACGAGGTCGACGAGGAGAGCGCCCACATCGAGTTGGCGGAGGACCCCGACGATGAGGAGTTCCTCAAGCTCGTGCGCGTGTGCCCGGCGGCCCTGTACAAGGTCGACGGGGACGGCAAGAAGTCCTTCGACTACGCCGGCTGCCTCGAGTGCGGCACCTGCCGCATCGCCTGCGAGGGCACGATCGTCAAGAAGTGGGTCAACCCCGGCCCGACCATGGGCGTGGAGTACCGGTACGGTTGATCGGCATGAAGGACGATTCGGAAAGCCTCCGCGTCGAAGAGGGCGCCCTTCCCCCGTATCTGAGGGAAGGGTGCCTCAATCATCTGAGCGATCTTGGTGGGTTCGAAGCCCTGCGTAACGACCTGCTGCGTCGCGGCTATGTCCGCAACCGTGTGAAGGTGCCTCAGGATGCGGCGAACCTATTTCGCCGCGCGCACGGCGGGTTTCTCATGTTCCTCGTCGACGTGACCGCCTGCATGGCGGGCTATTCCATGGGCAAGCACAACGTCACGCAGCACGTCTCGCTCGATTTCGTGCGAGGGGTCTCTTTGGGGGACGAGCTTGCCATCGAGGCGCGCGTGCTGCACGATGGGCGCACCACCGCGCTTGTGGACACGAGGGTGCTCGACTCGGTTGGCCGTCTCTGCGTGAAAGCGAGCTGCACGCTCTTCTACGTGGGAGCGGTCGACTCGAGCGAACCCCCTCCCAAGCCGTATCTGGGCCGAAACCCCGGCGTGCGCTAGCTTTGCTGCTCAAGCGGTCCGAAGAGGAACATGGTGTAGGTCGCCTCGGCCACGATCTTTCCCTCTTCGGTTTCGATGGAGCAGTGCACGACCGCCGTGCTGCGCCCTTTGTGCGAAGTGCTGGCCGACACGTTCAGGCGCTGGACGCCGACCGCCCGGATGAAGTTCGTCGCGCTGGTGAGCGCCACGTTGCCCACCCCGTACGCGTACGTTGCCATCCCTGCGGCGATCTCCAGAATGAGGGAGATGGCGCCGCCGTGGATAGTTCCTCGGTAATTCGAAAGGGATTCAGGAACGTCGATCGTGTAGCCCACACTGCCGGGCTCTGAAGTGTGTATCTCGATGCATCCTTCAAGGTCCGGTAGCGGAGGGACATTGCGCATAAGCTCCTTGGTCACTTCCTGGGAGAGTTCAGTCACGATAGCCTCTCTTTTGTCGGGATAGAAAGGGGCAGCTTAGCTGGCCTCTCTCTGTCGGATTGTTGCGTCAATGTACGATGATAGGGTTTCCGTAGTTTTCCCGCGCCGTTCGCCATGAAAATCGCAGGGAACATGCCACAATGAAAGATAATTGACCGGATGGCGTAGCCATCGCGTTCGTTTGGGATCCACATCGAAGAGACTTGGGCTCATACCGGGCCTCTCGTGATTTGAGGAGGGAGACGGATGGATTTCGATTTGACCGACGAGCAGCGACGTGTGGTGTCCGAGGTGCGAGCTTTCGGGCAGCGGCGTCTAGGCTGGCCGGACGTGCGGCAGTGGCAGCGCGATTCGGGCGTTCCCGACGAGGTGGTCAAAGAGTTCGTGGGGCTGGACTTTGGCGATTACGGTGTGGTCCATCGACGCAATCACGTCGATTATGACATTTTCGCCCAAACGCTCGTTCTTGAGGAGCTTGCGCGTTGCGCTGGAGCCGTTCTGCCGTTCTCTAACGATTTTCTTAACCTTCAGATTATGGAGGAGTTTGCCGGGTCGGATCAGTTCGAGTTTGTACGTGCAGGCTATCAGGAGGAGGGAAGGCTTGCGTTTGCGCTCGCCATATCGGAGCCCGAAGGCGGGTCGGATACTATGGGCATGCGTACATCGACGCTCACGGTGGACGGGGACATTGTGCTCAATGGTGTGAAGACGTTCGTCAACAACGGTGAATATGCTCCGTACCTACTGGTGGGGGCCATCGACCGTGATGAGGAGCCGGGTAGGTATCCGGCTCTGTCTTTCTGGCTGGTGCCGCGCGACCTCGAGGGCATTACAGTGTATCCTGTCCAGAAGATCGGGCAGTCCATCCTGCCGTTTTCTACCTGCCTGTTTGAGAACGTGAGGTTGGACGAGAAGTATCGTCTGCATGGCAAGCACGGAGGGTTTCCTCAGTTGTTTCATCTATTCGAAATAGGAAGACTGTTCTCGTGCGCTACTGCACTCGGGCTTGCTCAAGCGGCTATGGAGGACGCGGTGGCTTATGCACGCACGAGGACGGCTTTCGGAACGCAGATAGCAAATTTCCAGCAGATAGAACAGATGCTCACTGATATGGAGGTGAAGCTAGATGCCATGCGTGGCTTTGTATACAGGTGCGCATGGGGCCAAGAGCGGGGCAGGAGAGATCGTCTGAGTGCGGCCTTGATGAAACGCTTCGTCCCAAACGCTGCGACTGAGGTTGCCAGCGACGCCATGCAGATCCTCGGTGGGCGTGGCTACACTCGAGAGGAGCGCGCGTCTTCCATCTGGCAGGATTGTCGAGGGTTCCAGATTGCAGAGGGAACCGACCAGATTATGGTTTACATAGCAGCTCCGCTTATCATGAGAAAGTACGAGCAGGGCTATTCCGGCGAGTAAGAGATCTGGTGGTAGCTAGGGGACGAGGGTTGGGCCATCGTCCCCATCGTTTTTGCATTCGAGGGCCGTCCACGATGCCGAATCGGCAAAGTCAAGGAACGTTTGCGGATCGATGCCCATCAACATTCCAATATCATCGAAAGTCCCCATGAAGAATTTCTCGAACTTACTCTTCACCGCTTCGTTCACCGGTCGACAGAACCACACCCATGCGCTGTTTGGACCTCCTGCGGTGTCGAATTCAGCACCGAAACCCGCGTCGACTGGTATGCCCTGCTCGTTTTGGATCATGAAGCCATCTATGGTGAAGCAGCCGATGAATCTCACACGTGTTTTTCCTTCCGCCGCTTCGCTGTCCGTCCTGTTCTCTTTCTCGTAGAACACGATACGCGTCCCATCGGGTCCGATGGATTCGGACGGTTGGGACGCAGAAGCGCCAATGCTTGTCAAAAGGGAGAGGGCGTTGAGGCTGTGCTCGGCATTTTGTTTCGGCACGGCGACTCCTTTCGTGTCGGCGAGCATTTTGGACGCAACCAGAGGTACGCTTTTCGAGACGCGTTATGCTTTTGGTGCCAATGGAAACAATATAGCTCATTTTGGTGCATCTTTTTGCCTTTCTTTAATCATGTATTCATAAATGATTCCTATGATTTGTTCATATTGCGTCAATTTGTAATATCTATCCGGTGACGGGAAAAAAGAGGTGTCGGATACTGATACGCGTTTTCGGAGTGCCTGGTACTGACGGGCGGGGATTGATCGGGGGTCCGATATGGAAAGCGCGAAAACTCAGGGGATGACGGCGCGACATTGGGGCGTGCTGGCAACGTGCGTATTCTGCACATTTGGCTGCGCAGCGATCGCGTTTAGCACGCCGGGACTTTGTTATCGCCCCGTGTCGCAGTATTTAGGCGTCGAGGTGTTTGATGTCTCCTTTTACATGACGATTGTATACTTATCGGAAGTGGCGTTTTCTCCTATTGCTGGCAAGCTCATGCAGCGTTTTGATATGAGGATTGTCTGCACCATCGCTGCGCTGTTCACAAGTTGTGGGTACGCTGCAATGTCATTCTATGTCGAGTTATGGCAGTGGTATATCTCAGGTGTCCTCATAGGGTTCGGAGAGGTTGTACTATTGTGGCTTATGGTCGCAGGCCTTTTGAATCGCTGGTTCAAAAGGAGGCTCGGACTTGTGATCGGTCTTTCTTACGCCATGACGGGAGCGGGGGGAGCCGTTCTCAATCTTGTGGGTCAGTTTCTGCTCGGAAGTGACCTGTCGGGCTGGAGGGAAGTGTATCTTGTGTTGGGCGTCATCGCGTTCGTCTTGAGCGTGCCCTTCACACTGTTCGCTATTCGGTCACGACCTGAAGAATGCGGCTTGAGGGCTTATGGCGAACCTTTTGCGGCATCTGGCGAGGAAACAGAAAGTACAGAGGCTTCCGTATCGCCGGGCGTCCCTGCTAAAAAAGCGTTTCGCTGCTGGTATTTTTACGCGCTTGTGTTCGCGGGTTGCATGGCCAATATAGGGGGTATATTCCCTCAGCACTTTACAACTTTCTATCAGGGTTTCGTAGCGGTTGACCGTGAAACCATGGAGAGCATTGGTAGTCTCATGGTTATGTCGGGAACGCTCGAGGCGTTCGTCATGGTGGGAATGGCGGGCGGCAAAGTGCTTATCGGGATGCTCGAGTCCCGTTCCGTTCAGCTGGCTCTTGTTGTTGGGTGTGTTGGAGGCTTTTTGGGACTTATCGGTATTTGGGTGGGTGGCGAGGCGGTATTTTTGCCCATGCTGTTCGGCGGAGGCTTATTCTACGGATTGGTGTATCCTTTTGTGACCACGCTGCTTCCTTACGTAACACGACTCTTGTTCGGCAGCAGAGAATACGACAGAATTTATTCGGTCATTTTAATGCCTGTGAATCTGGTGGGGGCGTTTGCGGCATCGGGGCTTGCGCTGCTGTATCAAATCGTTGGGTGGAACGTGTTTTTCATTGTTGGATTAGTGAGCATTGCAATCATTTATATAGGGTTTAGTATTGCATACAGTGCAGGTAGGAAGAGATACTGCGAGGATCTGAGATAGATGCGACGAGGAGCCCCGGATTGTCCGGGGCTCCTCGTCGCATATCGTCTGTCGTGGGCGTGTCGCCGTTCGCCAATCGTGCCTTCATGTGTATGCGCGGCTTTAATGTTACAAAATTGGCAGCAATCGAGAAAACGACACCGCTCGGATGATCGTTTGGAAACGAGGGCCGTGCGCAAAGGAGTTGGGGTGTATGGTGGCTGCACCGGCCCGACAGGTCGGAAGGCGGGCGAAACGCGCGTCTTGCGCGCCGTCGACACGCGTCGTGAGACGCTGCGGCAGCCATCGCTCGCAGAGCAACCTCATGCGAAAGGACGCATCATGGATAATCCAGCCCAGAAATCCTACCAGCTCTACATCGACGGACAATGGGTCGACGCCTCGGACGGGGGTACGCTCGACGTGTTCTGCCCGGCCAACGGCGAGCAGCTGTCCACCATCGCCGACGCCACCAAAGAAGACGTCGACCGCGCGGTCGATGCGGCGTGGAAGGCGTTCGAGACCTGGGGCAAGACCGACAAGGCCGAACGCGCCATCATCCTGAACAAGGTCGCAGACATCATCGAGGCCAACGCCGAGAAGCTGGCGCTCTTGGAGTCGCTCGACAACGGCAAGCCCATCCGCGAGACGCGCGCCATCGACGTGGCGTACTCCGTCGACCACTTCCGCTACTTCGCCGGCGTGCTTCTGGCCGACACGGGCGAGGCCGACCTCCTGCCCGGCAACATGATGTCGCTCGTGCTGCACGAGCCCATCGGCGTGGTGGGGCAGATCGTGCCGTGGAACTTCCCGTTCCTCATGGCCGCCTGGAAGCTCGCGCCGGTGCTCGCCGCCGGCGACTGCACGGTGTTCAAGCCGTCGTCCACCACCTCGCTCACGGTGCTGGAGCTGGCCCGTCTCACCCAGGACGTCATCCCGGCCGGCGTGTTCAACGTGGTCACGGGCCGCGGCAGCAAGTCGGGCCAGTACATCCTCGACAACCCCAAGATCAGCAAGCTCGCGTTCACCGGATCGACCGAGGTGGGCCGCGACGTGGCCCGCGCGGCGGCCGAGCGCCTCATCCCGGCCACGCTGGAGCTGGGCGGCAAGTCCGCGAACATCATCTTCCCCGACTGCAAGTGGGACATGATGCTGGACGGCGTGCAGCTGGGCATCCTGTTCAACCAGGGCCAGGTGTGCTGCGCCGGCAGCCGCATCTTCGTGCACGAGGACGTCTACGACAAGTTCGTCGAGGATGCCTGCCGCGCGTTCGGCAACGTGAAGATCGGCATGCCGTGGGAGGACGACACCCAGATGGGCAGCCAGATCGACCAAGGCCAGATGAACAAGATCCTCGAGTACGTGGAGATCGCCAAGCAGGAGGGCGGCCGCGTCCTCTGCGGCGGCGAGCGCGCCACCGAGGGCGACCTGGCCAAGGGAGCGTTCCTGAAGCCGACGCTCATCGAGGTGCCGAACAACTCGTGCCGCGTGGCGCAGGAGGAGATCTTCGGGCCCGTGGCCGTGGTCATCAAGTTCAAGGACGAGCAGGAGGTCATCGACCTGGCCAACGACTCGGTCTACGGCCTGGGCGGCGCCGTGTGGACCCGCGACATCAACCGCGCGTTCCGCGTGGCGCAAGGCGTGCGCACCGGCCGCATGTGGGTGAACACCTACAACCAGATCCCCTCGGGCGCGCCGTTCGGCGGCTACAAGGAGTCCGGCATCGGCCGCGAGACGCACAAGATCATGCTCGAGCACTACTGCCAGACGAAGAACATCATGATCAACCTCGGCGAGGAGCCGAGCGGCTTCTACCCCGAGAAGTAGGGTTCCGATCGAAAACACGCGTGCGAGCGCCCCGGATTCCGGGGCGCTCGTCTATGCTTCTCCGGGGAAGCGCCCCGGCGGGGAAGCTCGCAGCACACTGCATTCTAAAAGTCGCTGCGCTGCATGTTGAGGTAGTTCAAAAGCTCGCTCCTCTTGTGGATCTGCATTTTCTCGTAGATGTGGCGGATGTGGGTGTTCACCGTGTAGGGCGAGATGACCAGTTTCTGGGCCATGTTGTTGGTGGTGTAGCCGCGTGCGATAAGTTCGAGGATCTCGCGTTCGCGCGTCGACAGGCTGAACTCGGATGCCACCTCCGCGCAGATTTCGTCGATCTCGGCTTTCGAAGGAGGAGCGGCCGTCAGCGCCACGATGTTGAACTCCTGTCTCACGAGCGGCACGAGCAGTGCGGCCAGCGCGCACATGAGCGCCAAGCACGTTTCGGGCGTGACGAGGTCGGCTAACGAGGGCGCGTGCTCGTATCCTACGGCCCAAGTGTTTCCTATGGCGATGCCGGCGCGCACGAACGCGCCAGAGAAGGCGAAGGCCGCCGCGGGAGTGACGTAGCCTTTCGATGTGAGGATGCCGAAGTACATGATGAGGAGCATCTCTAGAAGCGACGAGATGCCCGTGGCCATGACGAAGGAGGGGAGGAAGGCCGACTCGTCGGCAAGGAACAGCGCGAACGCCGCAATCAGGAGCACGATCATCCATGGGAGCATCTTGAAGATGTTCGCCTTGTCCTTCGACGCGATGCTGATGCCGGCGATTCCCAGCATGATGGCACCGCCGCCCAGCACGCCGAGCGTAAAACTGAGATCTCGAGTGGGCAGCGCCTGCCAGGGAATGATGGCCACGAGGAAGTAGCACGCCGCGCTTGCCAGAAACGTGATGACGCTCACGGTCGTCATGCTCTTCAGGCCGCCTTGCGAGGCGCTCTTGGGGAGCAGCACGGGAAAGGCGCGAGCGCCGTCGCGCCGAGCGACTGCGAGCAGCGTGCCGGAGGCAATCGGCAAAAGCGAGACGAACGTCGTCGACGCGTACGTGGGCAGCGACCATGCGACGACGACGGTGGCGAGCAGCGTGAATCCAAACGTCGTGCCGATGTGCCGCAGCGAGAAATTCGCCTTCACGCATGCGTAGCGCTCGCCCCAGAGGATCCACATGACGGATTCGGTGGCGCCGAGGAAGAAGGCCAGCGCATAGGCGAGGATTGGAACGGCGAACACCTGGGGCGCCAAGCACAGCGCGAGCGTCGCCGCGCACGTGAGTGCGGGCGCGGCGACGTAGAGAGGACGGTATGTCGAAAGGTGGCGCTTGCGGCCCAGGAAAAGGGCTATCAACAAAAGGGACACGACGGTCGCTCCCAGGTTCACGAGCCAGGCGGTGGTCACGCGCTCGTCGAGCAGCTCGGTTTGCGCGAACACGTGCGGCACGAACCATAGCGCGTAATGCCATGCTAGAAGCAGGGCGAAGCCCACGTATTTGAGGGCGGCGCGGTTGACGAACTCGGCCACGCCCCTTTCCTTTCCCTCCGTTTTCGCCGTCCGAGGCCTTGAAGAGGCGTGCTTTTGGAGCTCCATGAAACCGATCATCCTTTCCGTCCCTGTTAGCGATGGATGATGATGCCGTTGAACTGCCCGGATGCGGAAAACTCTGCGCTGCTCTCGTTTTCGCCGCCCCGTTATCGTCAGAGGGAAAGCTATCACTAATTCAAAGCTAGCGCGTCGCAAAAAAGTAAGTATTAGGCCAATCAGTAGGGTTTTGCGATGCCAAATCGGTTGCCCGAGGACAAGAATGCGGGCAACGGTCCGGATCTCCGCCGGGCGCATCGCGCGGCACGCGGCCGGAGGAGGGATGGGCGAGGACAAGGAGAAAGGAAGGAAGATGTCACTGCTTGCCAAGAGCAAGGGCGAGGTCACCTACAAGGAGCTCTCGACGCTCCACAAGTGGGCGCTCGTCGTGCTCATCTCTATGGGGTCGTCGATCATCTACGCGCCGATGTACCTGAAAGGAGTGTTCTACGATCCGCTCATGCAGGCGCTCGGATGCACGAACGCCGACCTCGGCCTCATGGTGTCGGCCTACGCCACGGCGGCCATGATCTGCTATCTGCCCTCGGGCATCGTGGCCGACAAGTTTCGCATGCGCACGCTCGCATGGGTGGGCTTCATCGCCACTGCGGTGCTCGTGTTCGCTTACGCCATGCTGCCGTCCGTCCAGATCTGCCTCGTCCTGTTCGTGCTCATGGGCGTCACCTCCATCCTCATCTGGTGGGGCACGCGCTTCAAGGTCATCCGCCTGTGCTGCGAGGAGAACGAGTACGCCTCCAAGATCGGCATCAGCTACTCCATCTACGGTGCGACCGGCCTTGTGGTCGGCCTCATCAACGCCGCCATCATCGCAGCCCTCTCCGGCACCCTCGGCGTGCAGGTTATGATCGGCTTTTTGGGCGTCATGATCGCCCTGCTCGGCATCGCCTCGTTCTTCCTCATCCCCGACTTTAAAGGCGAGATCAACAAGGACGCGAAGCTGTTCAGCCTCAAAGAGGCCGTCCAGGCCGTCAAACATCCCGGCGTCATCTGGGCCTGCATCGCCTACTTCTGCGTGTACGCCGTCTACCAGGGTGCCACGTACACCACGCCCTACCTCACCCAGTGCTTCAACGCCGACGGCAACCTCGTGAACGTGGTCGGCCTCATCCGCACCTACGGCATCGGCTTGGTGGCCGGCCCGGTGGTGGGCTTCATCGCCACGAAGATCAAGAGCCCCTCGAAGGCCATCATGGGCGGCCTCGTCCTGTCGGTGGCCGCGCTTGTCGGGTTCATCCTGTTCCCGCAGGATCCCTCCGGCGCCATCGTCGCCTCCGTCCTTGTGGTCGTGTTCGGCTTCACCACCTACGGTGCGTTTTCCATCGGCTCGTCGCCTCTGTCCGAGGTGAAGATCCCCATGGCCATCTTCGGCACCGCCTCGGGCCTGCTGTCCGTCGTGGGCTTCATGCCCGACGTGTTCATCCACACGTGGTACGGCGCGATGATCGACGCGCAGGGCGCCCAGGCCTTCAACGCCATCTTCGGCTTCGAGATCATGTTCGCCGTCATCGGGTGCTTCTGCCTCGTCATGGTGCTGCGCACCCTCAAGAGGCACTTCGCCTCCGAGAAGCGCGCCGAGGCCGACGCCGAGACGGCGAACGCCTGACGGCCCATTCGTCCGATGCCCGGGCCGTCGCTGCAAACCGGCCCGGGCCCTTCCGAAACGACCGGAAAACCGAGAGGAGAGGGCTTCGTGAACAAGATCGACGTGCTTTCCAAGATCAACCCGCAGATGAAGGCGGTCCTTGCCAAGGAAGACGAGCTGGCAGGGGATGCGAACGACACGAGCGTGGGCTTCGAGCAGATGCGCGAGAACTACGTGGTCGGCCGCGCGCACTGGACCGAGGGCGGCCCCGTCATGGCCGAGACGGTCGATGCCGAGGTGGACGGCCCCCACGGCCCCGTTCCGGTGCGTCTCTACTATCCGACCGAGGAGGCGGCAGCGGCTCGCGCGGCGGGGAAGGGCGCGCTGCCGGCCATCGTGTACGTGCACGGCGGCGGCTTCGTGCTGGGCAATCTCGACACGCACGACCGCATCTGCCGCATCCTGGCCGAACGGACGCGCGTGCCGGTGGTGGCGGTGGATTACCGCCTGTCGCCCGAGGCGAAGTTCCCGAGCGCGGTCGAGGAGGTCGCGGCTGTGGCAGCGCACCTGCACGAGCAGGGAGCCCGGCACGGCATCGACGGCGAGCGCCTGTCGTTCGCCGGCGACTCCGGCGGCGCGCACCTCGGGCTCGCGGCCACGCTGTACCTGCGCGAGGAGATGGGCGGCAGCGGCTTCGTGAAGTGCTGCCTTTTGTACTACGGCTGGTTCGGCTTGGCCGACTCGTCCTCGATGCGCCTTCTGGGCGGGCCGTGGGACGGGCTCACCGAGGCCGACTGGCAGTTCTACATGCAGATGTACGCGAACGATCCCGCCGAGCTGGCGACCAACCCGTACGCGAACCTGTTCCTGAACGATATGGAGCGCGACATGCCGGCCTGCTACATCGCGGCGGCGGAGTACGACCCGCTGCGCGACGACTCGGCCACGCTGGCGGCCATCTGCGAGCAGTACGGCACCCCGTTTCGCTACGAGGTGTTCGAAGGCGTCATCCACGCGTTTCTGCACTACACCAAGATGCTCGATGCGGCCAACGACGCCCTCGAGCACGGCGCGACCTTCTACCGCGAGCAGCTGGGGCTGTAGCGGCGCGCCGCGAAGCGGCCGTGTCGAAGATCGGCGAGGGGCCGCGGCGGAGGAGGAATCTTCTGACGCATTCGGAAGGGAAGGGCTGTTGCGAGATTGCGCCTCGTGGGGATGCGATAGAGATTCCGCCCCCTGCCACGCAAATACGGTTTCAACGGGGGATCGGCCCCGTTGCATGAACATCGAAGGAGGATCAGCATGGATTTCAAGTTGACCGACGAGCAGGAGCTCATCGTCGACAGCTACCGCGAGTACATGGAGAGCGAGAACTGGGAGACGTACTTCCATGAGTGCGACGAGAAGCACGAATACCCGCTGCGCTGGGTCAAGGGCCTCTGCGAGCTGGGCTTCGACCAGATCATGCTCCCCGAGAGCCACGGCGGCCTGGGCCTTGAGCAGCCGTGCGTGACGCTCATGGCCGTCTACGAGATCCTCGGCAAGTACGGCGCGCCCACCTACGTGCTCTACCAGCTGCCCGGCTTCGAGACCATCATCCGCGAGGGCACCGAGGAGCAGATCGAGGCCGTCATGTCCACGCTCGGCTCAGGCGAGCAGATCTGGAACTCCGCCTGCACCGAGCCGGGCGCCGGCAGCGACGTGAGCTCGCTCGCCACCACGTACAAGCGCGAGAACGGCAAGATCTACCTCAACGGCACCAAGACCTTCATCACGTCGTCGCTCGGCGTGAAGTACCTCGTCATCATGGCGAAGAACGCCGACGACGAATCCGTGTTCACCGAGTTCTTCCTCGATATGAGCAAGCCGGGCGTGAAGCTGTCTCCGCTCACCAAGCTGGGCCTGCGCATGGACAGCTGCTGCGAGGTGTACATGGACAACGTGGAGCTCGAAGAGAAGGACATCTTCGGCAAGGAGGGCAACGGTTTCATGCGCGGCGTGTCCGACTTCAACTTCGAGCGCTGGCTGGTGGGCGCTTGCGACTACGGCACCGCCATCAGCGCGTTCGAGGACGCCATGAAGCATGCGAACACCCGCATCGCCTTCGGCAAGCCCATCAGCCGCTTCCAGCTCAACCAGATCAAGATCACCGACATGTGCATCAAGCTCACGAACATGAAGAACATGCTCTACGAGGCCGCATGGAACGCCGACAACAACGGCGGCAACTTCGACCCGGCCGCGGCCGCCATGTGCAAGTACTACTGCGCCAACGCCGCCTTCGAGGTGGTCGACGACGCCATGCAGATCATGGGCGGCATCGCCGTGGCCTCCGAGCACCGCATCAACCGCATCTGGCGCGACCTGCGCGTCGACCGCGTCTCCGGCGGCACCGACGAGATGATGATCCTCGCCACCTCCAAGGGCGCCTCCATCAAGTACCGTCAGTAGCATGTCTTGCTCGTTCGCCCCGCAAGGCGGGCGGGCGCTGCGAGGCCGAGGCCCGCGCCCCTGCGCTCCCTTTGGGGCGCGGCGGGCGGCGGGACCTTCGTTCGGTCGTCCGGGCGACCCCGCCCCGGGGTTCCGAGGCCTCGTGCCGGTTCACCGCGCTTGCGCGAACACATGAAAGGAGATCAGCAATGTCCGCCATTCCCACCGAAAAGCCGTCCTTCGGCGTACTCGACGACGTGAAGGTCGTCTTCGCCGCCATGGAGGAGGCCATTCCGCGCGCCTGCAACATCATGGCCGACTGGGGCGCCGACGTCACGTGGCTCGAGAACACCGGCTACGGCGACACCGTGCGCGACGCGAAGAACGCCGCCCAGGCCGAGCGCCGCAACTGCCGTTCCGTCGCGCTCAACCAGTTCACTCCCGAGGGCAAAGAAGTCCTTCTGCGCATGCTGAAGGACGCCGACATCTTCTTCGAGTCCTCCAAGGGCGGCACCTGGGAGCGCAAGGGCTTCACGGACGAGGACATGTGGGCCGTGAATCCCAAGCTCGTCATCGTGCACTGCTCCGGCTTCGGCAAGGTGGGCGACCCCGACCGCGTGAAGCGCCCCGCCTATGACGGCACCGTGGGCCCCTACGCCGGCTTCACCTGCCAGAACGGCACGCCCGAGCAGCCGATGATCACCATGCCCTACTCCGGCGACTACATAAACTCCTACCTGTTGATCGCCGCTTCGCTGGCCGCGCTGCGCAAGGCCGAGCGCACCGGCGAGGGAGAGAGCATCGATTGGGCCATGTACGAGGGCATCATGTACATGAGCCAGTACTATCTCGTCGACTATCTCAACGACGGCATCAACTGGGGCCGCGCCGGCGCCCGCAACCAGAACCTCTGCGGCATCGGCGTGTACAAGTGCGCCGACGGCTTCATCGCCCTCAACCTGTTCGGCATCCGCCAGAACAAGTGGATCATCGAGGAGCTGGGCCTCGGCGAGCAGTGGGGCACGCCGGAGCTTCCCGAGGACACCGCATCGCTGTGGCTGTCCATGCCCATCGCCAAGGAGTTCGAACGCCGCCTCGAGGCGTGGCTTTCCGAGCGCACGAAAGCGGAGCTCGAGGACATCCTCGCCGAGCACGCCATCGCGGCCCAGAGCGTCCTTGAGTTCGAGGACATGGTGAAAGACGAGCACATGAAGCTGCGCGGCAACTTCGTGGAGTGGCAGACCAAGGACGGAGAGACGTTCAAGGGCCTCTCGCCCATGCCCCGCTTCGAGCAGACGCCGGGGCGCATCTGGCGCCCGATGCCGGCCCAAGGAGGCGACACGATGGATGTGCTGACAAAGCTCGGCTACACCGAGGACGAGGTGCGCGCGCTCGCCGAGAAGGACGTCGTGAAGGTGGGCGAGAACTAGTCCGAAGTTCCGAAAGCTAGGCGAGCGAGACGATGGGATGGCCCCTGCGCCATGGGTAGCGGGGGCCCGCGAAGGGCGCGTTCGGTTCGCCTGCGCGCTCTTCGCGCAAGCAGGACGCGATGCCGGAGGGCGCAGAGCAAGGCGGATGCGTGGGAAAGCGAGGCGAGGGCATGGGCGGCATCATGGGTGACGGGAACCTCCGCGCCCTCTGGGAGCGGCTCGCTGCGAACCGCGGCGAGCATGTGTTCATGACGTTCGAAGACCGGCGCGGCTCCGTGCGATCCTACACCTACGCGGAGTTCGACCGCCTTATCAATCGGACGGCGAACTGTCTGCTCTCCCTCGGCGTGGAGGCGGGTCAGAACGTTGCGGTGCAGCTGTACAACTGTCCCGAGCACGTGTCCGTTGCGGTCGCCCTTGCAAAGATCGGAGCCGTGGCGGTGCCGATCAACATGCAGCACAAGCTCGAGGAGTGCGCCTACGTCCTCAAGAAGTGCGGCATCGACGCGGTGGTATGCGAGCCGGACTGCCAGTACTACTACCTTGAGGAGGCTGCGGGGCCCCGGCGGGAGACATACGGAACGCTCGGCGAAGGGGAGCGTCCCTACTCCTTGTCCCGCGTGCTTGTAAGCCATGCGAAGGGTCAGGAGCTTTACGGCGAGGCCATCGACTTCGACGCCGCGGTAGCCGCATGCTCGGACGAGCTCGTCGAGCGACGTCCGCTCGACGAGCTCGACACGTGCATGATCATCTTCACGTCGGGGACGACGTCGTGTCCCAAGGGCGTCGAGCTCACCCATGGCAATTTCCTGTTCGGCGGCGCCTACGGCGCCTGGCAGTGTGGTCTCGGACCCGACGACCGGTTGCTCACCACCATGCCCGCGTTCCATTCGAACTTTCAGACCGCGGCTCTCATGCCGGTGCTCTGCGCGGGCGCGACGCTCGTGTTCGTGGAGAAGTACAGCGCGCGTCGCTATTGGGGCCAGGTGCGAAAGCACGGCGCCACGGCCGTCCAGCTCGTGGCCATGATGGTGCGCACGATGATGATGCAGCCGTGCGATCCCGCCGAGCGAGACCATTGCGTGCGGTCGGCCCAGTACTACTTGGCCATCTCCGACGAGGAGCACGATGCGTTCGAGGGGCGTTTCGGCGTGCGTTTGCAGAACTGCTACGGCTCCACCGAATCGGTGTGCTGGGTGCTCACGGATCGGCCCTGCGGCGAGCGCCGCTGGCCGAGCGTGGGGAGGCCGGGCCCCGGGTACGAGGTGGAGATCAGGGAGGGGGGTCGAGCGCTCCCCGTCGGGGAGGTGGGCGAGATCGCCGTGCGCGGCGAGCGTGGCATAGCTCTCATGAAGGGCTACTACGCCGATGCCGAGGCCACGGCGCGCGCGGTGGACGAGGGCGGTTGGTACCTGACAGGCGACAAGGGCTACCGCGACGCCGATGGCTGGTTCTACTTCGTGGATCGCAAGAGCAACATGATAAAGCGCGCAGGCGAGAACATCTCGGCGTCCGAGGTGGAGGATGTGCTCGCAGAGCATCCTTTCGTTTCCGAAGCGGCTGTCATCGGCGTGCCTGATCCTGTGCGCGACCAGGCCGTCAAGGCCTTTGTAGTGCTCGAGCGCGGGACAAAGGCGACGGTGGAGGAACTCGTGGGGCACTGCGCTCGCCACCTCGCCGACTACAAGGTGCCCACCATCGTCGAGATCGTGGAGGATCTGCCCCGCACGAGCGTGGGCAAGGTTGCGAAGAAGCTTTTGGTCTGAGGCGCCTGCACCCCTGGGCGCTGTGTCTCGGTGTCGAGAAGGGTGCTGTGGCGCTCGGGCGCGCGGCGGTGCGACCGCAGAGAGGGAGGAGGCCCCTATGGCCATCAGCACGGATATCGTCGGCACGACGTTCGGTCCGTTCGTGCGAGACTACACGTTCAGGGATCTCGAGATATGCGCCCTGGGATGCGGCGCGGGCTGGGACGGCGAAACAGACTTGGAGTACGTGAACGAGCATGACGCGGAGGATCCAGCGCTCAAACCTTTGCCCGTTTTTGCCGTGCCGCTCACCGTCAACGAGGAGGTGACGCGCACGCTCGATTACGGATTCGACTACTCGGGATCGCTGCACTACGGCGTCGACGTTCGCTTTCATGCGCCGTTTCGGATGAACGACCGCGTGGAGACCTACGTCACCCAGGAGGCCATCTGGGATCGCGGCGAGGGCCGTGGATCGCTGTCCAAGCAGGTGGGGAAAACGTACTCCTCGGACGGCACGCACCTGTGCACGGTGGACACCTACGACTGCTGCATCCACGACGGCGGTTGGGGAGGCCCGCGGCCGCCGAAGGACGCGGTCGATTACCCCGACCGCGCTCCAGACGCCTTCAAGGACGAGCGCTACGGGCTCAACTGGCCGCTCGTGTACCGCCTCATGGGCGATTGGCATCAACAGCACATCGACTGGGCCTATACGGAGCAGACGGGCCTTGCGCGCCCCATCGCCCATGGCGTGAGCACCGCCGGCGCGGCCATGCGCCACGTCATCTCGCTTCTGTTCCCAGGCAGTCCCGAGCGCATGACGCGATTCAAATGCCGCTTCACCTCCCCGGTGCTGCCTGGCGCGGTGCTGCGCACGCAGGTGTGGGCGATGGGCGAGGGGCGCGCGCTCTTTCGCGTCGTGGATGCTTCCGATGAATCGGCCAAGCCGTACTTGAACGCCGGCATCGTGGAATGGGCGTAAGCCCGACCGTTTGCCATTCGCCGTGGCAGGGTGCCTGCTTCGCCGCCGATGGCGGGCGCCGCGGCCAGCCTCGAAAAGGGATCGATGCGGAAGGAGCCGAGGACATGAACGATGTGAAGCGGATGACGCAGGTGACAAGCCCGCCTTCGTTCGGGTTGGTCGAGCCCGCCGATGCGGCCGACGGGACGAAGCGTATCGGCGGGGAGATGGTGGACAAGGTGAGGCGTTCTGCCCGAAAGACCATGGACGACGTGGCCATGACGCCGTTTCTGCGCAAGATATCGTTGTTCTCGAGCGGCGGGTCGTTTTTGGACGGCTACGTGCTGTCGCTTATCGGCGTGGCGCTCACGCAGATCACGCCGTTGTTCGATCTCGCATCGGTCGAGAGCGCGGCCATCGGCGCATCGGTGATGCTCGGCATCTTCTTCGGCACCATCTTCGGAGGCTACCTCACCGACCTCGTCGGGCGCAAGAAGATGTTCACTATCGACATCGTGGCCATCGCGGCGTTCTCCCTTTTGAGCGTGTTCGCCTCCACGCCGTGGGAGCTTGTGGTGGCGCGCTTCTTCATCGGCGTGTTCGTGGGCGCCGACTACCCCATAGCCACGTCGCTCATAGCGGAGTTCACGCCCAAGCGGCATCGTTCGGTGTCCATGGGCATGGTGTCCGCTGCGTGGTACCTTGGCGCCACCGTGGCGGCGGTGGTCGGCTACGCGCTGTACGAGGTCCCCGATGGTTGGAAGTGGATGCTCGGATCGGCTGTAATTCCCTGCGTCGTGCTTTTGGTGGGCCGTCATGACATTCCCGAGTCGCCGCTGTGGCTTGCGCAGAAGGGCCGCAAGGAGGAGGCCGACGCCGTCGTGCGACAGGTGTTCGGCGACGAGGTGGAGCTCGATTTTGCCCCGGTCGAAGGGAGGCCGTCGTTGTCGGCGGTGCTGCGCTCCGGCTATCTCAAGCGCATGGCGTTTCTAGGCGTGTTCATCCTATGCCAGGTGGTGCCCATGTATGCCATCTACACCTTTGGCCCCGACATCATGGCTGCCTTCGGGTTGAACGAGGGGCGGGAGGCCATCCTGGGCGAGAGTGCCGTGAGCTTGTTCTTCCTCGTCGGCTCAGTGCCGGCCATGTTCTGGCTGAACTCCATGGGCCGCCGCAGGCTTCTGCTCGTCAGCCTGTCGTTCATGTTCGCAGGGCTTGCCGTGCTCGGCGCGTGGCCCTCTGCTCCCGTGGCGGTGGTCGTGGCGGCGTTCGGCCTGTACGCGTTCTTCAGCGGGGGGCCGGGCATCCTGCAGTGGCTCTATCCCAACGAGCTGTTTCCCACCGAGGTGCGCGCGAGCGCGGTGGGCATCGCTATCGCCTTCTCGCGCATTGGCACCATCGCGGCCACCTACGGCACGCCGCTGTTCCTCGATGCGTTCGGCGTGGGGCCGACGATGCTCGTGGCAGCCGGCCTTGTGGCCTGCGGACTCGTCCTGTCGTACTTCATGGCGCCTGAGACGCGCGGCAAGTCGCTTGCGGAGACGAGCTCGCTCGACCCGGGAGACGCACGTCCGCGCGGCGCGTAGGGTGGCACCTGCCTAGCTCGCCCCGGTTCTCATCCCGGATTCCGAGGCCAGGCGGAAGCGTCCGCCGGGATGGCCTCGGTCTTCCAGCTCGTCCGCACCCTCCGGCTCGGCCCGCATCCCTGCCCGATGGGCGCGGTCCGCCTGGATCGCAGGCGCCTGCTTCCTTTTTCGCGTCCAACGGTCAAAAAAGAGCCGGTTTGGCAATCTGCAGGGTGGATCGGACGCTTCGCTTCGGCCTTCTGGTCGAGAAAAGCCTGGTCACTTTCCCTCCGAATTCGGCAAAGCGTTTTGACGATTGCCAAACCGGCTCTTTTTTGACAGCCGAAGGCCTTTTCAACGTCAGGGGCGCGGCAAGCGCGGGTTTTCCAGGAGCATCCCATGCAAGACGTGTTGCCTCGCGCGCCAGGAAGGCTGCCCGCTGCGCAAGCGCACTCCGAGTCGCGTTCGCAGGATCTGCGCGATGCGGTCGAGTTCGATGAGGTTCCGGGCGCTCCCCGACGTCACCGACACCACCGTGAACCCGCGGTTCAGGAGGACGTTGCGTCTTCTCGCATCGTCCGCTGCCTGTCGGGGCCCGTGGAACTCCGAGCTGTCGTATTCCAGGGCGATGCGGGCCTCGTGCCAGACGAGGTCGCAGAAGCACTGCCGGTCCTCGGCGGCGAACCGGCCGCGCCGCTTGGGCCGGATCTCGCGGTTCATCTGCGGTTTGGGGAGGTTGTACCCGCCCAAGCGCACTGGAAGGCACAGCAGCATGACCATGCACGTCTCCATGGGCGAGGCAGAGCCGGAGGCGATGAAGCGCAGCGCTTTGCGCGCCTTGACGGTTCCCGGCATGTCGCCGGCCGCCTCGATGAAGCGGCCGAGCCGCGCAACCGTGGTGAAGGGGCGTTCGAAGCCGTAGTCCGCACGGGCGACCGTCGGTATGCCGTACGTGCCGCAAAGCTCGAAGCCGAGCCTGACGAGCGCGATGGGCGGCAGCTTGGTTGCCATCTGCACGAAGCAGAGCTCTGGAGAGCTGACGAGCACGCCCTCTGCAAGGCGGACGAACGATCCCCGCGGATAGGTCGACGAGCTCACGTGGCAGGCCGCGAGCTCGCTTCTGCTGCGGGACGCGGCGTCGGGCACGAGGACGTGCAGGGGAAGCACCAGGTTGGCGATCTTGAGGCCTGCGATGCCTTGGATGTCGCGCAGGGCGACCTTGCCCTGGGGCAGGGGCCGGCCCGTCCGCCAGCAGGGGGTCTTGCGCGGGTCGGCGTGCAAGGCGAGCGCAGCCGTTCCCTCCTTCAAGGAGGACCATACTTGGAGGGCCGATATGTGGCTGACAAATACGCTCATGCTGCCAACCTAGCATGGCCGCCGTGTGGTTGCCAGCATGTGAAGAGTGCGTTGACCAGGTGTTACCATGAGCAGAATTTCCGCTGGATCTGCGTCGGGATTCTGCTTGATTCCTGCAAGATCCGTGCAAGGTTTCTGCAAGGTCGACGGAGGGGCCGCGAGATGCGGACGCGCATGTCGCGGTTTTCGCCCTTCCCTGCCAAAAAAGAGCCGGTTTGGCAATCGGCGAGAGCATGGTTTGCATAGCGGTTTCACGTGATCTGGGGCGATAGGCTGTCGAATGCCGCGCAGGAGGGGCGAGCGACGCTTTTGGATTGCCAAACCGGCTCTTTTTTGGCGGGGAAGGGCATATTCCTCGGCAGGCTGGGTTCTGAAAGGGAAGCGAGGCTCCGAGGGAGGACGAAAGCATGCTCTCCGAGGGAGAGGGCGGAAACATACTCCTCGAATGAAAACCCCGGGCTGGCGAGGGCCCGGGGTTCAGCGCGCCGGCGGGTGGTCCGCAGGCGTCGAATCGGCCCGCCGAAGCGGGAAGGGGAGGGTGAGGGAGGCTACTTGCCGATCCAGTTCGGCTCGCGCTTCTCGACGAAGGCGGCCGGGCCCTCGATGCCGTCGGCGGTCTTCTCGAGGAAGCGGTAGGCGGCGTCGGAGTAGCGCATGGCGTCCTCCTCGGACATCTGGTCGGCGGCGTGCACGATGTACTTCGTCCACTTCAGGGCCAAAGGAGCGTTCTTCAGGCAGGCCTCGGCCAGCTCGATGGCCTTGTCCATGACCTCCTCGGCCGGCACGACGTAGTTGATGAGTCCGAGCGCCTTGGCCTCATCGGCCTTGATCTTCTTGCCGGTGAGCAGAAGCTCCATGCAGTCCTTGCGGTTGATGTCGCGGGCGAGGCGCACGAGGCCGCCCGTGGAGGCGATGATCCCTAAGCCCACCTCGGTGCAGCCGAACTTGGCGCGCTCGGAGGCCACCACCATGTCGCAGGACAGCGCGATCTCCATGCCGCCGCCAGCCGCCGATCCGTTGCAGGCCGCGATGACGGGCTTGGAACACAGGCGCGCGGTCAGGCCGCCGAAGCCGTGCTCGGTCACGGTCTGGCACTCGCCGCCTTCGGAAAGCTCGGAGAGGTCCTCGCCCGCGCAGAACACCTTGCCCGTGCCGGTGACGATGATCGCGCGCACGGCGGGATCGGTCTCGGCGTTGTTCATGATGTTCTCCATGGCCTTGGAGGTGACGCCGTTCAAGGCGTTCGCCACCTCGGGGCGGTTGATGCGGATGATCAGCAGGCCGTCCTCGCGCAGCTCGGATACGACGGTGTCGGTGCCATAGTAATCTGCCATTGTTCCTCCTTGTCTTATCGACGGATGCGGCGTTCGCGTCGAGCGCTTGCGCGCCTTCGGCGCGTGTTTCCATCTTGCGATGCGCGCCGCGTGCCGCGCATCGCAAGCGGCGCGGTATCTCGGCGATACCGAAAAACCGGTTATCGCAAGAAACGCAGTAGAGAACGTTGGGACGGCGGAAAAAGGGGCTCGATCGCGAATCTCCTGCGCTCTGACGCGAGGTGCCCTGCTCCAATCTCGGATTCTCGCGCGACCTTTTCGCGAAGCGGGGTTTGACGCGTCGCGTTGCGGTCCCGCATGAGGGGTCGCGAGGGGCGTGTGCGACTTCGAGGCGGGATGGCCGCCCGTCGGCGCTCCGAGATGCAGCGTCTCGGGAGCGAGCGCGGCGTCCGTCCCCAGGGGCTTTCTGCGAGCGCGTATCCGTACGTCGCCTCCTTCGAGGCCTCGAAACGGCGTGACGAGCGCGTCTGCGCGATCCCGGAGCATGGCGCGATATTTTCCGCAGGCTAGTCCGATATCGCAAAATCGCAGGTCGTGCATAGTTAAAAGGTGAGTAACGAGAGATTCGCAGCCATTTTGCGATGCCTGCGCTATCCGTGCGCGTCATAGTGCGCTCAACGAAACCGTCGCCCCTGGGGTGCGGTCGGCGCGCTCGGTTCCCGAAGCGCGTGCGCGAAGCGGAAAGCGAGCGCAGGCGGGTTCTCGGACGGGGCGCCGCATCGTAAGCGCATGTTGTGCGAAGAGAACGAGAAGGGAAAGGTTAGCATGAACATTGTTGCCGCTTTCAAGGTTGTTCCCGACGATCAGGACATCCAGGTGGCCCCCGACCGCAGCCTGGACTACTCCAAGGCCAAAAACACCGTGTCCGCCTACGACCTGAACGCGATAGAGGCCGCCGCTCAGCTGGCCGCCGCCGAGCCGGGGTCGAAAGTGGTCGCCGTGAGCGCGGGCCCCGCATCGATCGACGACTCCAAGCTCAAGAAAAACGTGCTCGCCCGCGGCGTGGACGAGCTCTACCTGACCGCCGACGACGCGTGCGCGAACCTCGACGCGAATGCGACGGCTGCCGTGCTCGCCGAGCTTCTGTCCAAGGTGGGCGCTTGGGACGTCGTGCTGTGCGGTGACGGCTCGGCTGACAACTACGCGCAGCAGGTGGACGTGCAGTTGGCTGCCCGCTTGGGGGTTCCCGTGGTGAACGGCGCCACAAGGATCGTCGCCAAGGGCGATGCGCTCGAGGTGGAGCGCACGCTCGAGGACGTCGTCGAGACGGTGGAGGTTCCGCTGCCGGCCATCGTGTCCGTCGCGCCCGACATCGCCGAGCCGCGCATCCCCGGCATGAAGGACATCCTCGCCGCCGGCAAGAAGCCCATGAACGTGGCCGGGACGGACGCCTCGTTCGGCGCGAAGGTCGAAGTGGTCTCGTGCCAGGCTCCCGAGCAGGCCGACCGCAAGCTCGAGATCATCGACGCCTCCGAGGACGGGGCGATCGAGCGCTTCGCCGCCGCCCTCAAGGCCGCGCTGTAAATTTTGACACCTTCATCCGTCGCACAGAGAAAGGCAGGGTTGATACCCATGAAAGCACTCGTTATCGCCGAAAGACAGGATGCCGCGCGCGAGCTTGCCGCCGGCGCCCGCACGATGGCCGACGAGGTGGTGCTCGTCTCCTTCGGCGAGGCTCCCGAGGGCGTCGCCGACAAGATAGCGCGCATCAGCGTGCCCGAGGGCGCCGTCCTCGACGACGCCGCCGACACCGTGATCGCCGTGTTCGACGCCGAGGCCCCCTCCGTCGTGCTCGTCGAGCCCACGCGCCACATGAAGACCATCGCCGGCAAGCTGGCGGCCCATGCAGGTGCGTCGGTCATCACCGACGTCATGTCCTTCGAGAACGGCGCGAAGAGCCTCTATTTCGGCGGCGTGGCCGAGCGCGTGCAGAAGCCCGCGACAGACGTGGCCTTCTACACCGTGTCCGCTGGCGCGTTCGCGGGGCTGGAGGCATCCGGGGCGAACGTTGCGGAGGACGTGGCGTGGGTGGCTCCAGCAAACCCTGTGAGGCTTTTGGCCTCCAAGCCCATCGAGAAGAGCGGCGTTGATCTGTTCAAGGCCGACGCCGTCGTCGCGGCCGGCCGCGGCTTCGCCGAGGAGGCCGACCTCGATCTCGCCCGCGCCCTTGCCGAGAAGCTCGGCGGCGGCTTGGCGTGCTCGCGTCCGCTCACCGAGGGCGTGAACTGGCTGCCCACCGAGCTGTACGTGGGCGTGTCCGGCCTCATGCTGTCGCCGAAGGTCTACGTGGCCGCCGGCATATCGGGCCAGATGCAGCACATGGTTGGCTGCAACCGCTCGGGCAGCGTGTTCGCCATCAACAAGGATAAGAACGCTCCGGTGTTCAAGCAGTGCGACTACGGGATCGTCGGTGATGTGAAGGACGTGCTGCCGGCCCTCGTGGAGGCGTTGTAGGCAGCACGTATCGAGCGTCCGCGCGCCGGCACATCGCGCTCGGATGCCGACAGGCGCCGGCCGTCATCCTGCGCGACGGCGGCCGGCCTTTTCCCGCCAAGGGAAGAGACGTGCTTGGAAAGGGACGAGACGGCAAGGTGCGGGCGCTGTCCGGCACGTTGCGACGAGAAAGGAGAGCCCAAGGTGGCTGAAGCTGATTTCGACGCGATCGTCGTCGGCTCCGGGTGCGCGGGCGCCGTGGCGGCCTACGAGCTCGCAAAGGCCGGCAAGAGCGTCCTCGTGGTCGAGCGCGGCAACTTCGCCGGCGCTAAGAACATGACCGGCGGGCGCATTTACTCGCATTCGCTCAAGAAGGTCTTCCCGGATTTCGAGCAGGAGGCTCCTCTCGAACGAAAGATCACTCACGAGCGCATGGCGTTCATGGACCCTGAGAGCCAGATGGCCATCGACTTCACGAGTCCCGAGCTTGCCGAGGAGGCCAAGGATTCCTACAGCGTGCTGCGCGCGCCGTTCGACCAGTGGCTCGCGAGCAAGGCCGAGGATGCCGGTGCCGAGTACATCTACGGCATCGCCGTGGAGGAGCTGCTGAAGGACGAGAGGGGCAAGGTCGTCGGCGTGCGCGCCGGCGAAGACGAGATCACCGCCGAGGTGACGATCGTCGCCGAGGGCGTGAACTCGCTTCTGTGCGAGCGTAGCCTTGGCAATCCCCGTCCGAAACCCAGTCAGATGGCCGTTGGGATCAAGCAAGTGTTCGAGCTGCCGGCCGCCCAGATCGAGGATCGCTTCCTCGTGCCCGAGGGCGAAGGGGCGGCGATGCTCTTCGTAGGCGACTGCACGCACGGCAACGTGGGCGGCGGCTTTTTGTACACGAACAAGGACTCCATCTCGCTCGGACTCGTGGCCACTATCTCGCTGGCCGCCGACGGTGCGAACGAGACGCCGGTCTACCAGATGCTCGAGGATTTCAAGAATCATCCGGCTGTGGCGCCCATCATCCGCGGCGCGAAGCTTGTGGAGCACTCCGGTCACATGGTTCCCGAGGGCGGTTACGACATGGTTCCGCGCTACGTCTTCGACGGCGCGCTCGTGGCGGGCGAGTCGGCGGGCCTGTGCATGAACATGGGATATCAGGTGCGCGGTATGGACTTCGCCGTGGCATCCGGCCAGATGGCTGGGCTTGCGGCCGTGAAAGCCCTCAACGCGGGCGACACGTCGGCCTCAGGGCTGTCCTCTTACAAGACGGCGATGGAAGACTCCTTCGTCATCAAGGACCTGGAGACGTTCCGCAGATGGCCCCATGTCATGGAAGGCTGGTCGAACATGTTCACCGACTACCCGGTCATGGCGAGGGAAATATTCAATGCCCTGTTCAGCGTGGACGGCGAGCCGCAAAAGCCGCTCGCGAGGCGCATGATGCCCATCGTGAAGAAGCGCGGCCTGCTCAAGCTGGCCGGCGAGGTGAGGAAGGCGGTGAAGTCGCTGTGAGCAAGGTCAAGGAGATCACGGTCAACGTCGACGAGTTTCTGGCTATCGACAAATACGAGGTGGACGAGGAGAACGCCCATATCGAGCTTGTGGACGATCCTGATACGGAAGAGTTTCTGAAGCTTGTCCGCGTGTGCCCGGCAGCGCTCTACAAGATCGACGAGAACGGCGCGAAGTCCTTCGACTACGCCGGCTGCCTCGAATGCGGCACCTGCCGCATCGCCTGCGAGGGAACCATCGTCAAGAAATGGGAGAATCCTCAGCCCACCATGGGCGTGGAGTACCGGTACGGCTAGGGTTCGGGAAGGGTTTGCGGGACGGAGCCGAGGCTTCTGCCTTCCCGTTCGGACCCTTGCCGCACAGGGTTCGAAACGACGGTACGATGCGTCCCGCGCCCGTTGCTCGCGATCGGCGCGGGCGACGGGCGCTGTTCGTCCGTCCGCCTTCTCGACAGGTTGGAGCCGATGCGGGATCGCCAATGCGGTCGGACGCTTTCTCCGGTCGGGCCCGTAGAGCGCGACAGTGCTTCCTGCGCCTTTCCCGGGTGGTGCTCGCAGCGGGCTTCTCCCAAAGGTCGCGAGCTTGCGACCGGGCGCCTCCGGCCTGTCGCGAAGGCCTTTCGATCGCGTGCTTGCGCACGCTGCGCCCCGTTCGGCAAAGTAGGTGCTCGGAATGGCACAGATCGCGTCTTGTGCATAGATATCGCGCTATTTTCGCCTCGACTGGCCGTTCTGAGAAAAGCATGGTCGGTAAAACGTCAGGTCGTGAGGGACCGGACGCCGGTCATATGCTGCGAATCTATGCGCAAAACGCGATCTGTGCCGCTTAGACTGCGTCGTTCCGTCGAAACGTGGGCCGCGCGACGGCATGCGGCCTTTTGGTCGTCGCGGCGCATTGAGAGTGCGGTGCCGACTCGGCGAGGCGGGGTCCCCGAGGGCACCTCGGTCGAAATTGCCGCTCTTCGCGATGCGCTCCGTATGGGTTTTGCGGGAAGACGAAGGCGAGACGGTCGGTCCGGCTTCGATCTTGCCCCGGCGGGCATGCGGGGCCGCCTCCGCCTTTGCGTCTTTCGACGTGCGCGCTCTCGTCGCAGCGCATTGGTGGGAATCGCACGTCGAGAGAGGCTTGCGACCTTTCCTCTGCAACGCTCTCGAAGCGCTGACGGATCGGTGACGCTCCGGCGGCGAATCCTCCGCCGGAGCGCTGCGCCTCCTCGCGGAAGTTAGGGTGGGTGCACGCAACCCATCGAAAGGAGTTCCGCATGAGTACGCTTGTCGTGCTCGGTTATCCGAGCGAGTCCGAGGCGAAGGCCGCCTACGAGAAGATTCTCGATCTCGACCAAGACCTTATCGTCAGCCTGCAGTCCGTTGCCGTGGTGGCGCGTCGCGCAGGCGGGAAGTACGAGGTGGTCACACCCGGATCGGAGGTGGGCACAGGCGCGGTATGGGGATTGTTCTGGGGCGTGCTTTTCGGTCTTCTGTTTTTCGTGCCCCTTGTCGGCGCGGCGCTTGGAGCCGGTATCGGAGCCCTCACGGGCCTCGTCGTGAAACACGGCGTCGACCGAGATTTCCAGGATCGCGTGCGCGACCTGCTGTCCGCCGACGACAGCGCGGCCGTGTTCATGGTGGTCGGCGGCATGACCACCGATAAGTTCGTCCAGGCCCTCAGGCCCTTCGGCGGAGACGTGCTGCAGACGTCGCTGTCGTTCGAGGACGAGGAGGAGTTGAAGCACTCCCTGTTCCACGAGTAATCGTCCAGCGCGCGAGCTCTGTCGCAAAGCGAAGCCGCCTCCGGGCGGCTTCGCCGTGTTTCCAGCATCGATTGGGCGTTTTCAGCCCGGCGGCGGCTTTCGCGAAAGGATGCCGCCTCTCGTGAGGTAGAATGACGAAAAGGCCGCCTTCGAAGAGGGGAGATCGGGCATGGATGAGAACAAGCTGGGGAAGAAGATAACCACCCTGCGCGAGGCGCACCGCCTCACGGCGCAGGACCTGGCCGACCGCTGCCAGTGCGACCTTGCGGTCATCGAAGGCCTCGAGGCGGGGGAGGTGCCGGCCTCGCTCGCGCCGCTCATCAAGATCACGCGCGCGCTGG
The DNA here is from genome assembly GCF_002159915.1 of Gordonibacter sp. An230. Classification (GTDB taxonomy): domain Bacteria; phylum Actinomycetota; class Coriobacteriia; order Coriobacteriales; family Eggerthellaceae; genus Rubneribacter. The sequence continues at coordinate 60,883 of NZ_NFJP01000011.1, forward strand.
GCGTGCGCCTCGGCACGCTCATGGACGACGACGAGAACCTGGGCCCCGCCTACATCGACGCCGGCCAGATGCGCGAGGTCGAGCGCGTGAAGAGCCTCGAGACCACCTCCGGCGGCGATCTCAGCTACTTCAGCCTGGCCGCCGGCCGCCCGTCGCGGCACATGGACCCGTTCGTCATCACGGTGGACCCCACCGGCGAGACCGACCATGAGCTGGTGGGCCACGAGGGCGAGGAATGGCTTTACGGCATGGAAGGCGTGATCGAGATCGAGTACGGCCGCGAGGTCTACGTGCTGCATCCGGGCGAGAGCATCTACTACGACTCCATCGTGCCGCACCAGGTGCGCGCCCACGACGGGCAGAAGGCGAAGTTCCTCGCCGTGGTCTACACCCCGATCTGATCGGGGTGTAGACCCGACGCAGCCGCCCTCGCTGACTTGCTACGCCAACCTGTGCGGCCAGCATGCGCCCTCGGGGCGCATGGGCGGGTCGTTCCGCCCCGCCCGGCCGAACCTGCGAGAAAAGAGGCCCCTATGCCCGAAACCGAAACCCCCGCATCCGCCCCCGTCCCGGGCGATCCCGACTATCCGCTGCACTCCGAGAAGACCATCGGCCGCTACTTCCGCGACCAGGTGGCCGCAGACCCCGACCACGAGTTCGTCGTGTACCCCGACCGCATGCTGCGCTGGACGTACCGCGACTTCGACGAGCGCACCGACAACCTGGCCCGGGGGCTCCTCGCCATCGGCCTGCGCCCCGGCGACCACCTGGGCGTGTGGGCGCGCAACATCCCCGACTGGCTCACGTTCATGTACGCCACCGCCAAGATCGGCGTGGTCATGGTCACGGTGAACCCCATCTACAAGTCCCACGAGCTGGACTACGTGCTCAAGCAGTCCGACATGAAGGCGCTCTGCGTCATCGACGCCTACCGCGACGTGGACTACCTCCAGATCATCCGCGAGCTCGTTCCCGAGACGCTCACCCAGCAGCGCGGCTACCTGGAGTCGGAGGCCTACCCCTGCCTCAAGCACATCATCTACATGGGCCCCGAGAAGCACCGCGGCTGCTACAGCGTGCCCGAGCTCATCCTGCTGGGGCAGCACGTGCCGGCCGACGCGCTCGAGGAGGCCGAGACCCACTTCGACAACAACAGCGTGGTCATGATGCAGTACACCTCCGGCACCACGGGCTTCCCGAAGGGCGTCATGCTCACGCACCGCAACATCCTGAACAACGGCTTCTACATCGGCGAGGGGCAGAAGCTCACGGCCGACGACCGCGTCACGCTGCCGGTGCCCTTCTTCCACTGCTTCGGCTGCGTGCTCGGCGTCATGGCCAACCTCACGCACCGCTCCACCATGATCATCGTGGAGGACTTCGACGCGGGGCTCGTGCTGCAGGCCATCCACAAGGAGCGCGCCACGGCCGTCTACGGCGTGCCCACCATGTTCATCGCCGAGCTCAACCACCCCGACTTCAACATGTTCGACCTGTCCAGCCTGCGCACGGGCATCATGGCCGGCAGCCCCTGCCCGCCCGAGACCATGCGCGAGGTCATGGACAAGATGTACATGAAGGAGATCACCATCTGCTACGGCCTCACCGAGACGAGCCCCGTGTTCACGCAGACGAGCGCCGACGACGACATCGAGCACAAGTGCGAGACGGTGGGCCGGGCGCACCCGCCGGTGGACGTGCGCGTCATCGACCCGGCCGACGGCCACATCTGCGCGCCCGGCGAGCCGGGGGAGCTGTGCTGCCGTGGCTACAACGTCATGAAGGGCTACTACAAGATGCCCGAGGCCACGGCCGAGGCCATCGACGCGGACGGCTACCTGCACTCTGGCGACCTGGGCACCGTGGACGAGGACGGCTACTACCGCGTGACCGGGCGCATCAAGGACATGATCATCCGCGGCGGCGAGAACATCTACCCGCTCGAGGTGGAGAACTTCCTGCTCACCATGCCCGGCGTGCTCGACGCGCAGGTGGTGGGCATTCCCGATGAGCGCCTCGGCGAGATCGTGGGCGCGTTCATCCGCGTGCGCCCCGGATACGAGGGCATGACCGAGGAGGACGTGCGCGCCTTCGCCATCCCGCGCATCGCGCGCTACAAGGTGCCCAAGCGCGTGTTCTTCGTGGACGACTTCCCCATGACGCCGTCCATGAAGGTGCAGAAGTACAAGCTCCGCGAGATGGCTGCGAAGCTTGTGGGCGCCGGGAGGTGAGGACGTTCAGTTGGCGCACGGACGCCAGCACGCGGCCGCAGGCGCAGGGTCTGCGCGCGAGGATCCTGCGCCTGCGCATGGAAGACGGGCCGGACTCGTCGCTGCCGATCTCGGATGCGACGAAGCGGTCTCGCTCGAGGCGTTTGGGCGCCGCCGCTGCGTCGCCGACCGCTCCCGCCGAAGAGCCTCTCACAGCATCCTTGCGTTCGCCGGCTCCTTCGGAGCCGTGCGGCGGTAGCGAACGGCGGGGCGCCCCAGCACGAGGGTGGCGACGACGTGCTGGCCGTGACGAAGGTCCAGCAGTCGCCGAAGGGAAGGGGACAGGCGCGTCGCAACGGTGAAGAAGCCGCTGTAAAGCACGCCCAAGCCGCACGCCTCCGCCATGAGGGCCATGTTGGCGGCGGCGAGCGAAGCATCCACCCGGTTCTTCGATACCGTCATGATGGCCACCGGCGCGTTCTTGAAGAAGAAGCGCTCGTCGATCTTTATATGCGCTATCGAGGGGCGCAGGAGCTTCGCGAGCGGCAGCAGCCGACGAAACAGGCGCACCGCCACGCGCTCGGCCTCGGGGAGCGCGTCCCGAAGCACGATGAACTCGACCTCTTGGGCGTTGCTGCCGGTGGGCGTGACGCGGCCGGCTTCCACGATGCGCGCAACCTCATCCTCGTCGACGGGTCGAGAAGCGAACCGTCGGATGCTTCGGCGGGCTCGAAGAGCGCGCAGAAGCTCGTCTGCGTCCAAACGCTCGTTCCCGTCAAGCTCCACCGGCTCCTCGTCGAATCCGGTCATCGAAACCGCGCCTTCCGGGCAGACGGCCACGCAGTGTCCGCACATGATGCAGCGTTGTGTGGCAACGTGCGCGATGCGCTCCTCCAAAGCGATGTTGCCCATAGGGCAGTCGTCCCGGCACAGGCCGCATCCCGTGCACGCCTTCGCATCGATGCGCACTTCGTGCGGGCGCCTCATCGTGAATTCGCCTCGCTTCCCCAGCACAGCTCGTCGTCCATGACGTAATGGCGGTGCCGTCCTCGCGATGCGCTTTTGTACTCGATGGCTTCGGTCGGGCAGCCGCCGATGCATGCCATGCAGTGCGTGCACGTTCCCTGCCAAGTCGGCCGCCCTCCCTCGAGCCGGATGTTGTTCAGGGGGCAACGCGCGGCGCATCGCCCGCATGAGATGCACTCATTGGATACGGAGAAGCCCTTGTCATGCACGAAGCAGCGGTAGAACAGCACGTTCACGGGCCCGCTTTCCAGCCTCTCAGCCAAAGTGGCTCGTTTCGCAGGGAAGGGCTCGCCCGCGCGCACGAGCTCGGCGAGCTCGTCGATCCTCGGACGAGCCTTCTCCATGATCGCCCGGCATTCGCTTTCTGTCGGCGTCGGACCCAGGGCAAGGTAGTTCTCAGGCATCGCCACGCCTGCGAGGCCTCGGAATCGAAGCCCTATCCGCTCGCAAAGCCGTCGGGCGTACGGTGCCGCGTTGCCAACGCTGCCTCCGCAGGTGAGAACGAAGTACGCCTCGCGCGAGCCCTCGAAGCGCGCCGACTCCATCCATCGCTCCATCACGACGGGCACGCGCCACGAATAAGTGGGCGCGACGAACGTCCACGGGCGGTCCGAGCGGAACGAGCCCGTCGTCCCGTCTTTGATCAGCCGGTTGACGGAGATCAGCTCGTCGTCGAGGCGTTCGGCCATTTGCACAGCCGCTCGTTGGCTGTTGCCGGTGCCGCTGAAGTAGAGAATCATGGCTCTCCTCATGTTCGCTTGCGATCCGATATGAGACATACTGTATCATGTTGAAAGGGCATCCGATACCTGCGTTGCGGGACAAAGGGGGCGCATCTGTATCATGGACAAGAGGAAGGCCGAGAATCGGCGGGTCAAGGACCGTTTGCTGGACGCTCTGCTCCAGATCGCGGTCGAGAAGGAGCTTTCGCAGGTGAAGGTGACCGAGCTCGTGAGGCGCTCGGGCGTGGCCCGGGCATCGTTCTATCGCAACTTCGCATCGGTCGAGGACGTCGTCGACTACGGTATCCGGAGCATGGCCCGCCGGTATCACGAGGGCATGCCCTGCGCCGCCCCGCACAGCCTGGAGGCTATGGCCTACAAGTTCCGCTTCTACCGCGATCATGCCGATGCGGTGCTGGCATTCCATCGCGCCCGGGCATCCTTTACCCTGCTCGAAGTGCTTACCGAATGCGAGATCGCCGAAACCGGCGACATGCCGGCGAGTTCGATCGAGCGGTACGAGCCATACTATTTCGCCGGGGCGTTCTGCAGCATGCTCGTGTGCTGGCTCGAGTCCGGCATGCGCGAAACCCCCGAGGCCCTCGCCGAGGAGTTCCTGCGCATCTCGCGCCGGACATGAGGCGATTCGGGCGATACGCGCTTTGCCCTCCTCGTCGTTTCGCCAGTTCGCCGAAAATGTGCAGAAGTTGCGTCCACGCCCATGCGAACTAGGCAAACCGGGGCCGGTATGGTATAAAGGCTAAGCAAAGCAGCAGCGGACATCTCGTTCGCGCGCACCATACTTTCGACACACGAGAAAGTGGGCTTGTTCCCGCTTTCTTTGTTTGTAAGGCCCCGCGCAGGGCGCGGGGTGGGCGGAACCGAGCGGATAAGGAGGGCGATCGTGCTCAGCGGAAAGGAGCAGCAGCTGCTCGACGCGCTGTCCCCGCGCGCGGAGGTCGAGGGCGTCGAGATCGTGACGGTCGAGGTCGCAGGCGCGAAGAAGGCGCCGACGATCCGGGTGTTCATCGACACGCCCGACGGCGTGAGCTTCGACGAGCTCGCGTCTGCGCAGGCCTGGGTCAACGCGATCATGGATGAGCTCGACCCGTTCCCCGGGGCGTACACGCTCGAGGTGTCGTCTCCCGGCATCGACCGGCCGCTGCGAACAGCGGAGCACTTCGAGCGCTTCGCCGGCCAAACGGCCGTCGTGAAGACTGCGCGCCCCTTGGGCGGCCGCAGCTCGTTCACGGGCGCGATCATGTCGGCTTCCGACGACGAGGTCGTGCTCGATGTGGATGGCGAGCATGTGGCCCTTCCCCTTGACGGCATAAAGCGCGCCCATCTCAAAGGCGTGATCGATTTCAGCTCGTAAGAGAGCATCAGAGGAAAGGAAGCGAAGACGTGGCAACTTCAGAACTGATCGAGGCCTTGCAGGCGCTGGCTCACGAGCGCAAGATCGACGAGTTCTACCTCATCGAGCGCCTGGAGCAGTCGCTCGCCAAGAGCTACGAGCGCATTTTGGACCTCGAGTGGGACGCCCGAGTGACCATTGATCGCCAGACGGGGCGGATATACGTCTACGAGCTTGTGCCCGTGGGCGAGCCCGATGAGGAGACCGGCGAGTACAGCGAGTTCGAGGAGAGGGATGTCACGCCCGCCGACGTGAGCCGCATCGCCGCCCAGAACGCCAAGGGCGTCATCGCGTCCATCGTGCGCGAGGCCGGCCGCCAGTCCATCTACGAGGAGTTCGCGGGTCGCGTGGGCGACCTCGTGACGGGCACGGTGCTGCAGGGCACGCCGGAGTTCACCATCATCAAGATCCGCGACGGCGTGGAGGCCGAGCTTCCCCACTACGACGCGAAGCGCAACCCCGGCGAGCGCAACGAGCGTCCCGCCGGCGAGCACTACCGCCACAACCAGCGCCTCAAGGTGCTCATAATCGACGTGCGCGATCCGAACTCCGACGCGCCGAAGATGCGCGGCGAGCAGGCTCGTCCGGCCATCGTGGTGTCGCGCACGCATCCTGACCTCATCCGCCGCCTCTTCGAGATCGAGGTGCCGGAGATCTACGACGGCATGGTGGAGATCAAGTCCATCGCCCGCGAGCCGGGCGCGCGCAGCAAGATCGCCGTGGCCTCGCGCGAGGCGAACCTCGATCCGGTGGGCGCCTGCGTGGGCCCGAAGGGCAGCCGCGTGCGCATGGTGGTGGAGGAGCTGCGCAACGAGCGCGTGGACGTGATCCAGTGGGCCGAGGATCCGAAGGTGTACGTGGCCAACGCGCTGTCGCCGGCGAAGGTGACGCGCGTGCTCATCGACGAGGACACCCACTACGCCACCGTCGTGGTGCCCGACGACCAGCTTTCCCTGGCCATCGGCAAGGAGGGGCAGAACGCCCGCCTCGCCGCGCGCCTGACCGGCTGGCACATCGACATCAAGAGCGCGAGCTTCACCGGCGAGCCGCTCGCGCCGGTGGACAACATGCTCATCGACGAAGAGGACGCCGACGACGAGGCGGGGCTGTGCGCCCACGTGAGCGAGGACGGCGTCCGCTGCCGCAACCACGCTCGTCCGGGCAGCCGCTTCTGCGGCATCCACGCCGACCTCGACGAGGCGTAGGGCGCGGAGGGAAAGGCGGCAGGTCATGGCGACGGTGAAACGGCAGCGAAGCTGCATCGCATGCGGGAGGCAGGCCGACAAGGTGGCCCTTCTGCGCATCGTGCGCGATCCGTCCGGAACCGTGGCCTTCGACGCGACCGGCCGCGCGCCGGGCAGGGGGGCGTACGTCTGCTCCGAGGAGTGCTTCGCCGCCGCATGCAAGAGAAAGAAGCTCGACCGAGCGCTCAGGACGACGCTCGAGGGCGATGTGTACGAACGGATCGCCGCCGAGGTCGCCGCGGCTGCGCGCACAGCGAGATAAGAAGTAGAGGAGTGGTATATGGCCAGCATGCGAGTACATGAGTTGGCGAAGGAGTTCGACATGTCGAGCAAGGAGCTGCTCGACAAGCTGCACGAGATGAAGATCCCTGCGAAGAGCCATGCGAGCATGCTCGCCGACGCCTACGTTGCCAAGATCCGCAAGAACCTCGAGCCCGAGATCAAGCAGCGCGCCGGCCAGCTCGAGGACGAGGAGGCAAAGAAGCTCGCCGAGGAGCGCGCCGCCGCCGAGCGCCAGCGCGCCGAGGAGGAGCGCGCCCGTCGCGAGGCCGTGGAGCAGGAGCGCGCCGCCCGCGAGGCCGAACGCGCCCGTCGTGAGGCCGCAGAGGGCGCGGCCGACGGCGCGCCGAAGGCTGCGGAGCGCGCGCCCAAGAAGGCTCCCGCCCCCTCGCCGTTCGAAAGCCTGGCAAGCCAGATCGAAAGCGAGAAGGAGCGCGTCGCGCGCGAGGCGGCCGAGGCCCGCGCCCGCGCCCGCGCCGCGAAGATCGCCGCCGAGGTGGCCAAGAAGCAGGCGGTGGAGGAGGCTTTGCGCCAGCGCAGCGCCAAGGGCGGCAAGTCGTCCGCGGCGAGCGCGCCCAAGAAGCCCGCTCCGGTGCTCGGTGCGAAGAAGTCGAGCTTCGACTCGCTGCTGTCGCAGATCGAGGCCGAGAAGCAGCGCATCGAGTCGCAGCAGAAGCAGACCGCCGCGCAGCCCCAGGGCGCGCGTCGCGGCGGCAAGCCCGAGCGCGGATCCAAGAAGGGGCGCAGGGGCGCCTCGTTCGAGCAGATCGTGCCCGAGCTCGAGCAGCAGCAGACGCAGCCCGAGGACCGCTACGCCCAGATGGCCGTGCAGGCCGAGAAGCTGCAGCGCGACAAGGTGCTCGCCGAGGCGCGCGCGGCCGTGGCCGCCGCCACCTCGCACGAGGGGGAGGGCCGCCGCAAGAAGCGCAAGCAGAAGCGCGAGGCCGCCAACCGCGAGCGCCTCGAGCTCGAGGCCATCGAGAAGGGGCTCGACCCCACGCTCGTGCTCGACGACTCCGTGGTGGAGATCCCGCAGGGCGCGACCGTGGCCAAGTTCGCCGAGCTTTTGGGCGTGCAGCCCAACGACGTGGTCAAGCGCCTGTTCATGCTGGGCCAGGTGCTCACGCTCACGCAGTCGATGGCCGACGACATGATCGAGCTCATCGCCGACGACCTGGGCCGCAAGGTGCGCGTCGTGTCGCCCGAGGAGGAGTACGCCGTCGTCTACCACGACCGCGACGAGGACCTCAAGCCGCGCCCGCCCGTGGTCACCGTCATGGGCCACGTCGACCACGGCAAGACGTCGCTTCTCGACGCCATCCGCGACACGGGCGTGGCCGCGGGCGAGGCCGGCGGCATCACACAGCACATCGGCGCGTCGGTGGTGGACATCAACGGCCGCCAGATCACGTTCATCGACACGCCGGGCCACGAGGCGTTCACCGCCATGCGCGCCCGCGGCGCCCAGGTGACCGACGTCATCGTGCTCGTGGTGGCCGCCGACGACGGCGTGATGCCGCAGACCATCGAGGCCATCAACCACGCGAAGGCCGCCGAGGTCCCCATCGTGGTGGCCGTGAACAAGATCGACAAGGCCGGCGCCAACCCCGACCGCGTGCGCCAGGAGCTCACCGAGTACGGCGTCATCCCCGAGGAGTGGGGCGGCTCGAACATGTTCGTGGAGGTGTCGGCCAAGCAGCGCCTGCACATCGACGACGTGCTGGAGACGATCCTTCTGCAGGCCGACGTCCTCGAGCTCAAGGCCAACCCCGACGCCGAGGCTTCCGGCTTCGTCATCGAGGCGAATCTCGACAAGGGCCGCGGCCCCGTGGCCACCGTGCTCGTGCAGCGCGGCACGCTCCATCCGGGCGACGCCGTGGTGGCCGGCACGTCCTACGGGCGCGTGCGCGCCCTCGTCGATCCGCGGGGCCGCCACGTCGATGCCGCCGGCCCTGCCGATCCGGTGGAGATCCTCGGCTTGTCGAGCGTTCCCACCGCCGGCGACGAGTTCCGCGTGTTCGCCGACGAGCGCGATGCCCGCAAGCTCGCCGAGGAGCGCGCGCTGCGCGCACGCTTGGCCGAGCAGGAGACGAAGTCCCATATGAGCCTGGACGATTTGTTCAATCGCATCGAGGAGGGCAAACAGACCGATCTGAACCTCATCGTGAAGGCCGACGTTCAAGGCTCCATCGAGGCGCTGCGCGATGCGTTCGAGAAGATGGACCAGTCGGAGGTGCGCATCAATATCGTGCACTCGGCCGTGGGCGGCATCACCGAGACCGATGTCACGCTGGCCTCCGCCTCCGACGCCATCATCATCGGCTTCAACGTGCGTCCGACCGGCAAATCGAAGCAGCAGGCCGAGAAGGAGAAGGTCGACATCCGCCTCTACCGTGTCATCTACCAGGCCATCGAGGAGATCAACGCTGCGCGCGTGGGCCTGCTCTCGCCCGACATCGTGGAGGAGGACACCGGTGTTGCCGAGGTCCGCGAGACCTTCAAGGTGCCGAAGGTGGGCACCATCGCCGGCTGCTATGTGACCGAAGGCGAGATCCATCGCGACGACAAGGTGCGCATCGTGCGCGACGGAACGGTGATCTTCGAAGGCGCGATGGCGTCTCTGCGCCGCTTCAAGGACGACGTGAAGTCCGTGAAGCAGGGATACGAGTGCGGCATCGGCATCGAGAAGTTCCAGGATCTCAAGGTGGGAGACCTCATCGAAGGCTACGTTTCGAAAGAGGTCGAACGCACGGAATAGTTCGGTTGCTGCGGCCTTCCGGCCCACCGCAACGAGCCGACGCTGCGGCCGGCTGCGATGTCCGATCTTCGCGCGATCCCGGAAGCTCGCGTACCAAAGTACGCGTCGCCTCCGCGATCCCACGAACCCCAGGCATCGCAGCCGGCCTTGCTGACTTACTACGCCAACCTGCGAGAAAGGAGCTTTTTCCCATGAAGCAGGGTTCATCCAACCGCAAGGTCAACGAGCAGGCGCGCGAGGTGATCGCGGGCATCCTCTTGTTCGAAATATCTGATCCGCGCTTGGCGCTCGTCACCGTCACGGGCTGCGAGGTGAGCTACGACCGCAGCGTGTGCAACGTGTACTACACCGTCGAACCGGGCCGCTACGAGGAGGCTGCTGCGGCGTTCAAGGCTGCCGCAGGTCGCATCCGCTCGCTCATGGCGCGTCAGCTTTCGTGGCGCGTGGCGCCCGAACTGCGCTTCCGGTTGGATGCGAGCGTGGACGAGGCCGAGCGCATAGCCTCGGCCCTCAAGCGCGATGCCGTCCGCAACGCAGCTGTCGCGTCCGGCGACGATGAGCGGGCGTCCGGCGACGATGCGGCGGGCGAGTAGGGAGGGCTCATGTCTCCCACTCCTCAGACAAACACCGACCTCGCGGCCGTCGCTGCGATGCTCGAAACGTGCGACGACGTGGTGATCTGCGGTCATGTCAGTCCGGATGGGGATTGTCTCGGTTCGCAGCTCGCGTTGGCCGCTGCGCTCAGGGGCCTTGGCAAGCGCGTGACGTGCGTGCTCGCCAAAGACGAGCCGGCCGACGCGCGCCTCTCGTTCCTTCCGGGCTACGGCGCCCTCGTGCCGGCGGCTCGCTACGACGGCCCTGTGCAGGCGTTCGTTGCCGTCGATGTGCCCACGCGCGCGCGCATCGGCGATGCGGCTGCGCTGCTCGACGCGTGCGAGACGTCCGTGGTGGTTGACCATCACGCGTCGGAGACGACGATGGCCGATTTCACGTATGTGGATCCCGACGCGGCGTCAACGACGGTGCTCGTGTGGGAGCTCGCGAGGCTGCTCGGGGCGAACCGTGCGGGCGACGTGGCGGTTTGCTGCTACACCGGCCTTGTCACCGACACGGGGCGCTTTCAATACCAGAACACCGACGCGGCCGCCTTGCGTGCGGCATCGGAGATGGTGGAGGCGGGCGCCGACGCGGCCGCAGTGTCGCGCGCTGTGTTCCAGAGCCGCTCGGAGGCTTCGGTGCGTCTCGAAGGCGTCGCCGTCGGCCGAATGCGCCTCGGCGCGGGCGGCTCGACCGCGATAAGCTGGCTTTCGCGCGAGGACTTCGAAGTGCTCAACGCGACGAAGGCCGATGCGGAGCCTGTCGTCGATGCGCTGCGCTCGGTGGCGGGCGTGCGCGTGGCGTGCATGCTGCGTGAACAGGACGGCGGCGTTCGCGGCAGTCTGCGGGCGAAGGACGGCACCGACGTGGCGGCCATCGCGCGCCGCTTTGGCGGCGGGGGGCATGTGGCGGCCGCCGGGTTCACGCTCGAACTGCCGCTGTCCGAGGCGGTCGAGATCGTGGAGCGTGCGATCAGGGAGGCGGTCGCTGCAGCGCCGCCGTTCCCGTCCGCGCCGGCTGCCCTTCCCGTGTCTGACGAGGGGGCGCGCATCTCGTGAAACGGGGGACATCGGGGCTTTCTCTCGTGGTTGGCGTGAACAAGCCCGCGGGCATGAGCTCGCACGACGTGGTGAACCGCTGTCGGCGCATCTTCGGAGAACGCCGCGTGGGGCACACAGGGACGCTCGATCCGCTGGCCACTGGCGTGCTGCCCGTGTGCGTGGGGCCGGCCACGCGGCTCGGAGCCTACTTGACCGGCCACGACAAGCGCTACCGCGTGAGGGTCGCCTTCGGCGCGGGCACCGACACCGACGACGCCGAAGGGCGCGTTTTGCGAACCGGCCCGATACCCGAGCGTGTGCTCGATCCGCAGTTCGCCCGTGCGTTCGTAGCGAGTCTCGTGGGCGCTCGCAAGCAGATGCCTCCTGCGTACTCGGCTGTCAAAGTGGGTGGCACGAAGTCCTACGAGGCTGCGCGCGCGGGTTCCATCATCGAGCTCAAACCGCGCGACATCGTCGTGCACGATGCGATCCTCTTGGGGGTGCGCGAGGCGGGGGACGGCTACGATCTGCCTTCGTGGGACGTCGAGTTCCACGTGTCGAAGGGCACTTACATTCGCGCCCTCGCCCGCGATGCGGGATCGGCGCTCGGCTGCCCGGCGCATGTGGCCGCGCTCGAGCGCACGGCGCTGGGGCTGCTATCCCTCGAGGAGTGCGTGAGCTTGGAGACGCTCACCGACCTTGGCGACCGAGCCGCGCTCGATCCAGTGCGCCTCCTTGGCGTGCGCTTTTCGTTCGCGCAAGGCGACTTGGCGACTCGGGTGGCCAATGGCGCATCGCTCGAGGCTGCCGAGCTGTCCTTGTTCGAGCGCAGGCGCACGACCTCGACGGCCGAGCTGTGCGCATGCACGGCGGGCGTGCGAGAAAGCTGCGAGCCGCCTAGAGACGGCGAGGTTGTGGCCGTCGTTTCGGACAACAAGCTGGTGGCTCTCTATGGGTACGAGGCTGCGCGCGACAGGTTCAAGGCGCGCTGCGTGTTTCAGACGGGGGTGTCTCGTGGCAGAGATTGTTAGGGCCGACAACGCGCTTGACCGTGGCTTCTTCGAGGGCACGTCCTGCGCCTTCGGCGTGTTCGATGGGGTGCATAGAGGACATAGGTTCCTGATCGACCGTGCGCGCGATACGGCCTCGCGTTCAGGGGGCAGAAGCATCGCGCTCACGTTCGACATCGACCCCGACGAGGTGTTTCACCCTGACAGGCTCAAGAAGCTCATGTCGAACGAGGAACGCCTCCGCATGCTTGCGGCCACGGGGGTGGACATCGTGTGCGTGCTGCCGTTCACCCGCGAATTCGCGGCATCGAGCCCTGCGGAGTTCCTCGCGCAGACCTTCGACGGGATTCCTCCAGCTTATTTGCACGTGGGGTTCGACTTCAAATTCGGCGCTCGAGCGAAAGGGACTGTCGACGACCTCGACGCCTGGGGACTTGTCGGCGGAACGAAAGTGTGCGCGCATGGCTTGGAAAGCGACGACGGCGCGCCCATCACGGCCACCCGTATCAGGCTGTTGCTGGCCGAAGGCGATATCGAGGAGGCGAACCGGTTGCTCGGGCGGCCATACTTCATGACCGGCATCGTCGAGCCTGGGCGCGGGGAGGGAGCCGACTTGGGATTCCGCACGGCCAACCTCGAGGTGCCCGACCAGCTTCGTCCGCTCGGCGACGGCGTGTACGCCGCCTACGCCCATGTGGACGGGGTGCGCTACAAGGCCGCTGTCAACGTGGGCGTGGCCGCCACGTTCGCCGGTCGCGCCACGGCCACCTGCGAGGCGCACCTGCTCGACTTTTCGGGGGATCTCTACGGCAAGCCTGTCAAAGTCGAGTTCCTGCATTGGCTGCGCCCGATGCGGGCGTTCGACAGCGTCGAGGAGCTCGTCGCCACTGTGAAGGGCAACATCGCCTGGGTTCGACAGAACCTGTGATCCTCTCGCGCATCTTCCGGCTTCTGAACGGGGAGCGACACGCCGCATGCGCTTTCGGAGGCGTCTCGCCGAACGTGCGCTTCAGCTCGGCGAGCGAAAACGCCGAATCCGGGTTCACAACATCAACAAATCCCCTACAATAGTGCAGTTGCGACTTTTCCGCCCGAATGCCCGGCGAAAAGGCCGCATGCTTCGTATACGTCCGGACAAGGAGGAGCCAGTGACCACTGCAGTCGCATGGATGGCCCCCGTGTGCGCCTTGATTGGCATCTGCATGGCGGGCTACCTGGGCTCCTGGGTGCTCAAACAGGACCCAGGCCCTGACAAGATGAACGGCATCTCGCTCAAAATCCAGCAGGGTGCCAAGGCGTTTCTTATGAGCGAGTACAAGCTGCTCGTCGTCTTCATGATCGTCGTCGCCGTCGTCATGGCCGCAGCGTTGTCGCCCATCACGGCGCTCGCGTTCGTCACGGGCGGCGTCATGTCGGCGGCTGCGGGTTACGTGGGCATGCACGTGGCCACGCGCGCGAACACCCGCACGGCGCACGCTGCCGAGGAGTCGGTGGCCAAGGCGCTCAACATCAGCTTCAAGTCGGGCCTCACGATGGGCCTGTGCGTGGCGTCGTTCGCGCTCTTGGGCCTGTCGCTGTGGCTCATCGCCATGGTGTTCGGCATGGCCGCGGGCGTGGACATCAACGCCGAGCTGGCCGGCCTCATGCATACGAACATCGGCATGGTGGAGGGCTTCGCCACCGGCGCTTCCGCCGTGGCGCTGTTCGCCCGTGTGGGAGGCGGCATCTACACGAAGGCCGCCGACGTGGGCGCCGACCTCGTGGGCAAGGTCGAAGCGGGCATTCCGGAGGACGATCCGCGCAACCCGGCCACCATCGCCGACAACGTGGGCGACAACGTGGGCGACGTCGCGGGCATGGGCGCCGACCTCTTCGAGAGCTATACGGGCGCGATCCTCGCTCCCACCATCCTGGCGGCCACCTTCGGCGCGCTCGGCGGCTACTTCGCAACGGGCGACCTCGTGTGGGCCCTCGTGACGCCGCTCCTCATCGCCGGCTGCGGCATCATCACGTCCATCATCGGCCTGTTCGCTGTGCGCACGAAAGAGGGCGCCGCGCTGCACAAGGCCCTCAACCGCGGCACGTACCTCGCCGCGGGCATCGAGGTCGTCGTGATCTTCTGCCTGTTCGCCCTCTGGAGCTCCCAGAGCGCCGAGGCGCAACCGCTGTGGCTGTTCGGCTCGGTGCTGTGCGGTCTGGTGGCCGGCCTTGCCATCGGCAAGATCACCGAGTTCTTCTGCTCCGACAAGTACAAGCCGGTGCATAAGATCGCCGAGGCGGCCGACACGGGCGCGGCCACGGTGATCATCGAGGGCCTCGGCACGGGCATGCTCTCCACCATCGCTCCCATCGTGCTTGTCGCGCTTGCCATTATCGGCGCATACACGTTCGGGAACATGGCGTTCCCGAACGCCACTGCCGAGGGCGGCATTGCCGTCGGGCTTTTCGGCGTGGGCTTGGCCGCCACGGGCATGCTGTCCAACACGGCCATCACCGTCGGCGTGGACGCCTACGGCCCTGTGGCGGACAACGCGGGCGGCATCGCCGAGATGGCGGGCCTGCCCGAGGAGGTGCGCGACCGCACCGACGCCCTCGACGCTGTGGGCAACACGACGGCCGCCATCGCGAAAGGCTTCGCCATTGCGTCGGCCGGCCTCTCCGCCATCTCTTTGTTCGTGTCCTACCAGGCCACGATGCACCACGCCATTCCCGCCTTCGAGCTCACGCTCACCGATCCGCTCATCGTGGCCGGCATCTTCATCGGCGCCATGATGCCGTTCATGTTCGCCGCCCTCACCATGGGTGCGGTGTCGCGCGCGGCCCACGCCATGGTGGAGGAAGTGCGCCGCCAGTTCCGCGAGATCAAGGGCATCATGGAGTACAAGGCCGAACCCGAGTACGACAAGTGCGTGGCCATCTCCACGTCCTCGGCGCTGCGCGAGATGATGCTTCCGGGCATCCTCGCCATCATCGTGCCGGTTGCCATCGGCTGCTTCAACCCGGCCATGCTCGGCGGCTTTTTGGCAGGAGCTGTGTCAACCGGCATGCTCATGGCCATCTTCATGTCCAACGCCGGCGGCGCGTGGGACAATGCGAAGAAGTACATCGAGCAGGGCCATCATGGCGGCAAGGGATCCGACGCCCACAAGGCCGCCGTCGTGGGCGACACCGTGGGCGATCCGTTCAAGGACACATCGGGCCCGTCCATGAACATCCTCATCAACCTGATGACCATCGTGTCGCTGACGTTCGCGCCGCTGTTCATCATGGTGCAAGGGCTGCTCTAAAGATCGGTAGGCGATTGATTGCGAAGGCCCTGGCAATCCCGGGGCCTTCGCGTGTTTCAAGGGCGGAGGAGCGGATTTTCAAGGCTTTCCTTCCGGGATACGGGCGGCGGGGCATGCTGGATGCCGCAGTGCGGAAGGGCGACGTTTCGTTGGAGGAGGCTCTCCTTCCAAGCGCCCGAGCGAAGGCTCGGGCGGGTAAGACGACACAGCGCAGCGCGCCGCTGGCGTTCCTGGGCTTTTTTGGCGCATCGTGGCGCGAGCGGGGGGGGGTCGCCGTCCTCCTCTCGTTCGAACAGCCTGTTCCTTCTTTGAACGGGGGCCTTTTGTGTACAATGGAGCCGCGCCGGCTTCCCGCGTCTTTTCGGCAGGCGCGATTCCGGTCGATGAAGGTGAACGCGAGGAAGGACATCATGTTGATCGAGACCGAAAGGCTTGTCCTGCGCCCGTTTTCGGAGGGAGATGCGGAGGATGTGCTCGAGTA
Source organism: Gordonibacter sp. An230 (assembly GCF_002159915.1). Lineage (GTDB taxonomy): Bacteria > Actinomycetota > Coriobacteriia > Coriobacteriales > Eggerthellaceae > Rubneribacter. The sequence continues at coordinate 76,951 of NZ_NFJP01000011.1, forward strand.
TTTGCGGGAGCCGGAGGTGAACTGCTTTGCCCGCATGAGGCTCGGTTCGCTCGACGAGGCGAGGAGGGAGATGAGGAGACGCGAGGTGGGGGATGAATGCTGCCTTGCCATTGCGCTCAAGGAGTCTGGGAAGGTCGTCGGCGAGATCGGGGCGCATCCCGAGAGCAACGACCCGGAGGGCTCGGACGAAGAGGCGGACACCTTCAGCCCGTATTGGATGCTGAACGCGGATTACCAAGGCAAAGGCTATGCATACGAAGCGGCGTGCGCCTTTTTCGACTATCTGTTTCGCGAAAGGGGCGCAAGGCGCATCTATGCTTACACCGAGGATTACAACCTTTCAAGCCAACACCTTTGCGAGAAGCTCGGAATGCGGCGAGAGGGCCTTTTTCGCGAATTCGTCACGTTCGTGAAAAATCCCGACGGAACGCCGCGGTACGAGAACACGGTGCAATACGCCATCTTGCGAAAAGAGTGGCGGTGACGGGATTCTGCCCGGATGCCCGATTTCGCAAGGGATCCGCATAGGGCGGTTTTCGATGAGGCGCTGTCGCATGATTCGATTTCCGAGGGCCTCAGGAACGAAACAAAGGAGCGCGACTTTGCCCGTCGCGCTCCTCTTCATCGATTGATCGTCCGAATGGGTGTCGACGCTCCTACACGATGCCCTGGGCCATCATGGCGTCGGCGAGCTTCTTGAAGCCGGCGATGTTGGCGCCCATCACGTAGTTGCCCTCATGGCCGTACTCGCGCGCGGCGTCGTCGGACGCATGGTAGATGCTCTTCATGATGCCCTGCAGCTTGGCGTCGACCTCCTCGAACGTCCAGGAAAGGCGTTCGGAGTTCTGCGACATCTCCAAGCCGGAGGTGGCCACGCCGCCGGCGTTCGCCGCCTTTCCGGGGCAGAACACAACGCCGTTTTCCATGAGGTAGTCGGTGGCGTCCATCGTGGTGGGCATGTTCGCGCCCTCTGCCACGACCTTGCAACCGTTCGTCACGAGCTGCTTCGCATCCTCGAGCAGAAGCTCGTTTTGCGTGGCGCAGGGCAGCGCAATGTCCACCGGCACGCTCCACACGCCGCGGCCTTCATGGTACTCAACTCCCTGACGTCGTTCGGCGTACGCGCTAATGCGGCCGCGCTCCACTTCCTTGATCTGTTTGACCAGGTCGACGTCGATGCCCGCCGGATCGTGGATCCAGCCGGTCGAATCGGAGAGCGTGACCACCTTCGCTCCGAGCTGCTGGGCCTTCTCGGTGGCGTAGATGGCCACGTTGCCCGAGCCGGACACTGCCACGGTTTTGCCCTCGAAGGAGTCATCGTGGCAGTTCAGATGCTCCTGCACGAAGTACACGAGGCCGTAGCCCGTGGCCTCGGTGCGGGCGAGCGAGCCGCCGTAGGACAGACCCTTGCCCGTGAGCACGCCCACCCATTCGTTGCGGATGCGCTTGTACTGGCCGAACATATAGCCGATCTCGCGCGCGCCCGTGCCGATGTCGCCGGCCGGCACGTCGGTGTCCGCGCCGATATGGCGGCAAAGCTCCGTCATGAAGGACTGGCAGAAGCGCATGACCTCGCCGTCGGATTTGCCTTTCGGGTCGAAGTCGCTGCCGCCCTTGCCTCCGCCCATCGGCAGCGTGGTCAGGCTGTTCTTGAATATCTGCTCGAAGCCGAGGAACTTGATGATGCCGAGGTTCACTGAAGGATGCAGGCGCAGGCCGCCCTTGTAGGGACCGAGCGCGCTGTTGAATTCCACGCGGAAGCCGCGGTTCACTTGCACGGTGCCGTCGTCGGCCACCCACGGCACGCGGAACATGACGACGCGCTCCGGCTCTACGATGCGCTCCAAAAGCCCCGCCTTTTGGTAGGCCGGGTCGGATTCGATGACCGGCTCCAAGGACTTCAGCACCTCGGTGACGGCTTGGATGAACTCGGGCTCGTTGGGGTTTTTGGCCTTCACGCGCTCGATGACGCTGTCGACGTAGCTCATCTTCGTTGAACCTCCATTCATGCGTGTGCGCTTACCGTCTCCATTATAGGGAGCGGAGAGGGGGCGCGCCCGCCGATTTAAACGTTTCGAAACAAAAGGCTTGCCAGCCTGCGGTGAGAGGCGTTCGGCATCGTTGAGGGGCGGGGTGTGCGGACGAGGCGCCCATCCTCTGCGATCAGGGCGCGCTTGCGCCGAGACGGCGGGAAGGACGGGTCGCGGCGCATCGGGCGGGCAACCGCGCCAGATGTCGCGTCGGTGGCGGTTCCCGCCACTTCGATGGCGTTTCGGGGTTGAAATCCGCTCGATGATGCCGGCTTATCGCGTCCGATCGCCCGTCTGTACTGAAAGCGGGTCTGACGTGCGCTTCGCGATAGGGTAGAATCATGCAGATGCGAGGGAGGAGCGAGCATGAACGAGATCAAATGCCCCCAGTGCAGGACGGTGTTCCAAGTCGACGAGACGGGCTACGCAAAGATCGTGAGCCAGATACGCGACAAGGAGTTTGCCCGAGAGCTCGAGCAGCGCGAGCAGCGTTTGGGTGAGCAGCGTGAGCGGGAAGTGCGCTTGGCGGTGGCGCAAGAGCGCAATCGCGCGCAAGAGGATGCGGCTGCGAGCGCGGCCCGCATCGCCGAGCTGGAGGTTTTGCTCGAGGCAGCCAAGCGCGAAGGGGCTGCCGGCATCGAAGCGCTCAGACGCGACCAGGAAGCGCGCGAGCGAGCCGTCGGCGCCGAGCATGCTCGCGCGCTGGTCGATGCCACGGCGGAGCGCGATGCTCGCATTGCGCAGCTTGAGCAGAAGCTGTCCGCGCAGAGTGCGACGGCTTTGGCGGAGAAGCAGCTGGCGGTGGCCGAGGCGCGCGCGTCGCTCGAGCGCGAGCGCGACTCCTTGGCGGCCCAAGTGGAGCTCGTGCGCGTCGAAGGGGAGCGCGCTGCGAGCGCCTTGCGCGAGGAGATGGCGACCAAGCTTCGGGCGAAAGACGAGCTGATCTCGTACAAAGACGAGGAGATCGCGCGCTACAAGGACATGAAGGCGCGCCTGTCCACGAAGATGGTGGGAGAGTCGCTCGAGCAGCATTGCGAAGCCGAGTTCAACAAGCTGCGCGCCACGGCGTTCCCTCGCGCGTATTTCGAGAAGGACAACGACGTGGTGGACGGCACGAAGGGCGACTACGTATTCCGCGAATGCGATGAGGACGGCGTCGAAGTGGTGTCCATCATGTTCGAGATGAAGAACGAGAACGACGAGACGGCTACGAAGCACCGAAACGAAGACTTCCTCAAGAAGCTCGACGCCGACCGGCGCAAGAAGGGCTGCGAGTACGCCGTGCTCGTCACGCTCCTCGAGCCTGAGAGCGAGCTGTACAACGAGGGCATCGTGGATGTGGGCTACCGCTACGAGAAGATGTATGTGGTGCGCCCGCAGTTCTTCATCCCCATCATCTCCATTCTGCGCAATGCAGCGTTGTCAGCCATGACGTACAAGGCAGAACTTGCCCGCGCGCGCAGCCAGAACGTCGACGTCACGCGCTTCGAGGAGCAGATGGAGGAGTTCAAGGCGAAGTTCGGCCGCAACTACGAGCTGGCGAGCCGCAAGTTCCAGCAGGCCATCGACGAGATCGACAAGACCATTGACCACCTGCAGAAGACCAAAGACGCGCTTTTGGGCAGCGAGCGCAACCTGCGCCTGGCAAACGACAAGGCGCAGGACCTCACCATCAAGCGGCTGACGCGGAACAACCCCACCATGAAGGCTGCGTTCGAGGCGCTCGCGGCCGAGAAGGGCGAAGGAGATGGCGATGATTCGTAGCGGGGATCCGGCAAGGGCCGGCGTCTCTCCCATGCGCAGGACCTGCTCTATCTGCTTGCGGGGATCTTCGTCGCTTTTCTTGCGAAGGGGTTCGTGCAACTTGTCTCCATCGCTTTGGGCGGGGCTATGACGTCGCTGCTCGAGCTGGTGCGCGAGGCAACGGTCATGCGCATCGTCTGCATGGCGGTGGCTTCGCGAAAGATGCATCGCGGTTTCTCCTTCGAACGGCACTGCCCCGAGACCGTTCTCGTGTTCGTCGTGATGCTTGCCGGCTGTCTCATCGACGAGGTGCGCTCGTATTGGCAGGCGGGGTTACCGGTCGCTGAAGAGGATGTCGAAGCGTGGACGGAGGGGCTCTCCCTCCAAGCTGGCTCGATGCTCGCGGTGTCTGCAGCGTGGCTTCTCAACGGTCTGCCCGCTTGGGTCGATCGATCGCCATGGGTTCCTTTGGCGGTAGTGCTCACGGCTTTCGTTCTCTGCGTCGTGGGCTTGGATGGAGCGCTCTCTTTCGGCGGCGGCATCCTCGGAGTCGCGCTGCTCGGGCTTGTCCTGACCCTCGTCTCGCGGATGCCTGCTTCGTGCGTCCAGTGGGTCTGTCAATCGATCGAGAAGGCCGTCTGCGGAGATGCTAAGGAGCCCGCCGACCGTCATTCGGCCGATGAGCTTGCTGAATCGGCCTCGCGGAAGCACGGCTTGCACGAGGTTGGCGAAAGCGGCAACTCTCGGCCTCGTGTCGCTCGACGTGCGACGAGCTTGCCGGCGCTCTTTCTGCTCTGCGGAGCAAGCGCGGTGGCGGTGGTCCTCTTCGTTGCGCTTGCAGGCGTGGCGGTGTTCGGGTGGAGCTTGCGGGCGCTTGCGTTCGACGTCGTATTGGGTGTGCTCTCGCTCGTTCTGCACAGCGTTTTCCTGCTTCTGGTTTGCGAAGCGTGGTACGTTGATCAGCGTGCGCGTGGAGCGCTCTGCACAGCGGTTCTCTGGATGGTCGCGCTGCCGGCTTCTTTCGTGGCGATAGGCGCCGTCCAAGGAAGCAGGCCTTCTGAACGCGTTCTTGTGGACGGCGCGCTGCGCACTGAGTTGCCGCTCTTCCTCGGCGGGATGCAGGTTGCCTTTGCGCAGCCGGTTGGAGCGCTCTTCGGGATCCCGCTCGAATCTTACCAAGAGCCGCTTCCCGCAAACGAGTCGCTTGCCGAGGAGGAGGTGGACGAGGAAGCGCGCGATGTTCGCTCAGCGGCAAAGCGGCAGCTCGTATCACACGTCGAAGCGCATCGTCGATGTCGACGCCGAAGCACGTGCCATCGTGCTCGAAGTGACCGAACCAACCGACGACATCGAGCGGGGGAGCCGGATTGGGGTCGACTGTGGATACGTGAGGCATGTTGACAAAGCGCTCGAGGAGCCGGTTGCGGGAGAATCGGCGCAGGTTCGCTCGGTGGTGGCTCGAGGGGTCGATGGAGGGAGGGGCCATAGCTGAGAAGCTTTTCGTGCGGGACCCGTCGCTCTACGAGCCTGGGCAGGGCGAGGAGGGGCGGTTGGTGAATCGGTCGAGCAGGCTTTCGAGGAGGTTGGTTGCGTGTGCCGGGTCGTTGACACGGTGACGTCGGCTGTGGGGGATTCCACGTTCACCTTTCTGGTGGACGACGGTGCTGGCGTGCTGGAAGAAGGGGTGACGTACCATGTGGTCCAGCGAGAGGGCACTCTCCGGTTGTACGGTATGTCGGAGGCGTGTCGTCGTTACCCACGACGACGCACTCGCACAGGACGCCATCGTCTCCCGGAAGCTCGGCGGACCTGACGATCACGCTGTCCGTGCCCCACTGCAGGTCCGAGTACTGGGAGAACATGCCGTCTGTGTGATGTTGGGACGGAAGAAGGAGGCATCATGGCGAGTCGAGGTGAAGAGCGGGGAAAGGCGGGGTTCGGCGGGGCGCTCGCGCGGGCGGGCTACGCGGTTGCGGGGGCGCTCGCGGCGGTGTTTGTGGGCTGGGCGGTGTCGCTAGCGTTTCCGCAGCCTCGTTCGGGAATGCTCGCGCACTTCGTCGGGGTGGTTGCGATGGGGGCGGTGCTCATGCTGTGGGCGTCGTTCAAGCCGTCGCGCCTCAAGGGAGGTTCCTCTGCGCTTCAAGCGCTGCTCGTCTTAGGGGTCGTGGTGGCAGTGTGGGCGGTTGGCGACTACCTCAACTCACCGAGGGAGATGGAATACGTCCAAAACCCTCTCATCTGGGTTTGGACCTATGTGTTCTACCTGTTCAACATTAATCTCGGCTTCGTCTTGCCGGCATCGTGGGTGCTGGGCGGCAACGAGCGGTGGTCACGCCGGCCGCTGTGGCGGGTGCTCGTGGAATTGGCGTTCGCGCTCGTGATGGGTGCGCTGATCGCGAGCGATTCGCTCGGCTTCTTGGGAACCTCCCTGCCGACTTTCGTGGTCTATCAGCTCCTCTTCGTGGTAGGTGCCCTGGCCGCTGCTGGCGTGATCCAACGGCTGACCTGTGAGCTCGTGCGACGCATCCGAGTCCGCAGTCTGCTTGCGTGATGCGCCGCAATGGAAGGCAGGCCCCGATGGCGAAGGAGCCCTTTTGACTGCTGGACGGTCTGACGATTTCCCCTGCGAGACGAAGCGCGAGCGTTTCGACCGCTTCGTCGCGAGGCTCTGACAGGTTCGTCCCTTCGCCGAGGGCAACGCGCGCGAAGGCGGTTTTCGCGGCGCTTTATCTGCGCGACCTTGGTTTCGACGCGGACAACGAGCCGATCGAGTGGCATGCGCGCTGCTTCCGCGACGTGTTCGTGCGCGCCAGCTACCGAAACGCGCGGACTGGCGCGCTGTCCGACCTGCGCTCTCGCGACCTCGCGGTGCGGATGCTCTTCGAAGACCTGTCGCTTTTGCACAACGTTGACCCCTCGCGCGCTGAACGTTTGAGGCGTCGAGCACGGGAAACCCTCGTGATGGCTCCCTCTTTGACGCGCAACCGGCCGCGGTGAGGACTGCACACAATTCGGGCTGCTCGAGCACAAAAATCCTCGATGTGAAAGGACCTCGGCCGTTCATGCGGATGATTGTTTCCGGCGACCTGGGGAAATGCCGAAGAGCGGCCTCCCTGCGAAGTCGATGCGCGCCCGTTCGCCCTGTCAGTGTTTTCACGTCGAGGATTTTTGTGCCAGGCGGCCCCGATTCGCGTGCAGCGGCACCGCAGCCGTCGGATTATGCGCTAAAAAAGGGGAGTCAGACCCCTCGTTCGTGCCAAGAATCAACCGACAAGGGGATTCGGGCGTTTGGCTGGTCTTCCAGGTCGTCGCGAACAGCCAATTCCCGTGCTCTTGCTTCGGCGTTCACTCGCTCTCGCGCAACGACTCCTCCACGAGGCGGCGCAGGTTCGCGGCGAGGCGCTCGCGGTCGTTGTCCTCGAAGGGGGCGGGGCCGCGCGTGCGGCCTCTCTGGCGGCGCACCTTCCTCTCCTCGTGGCGGATGTGAATGTCCAGGTCGATGGTGGCCAGCGTGTGCACGCGCCCGCGCACCCCTATGGCCCTCGCGCCGCGTCCGAGCGCCATCGCCACCAAGCCGATGTCCTGCGCGACCACGACGTTGCCGCGTTCGAGCTCCTGCACGATGGCGAAGTCGGCCGCATCGGCGCCCACGCCCACGGGCAGCGTGTCGACCCAGAATCCGTCGCGGGACGTGCGCGGATCGCCGTGCTGTATATGGCGCGCCAGGTTCTGCGTCGAGTTGCCCGCGATCACGGCGGGCGCCCCGCACGCGCGCGCTACCGCGAGTGTTTCGGCGGTCACCGGGCATGCGTGGGTGTCGATGTAGACGGTGGGCTTCATAGGGCTCGCTTCCTGTCGGATGCCGACAGTATACGGCAAACCGAGCGCGGTGAGTCCGCGTTCTTGCGCTACAATAAATGCTTTCGTCTGTGAGGTGGGGGTTCGCGTGGAGGTGCTCGTCGTCATGGTCGTGGGCGTGCTCGTTGGCGCCACGATATTCCCTACGCGTTTCAAGGGCTTGAACGACAAGGCAACGTTTTCGCTCACGGCTCTGCTCATCTTCGCAATGGGGGCGATGCTCGGCGGGCGCGACGCCTTCCTTGAGGAGCTCGGCGCGGTGGGATGGGCGAGCGCGCTTTTCTGCGTCGTGCCCGTAGCCTTCTCGACGCTCGCCGTATACGGGCTCACGAGCCTCTTCATGGGCGATGTCGCCCGCAGACCGGCCGGACCGCGTGTGGCGGCCGCCCAGGAGGGCGTTTCGGCGTCGGGCGGCGGCGAGGGCGCCATGGTCGGCATGGCTGTTGGGGCGCTCGCGCTCGGGGTCGCTTACGGCTTGTCGGGCGCCTCGCTCGTGCCGGTCGACCTGATGGTGGATAACTCCGACCTAGTGCTCTACGCGCTCATGTTCTGCGTAGGCATCAGCGTGGGCGGCAGCCGCGGCCTTCTGGGCAAGTTGCGCCAGTATCACGTGCGCGTGCTCATCGTTCCGGCGGGCATCGTGATCGGCTCGGTGCTGGGCGGCCTCGTGTGCGCTCCGATTGTGGGCGTGTCGCTGCCCGAGGGCGCAGCCGTCGCGTCGGGCTTGGGATGGTACAGTCTCGCGGGCGTCATGATGACCGATATCGCCGGCGCCCAGGTGGGCAGCATCACCTTCCTGGCGAACTTGCTGCGAGAGTTTGTCTCGTTCTTTAGCATCCCGTGGATCGCGCGCCACCTCAACTATCCCTCGTGCATCGCGCCCGCCGGCGCCACGAGCGAGGATACAACGCTGCCGATGATGATCCGCTGCACGAACGGCGAGACGGTGGTGCTCTCGGTGCTCAACGGCGTCATCTGCTCTGCGTTGGTGCCCGTGCTGATAGAGGCGTTCCGTCAGTTGATGTAGGAGGGCGGGGCCGAGGGACGCGCGTCGTCGCCTTGTCGCATGGTTCAGACCCTTTTCGCGCGACTGTTTCTTTGCTGTCGCGTGGTTGCGTCGTCCTCTTGCCGCAGTCGCGTCGCTCTTCTGCCGCGCAGTTTCATCGGCTCCCGTTGCGCGACGGCATCGGTTCCTGCCGAGCGATTTCGATGCGTGCATCGACCGTGCATGCGCATGATCGCTCCAGCCGCCTCTCCTGCACGGCAACCCTTTCCTCCCCTTCGATCGTTTCACGTGAAACATTTGTTCGGGAACATCTGTGCGGTTTCTGGTATACTGTCCCTATGGAACGGATGATCGAAACAGCGATGAGCGCGCAACCCGACGATGCGGGCGCCTTGCCGCGCCTGACCGCAGCGCAGCGCGAGGCCGTCACGACGACGGAGGGGTATGTGCGCGTGGTCGCCGGCGCGGGTACCGGCAAGACGCGGGCGCTCACCGAGCGGTTCGCCTACCTGGTGAACGAGCTGGGCATCATGCCGGGCAACATCCTGTGCGCCACGTTCACGAACAAGGCGGCCGGCGAGATGCGCCGGCGCATCCGACGGCTGACGGGCGACAACGACACCGGCTACATCAACACCTTCCACGGCTTCTGCGTGTCGGTGCTGCAGGAGGACGCCCATGCGCTGCAGTACCCGAAGAGCTTCCTCGTGCTGGACAACGCCGACATCGACGCCATGCTCCAGGTCGTCTACGAGGAGCGCGGGCTCACGCTGCGCGACATGACGTTCGCGAAGGCGCGCGACATGATCGAGATCATGAAGCTGAAGGAGCGCCCCGGCTACTACCGCGACATGCTGGCCATGCCGCTCCAAGACCTGCGGCAGAAGTACCTCGACGCGGAGGCTGCGAAGGACATCATCTTCTACGGCTACCTCTACCAAGAGAAGAAGTGCTTCGGGCTGGACTACAACGATCTCATCGTGTTCGTGCTGCACCTCTTCGAGCAGAACCCTGCCATCCGGTCGAAATGGCAGAAGCGGCTCGAATATATCATGGTCGACGAGTTCCAGGACATCGACGGCCTGCAGCACGAGCTCATGGAGGTGCTGGCCGGCTACCACAAGAACCTGTTCGTGGTGGGCGACCCCGACCAGACCATCTACACGTGGCGCGGCGCCGACGTGCGCTACCTGCTGGATTTCGACAAGCGCTTCCCCGGAACGCGCACGGTCATGATGCTCGAGAACCACCGCTCCGTGCCGCGCGTGGTGGCCGTTGCGAACTCGCTGATCGAGAAGAACCGCGAGCGCATGCCCAAGCGGCTCGTCGCCGTGCGCTCCACCCATGGCCCAACCGTGTGGCATCACGCGAAGAGCGCGGCCGACGAGGCCGCGTGGATCGCCCAGGGCGCGCTCGCGCTGCACGGCGAGGGCGTGGCGTACCGCGACATGGCCGTGCTCTACCGCGCCCACTACGCATCGCGGCCGGTGGAGGAGGCGCTGCTGCGCGCCGAGGTGCCCCACGCGGTGCACAGCGGCGTGCCGTTCTTCGGCCGCCGCGAGATCAAGGACGCGCTGTCGTACCTGCGGCTTATCGCCTATCGGGACGACCTCGACTTCGCGCGCGTGGCGAACGTGCCCAAGCGCAACCTCGGCCAGCGGCGCATGGCGTTTCTGCGTGAGCAGGCCGACGAGCGGGGGTGCAGCCTGTACGAGGCGCTCGCGCGCTCGGTGGACGACGAGCTGTTCAAGCGCACGAAGGCGCGTCAGCTGCTCGACCTGATAGAGCGTTTCCGCGCCTCGTGCGAGGGCCGCCCCGTGTCGGAAGTGCTGGCGGCCGTGCTGTCGGAGAGCGGCTACGAGCGCATGCTGCGCACCGAGGGCAGCCAGGAGCGCCTCGACAACCTGGCCGAGCTCAAGCAGTCCGTCTACGAGTTCGAAACCACATGCGGGGAAGAGGTGACCCTCGAGCACTACCTGGCCCACGTGGCCCTGTTCTCGAACGCCGACGCGATGGACGACGCGCAGGACAAGGTGCGGCTCATGACCGTCCACGCCGCGAAGGGCCTCGAGTTTTCGCACGTGTTCCTCTGCTCGATGAGCGAGGGCGTGCTGCCGTCGCGCAAGACGAGCACGCCGCAGGCCATGGAGGAGGAGCGCCGCCTCGCGTTCGTGGCCATGACCCGTGCGCGCGACGGCCTGTACCTGACCGAGGCCGAGGGCCGCGGCCACGAGGGCGCGCCGCGCTACCCCTCGCGCTTCCTGCTCGACATCGACCCGGCCGCGCTCGAGTTCTCGAACAGGCCTTCCGAGTCCCAGATGGAGGACGCGCGCGCCGCCTACGCGCTCGCCGACCGCTGGATAGCCGACCTCGTCCGCGACGCGCGCTTCTCCGCAGGCGACCGCGTGCGCCATGCGGTGTTCGGCATCGGGCGGGTGACCGCCGTCGACACCGGGAAGCGCGCCTACGTGGTGGAGTTCGACGGCATGGACACGCCCCGCACCATCTCGTTCAAGGCCAAGCTGGAAGAAGCCTGAGGAGGCGCCCGCCGTGCGCGTCTCGCGTCCTTTCGTAGCGTTTCGGCTTTGCTGCGCCACCCTTTGCCGTACCGTTGTCGCCCAAAACGGTCGGAATATCGCTTGAAACCGACCGTTTTGGGCGACAATGCCCGCCCCTTTTGCATTCCGCGTGGAGCGGAGCGTGCTCAGGGGAACGCCTGTGCGGTTTGCTATACTGGGGGCATGGACGAACACAGCGATACCATTCCGGAGAGCGGCCTCCCGTTCGCCGACGACGGCCTCGGGCCTGCCGATGCGGGCGGCGTGGAGCGCCTTGGTTTCGGCTTCGATTCCGAGAGCGATGGCGCTATCGATCTCGATCCCGAGGACGTCGCACGCCTCGAACGCGAAGGCCGCCGCCGGCCTGCGCTCGAGCGCGCCGTGCGCGAGCATGGGGGCGAACCCGCTGCGTCTGAGCCGCAGCGAATCAAGCTCGAGCGCATCAAGCGCGAGCTCGACAGCGTGCCCACGCTGCCGGGCGTGTACCTGTGGAAGGACAAGTCCGGCCAGGTCATCTACGTCGGCAAGGCCAAGCAGCTGCGCGCCCGCATGCGCCAGTACGTGAACTACCAGGACGAGCGGGCGAAGATCCCCCTGCTGGTCGACCAGATCGACAGCTTCGACTACATCGTCGTGGAGAACGAGCACGAGTCGCTCGTGCTCGAGAAGAACCTCATCAACCAGCACGCCCCCTTCTTCAACGCCGACTTCAAAGACGACAAGTCCTATCCATTCATCGCGCTCACGAAAGGCGACGTGTTCCCCGCCATCAAGTACACGCGCGAGAAGCACAAGCCCGACACGAAGTACTTCGGCCCCTACACCGACAGCCGCGCCGCCCGCGACATGGTGGACATCGCCCGCCGCGTCGTGCCGCTGTGCGCCACGTCGTGCGCCGACTGGCGCGGGCTCAAGCGCCGTCTCGACAAGGATCCGCTCGCCCTCATGGCGCATGACGCGCGTCCGTGTTTCGACGCGCACGTGGGTCTCGGCCCCGGTGCTTGCTGCGGACGGGTGACGCCTGAGGAGTACCAGGTCAACGTCAAGCGCATCGAGCGTTTCCTGTCGGGCCAGCACCGCGAGTTCGTCTCGGAGCTCACCGAGGAGATGCGCTCCGCCGCCGCCGAGCTCGACTTCGAGCGCGCCGCGCGCATCAAGGCGCGCATCGACACGATCAACAGCCTCACCGACAAGCAGCACGCGGTGTCCACGCGCAACCTCGACGCCGACGTCGTGGGCCTGTTCCGCGAGGAGACGGTGGCCGGCGTGCACGTGTTCATGGTGCGCGAGGGCCGCATCATCAACTCCAACGAGTTCGTGCTCGACCGCGGCAAGGACGTCCCCGACCAGGACCTGCTGCACATGTTCCTGCTGCGCTACTACGACGCCACCACCTCCATCCCGCACGAGGTCATCCTGCGCGACGAGCCCGAGGACAAAGACGCCATGGAGGCCTGGCTCACGGAGAAGCTGGCCAGCCCCCACGGCGCCAAGGTGCGCTTCTGCGCGCCGCAGAAAGGCGAGAAGGTCGAGCTCGTGGGCATGGCCGAGACGAACGCGAAGCACACGCTCATGCGCTACAAGGTGCGCACGAACTACGACGACAAGCGCATCAACGACGCGCTTTTGCAGCTGGAGAGCGCGCTCGCCCTCGACGAGCCGCCGATGCGCATCGAGTGCTTCGACATCTCCACCATCCACGGCTCCTACACGGTGGCCTCGATGGTGGTGTTCACCAACGGCAAGCCCGACAAGAACCAGTACCGCCGCTTCAAGATCAAGACGCCGCTCGACGAGGCGAACGACTTCCTGTCCATGCAGGAGGTCATGAGCCGCCGCTACGCGCCCGAGCGCATGGCCGACGAGCGCTTCGGCTCGAAGCCCGACCTCATCATCCTCGACGGCGGCAAGCCGCAGCTCTCCGCGGCGCTCGAGATGTTCGAGCAGATGGGCATCGACGACATCGCGCTCTGCGGCCTGGCCAAGCGCGACGAGGAGCTGTTCGTACCGTGGCAGGATACGGGCCCCGTCGTGCTGCCGAGCGGCTCGGCGTCGCTCTACCTCGTGAAGCAGGTCCGCGACGAGGCGCACCGCTTCGCCATCACGTTCCACCGCGAGCTGCGCGGCAAGGGCATGACGGCCTCCATCTTGGACGACGTGACGGGCATGGGCCCGGTGCGCAAGAAGGCGCTGCTCAAGCACTTCAAATCGTTCAGGAACCTGAAATCCGCCACGCTCGAGGAGATCAAGGAGGCGCGCGTCGTGCCGAACGAGGTGGCCGAGGAGCTGTTCCGCGTGCTGCAGCAGTATAATAGGGACCGCAAGGACGAGCGCGTCGTGGGCGGCGAGGCCGGCAAGGTCGATTGCTCTGGCGCGGCGGAGGCCGAAAGCGTTTTGGCGGGCGAGCTCGAGAGCACCTTTGGCGAGCTCGACGAGCTTGCGGCGAAGCGTTCGTCGGCGGAGGCAAACGGGACGGTTTTCGATGATCGGGCTTCCGGGGATGCTCGCCCGTTGTCGAACGGCGTCGGGGCTTGAGACGCGATGTCTGCGAACTCGACTGCGGCGTCGACCTCCGCTGCCATCGTGATCGTGCGAATCGAAACGGAAGGATAACGCCATGAGCGAAACGGCACAGAGGAGAGCGGCCGGGAAAGGCGAGGGCCCTTCCCTCGCACGTATGCCCGAGCTGGTCATCGTGAGCGGCATGAGCGGCGCTGGGCGCACCGAGGCCATGCACTCCTTCGAGGACCTGGGCTACTTCTGCGTGGACAACCTGCCCTCGAGCCTCATCGGCAACCTGCTCGAGCTCACCGGCATGCCGGGCCAGCCCGACGAGCACCGCCGCCTCGCCGTGGTGTGCGATGCGCGCAACCGCGACTTCTTCGCCAGCCTCGCAGCCGAGCTGGCGAAGCTCAAGGCCCAGGGCATCGGCTACCGCATCCTGTTCCTGGATGCGGCCGACGAGAAGCTCGTCGCGCGCTACAAGTCCAGCCGCCGCCGGCACCCGCTGTGCGCCGATGGCGCCTCCATCGCGCAGGGCATCGACCGCGAGCGCGACCTCCTGTTCGAGGTGCGCGAGGCGGCGCACCACGTGGTGGACACCACCGACATGCTGCCGGCTCAGCTGCGCGCGACCATCCGCGCGCTGTTCGCTCCCGGCTCCGAGCAGCAGGGCCTGGCCGTGACCGTGTACTCGTTCGGCTTCAAGCACGGGGCGCCGCTCGACGCCGACCTCGTCATGGACGTGCGCTTCCTGCCGAACCCCTATTACGAGCCGCAGCTGCGCGCGCTCACGGGCCTCGACAAGCCGGTGCGCGACTACGTTCTCTACCGCCCCGAGACCGAGGAGTTCGAGCAGCGCTGGCGGGCGCTTTTGGACTGCGTCATGCCCGGCTACGTGGCCGAGGGCAAGCAGCAGCTCGCCATCGCCGTGGGCTGCACGGGCGGCCAGCACCGCTCCGTGGCGCTGGCGGAGTCCACGGGCGACTACCTGAAGACGAAGGGCTACCGCGTGAGCATCGCCCACCGCGACCTGGCGCTCGCCGAGCGCGCCGACGGAAGCCCCGCCTCCGAGTCTGGGTCGCGGAGCTGAGGCCATGACGCCGCGTCCCTTCACTCACGATCCGTCGGCCACTGCGGCTTTCGCCGCGCTCGAGCCGACGGCTTTGCCCTTCGCAGAGGGCGAACGCATGCGCGCTGTTGTCATCGGCGGCGGAACGGGCGCTCCCGTATCCATACGCACTCTTCTGTCCATGGGGCTCGAGACGAACGCCGTCGTCGCCATGGCCGACGATGGCGGCTCCACGGGGATACTTCGCGAGGAGGCCGATGTCACGCCGCCAGGCGACGTGCGAAAGTGCATCGCCGCCATGGCCGCCGATCCGAGTGATCCGCTGACCAAGGCGTTCAAGTACCGCTTTTCGTTCGCGCGCAACCACACGCTCGGCAACTTGATGCTCTCGGCGCTCGAGGATGCGGCCGGGTCGTTTCCCGAGGCCATCGCCATATGCGAGCGGCTTCTGCACGCGCGTGGGCATGTGTATCCCTCCACGCTCGACCGCGTCACGCTCGCGGCGCGCACGCGCGATGGGCGCACCGTCGAGGGGCAGGCGGTCGCGTGCCATTCTCGCACGGCGCTCGACCGGGTGAGTCTGCGATCCTCTGGCGGCATCGTGCCGTTCGCGCCCGCCCTCGATGCCATCCGCGAGGCCGACCTCATCGTGCTCGGGCCGGGATCGCTGTTCACGTCCATCATTCCGAACCTGCTCGTGCCCGGTGTGGTGGATGCCGTCCGGGCCTCGCGAGGGTCGGTGTTGTTCGTGTGCTCGCTTGCCGACATGCAAGGCGAGACGTGGGGTCTCACCGCCCGCGAGCATGTCGAGGCGCTCATGGACCACGGCATGCGAGGGCTCATAGACTACATGCTCGTGCATACGCCCGTGCCGTTGCGTCCCGAGAGTCCGGGAACGGGCCTGTTCAGTGCTGTGACGGGGGCGGAGCCCGAATATGCGTCCACCTCTGGGCTGGGGGATGCGGACCTTTCGGGACATGTGCGGCCCGTGCGGGTGGACTACCTCGACATGCAGGCCGTTCAGGCGCAAGGCCCGGTAGTCATCGCGCGCGATCTCGTCGATCCCCAGCATCCTACTTGGCATGATCCGTCCGCTTTGCGAGAGGCGTTCGCGGGAGTTTTGAGGCTATGTCGTTCACGGCGGAGGTGAAAGACGAGCTCGCGCGCGTTCCCGCAACGTGCTCGCATTGCGACAAGGCGACGTTGGCTGCGCTCGTGCGCATAGAGGGAACGCTGTTCTTCAGCGGCCAGGGCAGGTACCGCATCGAGATCGCGACGGACGCGCCGAGCGTCGCTCGGCTCGTCATCAAGCTTCTGCACGAGCTGTACCATCTCAAGACGAACCTCACGGTGCGTCGCAGCGTGCTGCACAAGACGCCGAATTACCTTATTGAGGTGCCGGCCCAGCCGAAGTTGGCCGAATCGCTGGCCGATATGGGAGTGCTGTCGGCCGAAGGTGGCCTTGAACTGGGCGTGAAGCCCTCGCTCGTCGCCAAGGAGTGCTGCACGGCCGCCTATCTGCGCGGAGCCTTCCTCGGCAGCGGATTCGTGTCCGATCCGCGCGGCGACTTCCATTTCGAGATCACCGTGGAGGGCGAGGAGCTTGCCCAAGGCCTCGTCGAGCTGCTCGAGCGCAAGGGCATCAACGCGCGCATCATGCAGCGCCGCAGCTCGTTCATGGTGTACCTCAAAAGCGGCAGCGCCATCCTCGAGTTTCTCGCGTTTGCCGGCGCGCATAAAAGCGCGCTCGCGATGGAGAACGCGCGCGTCATCAAAAGCGTGCGCAACGACGTCAACCGCCAGACGAACGCCGAGATCGCCAACCAGGCGAAGGCCGCGAGCGCCTCGGTCGACCAGCTGTTCGCTATCCGCACGGTGCTCGAGGCTCATGGCATGGAGCACCTGCCTCCCGCCTTGCAGGAGTTCATCAAGCTGCGCGTGGCCTATCCCGACGCCACGCTCAAAGAGCTCGGACAGCGCGCGAATCCGCCTTTGTCGAAGAGCGCCGTGTACCATCGTGTCCGCCGCATCGAGCAGATGGCGGCCGAGGCGCAGGGTCGGGGAGAGGCCTGATGCCGCGTGCGCGCGTCCGCGCCTCCCGTCTAGATCGCGTCCCTGCTCAGGCCCCTCGTTGCCGCGATCGCGTCCGATTCCTGCTCGGACCTGCTGCTTGTCCCGACCCGGCTCGCCGTTCTTTCCCTCGGCTTTCCTTCCGGGTCGCTTCATGTCCGTTCCGCTTTCTCTCCGTCGTCTCCGTCCGCCTGAGAACTGCCCTCCCGATCTCCGATGCTCCTGCCCTTAACCGCCCGTTCTCCTATCGTCTGCTTTCCTGCCCTCTTATTTTTCTATTCTCGACGCAGCCGATACGCTGTGCGGCAGAGCATGCTCCCGTTCCGCTCCCATGCGTTTGTCGAAACGCTGGAGGCGTTTCATGAGCCAGGTTCGCCTTCCCGCCTTATGCCTCAAATGCAATGCAAAGCGGGAGGCGCTCGTCGGCGCGGTCCTGGCCGGGCATGCAGGCCTCTTGTCCGGGCCTCTCCGGCAAGATACGGGATAAAGCTTTCAAGCCCCTCGCCGAAGCGCCTCGACGGCGAAGCAGTTTGGCTTTCGGCGGCCTTTGAAAACTTTCCGGCGGGTCTGCGGGTGCCGAGTGCCGGGAAGGCGCCCGCGGTCCTTCGAAGCCCGAGGACCTCGCGCTTGTGGCGGACGATGCGGCGTCCTGGGCGGATGCGGTCTGGGAGCGGCCGCGCGGCGAGGCTTCGCGCGCGACGGCGATGCGCGCGCATCTAGGAGCCGCTTGTCGGCTTTTTCTCGGGAGAGAGGTCGGAAAGCGCGTCCGAACGGGGCGTTCATGGTATGATCGCGATGTCTTTTCGACAGCGAATGAGTATCTTGACGAAAGGAGATACGCATGGCAACGAAGGTGGGCATCAACGGTTTCGGCCGCATTGGGCGGCTGGTGTTTCGCGCGATGGCGAACGACCCTGAATTGGAGGTTGTTGCCGTTAACGACCTGGGGGACATCCCCACGATGGCGCATCTGCTGAAGTACGACTCCGTCCACGGTCGCGCGTTCGCGTCGGTGGAGGCCACCGAGGACGGCATCGTGGCCGACGGCCATGCGTTCAAGGTGCTCTCCGAGCGCGAGCCGTCCAACCTGCCCTGGGGCGAGCTGGGGGTCGACGTGGTCGTCGAGTCCACCGGCATCTTCAAGACCGGCGAGCTGGCGAAGAAGCATATTGACGCGGGCGCCAAGAAGGTCGTCATCACCTGCCCGGCCAAAGGCGAGGACATCACCGTTGTGATGGGCGTCAACGACGGCGACTACGACAAAGACAAGCACCACATCATCTCCAACGCCTCGTGCACGACGAACTGTCTGGCGCCCGTCGCAAAGGTGCTGCTCGACACGTTCGGCATCAAGCGCGGATTCATGAACACCATCCATGCCTACACCAATGATCAGAAGATTCTCGATCTGCCGCACAAGGATCTGCGCCGCGCACGCGCCGCAGCCATGTCCATGATTCCCACCACCACGGGCGCCGCACGGGCGGTGTCGCTCGTGCTGCCGGAGCTCAAGGGCAAGCTGGACGGGTTCGCCACGCGCGTTCCCACGCCCGACGGCTCGATGGTCGACCTCACGGTTGAATTGGAGAAGCCTGCGACGGTCGAGGCGATCAACGCCGCCATGAAAGCCGCCGCCGAAGGCCCGCTCGCGGGCATCTTGGAGTACCAGACCGATCCCATCGTGTCCATCGACATCGTGGGCGACGCGCACTCCTCCATCTTCGATGCGGGCCTGACCATGGTGATGGGCGGCGAGGGGAACTTCGTCAAGGTCATCAGCTGGTACGATAACGAGTGGGGCTACTCCAACCGCGTGAAGGACTTGGTGAAGATCTTGCTGTAACGGCTTGTTTTGGCGGGCGGCGAAAGTCGCCCGTTTTCTTGCGTCAGCAGGAAAACGAGATTCATACAATGATCTGAATATCCAAGAATCATGTTTAGGCAAAAACCTTGCTGCAAATTGTGGTCTCGGTAAGCGCGGTTGCAGAGGATACCGATGGAGTCATTTAAAAGAATTTTTGAACTTGCTACTGCGATGGATGTCATCGCTCTGATTATTGCGCTTATTCTCGCCGGGATTATGTTGTGGGCGATTATTTCTTCAACTTTGTCGCTCATGAGGATTGCTGGTTCGTTGGAAGATATAGCTGAGAAGCATGGCAAAAGTTCAGATTTGATCGAGAAAGAGAAGAAATGACCAATATCAAAACCATCGATGACCTGGATGCGCGCGGTAAACGTGTGCTCGTGCGCGTCGATTTCAACGTGCCTATCAAAGACGGCGCCGTGGCCGACGACACGCGCATCCGCGCGGCGCTTCCCACCGTCGAGAAGCTTGTCGCCGACGGCGCGCGCGTCATCCTGATGAGCCACCTCGGCCGTCCGGCGGGGAAGGGCAACGAGCCGGCGTTCACGCTGCGCCCCGCTGCGCTGCGCCTTGCCGAGCTTCTTGGCCGCCCCGTGGCCTTCGCCACCGACACGGTGGGCCCGGACGCGCAGGTGAAGGCCGCCGCGCTCGGCGACGGCGACGTGCTTTTGCTGGAGAACCTGCGCTTCGATGCGCGCGAGAAGAAGAACGACCCGGCATTCTGCGAGGAGCTGGCCGCGCTCGGCGACGTGTACGTCAACGACGCGTTCGGCACCGCGCATCGCGCCCACGCCTCCACGGCGGGCGTCGCCGCGCTCTTGCCGGCGTACGCGGGCTACCTCATGCAGCGCGAGGTGGCCACGCTCTCGGGCATGCTCGAGGCGCCCCGCCGCCCCTTCGCCGCCATCCTCGGCGGCTCGAAGGTGTCGGACAAGATCAAGGTCATCGACGCGCTCATGGACACGTGCGACACGCTCGTCATCGGGGGCGGCATGTGCTTCACGTTCCTGCTCGCCCAGGGCAAGGCCGTGGGCGCGTCGCTCAAGGAAGAGGACTGGGTCGAGCGCGCGGCGGCCATGATCGCCAAGGCAAAGGAGCGCGGCGTGAAGCTGTTGCTGCCGGTCGACGTGGTGTGCGCCGACCGCTTCGCCGAAGATGCCGAGACGCTCACGGTTTCGGTCGACGACATCCCCGATGGTATGATGGGGCTCGACATCGGGCCCGAGACGGCGAAGCTCTACGCCGATGCCGTGGCCGAAGCGAAGACCGTGTTCTGGAACGGCCCCATGGGCGTGTTCGAGATGCGGCCCTTCGAGGCCGGCACGAAGGCCGTGGCCGAAGCCGTGGCCGCCAACGCCGACGCGGACACCATCATCGGCGGTGGCGACAGCGTGGCAGCGGTGAACAAGTTCGGCCTGGCCGACAAGATGACCTTCATCTCCACCGGCGGCGGCGCCTCCATGGAGCTCGTGCAGGGCGAGGCGCTTCCCGGCGTCGAGGCGCTGCGGTAGGGAGGCTTTTCGTCGCCCGCGCGCTTTCGTTTGCCCGCAGGGGGCTTCCATCGTGCGGCACGCGGTCGAAAGCTCCAAGCCGATCAGGTTGAGCGATGCTTGCTACGTTGCGGCGCGCTGGGCCGGAGAGGCCTTCGGCCCAGCGCCCTTCGCACGGACGGTCGAGTCCGTTCGACGGCGCGGGATCGTGCGCGGATCGAGCAGGCTCCCGTCTCCGCTCCGGCGGATGCGATGGCGCTTGACGTGCTCGAAGAGGCCCGGTCGTACGCGCCCCTCGAAGGGGCGGAGGCGCACGGTCGCGGGTTTTGCGAAAGGCCTCTGTTTGGACGCGTTTTTCCGGACGGAGAAGGAGATCTGCACGGTCTCGGCTTTCGCGTCGGAAGGGAGGGCCGAGGCGTTCGGGAGGCCGCCTTTCGCGCCGCAGAAGAGGGTGCGGCGCGTCCGCGCCCGGCAAGGACGTCCTCGCAGCGGAAACCGCGGGGGACCAGACAAGCTAAGGAAAGGAAGGCTTTATGGCACGCAAACCCATGATGGCGGGCAATTGGAAGATGAACAACACGGTGGGCGAGGCGGTGGTGCTCACGCAGGAGATCTCGAACCAGTACGAGAAGGAGTGGCCTGAGTCGGTCGACATCGTCATCTGCCCGCCCTACGTGGATCTCAAGCCGGCCAAGACCGTGCTCGACTTCGACAAGACGAAGATCGCCGTGGGCGCGCAGAATGTGCACTGGGAGCCGAAGGGCGCCTTCACAGGCGAGGTGTCGGTGCCGATGATCAAGGAGATCGGCTGCGCCTGCTCGATCGTGGGCCACTCCGAGCGCCGCGAGCTGTTCGGCGAGACGAACGAGGATGTGAACCGCAAGGTGAAGGCGCTCGTGGAGGGCGGCCTGTACGCCATCGTGTGCGTGGGCGAGTCGCTCGCCGTGCGCGACGAGGGCGGCGCTGAGGAGTACGTCGCCGCCCAGGTGCGCGCTGCGTTCGCCGGCGTGGATGCGCGCGATGTCGCGCGCTGCGTCGTGGCCTACGAACCCGTCTGGGCCATCGGGACGGGTCGTACCGCCACGCCCGATCAGGCCCAGGCCGTGTGCGCCGCCATCCGCGCAACGCTTGCGGAGCTGTGCGGCTCCGAGGTGGCCGAAGCCGTGCGCGTGCTGTACGGCGGCTCCATGAATCCCGGCAACGTGGAGGGTCTCATGGCCCAACCGGACATCGACGGTGGCCTTGTGGGCGGCGCAAGCCTCAAGGCGGAGTCCTTCGTCCAACTTATCGAAGCGTGCCGGTAGGATCGTGTCGCAACGAGCGGAGGTGAGCGAAGTGAGCAAAGTGGGCGAAGTCGAAGGAGCTTTGACGAGCAGGGACGGCCTTGTACTTCCCGCCTGTCTCATCATCATGGACGGTTTCGGCCTTGCCGAGCCGGGGCCTGGCAACGCCGTGTTCCAGGCGCGCACCCCGAACCTCGACGCGCTGTTCGCCGAGCGCCCGTGGACGAGGCTCGAGGCTTCGGGCGAGGCCGTGGGCCTGCCTGCGGGCCAGATGGGCAACTCCGAGGTGGGGCATCTCAATATCGGCGCGGGACGGGTGGTCCACCAGGAGCTCACGCGCATCAACCGCGCTTGCGCCGACGGCTCTTTGGCGGCGAACCCCGTGCTGGGCGGCGCCTTCGCGGCGGCGGCCCGTCCTGGCGCCGCGCTGCACCTCATGGGCCTCGTGTCCGACGGGGGCGTGCATTCGTCCAGCGCCCATCTCTACGCGCTCATGCGCGCTGCGAAGGCCGCCGGCGTGTCCCGCATTGCCCTGCACTGCTTCATGGACGGACGCGACGTTCCGCCGAAGAGCGGGGCGGGCTATCTTGAGGAGCTTGAGGCAGTGGCGGCCGAGATCTCCGACGATCGCTGCGCAGTCGAGGTCGCCAGCATCTCCGGGCGCTACTATGCGATGGACCGCGACAAGCGCTGGGAGCGCGTCGAACTTGCCTGGCGTGCCGTCGTGCAAGCCGAACCTCGCACGGAGGCCTCTCCTTCCGAGGTGATGGAGGCCTCCTACGCGTCCGACGTCACCGACGAGTTCGTCGTGCCCGTGGCGCTCTGGGATCGGGGCGTGCGTGACGGCGATGCCGTGGTTTTCTTCAATTTCCGTCCCGACCGCGCCCGCGAGCTCACGCGCGCGATGGTGGATCCCTCGTTCGACGGCTTTGCACGTCCCGTGGTCCCGCAGGTGGATTTCGTGTGCCTGACCGAGTACGACCCGAGCATTCCCGCGCCGATCGCCTTTCCCAAAGAATTCCCCGAGGACGTTCTGGCCGACGTGCTCGCGTCGTCGGGCCTGCGACAGTACCATATCGCCGAGACCGAGAAGTACGCCCATGTGACGTTCTTTTTCAATGGGGGGCGCGAAGAGCCGAAGGAGGGCGAGGAGCGCGTGCTCGTTCCTAGTCCGAAGGTGGCCACCTACGACCTCGAACCCGAGATGAGCGAGCCGGAGGTGGCGCGGACGCTGGCCGAGGCCATCGATGCCGACGCCGCGGACGTGTACATCGTGAATTTTGCCAATCCCGACATGGTGGGCCACACGGGTGTCGTTTCCGCCGCAGTGGCTGCGGTGGAGGCTGTGGACGCTGGGGTGGGCGAGGTGCTGGCCGCGATCAAACGAAAAGGCGGCTTCGCGCTCGTGACGGCCGATCACGGAAACGCCGACAAGATGGTCTCCGACGACGGCTCCCCGCACACGGCTCATACGACGGCTCCCGTGCCCCTTGCGCTTGCGGACTTCGCGGGCACGGGGCGTACGCTCGACAGTCGCCAGGGGGCGTTGTGCGACATCGCGCCCACGCTGCTCGAGCTCATGGGCCTTGGCGCGCCTGCGGCCATGACGGGGGCGAGCCTTTTAGTCTGAGTGTGTCGTTCGGAGGGGCTCTGTCCGAAGTCCCTCCGGCGGCTGCATTGAGCGACGCGCTTTCGCGAACGGCTCGACAGCGAGTCGTCCTCTGTCGCGTTTTGATGGAAGCTCCGATTCGGGCGCTTGTTCCTCCTTGCCCTTGCGGTTGGGTTTCGGTATACTCAGCATCCTGTGTATCGTTATCATATTTGTTCAAAGGAAGAGGGAAGCCTTGAATCCGCTCCTCATCATCATGCTTGTCTTGCTCGTCCTTTCGGGCATCGGCCTCATCGTGTTCATTCTGCTGCATTCCGGCAAGGGCACCGGCGTCTCCGACATGATCGCGAGCTCGGTGTACTCAACTCAGACCGGCACGAGCATCGTAGAGAAGAACCTCGACCGCATCACCATTGCGCTCGCGGTCGTGTTCATGTTGTCGCTCATCGTGCTCATGATCGTCTATCCGAAGGGGTCGATCGGATAGCGTTCCCCGTGATCGGCTTTCGCTCCGCTGACGCCGTCCGCACGGGTTCGCCCGGCCGGACGGCGTCTCTTTTTCGCTCGCAGTAGGGTCTGAGCGGCGGCGCGTGCGGGAAGACTGAAACGCGGGCGCGTTCGTCCCTCGGCACGGTCTGGGCGCCGATAGGGGGCTGTCGATGTCGGGATGGGGCTCGAGCGGGGATTTGCTCGCGGAGTCCTCGGAAGGGCCCTTTGCGCTCGAATCGCAGGAAGACGGAATCGGGGCCGTCCGCAAGCTCGACGATGGACCCGAACGCATTTCGGGCGCCGCTTCTCGATATCCGACGACTGTCGAGAAACCGGAGCGCCTGCTTTCCTTGCGATCATCGAAGCGTGCAAGCCGTTTGAATGCGGCTACGCGGCGAACGGAAGGGCTGTGGGAGAGAGTCTTTCGGTTTCGGAGCCGGATGGGTTCCGATTTGCCATGGGCCGCGCGTTGAGGCGCGATCCTGCCCGTGCGTTGCGACCGGTTTCGGAGTACCATGTGCTTCGGGCTTTTTGACGGACGAGATGGCGGGGCGAATGCTCCGCCGGCGCGAGGAGATGCGCGTTGACGACTTTGAACGAGCTTCCAATCGGCAAGACCGCGACCGTTGCCGCGGTGGGCGGCGAAGGATCGCTTCGCCAGCATTTTTTGGACATGGGCATCGTCCCGCTGGTCGACGTGGCCATGGTGAAGCATGCGCCCATGGGCGACCCGCTCGAGGTTCGCGTCCGCAGCTACGAGCTGACGCTCAGGCGCGATGATGCCCGCAATATCGAGATCGTGGACATTCGGGACGCATCCGAAGTGCGGAAAAGCCGTGTCTCCGGCAAGCCCGTTCCGCATCCGGGCCTGGGCGAGGGCGGCAGGTTCCATGATCGGGCGGGAGAGAACCCGCTGCCGGGGGGCACGCCGCTCACCTTCGCCCTCGTGGGCAATCAGAACTGCGGCAAGACCACGCTGTTCAACCAGCTGACCGGTTCAAGCCAGCATGTGGGCAACTTTCCGGGCGTGACGGTGGATCGCAAAGACGGCTGCATCAAGGGACATGCCGATGCGCTTGTCACCGACTTGCCGGGCATTTACTCCATGTCGCCCTACTCAAGCGAGGAGGTGGTGACGCGTCGGTTTCTGCTCGACGAGCGGCCGCGCGGCATCATCAATATCGTGGACGCAACGAACGTCGAGCGCAATCTGTACCTGACCATGCAGCTTATGGAGCTGGGCATTCCCATGGTGCTCGCGCTCAACATGATGGACGAGGTCGAGGGCAACGGCGGCACGGTCCATGTGAACGAGATGGAGCGGCTGTTGGGCATTCCCGTCGTTCCCATCTCGGCGTCGAAGAACGAAGGCACGGCCGAGCTGGTGGACCACGCCCTGCACGTGGCGCGGTTCCAAGAACCTCCCGTTCGCCAAGACTTCTGCGCGCCTGACGAGCATGGCGGCGCCGTGCATCGCTGTCTGCACAGCATCATGGCGCTTATCGAGGATCACGCCGAGCGGGCGGGCATCCCTCCAAGGTTCGCTGCGAGCAAGCTGGCCGAGGGCGACCGACTCGTGCTCGACCTGCTCGATCTCGACCAGAACGAGAAGGATGCGCTCGAGCATATCATCTGCCAAATGGAGGCGGAGCGCGGCCTCGACCGCGCGGCAGCCATCGCCGACATGCGCTTCGGCTTCATCGAGCGGGTGTGCGAGCAAACGGTGGTGAAGCCGCGGGAGAGTCGCGAGCATGCGCGCAGCGAGCGCATCGACAAGCTGCTAACCGGCCCCCTCACGGCCATCCCTGCGTTCGTCGCCATCATGGCGCTCGTGTTCTGGCTCACGTTCAACGTGGTGGGGGCGTGGCTGTCGGAGTTGCTCGACGGCGGGATCGCGGCACTCACCGACGCGGTGGCCTCGGGGCTTGCGGCGGCGCATGTGAACGGGGCATTGCAGTCGCTCGTTGTCGACGGCGTGCTCAACGGTGTGGGAAGCGTGCTGAGCTTTCTGCCCACCATCGTCACGTTGTTCCTCTTCCTGTCGCTTTTGGAGGATTCTGGCTACATGGCGCGCGTGGCGTTCGTCATGGACAAGCTGCTGAGGCGCATCGGGCTTTCGGGCCGTAGCATCGTGCCGATGCTCGTGGGCTTCGGCTGCACGGTGCCGGCGGTCATGGCGAGCCGTACGCTCCCTTCGGAGCGCGATCGCAAGATGACGATCCTGCTCACGCCGTTCATGAGCTGCTCTGCCAAGCTTCCCATCTATGCGTTCTTCACCGCTGCGTTCTTCCCGGCGAACGGAGCGGCGGTGATGGTGGGCCTGTACTTCGGAGGCATCGCCATGGGCGTGCTCGTGGCGCTGCTCATGCGTTCGACGATGTTCGCAGGCGAGGCGGTGCCGTTTGTCATGGAGCTGCCGAACTACCGCATGCCCAGCGCGCGCAACGTCGGGCAGATGCTGTGGGAGAAGGCGAAGGACTTCCTCGAGCGCGCGTTCACCATCATCTTTCTCGCCACGATCGTCATCTGGTTCCTGCAGACGTTCGACTTCGGTTTGAACGTGGTGGCCGACTCGCAGGACAGCATGCTGGCCGTGGTCGCCGGATGGATCGCCCCGGTGTTCGCGCCGCTCGGTTTCGACGATTGGCGCGTCTCCACGGCGCTCGTCACGGGCGTCATGGCGAAAGAGAGCGTCGTCTCGACGCTCTCAGTGCTGTTCGGTTCGACGGCTGCGCTCGTGGCGGAGATGACGCCGCTCGCGGCGCTCGGACTCTTGGTGTTCTGCCTGCTGTACACGCCTTGCATTGCGGCCATCGCGTCGGTGAAACGCGAGCTGGGAGGTCGGTGGGCTCTCGGCATGGCGTTTGGGCAGCTTGCCGTTGCGTGGATGGCCGCGTTGGCCGTGCGGGGCGTGGGATTGGCGTTAGGCGCGGGGCTAGCGGGCGTGGCGAGCCTAGTCGTGGCGGCGGTCGTGGCGGTGCTCGTTGCGCTCGCGGTGCGGCGCGTGGCGCGCATGCGGCATGCGCGGGCCGCCGGTTGCGCGCGCGGATGCCCGTGCGGCGATTGCGCCGGCCGTGCTTCGGCAGGGGCTTCCACCGACCTCGGATCCGATGCGGCATCGGCGTCCGAAAAGCCGGCAGACGCGGGCGTGCGGTAGCGCGGGGACGGGACGGGATCGCGCCTCGCGGCGCTGCGCGAATAATCGCGAAATTCCCCCTTCACAACTAAAGGAGGTTCGGGTAGAATAACCACCGTTGCGTTTGAGGGCAACAGGTCGGAGTGGTGGAACGGCAGACACGCTAGCTTGAGGTGCTAGTGCCCATCTAACGGGTGTGCGGGTTCAAATCCCGCCTCCGACACCATGAAAGCAAAAGTCGGCTGTGGCCGGCTTTTTTTGTCGTTGGGGAAGCGTTTCAATTCCTCTTCGCACACCGTTTCGGGATGCGCGCCTCGGCCAGGCTGGTCGAAAGCGTGTCGGGCGCGCCATGGGAGCCGAGAGGTTGCGAGGAGGGGCGAGAGAGGGAGGAGGATTCCATGGCGAGGGCGTTTGCGGCCAAGGATCCGGTTTCGGACCGCATGCGGTCCATCCGGCAAGTGCTGTGGATCATCCTGCTGCTGAACTTGGCGGTGGCGGCGGCGAAGTGGGCGTGGGGTGCGGCAAGCGGCTCGGCCTCCATGCAGGCCGACGGCATCCACTCGCTGTTCGATTCGGCGGGCAACGTGGTGGGGCTTGTGGGCATCTCGCTCGCGGCGCGTCCGGCCGACGAGGGGCATCCTTACGGGCACGCAAAGTTCGAGACGTACGCGAGCCTCGCCATCGGCGTGCTGTTGCTCTTAGCGGCGTTCGAGGTGGGTTCGAGCGCCGTGGGAAAGCTTGCGGAGGGATCCTACACCGCCGAGGTTGGGCCGGTGTCGTTTGCCGTCATGGTGGGAACGCTCGCGATCAATCTGGGCGTGACTGCCTACGAGCGCCGTTTCGCCAAGCGCCTCAAAAGCGAGGTGCTCGCCGCCGATGCGAACCACACGCTTTCCGACGCCCTCGTTTCGGTGGGCGTCATTGCGGGTCTTGCGGCTGTGGCGCTTGGATTTCCCGTGGCCGATCCGATCATGGCGCTTGTCGTGACGGTGGCCATCCTTGCTACGGCCTACGATGTGTTCAAGCACGCGCTCGCCACGCTCTCCGACCGTGCGCGCATTCCCGAGGACGCGCTTCGCGCCGCAGCGACGGCGGTGCTCGGGGTGAGGGGTGTTCATCGCATACGGACGCGCGGCACCGAAGGGGAGGTCTATGCCGATTTGCATGTGCTAGTCGATCCCGGCATGACTGTGACCGCCGCCCATTGTCTGGCCGATGAGGTCGAAGATGCCGTGAAGGAGCGTTTTCCGAACGTGATAGAGGTGCTCGTCCATATCGAACCGGACGACGGCCACGAGGACTAGCGGGGGAGCGACCTATGGTGCGCGCGGTGCTCTTCGATGTGGGATCGACGCTCATCAGGCCCTTTCCTTCCGTGGCCGAGACGATGGCGCGCGTGGCGGTTGAGCGCGGACATGCGTTTTCCGTGGACGACTTCGCCGCGCATATGCCCGCCATGGAAACGTATTACGAGGCCGAGTATCGTCGCGACGGCGATTTCTGGTGCTCGCAGGAAGGGTCGACGGCCATATGGCTCGATCAGTACCGGCTCGTGTGCCGCAGGATGGGCCTCTCTCGCGACGCCGAGGGGATGGCCCGGGCCGTGCACGAGGCGTATCGGCGACCCGAGCAGTGGGGGATATACCCGGACGTCTTTGCGTGCTTGGACGGCCTTAAAGAGAGGGGCTTCGCGCTCGGCGTCGTGTCGAACTGGGATGCCGGATTGGAGGACCTGTTGCGCGGGCTGCGCCTCCTGCCGTATTTCGATGCAGTGGCTGCGAGCGCGGCGCTTGGGTGCCGAAAGCCGGATCCCGTCATCTTCGAAACGGCCTGCACTGCGTTGGGGGTGCCGCCTTCCGCGGCGGTGCACGTTGGCGACCGGCCCGATGCCGACGGTGACGGGGCTTCGGCCGCCGGCATCCGCCCTGTGATCGTCGACCGCGCAGGAGCCGAGGAGGGCTGCGGCTACGACCGCGTCCGGGGCCTCGCCGAGCTGCTGGAGCTGCTCTGACGCGATGTGACAGATGAGGGGCGGAGCGACGGGACGGCCGGCCTCCTTGATCTCCGTTCGAAACCTTTCCAGCTCTGCTGAACCCTTCGCTCACGAGGCTGCAGGCGTTCTCATCGCCCGTTGAGGCGTTGGCAGAGCGCACGTCGGGGCGAAGGGGCGGCATGGACGGACTCGTGCGGGGCGCCGCCGCATCCCCGCCCTTCCTGATCGCTCGCCGGGCGCGATTGCGCCCGTGCGTCTGATCTGGGTGCCGTCGGGTGGCGCCGTCGGCCCAAGCAGACGCCCATGCGGCCAAAAGCGGATTCTGGGCTGTTGGAACGGGTTTCGCATCCCCGCCCATGCTGCAGCGGGCAATCGCGGCGGACGCGTATCCGCCCCATGGCCCAAAGTCTGTGGAAGGGGTGAAGGTGCAGGGCATGAAAAAGGCCCGCATGACATGCGGGCCTTCGAACTTCATGGTGGGCGATACAAGATTTGAACTTGTGACCCCTACCGTGTCAAGGTAGTGCTCTCCCCCTGAGCTAATCGCCCATGAAAGCAGGCTGCGAAATGTCGTTTCGTGCCAGCGAGCAAGTAGTTTACCAGATCATCGCGCTCTGTCAAAGGCCCTTTTGAAAAAACTTATGCACGAGGCTCTATGCCCGTCTGTGCCCGCCGTCGGCGCGCTCGACCGCTGCTGAGAGCGTGGACGGCGGCCGTGGAAGGGGCTTTGACCCGGTTGCATTCCCTCTCGCCCGTCTTCGACGCGCGGTCGCGAAGCTTTAATCCTCCGCGGTTTTTGGTCGGATTTCTCGTTTGCGGGCGATGCTGTCGACATGGTCGAGAGAAAAGGAATTCAGGGAGGTTTTCCGATATGGCGCGAATGCGCGCGAGATGCTTCCGGATCGGTTTGGATCGGGGGTATCGGTAGGGCATCGATGCGCTCTTCTCCCGTCTCGCCGTTTTGGCCCCTTTTGGGATCGCGGCTCTTGCGGTGATGGCTAGTTCGGCGCAAATGCGAATCGACATCGTGATAGGCGCGCTGGAACCGGGGGGGGGTGAAATCCCCGCCAGCTCGCCGTACGGTCGGCGATCGTGGCAGGAGGGTTCTCGTCCCGTTGCGGTCAGCGGGGAGTCGGCGCTTTGGGCTTGCGGCGCTTGGCGGGCGAGCCCGCTTCCCTTGGAGAGGGTCGGCAACGTGCGTGCGCTTCGTTGCCGAAGGGCGCCGGGGAGGATCGCGATCTGCGGGGACCCGACGACCTCGCCTTGCGAGGGCTCTGCTGCGACTGGTTGGGAGACCGGCCTCTGGCGGGGCGTTTCGCGAGGGCGGGGGCGCGGCGGGCGTTCGGCGTAGCCGGCTGCGCAGGCTGATCGACGGAAGGCTCTGTGCCCAAGCGTCGATTCCCGTTCCTCTGCCCGGGTGGGCGGAGGGCTTCTCTCGTTTTTCTGTTGTGCGAAGCTGCCCGGGATCGCCTAGTTGCTTATATACGGGCGTCGATGCGTGGCGCGATGTCTTTTGCGCAGCTGCTCCGCATGTACGCGCGCAGTCTACGCGCGACAAAAAATCGGAAAACGGGGCTTGCGCGCACGGATGCGTTCCGTTATTATGTTTCCTCGCGATGCGGACGTGGCTCAGCTGGTAGAGCACGACCTTGCCAAGGTCGGGGTCGCGGGTTCGAACCCCGTCGTCCGCTCCATTGTCTACGAGAGGCCGGTCATGCGCAAAGGTTTTGGCCGGCCTTTTTCATGACGATGATGCCGAGATGGCGACGTGGCCAAGTGGTAAGGCAGAGGCCTGCAAAGCCTTCACCCCCGGTTCGAATCCGGGCGTCGCCTCCAACCGCTTTCGATGGAGGCGGTTATTGAAAAGTCGATATGCGGACGTGGCTCAGCTGGTAGAGCACGACCTTGCCAAGGTCGGGGTCGCGGGTTCGAACCCCGTCGTCCGCTCCATGAAGTACGCAGCCCCGCCGGTTCGGCCGACGGGGCTTTTTCGCGTCAATCGTTCTCGATCTTCTCGAATTCGTGATGACCGCAATTCGGGCAGGCGGGGAGGGACTCCATGTCGCTTGTGATGCGCACGACGTATCCGCAGTGCTCGCAGCGGTACGTCCCCTCGCCGGGTTTGTCGCCGGTGTTGTATTGCATAGCTGCTCCTTTCGACTCGCTGACTCGCGATAACGCTATCATGCGAGCGATGTCTGCGGGCGGCGGTTCGCTGACGCCTTTCCGTCGTCTTGGCTACGTTGCTTTCAAACGGCGTGTCGAGGGCGCAAGGCCGCCCACCTTGGATGGATCGATGCTGAAGGGTTGAAGCCTGTGCAAACCGGTCAATTTAAGGGATAATGGAAAGACGAGGCGGAGCCGATCCTGCGGGGTCGGAGCATGGCGGCCGCATCGTTTGGGAATGCTGCGATTCCCGGTTCGGGCAACGAGGGCGAGGGGGAGGCGAGAAGGTGATGGGGGCTTCCAATTTTAGCGAAGAGACGCTCGCGGGGAGCAACGGCTCGTATGCGGAGGCGGTTTGGGAGATCAAAAGGCGCTTCGGCTTCGACTTCGTTTCCATTGGTCTGACGGCCTTCATCGGTGCGCCGCTCAAGTGGGTGTACAGTGCGGGGGCCACTGGCGAGAGGCATCGGCGGATCGTGCTCATGCCCGGCCACGGCATCGGGGGCATCGCCGTCAAGGCCGGCAAGCCCATGATGTTCGCGAACATCGACGAGGAGATCGATCCGCGCGAGTACTCGTCCTATCCCATCGTGTTCGCAGAGGATCTGCATGGTTTCTGCGCCTTGCCCCTCACTAGGGAGAAGCGTGTGGTGGCAGTGTTGCTCGTGGCGTTTCGTACGGTGGACGAGGCTCACGAAGGGGCGTATCGACGCCTTATCGAGCACCTCGGAGGCCGTCTTCTCGATATGGATGTCGTGTCGAGCGACTTCATGAACTTCGAGAACGTTGTCGCGGGCAAGCGCGCCGACGCCAAAGCCAATCCGATCTTCGTGCGCTCGGAGCTCTCGCGCGTCATTGCTGCGCAGGAGGATGAGCGCAAGCGCATATCGCGCGAGCTTCACGACGGCATCGCGCAGGAGCTGCTGTCCGTTTCGCTTTCCATAAGGCGCCTCTCCGCTCACGTCGACGAGGAGGGGGCGGTGCTCGTCGCCGAAACGAACGGCGCCATCGACCGCATTCTCGACGAGCTGCACAACATTTCGGTGGAGCTGCGTCCCTCGGCCTTGGATCATCTGGGATTCGAGGCGGCGCTGCGCTCTCAGGCAGCCGTGTTCGAACGCACTTACGGAGCGAAGATCGTCTTCGAGGGCAGTTTGTCCCGCACCCGTTTCGACCAGGCTCTTGAAACCCAAGCCTACCGCATCTGCCAGGAGGCCATATTGAATGCGTGCAAGTACTCGGGCGCGGACAGGGTGTACGTGTCGCTCGAGGATGCCGACGGCTGGCTGCATGCCTCCATCGTCGATCATGGATGCGGGTTCGACACGGAGAAGCCCTCCGTCAAAGGGAGCGGATGCGGTTTAGCGGGCATGAGGGAGCGCGCAAGCGTCATCGGGGCGATGCTCAGTTTGAAATCGGGCGTCGAGGGCACGATGATCACGCTCGTCGCGCCGATGAGCATGGCGGAAGGCAAGGAGGCGACGCTATGATACGAGTCATGCTGGCCGACGATCACGAGGTGGTCCGATCGGGACTCAGGATGCTCCTTGAGCAGGACCCCGGCATCAAGGTGGTTGCCGAGGCGGCCGACGGTGCGCAGGCCTATGCCGTGGCCGCTCGGGAGAAGCCCGACATCCTGCTCATGGACATTTCCATGCCCCCTGGTCAAAGCGGGCTTGTGGCGTGCGAGAAGATCGCGAAAGATCTGCCTTCCACCAGGGTGGTAATCCTCACGATGTTCGCCGAGCCCGAGTACCTCTTCTACACGCTGCGTGGAGGGGCGGCCGGCTACGTGCTGAAAAACTCCACGTCCGAGGAGCTTCTGGCTGCGGTGCACGCCGTGGCCGAAGGCGGCAGCTATGTCCATCCGAAGATGACGGCGCTGCTCACCAAGCAGCTTGTGGGCGAGGCTGCGGAGGAGGACCGCTCCTACCGTCAGCTATCGAACCGCGAGCTGGAGATACTCCAGCTTCTGGGCAAAGGGCACACGAACAAGGAGATATCCGAGCGGATATTCCTCTCGGTGAAGACCGTGGAGGCCCATCGTTCGAAGATCTACCAGAAGCTCGGACTGAAGACTCGCGCCGATCTTGTGGACTACGCCCTCAGGCACAAGCTGCTGAACGTGTAGGGCGCTCCGCGCCAGCTTCGAAGCGCAGGCCCCTGCTTGCGGCATGTCGCCTCGGCGCGCTTGTGAGCCGCGTGCCGAGGCCGTCGTGGAAGCGAGGCTCGGCGCTTGTCGAAGCGCCTGGGGCGTATGGCCGCTGTGCGCGGTTGGCCGTGCCCGCATGCGGGCACGGCGGGGAGAAGGCGCCGCTTCTTCGAGAGGGGCGCGCAGGATTGGGCGGAGCGCCAAGAGGGCTTTCGAGCTTCAGGTGCGTTGAGAAAGGCGCGCGTCAAGAAAGGAGCGCGCGGTTCTGCCTGTCCGGGCTCTCGCAGATGCTCCGAAGCGGAAGGTCATCCAGCCTCCTCTCTTCCGGGCTTCGGGGCTCGGCCCAGCGCGAACGACAGGGCGCGCGTAGGGCAGGCGTCCACGCAGGCTCCGCACGCCATGCAGTCGCCTGCGCGCACGACGACGTCCCGTCCGGCGAGCACGGGTTCGAGGATGGCGGGGTCGGCCAAGCAGGCCTTCGAGCATGCGTCGCAGTGGACGCACGCCTTGCGGTCGAGGCGCACGTTCAGCTGCCCGACGCGTCCGAGCGCCTCGTAGAAGCCGCCGAGCGGGCAGAGCGAGCGGCACCATACCCGCCGTCCCCAGAACAGCTCGGCGACCGCGATGGCCAGAAGCGTCCATGCGCCCGCGACCGATCCGATCAAAAGCCCCTTGTTCACGGCGCTGATGGGGGAGAAGGATTCGAAAATCGGAATTCCCGCTAGAGCCGATAGCGCGAGCACGGAAAGCGCGATCCATAGCTTCGCACGGCGCGGCACGGGAGCTTCGCGCACCTCTATGCCGAGCTTGCGCCGCAGAGCGTCCACGCCCTCGAGCAGCAGGTTCACGGGGCACACCCAGCCGCAGAAGGCGCGTCCTCGCACGAGCCCGTACACGATAAGCACCGGCAATGCGGCAAGGAGCCATTCGGGTTCGAACGTCTTCGCGGCGGCGATCGCCTCGAGCATGGCGAAAGGGTCGATCACCTCCGCACCGAGGACCGTGGAAGAGGAGAGGGTTCCGAAAAACGGCAGCTCGGCTGGCGTGGGCAGGGTGTCTTCCGGGTTTGATCCGATGCCGAGAAGCCCCCAGCTTGTCGCAACGAGCGGGGCGGCGAACAGGGCGAGTGCTCCCGCTTGCACGATGCGCCGTGCAACGGTCCAGCGCTTCGAGCGCCTCTTTGCCGCCGTGCTCATCGCCTGTCGACCGGATGGAGCGAAGGGTCGTCCTCGAAGTTCGCGTACACGAGGTTGACGCCGGTCACGCCTGCGATGCTGATGAATCCGCTCGCAATGAGATGCGAGTCGTCCACCGTTTCGGCCTCAACGGTGACGACGAGCTTGTGGCCGTTCGTCTCGTGCACCTCGACGCCGGAGCGGCAGGACAGCTCGCATGCCACCTCGCCGGTGCGCTCGGGCGCCGTCTCGACGACCAGGCTCGAAATGACCATGATGACCTCCTCGTGTCTTGACCGCCCCCGGCTCTTTTCGAGCCGGGGGGCCTGTGCCTTTACGCCTGCGAGTGGCAGGTGATGCATTGATCGTGCGTCGGATCGAGCTCCCGCGAATCCGAGCTTTTGCCTTGGTAGTGGTCCTCGGGCAGGGCGGTCGATCCGGTCAGCATGGGGTTGGCCTGGTCGTTCGCCCCGTGGCAGCCGTAGCAGCCGTTCGCCCCGAGCTGCTCGAAGCGGCCCTCGTGGCCCGGGGGCATCAGCGGTGGTGCTCCGGGCGGCACCTCGGCGTTCACGTCTTCTTTCTGCGGCTGCTCGCTGCATCCGGCGATAGCTCCCACCCCCAGCGCCATCGTGAGCGCGAGGGCGGCGGCAACAATGCGCTTTCTCATCCTGACCCCCTAGATCTTCTCGATGGACACGCAGGTCTTCTTGTAATCGGGTTCTTTCGACAGCGGGCAGTAGGTGTCCTGCACTGCGAGGTTGACGAGCGCCTCCTCCGCGAAGAACGGGGCGAACACAATGCCGACGGGCGGCTCGGTGCGCCCGGCTGTGGACACCTTGATGTCGAACTGGCCGAAGCGCGACCGCACGCGCACCATGTCGCCGTCTGCCACGCCGATCCTCTCGCAGTCCTCGGGGCTCACGTTGAGCAGCGCCTCGGGCAGCGCGCGATCGAGCTCGGGCACGCGGCGGGTCATGGTGCCGGTGTGCCAGTGTTCCAGAAGGCGCCCGGTGACGAGGTAGAACGGGTACTCCTCGTCAGGCTCCTCCGCTGGTGGCTCGTAGGGGCGGAAGACCACCGTGGGCTTCATGTCGGTGCTCTTGTAGAAGCTCACCCCGCCCGCCAAGCCGGGCGTGCCGTAGGTGGCCACGCCCACCTCGTCGAAGCCGTCTTCTTGAGCCCCGTCGGAAAAGCGCCATTTCGTTGGCATCCACGTGCCGTCGACTTCGCGAACGGGCCAGGTGAGGCCGTGTCGCGCCAGGTACTCGTCGTAAGGGGCGAGCTGCTTGGCCTCCATCTTGAGCTTGGCGCTCTCGTTTATCGCCTGCGCCCGCTCGTTCAAAGACGGGTTCGAGAAGATGCGGTACTCCTCCCACAGCGCTCTGTTCGTCTCGCGGTCGTCGCCCTTGAAGTCGGCGGCGTCCTTGTCGTAGATGAAGCCGAACAGGTGGTCGAAGGCGTCCTTGTCGCCAATCCGCTCGCCGTCGAGCACGCGCCGCGCCACCTCCATGAACGTCCAGAGGTCCCACTTCGCCTCTCCCGGCGGGTCGACGGCCTTCTCGAACACGGCGCTGCGGCGCTCGGCGTTGCCGAACTGGCCTTCGCGCTCCACCCAGAGCGCCACGGGCAGCACGACATCGGCGTACTGGGTGGACAGGGTGGGGTAGACCTCGTTGACCACGATGAACGTGTCGAAGATGCCCTTGTTCTCCTCGCCCATGCCGAGGAAGCGGGTGAGGTTGGGCATGGACTGCGCCCAGTTGTTGTGGGCGCTCCACAGAAAGTCGATGTTTCCCTTGGACATCTCGCGGAATATCTTCACCGTGTGCATGCCGGGCGCCTTGATGGCGTCGAGGTGGCCTTCGGGCAGATCCCAGACGGCTTCGGTGAAGCGTCGGTGCTGCTCGTTTGCCACAAGCAGGTCGGCGGGGAGGCGATGGCAGAACGTGCCCACCTCGCGGGCGGTGCCGCAGGCTGTGGGCTGGCCGGTGAGCGAGAACGGGCCGCAGCCGGGTCGTGCGATCTTGCCGGAGAGCAGGTGGATGTTGTAGATGTTGTGGTTCATCCAGGTGCCGCGGTTGTGTTGGTTCACGCCCATCGTCCACAGCGACATGACCTTGGCGTCGGGGTCGGCGAACACTTCGGCCAACTCGCGCAGGTCCTCGACGGCCACGCCGGAGAGCTCCGAGACGTATTCGAACGTGTAAGGGGAGAGGCGCTCGGCGTACTCCTCGAAGGTGATGGCGCTCACGTTCTCGGCGGTCTTGCCGGCCTCGGTTTGCTCGTAGTCGTCCATGGTGGCGTTGCCGATGTTCTCCGCGCCCTGCTTGAACTGCAAGTGGTCGTTCACGAACGCCTCGTCGTAGAGCTTGTTCTGAACAAGGTGGTTCGCGATGCAGTTGGCGATGGCCAGATCGGTGTTAGGCTTGAAGATGAGCGTCTTGTCGGCGCTCGCGCTCGTGCGCGTGGTGATGGTTCCCAGATCGTAGTGGCGCACGCCCTCGCCCGAGAGCTTGCGCGCGGTCAGCCGCGAGTAGAGCATCGGGTGAGCTTCTGCCATGTTCGCGCCCCAGGTGACGAACACGTCGGCCTCGTCGAGGTCGGCGTAGGATCCGGCCGGCTCGTCGGTTTGGAACACGTTCATGAAGCTGACGACGGCGCTGGCCATGCATAGCCGCGCGTTCGGATCCACGTTGTTCGAAAGAAGGCCCGCCTTGATGAACTTGGCGCACGCGTAGCCCTCGGTGATGGGCTGCTGGCCCGAGAGCCAAAACGCCAGGCGGCTCTTGTCGGCCTTCCATGTCTCCTTGAGCTTGGCGGATACGAGTTCGAGCGCCTCGTCCCAGGTGGCCTCGCGCAGCCCTTCCGCCGTTCCCTTCGTGGACGCGTCGTCGCGGATGAGCGGGACGGTCAGGCGGTCCTCGCCGTAGAGGATCTTCGCCAGGTAGTAGCCCTTGACGCAGTTGAGCCCCTTGTTGGACTCGTTGTCAGGATCTCCCGTGACGCTGACGAGCCTGTTGTCCTTCACCTCGCAGATGACCCCGCAGCCGCAGCCGCAGAACCGGCAGACGGCGGTGTACTTCCGACCTTCCGTCTGCGCGTCGCCCTGGGTCGCGCCGCTCGCGCATCCGACGAGCGACGACAAGGTGCCCGCCGCCGCAGCGCTGGCGAGCGCCACTGCCGTGGCTTTGACGAACTGTCGTCTGGTGATGTCCATGGCATCCCTCCTGTTTCTCCTGGTGCTTTCCGTCGCCGACTTTCAATCCGGCATACCGTCTGCCGCCTCGCTGGCATCGGCCTTTTGGTCGCAACCCTCCTAAGATCAGCTCCCCGCTGTCCTTGCGCGCTCGGCGTCGCATACGATGCGGATGGCCGTATGCGGCTCGCCTACCACGCAGCGTTCGACGCATAAGCCACATCCCACGCACGCGTCCTGCACGATGGAGGGCGCGAACACCGAGTGGATGGCGTCTCCTTCGCGCATGCGGTAGTCGATGACGATGGCCTCGTCGATGAGGGGGCACGCTCGGTAGCACACTTCGCAGCGCATGCCTTGAAATGCGATGCACAGCTCCTCGTCGATGGCGGCGACCCCCATCCGCACGTCGCGATGCCCCTCGACGGCGCGCAGGGCGCCGGTGGGGCAGACGCGTACGCAAGGGAAGCCCTCGCACAGACGGCACGCCTGCTCGCGGGCATCGATGCAGGGCGTGCCGACGGCGATGCCCGCGCCTTGCGGGGCAGGGGCGGGCGAACGGTAGGGACACGCCTCGATGCATTTCCCGCATTTGATGCAGCGTGCGAGGAAGTCCTTCTCGCCGTGGGCGCCGGGAGGACGCAGCAGGTCGGGTTCGCCCCGAAGCGCGTATGCGGCGGCTTGGATGGCCACGATGGCCGCAGACGCGCCTGCGATGACGTTCGACAGCTTCACGGAGCCTCCCCTCTTTCCTCGCGAGAAAATCATGCGCTCGCGCGCGACGCGCGCCTATCGGGGCGCGCCCGCGTTTCTAATAGGGGAAAGTCCTGTTCGGCGTGAAGGGTTTTTATCTATTTCCAGATAAGAATGATTTTGATCAGGTTGATCGACCTTGAGCGTCACGAAGTTTCGGAGCTTCAAGGTGAGGGGGCGCCTCTCTCGAATCCGGCTCTCTCCGAATTCCCGTGCGCCTGTCGTCTGCAGCGGTCGTCTGCTGCGACCGCATTGTCGCCCGATCCGGTCGCTTTTCGCGGCAAAACCGACCGGATCGGGCGACAACGCGGCTTTTCGAAGCGCATTTCGCACGCATGCGAGCATTCCGGCGCGCTCGGAGCGCCGGAGGCGGCCCTCGCTTCAGGGCGCGCGGGGTGCAAAGGCGCCGAAGCTTCTAGGCGGTTAGGCGGATTCCCACGTAGACGGCCGAGTCGGGCAGGCCCGAGATATCGTACACTTCGGACAGGGCGATGGCCGACACGCGCCAGGTGTAGGTGGCGTCGCCGATGCCCACCGTGCCCGCCATGAACGTGTTGCCCACCTCGTCGACGCCCTGCCCGTCCTCTTGGACGGTGGCGGGGTCGAAGCCTTCGGCGGCTACGGCCGCCTGCACCGCAGCGTCGACGCTTCCGGAGGAGAAGTCGGCGTAGCGCACGTTCATGTTCAGCGTCTCGCTTCGGTCGACGGTGAGCGTCCATGAGCCTTTGAGCAGGCGTGCGGCATCGGCTGCGCTTAGCTGAGCGATGCCCTGGGCGTACATGAGGCCGGCGTCGACCGTGCTCACGTCAGAGGGCAGCTTTGCCAGTTCGAATCCGCCCGAGGGGAACTCCTCCTGCGTGGAGAGGTCGACCGTGGAATATCCGGCATCGGCGAAGGACTGCCTGATGGCGTTGTCGTCCAAGGTCGCGAGCGAGGTGAGCACGGGCAGGTCGTAGGACACGTCGCGCGCGAGGTTCTCCTCCACGCTGGCTTGTGCTCGCTCGGCGTTTCCGCTCACCGCACCGAGCACGGAGTACAGCAGCAGGCCGCCGATGACTGCGGCGACGAGCACGAAGGCGGCCATGAGGGCCATCTGCTGCCGAGGGGCGACGAGAGGTCGCTTGAGACCGGCGTCGTCGAGGTAGCGGACGGGCCCTCCTGTATCGACATAGTCGTTTCTCTGCGGATTGAAAAGCATTGCGCCTCCTGCGCGTCGCATGGTTTTCGAAGCGGTTTGTGTGCATTGGGCATTATAGCATTGCCGAGCGCGGGGCATCGTGCTAGGATACCCAACGCCCATGGGGGAGTAGCTGGCATGCGCCGCGGGCGCGTGTGGCACGTTCAACATCATGGCCGTGCGGCCTGGCGTGTCTGAAATGGCGAGACTCATGGCGCCGTCGCACCGCATGCGATGGCGCCATGAGTCTTTTTTTGTGGATTTCGCCTTCTCTCCCGGCCCTGCGGAGCATCGCAGGTTCGTGCAAGACGGACGATAGGAGCGAACGAGACGTGGATCTTTCAATATTTGCGACCCCTGAGGCGTGGATCAGCCTGATCTCCCTCATCTTCCTGGAGATCGTGCTCGGGGTTGACAACCTCGTGTTCATCTCGATCACGACGAACCGCCTGCCCGAGGACAAGCAGCACATCGGCCGCAAACTCGGCCTGGCGGGCGCGCTTATCATGCGTGTCGTCTTCCTGTGCTTCGCGTCGTTCCTCGTGCATATGACCGAGCCTCTGTTCACCATTGACCTCGGTCCCTACGTGCACGGCTTCTCGGTGCGCGACCTCGTGCTGCTCGTCGGCGGCGGCTACCTCATCTACAAGGGCATCGCCGAGCTGCGCGACACGCTCAAGCTCACCGAGCTCAAGGCCGAGCACTGCGAGGAGCACAAGGCGCTCCATCGCATCGCGCTGCCGCAGGCCGTGGGCACCATCATGGTCATGGACCTCGTGTTCTCCATCGACTCGGTCATCACGGCCGTGGGCATGGCCGACCATCTCATCATCATGATCATCGCCGTCATGCTGGCCGTGTTCCTCATGATGATCTTCATCGACCCCATCTCCAACTTCATCAACGGGCACCCCGAGATGAAGATGCTCGCGCTCACGTTCATCGTGGCCATCGGTTGCTTGCTCGTCATCGACAGCGCGGGCTTCCATACCGGCATCGAGCTTCTGCACATGCCGCTCGAGAAGCTGATCGTGTACTTCGCCATGGTGTTCTGCATCGTGCTGGAGGTCATCCAGATGCGCTACAACGCGAACGTGCTGGCGTGGCGCAAGGAGCGCTGGCAGAACGAGACGGCCGCGCAGATCGACAGCGTGCGCGCCGAGATGATGGAGCAGATGAAGCGCTCGGAGGCCAAGGCTGGCGTGGCGGGGTCGGAGGGCGCCGATCGCATCCAGCCGATCATCATCGGCAGCAACGTGTACATGATGATGCCGGTTTCCGGAGAGGACGCTGTGTCGTTCAAGGAGCTTCTGGCCACGTCCGACGCCGCCGATAGGGCGTTCTCGCGCCCTCTCGAGATCGACGCGCGCGACGTGAGCGTCGAGGACGTCGAGAGCAAAGCCCCCGAGTACGAAGAGCCCGAGGGGAAGTAGCGGCGCGCGGGCGCGGTTCGTTCGGAACGGCGCCCGCGTCGCGGCAGAGGAAGGGCGCCCGCGGTTCTCGTAGGCGCGGGCGCCGGGCGACGCCTATGCCAGATCCTCGACGAGGACGGAGCCGAGCAGCAGGCCCGATCCAGCGGCGGGGACGATATCCTCGGTTCCCGCGGCGCATCCCGCCGCGTAGAGGCCGGGAATGGGATTGCCTTCGGCGTCGAGCACCTCCATGCGGTCGCTCACTGCCAAGCCTCCGCAGCTCTTGTAGCGCACGGGCACGTTGCGCAGGAAGTAATACGGCGCTACGAGCTTCTGCAGGAAGAGGGTCCTGCCGAACTCAGGGTCTTCCTGGCTGTCGCACATGGCATCGTAGTTGTCGAATGCGGCCTTCACGGTTTCGAACGCGAGCCCTGTCTTCTCAGCCAGTTCCTCGAGCGATCCTGCGGTTTGCACGGCGTTGCCGGCGTGCGCGATGACCTCTTGGTCGATGCCGTTTTGAGCCGTTCCGTCCCAAATGCTGTACCACTCGTTGAAGCCAGCTGCCAGGCATCCGGTCGCCGCGTCGTGGACGGCGGTTTCGCAATAAAACCGCTTGCCGTTGGGCAAGAGGCCGATGATCGGATAGAACGTGCCCAGCATGTGCCCCGCTTCGTAACGGGGGTTCAGGTTCCCCGAGGCTTTCATGCCCGACAGCGTTCCTCCTGCGGCCACGCCGGCGGCTATGCCGTCGCCTGTGCGGCCGGCCACGATGGTTCCGACGAACGCCCATTCGGAGGCGTACTTCACCATCCACTCCTGGTTCGACACGTATCCCCCGGTGGCCAAGACGACGGCCCTCGCCAAGATGTCGACCGTCGACCCGTCTTTTGCGGAGAACCGCGCACCGGCGATGGAGCCGCTATCGTCTACTATGAGCGTTTTGAGGGTGGTTTCGAACAGGTACGATGCGCCTGCTTGGACGAGCTTTTCGTCGATGAGCTCGAACTCGTCCATCATCGTGCACAATCCGTTCTTTGGGAAGAACGCTTGATGGTAGGGGCTCTCGCGCAGCTCTTGGAACTCGTAGCCCCAATCGAAGTGCATCCTGTCGATGAACTTTCCGCCCCATGTTTGCAGGATCACGGTGCGCTCGAGACCCGCCTCGTCGTCTTCGTAGTAGGGGGCGAACTTCTCGCGGATCTGATCGGGATCCATGTACTTATCGGGGCGCTCTTCCTTCGTGAGCTTGGCCGTGGTGCACATCTGACAGGCGGCTGAATACATCGCGTCCCCGCCGTAGGTCGAGTTCTGTTCGACGATGAGGACGTCGAGGCCGTCGGCGGCAGGGTCGACGGCGGCCAGCATGCCAGATATGCCAGCGCCGACTATGAGGACGTCGACCTCTTGGCTGAAGCTCACGTCGGCATCCCCTATGGCGCGCATGGAGCCGTCCTCGCTCGCTGCGTCGCCTCCTTTCGATGCGCCGGTGGACGAGCAGCCCACGCTCATCCCCCCGGCGATGGCAGCGAGCGCGCTGGCCGTGCCGAGCGCGCAGAACTGGCGGCGATTCACGTTCATCTCGATCTCCTGTCTCTCGGTTCCGATTGCCGCCGCGCCCTTTCGGGGCGACGAGGCGCGCTTGGCTAGCGCGCTTGGGAAAGCGCCTCCTCCACGGCTTTCTTCACTCCGTTCGTCGTCATGGTGGCACCGGTGACTCCGTCGATGTCGGCCGATTGAGCCTCTTCGATCTGGGCTTTGAACGTTCCGTCCTCGATAGCTTCTTTGCCGCCGATGCCGGCGGTTTCCCCCGATTCGGTTATCTCGTCGACCGTCACGCGCCCGTCGGCCACCGTGAGCGTCACGTCGATGGGACCGCCCATTCCCGTGCCCGTTCCTTGGTACGTGCCGTCCTCGTAGCTCGTCCCGGAAGCCTGCTGCTTCTGCCCCGCGTTCCCGTCCCGACTTGCTCCTCGATGCGCCGTCGGCTCGTTTTGCACGGTCGGAGCATCTGGGGCGCAACCGTTTAGCAGGGGCGCCATCGACACGGCGAGACAGCATGCCGCAAAGGTTGCTCGCTTCTTCATGTACACCGTCCTTTTCTTCGGATTTGCTAGCGACGATCTGCATTCAATCGGTCGGGCCCGGGTAACGTCAAACCGTTCGGCAAGGTATTTTCGAAAACGGTGAGGTAGCTTTGAGGTAGCGGCTTGGTAGCGGCTGAGGGAGTGGCTTCTCATCTGCTGATTGCCGAAATGACCGATCGTTTCGGCTGTGCGTTCGCTACTATGGGACGCCCAGGGAGAGAAGGGGGTGGAAAGGATGCGTCGCAAGGAGGTCTCGCGGGACGTTTCTACGGGTGCGATGCCCGCGCCGGCGTTCGCCGTGCTTGTGGTTGGGCTGGGGACGTATCTGGGGTGGCAGACGGTGGGCATCTCCCCGACGCTGTTCCCCCAGCCGTCGCGCGACAGCCTCCAGGTGATGGAGCCGGCAAACTACGCGCATACGGCCCTTTTCCTGATTTTGCTCGCAGTGCTTGCGCGGGTGGCGAGGCGGGCGGGGGGGGTG
>NZ_NFJP01000012.1 GCF_002159915.1 Gordonibacter sp. An230
GAGCTCCCTGGTCTCCAACGGGTACATGCGGACTCCAATCCGGACACCGGAGTGTCCAACTTTTTGTCCGCACCCCCGATGGCAAAAATATGCGAAAAAAATTGCCATGCTCGGCATCGCGGCCGATGTACGACTTACGGGGTGCTCTAATTCTCCGCGCGCGCCTCTTCGATCTCCTGCGTGCCCTTGTTCAGCAGCGCAATGCCGCCCACCACGAGTGCGATGCCGGCGGCGGTGGCCCAGCCGAAGGGGTCGCCCCAGGCCACGATGCCGATGGCCGCCGTGCCCACCGTGCCCACGCCGCCCCAGATGCCGTAGGCCAGCCCCAGCGGGACCTTTTTCAGCACGATGGTGAACAGGCTGAACGCCAGCGCGTACGCGCAGATGGTGAGCGCGGTGAACAGGGGGTCGGAAAACCCGTGCGACACTTTCATCGACGTGGTGCCGCACAGCTCGGCGGCGATTGAGATGCTCAGCAGCAAGAATGGGTTCGCGCGTTCCAGCAAGTCTTTCAGGTTTCCCATGCCTCACACCCCCAGTTTCAGAAGCACGACGCCCGCGATGATGGCGACGATGCCGAGCGCTTTCTTCGCGTTGAACCCTTCATGCCAAAACGCCGCGCCGATGAGGGCGGTGAGCGCCACGCCCGCGCCTGTCCACACGGCGTACACGAATCCGAGCGGCAGGTCGTTCAAGGTCTGCGCCATCAGGTAGAACGCCACCAGGTACCCGGTGATGATGCCGATGATGGGCTTTTTGTTCTCGAAGCCGTTCGACAGCTTCATCATGGCCTCGGCGAACACCTCCGACACGATGGCGATGCCGAGCAGCACGTACGGCGTCATGGGCCTCCTTCCAGCAAACGATACAGGACGCCTCTGCGCCGTCCGGCCCGGAGGCGTCCCTGGAATGTCGCGAGCAGGTATCCTAAACTATGCCCCAAGGGTAGAGTCAACGGCGGATCGAGGGAAGGCCATGCGAAACGACCTGCTGTCCATCGGCGAAGTGGCGAATCTCAAAGGCGTGAGCGTGAAGGCGCTGCGCTATTACGAGCGCGTGGGCGTGCTGCGCCCCGCCTACGTGAACCCCGAGACGGGGTACCGCTATTACACGATGCGCCAGATGGGCGAGCTGGACGTTATCGTATCGTGCGTGCAGCTGGGCGTTCCCTTGCGCGAACTGTCCGGCTACGTGTCGGATCAAGGCGTCATGGACGTGTCGGCGCTGCTCGATCGGGCGCGCGACTTGGCGGCGAAGAAGCTGCGCGAAACCCAGGTCATCCTCATGACGTTGGACGAGTACCGAGAAGGATCCGCAGCCCAAAACGCATGCAGGTTGCTCCCTGCGCCGTATGAGAGGATCCTTGACGCGCGGACGTTCCTTTCGTCCCCGTGGTCGGAGGACGGCTT
The DNA here is from genome assembly GCF_002159915.1 of Gordonibacter sp. An230. GTDB lineage: Bacteria > Actinomycetota > Coriobacteriia > Coriobacteriales > Eggerthellaceae > Rubneribacter. The sequence goes on from NZ_NFJP01000012.1 coordinate 1,410, forward strand.
CGACGCGAGACGCTATGCGAAAGCTGCGACTGGGCTGTACGTTCGGGCGAGGGAAGTCGGGCTCGTGCCGTTGTTCCTGCAAGGGATGATGTGGCGCGCGGACGGCCAGACGGGGGAGCGCTCGTGGCAGGTGGTGCTCGAGGCGCGCCCGCTTCCCGGCGAGGCGAGCCGCGTTCCGCTTGTCGAACTGCCCGATGGCCGCGTGTATGCGGGGCATCGCATCGAAGGGGAGACGCTTGAGCAATGCTTCCGCGCCGCGTTCGACGAGGCGCGGAAGCCTGTTGGGGACGAAGTGCTGCTGGCGTTCGAGGTGTGGGATGCGGAACTGCGCTTCGGGCGCACGACCCTCGAAGTGCTGCGCGGATAGCCTCGCGGACGTCAGCGCAGGTCGAGGACCGTCGCGCCGACGCTTCCGGCCTCGTCGTCCTTGATGCCCGCAAGCGGCACGCGCGAGCGCAGAAGCGCGATCCAGCCGAGGATGCCGACGCCCATCGACGCCACGATGATGATGCCGATGCCCGTCACGAAGTTCGGCCACGGCAGCACCGCGACGAGCATGCCCACGCAGCCGATGGCCGTGTGGGCGAAGTTGATGAGCGACGAGGCCGCTCCCGTGTCGCCCTCTTGCTGGGACAGCAAGATGTTCGTGCTGTAGGGGCGCACGGCCGCCTCGGCGAGGGCGAACGCGAGAAACGTCAGGCAGAAGAGCGTCGGCGACAGCTCGCCTACGGCCAGCATGACCAGGCCGGACGCAAGCCCGACGCCGAGAAGGATGCCCGTGAAGCGCCGCGCCGACACGAATCGCGAGGCCGCAAGCCACGCGAACGGCCCGAACACCGTCAGCAGCGCCGCGACGGCGAAGTACAGGCTGTACTCCAGCTCGGAAAGCCCGAAAAACGTGATGTAGACATACGATCCCACGGCGATGTAGGCCATGAACGGCAGGTTGTACAACCCCACGATGCCGAGGAACGCCGAGAACCCCTTGTTGCGCGCGACCACGCCGAGCTGCTTCAGGCTGCCCGTCACCGAGCCATCGTAGCGCTCGTCGGCGGGCAGCGTTTCGTCGAATAACAGGGCCAGCGCGCTGCAGACTGCGCCGATGCCGGCGAGCACCCAAAACGTCATGCGCCAGTCGGCCACCTGCAAAACGAGCGCGCCCACCACCGGTGCTAGCACCGGTCCCACCACGAACATCACCTGCACGAGCGACAGCAGCGCCTCGCGCCGCTCGGGCACGACGGCGTCCTTCACCACCGCGGTGGACACCGCGCTCACCGCGCCCGCGCCCAGCGCTTGAAGCACGCGCATCGCGATGAGCATGCCGATGGAGGTCGAGAGTGCGCATGCGGCGCTGGCCAGCGCGTAGGCGAGGATGCCCGCCACGAGCACCGGTTTGCGCCCGTAGCGGTCGCTCACAGGACCGAAAATCAGCAGCCCCACGGCGAAGAACAGGAAGTATCCCACGAGCGTGAGGTTCACCATGGCCTCGGACGTGCCGAAGAACTCGGTCATGTGGGGCACGGCCGGCGTGTACATGTCGAGCGAGAGGGGCGTGACAAGCGCTCCTACGACGAGCAGCACGACAAGCCCGAACGGCCCCAGGCGTCGTTGCGGGCGCGCAAGCCAAGAATGCAGAGCCATATTCCAATCTCCTTGGGAACCAAGATGCCGCGTCATGCGCGGATGGCTGCATAGTGTAGTGGAGCCATTCTCAAAGTGGTGAAGATGCTGTGGTTTATCGCCGAGCGGGCGATGCGGTGTCGGAAGCCTTTCGCCTCTTTGCGCTCGCTTGCGAAGGGCTGATCGCAGCCTCGTTCTCGGCGCTTTTCGCCAGGTCGCGTTGCGAAGGGACGCTTCTTGGGGAAGCGCTCTCTTGGCGAGACGTTTTCCGCACGAGGCCGAGACGGAGCGGGCGTACGCCCTCGGTTTTCGAGTGCGGAAAGGGCCTTTCGCCTCGCCGTCGCAAGGCTTGGGGCCTTGGCTCGGCGGTGATGATCACAGCGGGGGGGGGGGCGAGATGAGCGCAAGGGGGCCGGTACGCTCCGGAGGCCGAAGAACCTCGCTTGCGATGCAACTGCGATGGCGTGCCCCTCCGCATTTTTCGTTCAGCCGAGACGCGACGCAAAGAGAACGTCGAGCGGCTGGGTTGTGCGTCGCGACTCCCTTTCCGTGCTCGCGCCCCGTCGTTTCGCGGATGCGAGAGGCGTTTCGGCCCCTCCCTTCTGTCGCTTTCGTCGAAAAAGCGACACTTCGCCGGAAACGCTCGTGCGCTTTAGCCTATTGGAGTACAATGAGCGAACGCGTCACATAGGAAACCGCACGTCAGGGGCCAGCGAGAAGGGACGGATCAATGGCAGACATCACGGAAGTCGACTACATCTGGAAAAACGGCGAACTCATCCCGTGGGCAGAGGCCACCACGCATGTGTTGTCCCACTCGCTGCATTACGGTTCCGGCGTCTTCGAGGGCATTCGCTGCTATCAGAACCCAACGACGAAGAAAAGCTACGTCTTCCGCTTGCGCGATCACATGGAGCGCCTTCATCGCAGCTGCAAGATCGCCTGCATCGATCTGCCTTACACGGTGGACGAGTTGTGCGAAGCCACGGTGGAGGTCATCCGTGCGAACAAGCTGCCGTCGTGCTACATTCGTCCCATCGTGTACCGCGGTTACGGCGTGATGGGCGTCGACCCCACGGGCGCGCCGACGGACGTGGCCATCGCCGTGTGGCCGTGGGACTCGTATCTGGGGGCCGATGCGCTTGAGAGGGGCGTGTCCGTGGGCGTGTCATCGTGGCGCCAGCGCACGAACAACTCCATTCCTCCCGCGGTGAAGGCCACGGCGTCGTATATGAACTCCATCTTGGCGAAGCTCGAGGCCAAGGAGCACGGCTATGCCGAGGCCATCATGCTCAACGAGCAGGGCCTTGTGTGCGAGGGCACCGGGGAGAACCTGTTCGTCGTGCGCGACGGCGTGCTGTCCACGCCGCCTTTGTCCGACGGCCTTTTGGAGGGCATCACGCGCGACACGGTGCTGTGCCTGGCCGACGATCTGGAGATTCCCGCGATCGAGGAGAGCTTGACGCGCGCCGACCTCTACATCGCCGACGAGGTGTTCATGACCGGCTCGGCTGCCGAGCTCACGCCCATCGGCAGTGTGGACGGCCGCGAGATCGGCAAACCCGGCGAGGTCACCCGCGCGCTGCAAGAGCGCTTCTTCGACGTGGCGTACGGCAACATCGACGAGTACCTGGAATGGCTGACTGAAGTTCCGACGGCGTAACAGCCGTCGGGACCCGCTGACGCTTGGAGATTCCACCGTTCTGTCGAACGACGGAGCCCGCCGACGCTGCGGGGCGCCGAGGCACGCCGCCTTCGCGCGATCCCGCAGGCTCGCGTACCGAAGTACGCGTCGCCTGCGCGATCCCACGAATTCGACGCACCTCGGCGCCCCTCGCTGACACACTGCGCCAACCTGCGCGGTTGTTTTCGCGCTCCGCGCGAATCGTCCAACTGGCGCGCTTTTCGCTGCCGCCCTCTCACCGAAGCAAAGGAGCATTCGTGGATCGCATCCTCACCTACGACAGCACGTTGCGCGACGGAGAGCAGTGCGAGGGCATCACGCTGTCGCTTGAGGACAAGCTGCGCATCGTCGAGCGACTCGATGCGTTCGGCATCGACTTCATCGAGGGCGGCTTTCCCGCGTCGAACCCGAAGGACATCGCGTTTTTCCAGCGCGTGCAGGCCATGCCGCTTCGGCATGCGCGCATCGCGGCGTTCGGCTCCACGTGCAAGAAGGGCGTGGCGGCCGAGGAGGACCAGGGCCTTGCGGATCTCGTCGCCAGCGGGGCGCCGGTGGCCACCATCGTGGGAAAGACGTGGGACGCGCAGGTCACGCGCGCGCTTCTCACCACGCTCGACGAGAACCTGCGCATGATCCGCGACTCGGTGTCCTTTCTCAAACGCCAAGGGCTGACGGTGGTGTTCGACGCCGAGCACTTCTTCGACGGCTACAAGGCCAACCCCGACTACGCGCTTTCCTGCGTGCGCGCGGCCAGCGAAGCCGGTGCCGACTCCATCGACTTGTGCGAGACGAACGGCGGCGCGCTGCCGTTCGAGGTGGGCGAGATCGCAGCCGCCGTGGCCGCCGCGCTGCCGGGTCAGCAGCTGGGCATCCACTGCCACAACGATTCGGGGTGCGCCGTGGCGAACACGCTGGCGGCCGTGCGCGCCGGGGTGACCCAGGTGCAGGGCACGGTGAACGGTTTCGGCGAGCGCGTGGGCAACACCGACCTGCTCACCGTCATCGCCGACCTCGAATTGAAGATGGGGCGCGTCACCGTCGGGCCTGAGAACCTGCGCGAGCTGACGAGCGTGTCCCAGTTCGTAGCAGAGGCGTGCAACGTGTCGGTGCCGGCGCACCATCCGTACACGGGCGCGTCGGCGTTCGCCCACAAGGGCGGCTTGCACGCTAGCGCCATCGCGCGCTTCCCCGAGGCGTACGAGCACACGCCCCCGGAAAGCGTGGGCAACACGCAGCGCATGCTGGTGAGCGAACTGGCCGGCAAGGCGTCGCTTGTGGCGAAGGCGCGCGGCCTCGGCGTCGATTTGAGCGCGCACGCCGAGAAGGTTCAGGCCATCCTCGATAACATCAAGGAGCGCGAAGCGGCCGGATACTCCTACGAGACGGCAGACGGCTCGCTCGCGCTGCTGCTCAAGCGCCACCTGGGCGCGTATCGGCCGCACTTCACGCTGGAGAGCTTCCGCGTCATCGTGGACGACCGCGAGGACACCGGCGCGCTTGCGAAGGACGCCATGAGCGAGGCCACCATCAAGATCCACGTGGGCGGCGAGCGCTTCGTGGCGACAGGGGAGGGCGCGGGCCCCGTCGGCGCGCTCGACACCGCGCTGCGCATGGCCATCGGCGCGTTCTATCCCCAGGTGGCCGACATGGAGTTGGTGGACTACAAGGTGCGCATCCTCGACGAGAACGTGGGCACCGACGCCATCACGCGCGTCGTCATCACCACGCGCGACGGCCGCGACAGCTGGGGCACCGTGGGCGTGTCCGAGAACATCATCGAGGCGTCGTGGAACGCGCTGGTGGATTCCATCGAGTACGGGCTTATGAGGATCGAGGAGGGGTGCCGATGAGCGAGTTGCGCACGTCCGAAGTGGAGGACCTTCTGCGGGTGCTGGCCGCGCTCGACGACGAGGATGTGATCTTCTCGCTGCTGGAGGACTTGTTCACCATCCGCGAGATCAAAGAGACGTCGCAGCGGTTGGCCGTGGCGCGCCAGCTGGATGCCGGCAAGTCCTACGCGGCCATCGAGGAGGCCACGGGCGCGTCGGCCACCACCATCGCCCGCGTGTCGAAGTGCCTCTCCTATGGCGCCGGCGGCTACAACGCCGCCCTCAACGTGCTCGACGATGCGGGCGCGCCGCGCTGCTGAACTGGTTGTTCCTCCAGAAAGGTCGCCGAGTTGGCCGTCCCTGCCGGGCCGGCCATTCGCCCCGGCCCCTCTACCGAGCCAACTGCTGCGATTCCGCTTCTTGCTCCCTCCTCGTTGTCGCTCGGATCGGTCGATTTTCACGGCTAAACCGCTCGCTCCGAGCGACAACGCCCTCCGTCGCTTCGCCCCGACGACGCAAAGGGAAGGGGCGTGTTTTGCAGGGCCGTTTTCATTCGTACTGATCCTGCAAAACACGGCGCGATCGGGCGAACTTGATCCAGAAACAAGCTATTCACCTGGTAATACGAACGAAGCATGAAGATGTGCCAGGGTTTTGGCGGGCTGTTGCGTGTTCGTGATATAGTCGTGGTGCGATTGCAACCGAACGGTCGCAAGAACGCAAGGAGGTATCGCACATGACACAATCTGCGCGCGGCGTGGATCGCCGCACGTTTCTTCTGGGGGCAGCCGCACTTGGCGCAGCAGCGGTGCTGCGGCCAGGGCTTGCCTTCGCCGATCCCACGTCTGCCGACAAGATGGCCGAGGCCGAGGCCGTTCGCGCACGCATCTTGGCGATGCAGGACGAGTTGGAAGTGGTGTCGGACTCCTATTACAAGGCGCTCGACGAGCACGAGGCCGCCGTCCAGGCGGTCGCCGACGCGCAGCTTCGCATCGACGAGGCCAATGCGAAGATCGCCGATCTGCAGGAGCGGTTGGGCGAGCGGGCGCGCGGCATGTACCGCACGGGCCAGTCCACGCTGCTCGATTTCGTGCTGGGCGCCACGTCGTTCGAGGAGTTCGTCACGAACTGGGACCTGCTCAAGAACATCAACGACAACGATGCCGCCATGGTGCAGGAAACCAAGGACCTGCGCGCCGAAGTGGAGGCTGCGAAAGTCGAGCTTGAGGAGCAGGAGCGCATCGCCGCCGAGAAGGCTGACGAGGCGGCGCGCGTCAAGCAGGAGGCCGAAGCCACCATTGCGTCGCTCGAAGAGCTGGTGGCGCAGCTTGACGCCGAGGCGCAGCAACTGCTCGAGCAGGAGCAGGAGGCTGAGCGCGCAGCCGCGGCGGCTGCAGCCGAAGCCGAGGCCCGCCGCACGTACGCGTACAGTTCGGGATCGGCGGTGTCGAGCATTCCGTCGCAAGGCTCCGTGGTGGATTACGCGCTCTCGCGCATTGGCTGCCCGTACGTGTGGGGTGCGGAGGGCCCCGACGCCTTCGACTGCTCGGGTTTGGTGACGTGGGCGTATCGGCAGGTGGGAATCTCGGTGCCGCACCAGACCGAGGCGCAGTACTATGCCGCCGCCGCACGGGTGCCCGTCTCGGAGGCGCGCCCGGGCGACGTGCTGTGGATCAGCTACGGCGACGGCTACAACGGGCACGTGGGCATCGCTTGCAACGAGGGCGGCACGCATTACGTCCACGCGCCGACGTTCGGCGCCTTCGTGCGCGACACCGACCCCCTCAGCTGGGCCGGCTTCACCCACGCGCTTCGCTTCGCCTAGCCGTGCGCCGCGTTCGCCGTATTCGCCGCGTCGGACGATCGTCCGACGCGGTATCATGCTGCGTGCATGTTTGAATCGAGTCTCGGGCGAAGGAGACGCTATGACCATCTTGTTCGTGAACGCCTGTCTGCGTGGCGAGGACTCGCGCACGCTCGTCCTGTGTCGGGAATACCTGGCCTCGCGCGGCGACGACGTTGCGGAGGTGAACCTGGCGAGCCTCGATCTGCGTCCCTTCGATGCCGAGATGGTGGCGCGCCGCACGGCTCAGCAGACCGCTGGCGCATGGGACGACCCCTTGTTCGCGTTGTCGCGCCAATTCGCGGAGGCCGAGGACATCGTCATCGGCGCGCCGTACTGGGATCTGTCGTTTCCGGCGGCGCTCAAGGTGTACTTCGAGCATGTGAGCGTGTGCGACCTCACGTTCCACTACACCGAGGACGCTCGGTGCGAGGGCATCTGCCGCGCGCGCCGCATCACGTACATCACGACGTGCGGCGGCTTCGTGGAAGGGGCGAACTTCGGCTACGAGTACGTGTGCGGCATCGCGAAGATGTTCGGTATCCCCGAGACGAGGTTCGTGGCGGCCGAGGGCCTCGACATCGTGGGGGTCGACGTCGAAGCACAGCTGGACAAGGCGCGCGCTCAGTTGGCGCGGCTCGACTAAGACGACAGGGGATGGCATGAAACGGCTGCTCGTGGTGGTGGACTTCCAGAACGATTTCGTGGACGGGGCGCTGGGCTTCTCGGGAGCGGAGCGCCTCGAAGGGCCCATCGCGGAGAAGATCCGCGCATATTACGATGCGTACGACGAGGTGGTGTTCACCTTCGACACTCACAGGCGCGATTACCTGAATACGCAGGAGGGGCGCAACCTGCCCGTTGAGCATTGCATCGACGGCACGCCCGGTCATGACCTGCACGGATCGGTTGCGGGGTTGCTCGACCGCGCGACGGCGGTGTTCGACAAGCCCACGTTCGGTTCGGAAGGGCTGTTCGACTGGCTGCGTACGGCCCAGAAGGCCGCCGAAGAGCTGGGCCGCGCGCCGTTTGAGAGCATCGAGCTCGTGGGGCTCGTGTCGAACATCTGCGTGATCGCGAACGCCGTCCTGGCGAAGACGGCGTGTCCCGAGGTGCCCGTCATCGTGGACGCCGCGTGCACGGCTTCGTTCGACCCCTCCCTCAACGAGAAGGCCCTCGATGTGATGGAGGGCCTGCAGATCCAGGTGATCAATCGACGTTAGGCGCATGCTCGACGGTCCTGTTGCGTCGCGAGATGCGACAGGACCGTCGTCGGGCGCATGCGATCCGGACGAAACGATGCAGGCCGCATGCGCCCGAAAAGGACCAACGCAGAGAGGTGCGTTTAGGAAATCGCTTCCACGTCGGCTTCAGTGACGGGGTGGGCAGACTCGAGGTTGCCGCCTGTTGCGGCTTGGATTCCGCAGATACGGCCCGTCATGATGCAATGACCGGCTGACATGCCTCCTTGATACATGGACCAGTCGGGGCTGCCGCACAACTGTCCGGCGCTGAACCCCGTCACCCAGAGGTTGGGGATGACCGTGCCGTCGGTGCGCAGCGCCTGATAATTCTCGTTGACGGTGACGCCGGCGCACAGAGCCGACACGCGCACATGCTTGTGGATGCCCCAAAACGGCGCCTTTTCGATCTTTTTCAGGTACTTGGCCTGCTTGCCGAAGTCCGCATCGAACCCGGCTTCACACAACTCGTTGTATCGTTCGACCGATTTTTTGAGTGCGTCGGCGGGGATGCCCAACTTGTCTGCCAGCTCGTCCAAAGTGTCGCAGCAGTGCGTGTCGATGAAGCCTTCGAGGACGTTCGCGCCGCTTTCAGCCGAGCGGTCCATTTCCACATCGGGCATGTACACGCGGATGGCCTCCTGGTCGGTGGGCTTGCCGCCCCACTCGGTGACCTGGGCGACGTAGTCGTCGTCGAAGATCTGCGAGTACCAACCGGGTTTTGGCTGGTTGCGCAGCACGCAGTTCACCTCTTCGAATACGCAGTCCTCGTTCATGAAGCGCTCGCCGTTCTCGTTGACTGCCAAAAACGGCTCGTTGTACATGGGGCCGGAGTCAAAGTCGTGCATCATGTGGGCGTGTCCGACGGGAACGAGGCCTGCGCCAATGGCCATGGACATGAGGATGCCGTCTCCGGTCTTGTTGCTCTGCTTGCGGTCGAACTCCTTCACGTCGGGGCAGTAGCGCTCCACGAGGCTTTGGTTGTTCTGGTAGTCGCCGGTGGAGAGGACGACGCCCTTCGTGGCGTTGAACTTGATGTACGAGGAGCCGTTCTTGCCGACGACCCCCGTCGCCGCTCCGTTTTCGTCGGTGATTAGCTGTACGCCCGGGGTGGAGTAAAAGAATTCGACGCCCTTGCTTGCGGCCAACTCGGCCAAATGCTCCACCATCGTGCCGTTGTTGTACGGCTTCGGCCCGAACATGATGCTGCGGCGGGCGCACTTCGAGCCGTCGTCGTATTCGGTCACGGCCGTGGGGCGCACCGTGTAGGGAGGGAAGCCCGCTTCGGCGGTGCGCACCTGCGTCCAGCGGATGGCCTCGCCTGAGTACTTGCAGTACGTTTCGGCGAGTTTGCGGTCGGCGCGCCAGCGGCAATCTTCCAGATAGCCTTGCAGATAGTTCATCACGCCTTGCTCGTCGCTTTGGTCGAGCAGCACGCCTGTGCACGTGCCTCCTTGCGCGATGGGCTTCGATTCCTTTTGGAGTACGGCGACGCTCGCTCCCTCCTCGAGCGCTGACAGTGCGGCCGGCACGCCGCCTGTGCCTGCGCCGACCACCACCACGTCGTAAGTCTTTTCTTCGGCGAACTCGGTGATGGGAGCCAGTTCGACAGGCGATTCTTCGAAATCGCTGGCCTGAAGTCCTGCGGGGTAGGCGGCTTCGTCGGTTTGCGCGGGGCTGTCGGGCGCAGATGGCGCGCACCCGGCCAATCCCGCTCCTGTGGCCACGATGCCGGTGGCAAACGCTCCCTTGAGGAAGTCTCGGCGGTTCAGTTCCATATCCCTCTCCTTTTCTGTCGGTGTGCCGTCTTGAGCAAAGGGCATCCGTTTTGCGCGGTTCTGCCCTGCCCGCCCTTCGAAAACCTATCAGGATCGGCTCGTCCGCTCTTCCTACAAACGGTATGAACTTGCTGATGGACGTGCGATTCATCCCGGTTTTCTGATATAAACGTGTCTTGGGGAAGGAGCGGAGATGCTGCGTTCTGTTCATCGGTTTTTTCGGGAAACTCCCGGTGTCGTTCTCGCCATCGTGGGGCTTGCGTGCGCGTTCATGGTGCTGGAGATCCAGCGCATGCCGGTGGCGCGTTTCGTGAGCTTCTCCATGTTCGCCCCGCTGCCGTACATCGTGGAAGCGACGGTGATGCTGGCGATTGTCGCTTGGCAATGGGCGCGGCCCGCGTTGCGCCTGGGGGACAGCCGTGCGGTGCGGACGATCGTGGCGCTTTTGGTGCTGGCTTCCACGGGATTGCTTCTTTATGCGCCGCTGGAGGACGATGGCGTGACGCTCGGCGTGCTCATGACGTATCGAGCGAGCACCGGCATGCTCGTGGTGCTCTGGGGCGAACGGCTCGTTTCGCTGGGCGCCCGTCGCGCTGGGTTTGCGGTCGCGCTTTCCTGCATGCTGTCGGGCGCAGCGACTTCGGGTTTGGCGTTTTTCTCAAGTGGGGTGGCTCGTGCGTTGCTGGGCATGTTGCCCTTGCTTGCCGGAGGGCTTTTTGTTGCGTATCGGCCTCGGGTTGTCGAAGAGGGGGCGAAAAGCGGTGCGGACGCGGATGGGTTGCGGCGATCGCTTCCGCGGTTTGCATGTTCGTCAACGAAAGACCGCGCAGTCGCTGTCGGCCTGGTGACTCTGCCTTTGGTGTGCCGCGGGCCCATGGTGATGTCCCAGTCGTCGTGGATGGGGTTGCAAGGGGATGCCGCCATGTCCTCTCTCATCCAGGCTTCCATAGGGTGCGGGATCGTTTTGGCGGGGTTGATCGCGTTGTTGGTGGTCAGACACGTGTGGAGCCAGAGCTTTGTTTTGGTGTACGAGCTGTTCGTGCTTCCGGTGACGTTCGTGTCGTTCTACACAGCGCAAACTTCGGACGACCTGTGGTTTCTGCACATGCTCATCGTGGATTCCACGTACAAGGTCACCCTGTTCTACATCATGATGACTCCGTTTCTGTTTCCCGAAAGGCCTCGCGGGAGCAGCGCCTCGGTGTATCTCCTCGCCTCCTTTGCGTTCATGATTGCGATGCGGGCTTTGTTCGTTGGCCTTGAGGGGGCTCTTCAGAAATCTGCGTATGCGGCCCTGACTGCTGTTGTGGTACTTGCGTCGTTTGTTGGCGGGGGTCTTTTGTCCTTCATGATTCTGCAGCGGCAGTCGGGACGACGCGAGGCCGTGCGCGCTGCGGCGGCCGAGGCGATGCGGGCCAGCCTCGAAAAGCGCTGCAAAACAGTGGCCGACCGATTCGACTGCACGCCTCGCGAGCGGGAGATTCTCGTTCTGCTCGCGCAAAACTATCGTGCGCCCTACATAGCCGAAAAGCTGGTCGTGAGCCAATCGACGGTGAAGACGCACATGCGCAACCTCTACGGCAAGCTCGGCGTGCACTCGCAAGCCGAGCTGCTTTTGCGGTTGGAAGAAGAGGCCGAGAACATCACGGCAGATTAAGGATTCACATGCGCTTGACGGCTCCTCCTTGCGCTGCGCGAGCGTCGTGCGTCGGAGCGGCTAGCGGCGGCGGGCGAAGGTTTCGAGCACGAGCTGGGCGCGGGTGCCGATGGGGGTTCGGTTCTCGGCGAGGAAGCGGGGGACGTCCTCGATGGCCAGAAGGAACGGCTCGATGAACTCGTTGGGTTCGGGCTGCGCGGTGGACACCCGTTCCACCTGGGCGAATACGACATGCACCGTTTCGTCGGTGAGGCCGGTGGACGAGTAGCCCGCCTGCGGCAGCGGTTCAAGCGCTGGTGCGTTCGCGCAGTCGGCTTCCGCGCGCAGGGCGTAGCCCGTCTCCTCGCGCAGCTCGCGATCGACGCAAGCGGCCAAGCTTTCGCCCGGTTCTTTGAGCCCGGCGGGAAACGCGATGCACCAGCTGTTGAGAGGGTACCGAAACTCGCGAATGAGCAGCAGGTTTCCGTCAGGCGTCTGCGGCACGATGCAGACGGCGTCCGCGATGGGCCGCTCTCCGCGCGCGTTTCCTTCGAGTTCGGCACGGTAGGCGTCGATGCTCTTGCGCGAGGCGCTTTCGTACTCGTATGTCGAACCGTCGGGCATGGCGTAGGCGAGGACGTACTTCTTGATCCATCCGTCGGACACCTGGCGAATGCCGACGAGCCGGGGAATGGCGGTTTCTGACGTGTTGGATGTGCGAGGCATGTTGGCTCCTGTTCTCAAGCGGGGGGCGGTGCGGCGTTGAGGGCGGGCGGGGACGGATGCCGTCCTATCGGAAATCGAGCACGTCGCCGACGTTCGCGGCGATGCAGAGATCGGCGTGGCGGTCGCGCGGCGTGGGCGTGCGGTTGACGATGACGAGGCGGCTTCCTTGGAAGACATCGATGAGCCCGGCGGCCGGGTAGACCGAAAGCGACGTCCCCGCGATCACGAGCAGATCGGCCTGCGCGATTGCGGTTATCGCCTCGTGAAGCGTGCGCTCGTCGAGGGGTTCTTCGTACAGCACGACTGCGGGCTTCACGATGCGCCCGCATGCGGGGCAACGCGGCACGCCGTCGGGGTTCGCGGCGCGCAGGTCGAGCAGCCGTTCGACCGAGTAGGGAGCGCCGCAGCCCATGCAGGCGTTGCGCAGCACGCTGCCGTGCAGTTCAAGCACGTTTCGACTGCCGGCTTTTTGGTGGAGCCCGTCGATGTTCTGGGTGATCACGGCGCGCAGCGTGCCGTCGTGTTCGAGTTCGGCGAGTGCGCGGTGCGCGCGGTTCGGCTCGGCATCGAGCGCGAGCATGCGTTCGCAGTAGAAGTCGAAGAACTCGCTAGGGTGCGCGTCGAAGAAGCTGCGGCTGACCATCTGTTCGGGCGGGTACCGATGCTTTTGCGCGTAGAGGCCGTCCGGGCTGCGGAAGTCGGGGATGCCGCTTTCGGTGGACACGCCCGCGCCGCCGAAGAACACCATGCCGCCGGGAGGGGTGTCGGCTATCCATGCGCGAAGCGTTTCCGCTGCGCGTCTCGTCGCATCGTCCATGCTCCTCCTTTCGCGTTCGGCTCGTCTGCGCCATCATACAGCAGGAACAGATGTTTCACGTGAAACATCCGACGAGGGGCGTGCGCGCACATGCGAGCGATTGGTGGGACGGGCATTCGCGCCGCAGGGCGCATGCGCGAAGGCGCGCGATGGCGGTGGGCGTGGCAACGACGGTGAGTGCGGCACGCTCAGGCGGGGATGGCAAGCGGCACGCTGGGCGCGCCGCGCGCGGGCGGGTGACGAAAGGCGCGGGTGCGACGTGCCCGCACGGGCGACGGGCGTGCGAACCCTCTTGAGTGGGCTGCTTGAGGTGTGACGTGCTTGGACGGCAGAGTGGAAGGGGCCCCATGGCGCACCGGGATGTTTGCACCGGACGAAGAGGAAAGGAATGCGGCGCGCAGCCTTGCAGGTGTGCGATGGCAGGCGGCCACGCGGTTCGTCTTGCGCGGCGCTTGGCAGCCGCATTTCGGAAGCGCGGCCGGTGCGCGATAGGCGTGCGATCGACGTGCGACCAGCGTGCGACGACGTGTTGCCAGCGCGACGGCGGCGTGCGGATGGACACGGGTGCGAGGAGGACCCGAAAGGCCACGCCGCAGCGCGGGGGAGGGGATGCGCTGCGGCGTGCAGAGGAGGGGTGGTTAACAGGGAAGGCGCATCGCGCCTCTGAGGGCTAGCCCTCGATGGCGATGGTCTTCTTCTCTTCGAGCTTGGGCTGCTCCTGCTTCTTCGGAACGGCGATCTTCAGCACGCCGTCCTCGAACTTCGCGCGGATGTCGTCCTCTTCGATGTCGTCGCCCACGTAGAACGTGCGGCTGCACTTGCCGCTGAAACGCTCCTTGCGGACGTACGTGCCCTTCTCGTCCTTGTCCTCGCTTTCGCTTTGCGTCTGCGCGGCGATGGTGAGGTAGCCGTCCTTGAGTTCGGCTTGGACGTCGTCTTTCTTGAAGCCCGGCAGGTCGATAGTCAGCTCGAATCCGGCATCGGTTTCCTTGATGTCGGTGCGCATGAGCGAGGGCGACATCTTCTGCATCGCCTGCACGGGCGCGGTGGCGGCATCGAAGAACGCGTCGAACGGGTCGGACATAAGCTCGCTCAGCAGGTTGCGGTTCCTCCGCATGGGCATCAACATGGCCATACCAATCATCTCCTCAACGTGTGCGGGACATATAAAATCTAAGTCCCAATCTGTGCGGTTTTCTGTACGCTTTCGTTATAAATCGTTTGATTAGCACTGTCAAGCTGAGAGTGCCAACGTTACGGTTTCGTCAACTTCGGCGTACGTTTTGCGTGCGGCCGATGATACGCTGGCGACGCGGCGATCCGCCTCCAGCTCGTCGTCGGCTGCGAAAGCGAAACATTCCCGGCACGCGCGCGTCATGCGGGCTGCGCGCGTCGAGGAGGGCTCGGAGGGGTCGGGTTGCGTTTCGGAATCGATTTCCACGACGGGCCGCGCATTCGTTTTCGCGCGAGCGTCGATGTTGCGAAGACGGTCTTTGCCCAAGGCGTGTCACAGTGCGTGGCGTGGGTATTCGATGCAAGGCTGGCTTTTGCGCAGGTGGAACACGGGAGAGACGGGGGCGGCAAGCGACGCTTGGCGGTGCCGACGCCAGAGGCAGGACGGCAGCGCGGCGAACGGCAAGGCGGCACGGAAGCGGGTGGCGAACTACGGGCTTTCAGGGTGCGGGACGGCTTGCGATGGGCGCCTGGATGGTGGCGCGGCTTGCGGAAGTCGGCATTCGGCAAGGTGGTCGCGGCTTTGCGTCTTGCGACGGCGTGGCAGGTAGGATGCGACAGGCGCGTCATGCGCTCTGCGCGGCCCCTTCGCATCGTGGGGCGTCTCAACTGCGGCCTCTTTCCTTGCGTGATGCCCTATACTGAACGCGAGGAAAAGCGAACGCGGGCGAAAGGGCGCACCATGACCACCATCGGCCTTATCTCGGACACGCATGGACGGCTGCCGGACGAGGCGCTTGCGGCTATGGCCGACGTCGATCACATTATTCACGCGGGCGACATCGGTGGCCCCGAGATCCTTCACGAGCTTGAGGCGTTGGCACCGACGACGGCGGTGCTGGGCAACAACGACTTCGACGAGTACGGCGCGCGGGTGGGGCGGTTCGCGCATCCCGTCATCGACGGCGTGCGCTTCCTCGTGGCGCACTATCCGCGCGACGTGCGGATCGGTTTCAACGGTTGCGCGGGGCTTGCGGCGGGCGATCCCATTCCGCAGGTGTGCGTCCACGGGCACACGCACGTTCCCGAGTTGCTGACCGGCGCGGAGGCGCGTCCGGCATCGTTCTTCCTCTGCCCCGGCGCGCCATTTCGCCCGCGCGGTGGGTTTCCGAAGTGCACGGGCCGCATGGAGGTGGAGGGCGGGCGCGTGCTGGGCGTGCGCATCGCGTCGTTCGACGGCCAAACGGTGTTCGCGGTGGGCTGCTTCGACGAATCTGCGCCCGCACGCTAGGCACAGAGAGAGGGAGGGCGCTCGCGAAGGCCGCAAAAGCAAATAGCAGTCAAATGAAAATCAAGTGAGACGGCGTGGGCGACTGCCATTGTTTTCCCAGTTCATCTGGGTGTCGGATGCGCAGCCTTCCCAAGGAGCCCCCGAAAAGGCGCCCGCAAAGGCCCCGAAAAGCAAATAGCGGTCAAATGAAACACGCGAGCCCTCTGCCATCCCGCTGCGTCGACAACGGGGTGGCGACGAGGGCGCTCGCTTTCCCTTCGGCTAAGCCCAATCGGGCAAGTACTCCCTGTATCGGGGGGAGGTGTCGGGATTGACCGGTTTGATGAGGTGCGCTTCGATTGCTTCTTTGATGAGGCGGGATATCTGGGCTGCGTTGGAGCTTTTCACATCGAAGCGCTCGCGAAGGCTTTGGTTCGTGACGTGCGACCCTTGCGCATAGCAGATGCAAGCGTGCCAATAGCATGCGTCGAGTCGTTCTTGGGGGGTGAGGTGCTTGAACGGCGTGGTCTGGCGCAGTGTCACCCGCATGCTTCGCTCCTGCTGGATCTCTATGGCGGGCGCGGGCATGTGAAAATGCTCGCATGCGGCTATGATCTTGTCCCAGCCGCTGCCGGCCTCTTCGCAAAAACCAAGGCGTCGAAGGAGGGAGGCCGTCCTTTCGTTTCGCGAGCGCGGTGGATCGTTGACGATGCGGTCCACGTCGACAAGCGGGCTGCCGGGGTTGGTGATCTCGATGCGGTTGTCGAACAGCTCGACGATCGGCCCGGTTCCGGTCATGTTGAAGTCCTGGTGCGTGAGCGCGTTTGCCACGAGCTCGCGGATGGCGATGCTTGGATACGCCCCTCTGGTCACCCTCGTTGCGCCTTGGATCACATCGCGCGACGGGATGATCGCGTCGATGTAATCGATTGCCGAGTCCAGGGTGAGGGCGTATCCTTGCGAGAACTCTCGCTCGCGCAGGGCTCCGATGCGTCCGTTTCCATCGTATTGGAGCACGCGCAGTTTCTTGCGACGGACGGTGGGAATCTTCGAGAGGTCGCGGGCGAACAGGAGGGCTCCAAGGTTCGTGATGGAGATCAGCCCGTTGTCTTGGGCTGCGGCCATGCCCTCTTCAAGGAAGAAATGGGCTACGGTCTCAGGCGATTGGGGCCGGGGCGCGTCGAGCAGGTCGAAGTAGGCATTGCAGTCGAGGATGTCTGCAAGCTCGGTGGGCGCCACATCTTCAAGGGCCACTTGGTCTTCGAAAACTTCCTTTTGGATTTTCTTCCAGAGCTCCGTTTCCCGGCTTGAGCCAGTCTCGAGTTTTTGGGTGCTGCTTCCTGTGCGGATGTAAACGATATTGTCGTACTTGACGGGCTGGTTGAAAGCTGGCCATATCTTGAGGACGACAAGAGGTAAGCCGTTGCGAACGATTTCGTGAAATTCGAAATAGCAGTTGCTGCTTACATGCTGTCGAAGCCACAATTCGAGTTCTTGATTGCCTTTCTTTTTCGTTTTGGGATTGAAGTTCGTGCCGACTATCTTGTGAGAGGAGTCTTCGATTCCCCATATCTTGTAAGCGGCAGGCGCATCGTGAAACGCTGCGGAGTTGGCGAGTGCGCAGATGTCCTTCGCCTCTTCTTCTGCTTGGGAGAAGTTGTGCTTGAATTCGACGTATTCGGTTTCGGCGGGAAGGGAAACAAGGTTGTCTATCAGCAGATCGAGGTTTTGCACGACCTTCTCCTTCGCTTTGTCCTGCATCAGAGCGGCATTGTAGCGAAAAAGCAAGTGAAAAGCAAATAACAGTCAAATGAAAATCAAGTGAAAGGGCGTGGGCGGTTGCCGTTGTTTTCCCAGTTCATCTGGGTGTCGGATGCGCAGCCTTCCCAAGGAGCCCCCGAAAAGGCGCCCGCAGAGGCCCCGAAAAGCAAATAGCAGTCAAATGAAACGCGCGAGCCTTCCACCATCCCGCTGCGTTGACAATGGGATGGCGGCGAGGGCTTGATTGGCGGATGGCGCATCGGCGACGTGATCGGAGCGCTCAATGTGGGCTGCGGTCGCTACTGCATTCGCGCCGTTCGAATCGTCGGTTGTGCTGCGGGCATAGCGTCGATATCGCGGCGCGCCTTGTTTTTGCCAGGGCGAACACCGTGCTTGTTGAGGCGCTCGCCGTGGTTCCTGCCGCATTTCCATTCTTGTCGCCAAAGGGGGGTCCAGGAGGGTTTTATCTGGGGTGATGCGCAACATACTCCAAGATGGGTGACGGTTTTCCTGCCGAAAACGGGGGTTTCCGCACTATTGGGGGATGGATGAAAAGCCTGCGGGGCTTAGCATCGGGGGCGTTGCCGCCCTTGCCGGAGCGAGCGTCGTCTTCTGCTCCCTCCCTCCTTGAAGGCTTTTCCTCTCCAGGAGTTCGCTTCGGCAGGGGCGGCAATGGGAAGACGGCTGGCCGTGAGGCCTCGAAAGGAAGGGGACGAATATGGGATCCTTTGAGATGAATCGACGCGCGTTTCTTGGGCTTGGGGCCACGGCGGCGGTGGCCGCGGGCATGGGGCTGGCAGGCTGCTCGCCCAGAGCCGCGAGCGAAGAGGCGGCGTCGGGCGCTGCGGTCGAAGCGGTCGAGCTTCCCGTGGGCGCGCCGAAGGGGACGCCTACAACAGCCGCCTGGTGCGCTGTGCCTGAAGCCATAGCCGATATCTCCGAGGAGAAGTCGTTCGATGTGGTGGTGGTCGGTGCCGGCATCGCGGGTTTGTCCGCTGCGGCGACGGCTGCTGAGCTGGGCGCATCGGTGGCCGTGATCGAAACGCTCAGCACGTACCAGACGCGCGGCCAGGATATCGGCACGGTCAACTCGTCGTTCCAGAAAGCGAACGGCTTGGAGGCCAGCGAAGAGGATATCAACCAGATGTGCCTTGCATTGCAGCGCTACGCAGGCAACCGCACCGATCAGCGAATCTACCGCGTGTGGGGTCAGCGCTCCGGTGCCGATTTCGACTGGTGGTACAACACCATGCTCGAGCCGAAGGGCTACGGCATCGAAATCCCGCGCTGGCCGATGGAAGTGGAGTACGATCCGGTGGACGGCGAGTGGTTCCCGCAGTTCTGCAACCAACAGGAGTTCACCGCGCCCGAAGGCGAAGAGGCGGGGATGAACGGCGGCTTCCCCGGCGCTATCGGCGAGCTTGAAGCGTATGCGAAAGATCATGGAGCGGAGTTCTTCTACGAGCATCGCGGTCGGCAGCTTGTGCGCGGTGGGCAACCGAACGGAACCGAAGGGCGCGTGACGGGCGTGATCGCAGAGACGTCGGATGGGTCGCATATCCAATTCAACGCGACGAAGGGCGTGATTTTGGCCACGGGCGATTACGGCCACAACGTTGATATGATGCAGGCATGGTGCCCGTCGCAGTTGGAGCTGTCGCAAGAGAACAACGTCTATCCGAGCACGGGCAACGTGGGCGATGGCCATCTCATGGGCTTGTGGGTGGGCGGTATGATGCAGGCCATTCCGCACGCCTACATGGCGCACGGCACTCCTGGCATGCTTGGCTCCGATCCGTTCCTCATCGTCGACATGAACGGTCGGCGCTTCACGAACGAGGACATTCCCGGCCAGTCGTTTTCCGATTTGGCCGAGGAGCAGCCTGGCGTTGTGTTTTGGCAGATAGCCGATGCGAAGTACCCTGAGCAGATGAAATGGTCCTCGCCGACGCATGGCGCGCAAATGAGCTTCACCGGCGACATCGATGCTTGGAATGCCGCTATGGAGACGGGCGATAAGGACGCTATCGAATCCATGCTGACCGAGCAAGGGGTGAACCTCCAGCACGCT
Source organism: Gordonibacter sp. An230 (assembly GCF_002159915.1). GTDB lineage: Bacteria > Actinomycetota > Coriobacteriia > Coriobacteriales > Eggerthellaceae > Rubneribacter. Next base: position 20,862 of record NZ_NFJP01000012.1, read on the forward strand.
TGGACGGTCGAGGAGTTGGCCGAGGGCATCCACGTGGACGCGGCCACGCTGCAGGAGACGCTTGACCGCTACAACGGATTCTGCCACGACGGCTACGATGCCGATTTCGGCAAGCAGGCCAAACGTCTGTGGCCGGTGGAGAACCCGCCGTACTTCTACAGCACGAGCGGTCAATGGGCGTTCATGCTCACGATGGGCGGCCTCAAGGGCACCGAGAAGGCCGAGGCCATCGACCAATGGGGAAACCCCATTCCCGGTTTGTGGATGGCGGGCAACGTGCAGGGCATGCGTTTCGCCATCGACTACCCCACCATCGTGTGCGGCCTTTCGCATTCGCTGTGCCTGACGTTTGGACGCGTGGCGGCCGAGCAAGCGGTTGCGGCCGATCCGGACGTTACGGAGCACGAATCGGTGTACCGGGAGTGGAAGGAAGCGAACCCGGATGCCGACGCCGCTGGTGGTGCGGCGGGTGCAGGTGGAGCGCCGGCGGGTGGCGGCGCTCCTGCAGGAGGGGAAGCTGCAGGTGGCACCCCGGCAGATGGTGAGGCTCCCGTTGCGGGCGGCTCGACGGAATAGAAACTTCGGCGTTATTTGCCTGATGGGACGCAGGGCCTGGCCGCATGGCTGGGCCCTGCGCTGCGATGGGGGAGGGATGGGCATGTGGGTTGTCACGCGCATGATGCTCTTCTGCTATACTCTCGGCCAAGAAGGCCGAAAGAGGTTCGGGCGGGTTTACGCCCGATCGGGCTTTATGCGGAGGGGCTTGATGGACGCGGTGAAGATGATAGGGGATCAGCGGTTTCTGCGTGCGGCGGCGGGGTTGGCTGCGTGCCTTGTGTTGTTCGGCGAGGGGTCAAGCATCAGCAGTCGGGCGGGCATTGAGACATTCGCAGTGATGACCGGAACGAATCCGCTTTCCGGCGGCATCACCATCATGGCGGCTTTCTTTGCGGTGGCTGTGTTCTCCCAAGCGGCGGGGAGGCTGCTGGCCACGAAGTCGTTCCTCGTAGGGGACGGTGTTGCGAATGCAGCGGGGGCGGTTCTGGTGCTTTCGGGGGCGATCGGGATTCCCGGTTCGGAGGTGCTTGCTCCTGCGGGCGGTCTGGCAATCGGGTTCAGCTCGACGCTTTTGCTCGTGCGTTGGGCCGATGTGCTCGTGCCGCGAGGCGCACGGGAGTCCTCTTTGTGCTTGGCATGCGCCATGCTCATGGTGGTGGCGTACGACGTGCTGGCAAAGGCGCTTGTTGACATCGCGTTCGCGGTGTCGGTGGTGGTGCTGTGCGCGTTTTCTCCCTGGCTGCTGGCACTGGCGGCGAGCGAGGGGCGCGGCGAGGAGGAGGCGCGCGCGATCGCGGAGTATCGCGGCGTCGTGCCCGTGTGGTTGTCGTTCGCGACGGTGGCGCTGTACGCCGTGGCTATGGGCGGCGTTCAAGTGGGCGGCGCGGGGCAGAACACGCTGTTCGAGGGCATCGCCGAGCTGTTGGCGTCTGCGGGCATCGCCATCGATGCGGGTATCGTGATAGCGGCGGTCGCTATCCTGCTTGGCGCGCGGTTCTTGCACGGGAATAATATGAGTTTCTTTCGCTTGACCATCCTTGCCTTGCTCTCCGTCGCGCTGTATCTGTCGGCGGCGCTTGCGGCGAATTGGGGTGTGGTCAACCTTGTCATCATGACCGTTGCCCGCATGCTTATTTTCGCTTACGTCTGGGCTTTGTTCTCGACGCCGGCGCGAACGATGTCGCCGATGCGGCTGTTCTCGGTCGGCTGGCTGCTGTTTTTGGTGCCTAATATGCTCATCACGCGCTTGGGGCTTGTCGTATCCGGTGGACAAGGCTCTTCGGCGGCTTTCGAGCTGGCGCTTGCGGTGGCGTTGCTGCTGTTGTTCGTGTTTGAGTTCACGCCGTTGCTCACTAGCCGTTACGCCAATGAGGATGGCGCGGAGAGTCCGGGTGCGGCCGCCGAGCCGAAAGACGCGTTCGCTGCGCGTATTGCGGCGCTCGTCGATCATGGAAGGCTTACGCCGCGCGAGCAGGATGTTCTTGTGGCTTTGGCGCGCGGTCGATCAGCCCAGTACATAGCCGACACGTTCGTGGTGAGCAAAGAGACGGCGCGCACCCATATCCGTCATATTTATCAAAAGCTCGCCGTCCATTCCCGTGAGGAGCTCATGGATTTGGTCGAAGAGGGGATGCCGCGCCCCGATCAGCGCACGGCGGTCAACTCTCCGGTGTCGGAATCCATCACGTAGCCGCCGACGCGCACGTGCGGGGGCATGACGGGATGGTTGCGCACCATGTCGACGCTTCTGCGCACGGCCTCTTCGGTGTCGCCGAACCCGGCGAGCCAGCGGTCGAAGTCGATGCCGCAGTGGCGCGCGAACTCGATGCGCTCCTGCGACACGCCAAGACGCTCCATGTCGGTCACCATCGCCGCTCCGCTCATGTGCTGTGCGCCGCAGTTCGTGTGGGCAACGATCATGATGTCCTCCACGCCCAGCTCGCATATGGCGATCAAAAGCGAGCGCATCACGCTGCCGAACGGGTGTGCCACTTCGGCACCGGCCACTTTGATGATCTTCGCATCGCCGTTCTTCAGCCCGAGCGCCGCGGAGAGGAGTTCGGTGAGCCGGGTGTCCATGCACGACACGATGGCCAGTTTCTTGTCGGGATACTTGTCGGTTGCATAGCGCTCGTAGGCACGGCGCTCCACGAACGCGCGGTTGTGCGCGAGGATGCCGTCGATGGTGGGCGAGGCGCTTGCTTCGTCGATGGCGCCGCTGTTCGGATTCTGATCCATGGGGTACCTTCTTTCGCGTGAGGCATCATGATAGCGCACTTTGTTCGCGCCCGTTCATATGGTGCGCGGGGTACTTGCGTTTGCGCGATGATCGGAGAGGGGCGAGAGCTCTTCTGCGAGGCGGGAGTATGCTTTGCGCGCAGTTGATCAAGGTTGGGATGCATGAGAGGTCGGGGGCTCCAAGAGAGAGACGAGGAATTCCGGGGCGAATGATCGGAACAGGCTCGCCATTTGCTGCGGAGGCTCCACCATGCCTCCTTGCACCCATGTGCGCGTCATGTACTGCGCGCCGGCTACGAAGAAGTCGATTTCCAAAAGCTCTTGCTCGGTGAAAGATCGACCGGCATTCGCTGTTGCGTTCTCAAGAATGTGCTCCTTCACTGCGCGGCCGCCATGCTCGCATACGGAGTTGTATCCGACGCACCTGAAAGCGTGCACGAAGAAATCCTTGTTCTCCACCAGCAGATTGAACTTTTTGAGGTGCGCTTCGAACAGCCCCTGATCGATGCCCATCCGGTAGAGCGACTTGTTCATGAGGTGATCCCAATACCAGGTGGGAACGTCGAAGATGTCTTGGAAATACAGGTAGAACGTAGCACGTGAAACACCCAACCGCTCGCAAAGATGCGACACCTTCACCTTCTCGAGCGGGCATTCGTGCATGACTTCGGATAGTGCGCCGACAAACCGCAAGCGCGTTTCGATCTGCTTGTGCATGAGAGCCCCTTCCCTCTGGCCACATTGTAGGGCATTGAGCGCATCGTGGGGAGGGGGATGCGCTCGGCTCTCATCCGTGTCGATCGTGTCGAGCCTGGTCGAACTCGGACGAGCAGGTTTGACAAAATGCGGAGAGTGTCAATTGACATCCTTGCTTTCTCGACAGAGCGGATCGAGTGTCGATTGCGCAGCGATGTGCGCCGATCGTAGACTCGCGGATGGGGCAACATCGGTCCCGCAGTTTCGATCGAGGAGGTTTGAGATGAAGGGAACGGATCGGATTTCGAGGCGCGGCTTTTTAACGGGTGCGGCGGCCACTGGCGCGCTTGCGGCTATGGGTGCGCTTGCAGGATGCAGCCCGAAAGCGGCAGACGAGATGGCGCAAGAGGGCGGTGCGGAATCGACATCGTCAAGCGAGGGGACGAAAACCCCGTCGGTATTCGATAAGCCAGAGTCGGTAGCGGATCAGGTGAAGGAGACGAAGGACTACGATGTCGTGGTGGTGGGCGGCGGCAACTCAGGCGTGGTAGGCGCGTTGGAGTTGGCGCAGCTTGGTGCCAAGGTTCTGCTGATCGAGCAGTCCACGGCATGTACGAAATACGCGGGCGACATTGACGCGCTCGACAGCCAGATCCAGAAAGATTTGGGTATCGAGATCGACAAAGAGTGGGTCATCAAGGATCTCGTGCGGTACGGCCAGGGCAAAGTTGACGAGAACCTCATTCGCCAGTGGGCGTACAACGCCGGTGCCTTCATCGATTGGTATCAGGCGAACATGCAGAAGAAGGGCCTCGACGTCATGGTGGACACCGTGTGCAAGAAGTTCGAGCCCGAAGGCATCTGGTATTCGCCCGCGTCGGTTCACACGGCCTACCAACCTCCGCTCAAGGAGACGGCGAACTCCATGGGGTCGGAGATCGCGATTCCCGCCATGCTCGAACTGTTCGAGGAGGCGGGCGGCGAAGTGATGTACGAGACGACCGCGGTCGAGCTCGTTCAGGATGATTCGGGCAAGGTGACGGGCGTGATTGCGGAGCGCGATGGCGAATACGTGCAATTCAACACCGCGAAAGCTGTCATGCTGGCAACAGGAGGTTTCGGCGGGAACAAGGATATGATGGACGAACTGGGAGTCATGTCCCATAAATTCTGCTCGTGCCACATCGGCACAGAGAACGCCCACGGTGATGGGATCCGCATGGCGGTATGGGCGGGCGCCGACCTCGATTATGCATGTGAGGGAACGTGCAACATCTTCGACAGAGGGTGCATCACGGGAAACGACGAGAACGGGGACATCGGCCTCCAAGGGCAGGGCGGGGCTGACGCTCGGCTTTGGTGGCCGGGATCTCAGCCGTTTTTGCGTGTGAACGCGTTCGGCAAGCGCTTCTGCAACGAGGATGGGCCTTACGATATCGTGTTCAACCAGGCGTGCATGCAGCCGGGTCACTACTGGTGGCAGGTGTTCGACGCAAGCAGCTGGGAAGACGTCGTGGCGTTCGGCACCACCATCTGCTCTCGCGTGGTGGCGGAGGAGGGCGCGAAGAACTGCCTTCTGCTCGGCCAGTACTACCCGTGCACGAGTGCCGAGGAGTGGCAGAGCGTGTTCATCGATCCGAACGTCGAAAGCGGCATTCTGCTCAAAGCCGACACGATTGAGGAGCTTGTGGATATGATGGGCCTTCCGAAAGAGCAGACGCTGGCGACCATCGAACGTTACAACGAGCTTGCGGCGAAAGGGGTCGACGAGGACTTCCACAAGGCGTCATTCCGTTTGACCGCCATCGACGAAGGACCGTTCTACGCTTGCAAGCTGGCCGGTTGGCTGCTGTCCACCATGAGCGGCGTGCGCGTCGACTACACTTACACGCCGTTGACTTCCGAGGGCGATCGCATCGAGGGCTTGAAATGCGTGGGGCTGGACCACGGCGGTTTCTTCAATGGCATGTATGCGCAGTACTATGGCGGTTTGAACATGAGCCACAACGTGGTGTCGTCGTGGCTGGCGGCAATGGATATCATGGGGCAGGAATATCCGGTGCCCGTGACGAGCGCCGCCAACGCGTACAAAGCGTAGCGACTGGCAGAAGGCGCCGGCCTCGGGCAATGCCGAAGCCGTGGCCGATGCGGTCGCCGACATGACAGGCAGTGCGGTCGGCGCGGGCGCGATCGCGCGATGCGTTGCCGCCTAACGCCTTGCGTTCCGCACATCCTGATTGTCCGCGAATAAAGCGAGGCCGCCCCCATGCGGGAGCGGCCTCGTCGGTCGTTTTTCGACGTGTACGCTTAGAACTGCTTGAAGGAAGCCTTCGGGCAGAAGCAGATGGGGCACTTCTCGAAGTCGTCGCCCTTGTGGATGTAGCCGCAGACGGGGCACAGGTAGAACGCGTCGTCATCGGCGGCGTCGATGTCGTTGTAGGCGGCCAGGTAGCGCTCGGCGTGCACGGACTCGGCCAGCTTGGCGCGGGTGAACACCTGCACGGCCTTCACGTTGCCCTCCTCCTGAGCCTTCTTGATGAACGCCGGGTACATGTCGGACGTCTCGAAGATCTCGCCCTGGGCGCCCATGATGAGGTTGAGGTCGGTCTGCACGGCCTCGGCTTCCGGCGCGGCCGGCTTCTCGTAACCGGGCTCCATCTCGGACACGAGCTTGTACTCGAGGCCGATGTGGATCTGCTCGGCGGCCGAGGTGGCCTCGAACAGGCGGGCGATCTGGTCGTAGCCCTGCTCCTTGGCGGCCTTGGCGAACGCGGCGTACTTCGCGGACGCGCCCGTCTCGCCGGCGATGGCGGCCTTCAGGTTCTCAAGCGTCGTGCCGACTTCGCAGGTGCCGAAGCCGTTCATGTTGGTGCTGTTCTCGGCGGTGGGGATCTGGTCGCGAACCTTCATGGGTCTTGCTCCTTCTCGTCTGAATTCGATCTCCTCTTATTGAGAATGAATCTCAATAAGTATGATACGCGTCTCCGCATCGCCATGCAAGGGGGTAACCGATCCCCTCCCCGCGATTCGCACAATGTCCACACTCCGTCTTTCTCCCCGCTCGCCTATCGCGTGCCTACACGAGATTGCGCAAGGGGGCAAGAGCGAGGATAAAAGCTGTCCCTTTCGTCCATTCTCCTCGATAGCGTGTGCGCATGCGCATCGGAACGAGGCAAAATGATCTTGAAAAGACGTTCGTCAGTTCATTTTGCGATCGTCTTCCAAACATTGGGCGACGGCGTTGAACACCTCGAGGCGAGAGTGGGCATCTAGTTTCGTGTAGATATGCTGCGTGTGGGTCTTCACGGTTTCGGTTGACACGCATAGACTGTGCGCGATGAATGCGCGATTGTATCCTTTCACAAGGTAGATCAAGATTTCCGATTCCCGGGGCGTGAGGCCGAAACGGGAAGCGGCTTGCTTGCAGGCTCGCGTTATGGAGGCCTCGTTCGCCATGCTCTCTCTCGCTTTGGGGATGGAGCTCAAGCGGGCTAGCAGGACGATGGTCGCAAAAAGAAGCAGGTAGATCATCGCATTCGACGCTGGCGACACGGTGAATTCCTGTCCGAGGGTCAAACGCAGCCAGCCCCCTGCAAGCACTCCTACGATTTGTCCAATCTGGTTCGCCAGAAAGCCGCCGACGAACACGCGTGTGGAGTCGGCATGGTGGTGGGTGTAGACAACGCAGAACACCCATAACAGCCCATAGAAGTACATGAACCCGACAGTATGAAGCGCAAGAGCCGGCGAGGCGAACTCCCCCGTTTGCGGAACGGCGAGAGCCAGCACGATGAAAGCCACGGCGATGAACGCGATAGCTCGATAGAACAGAGCGAATGACTCTCCGTCATCGGGGATTTTCGAGAGGACGAGCATGGCTGATGCGCAGAGCGTGGCCGCTACGAACACCCAAGCGCTCTGGCTTGCTTGGCCGTCTACTTCGGTGAGATTGCGCAGAAGGCCGGCCGACATACCCAAGATGACCACCAACCCCATGAACACCGTCAAATGAGATGATCGGAATTTCGAGGAGGGTTTTCCCGCATTAAAGGGGCGTGCGCCTCTCTCGTCAACTCCGCTTGAGAGTCCGATCGCTCGCCAAAACGCATATGCCGCAGCGCACGGGATGGCCATCATGCAGACGAACGCGATCTGCGGAGGGACTAGGGAGATGAAGAGCGTGATGAAGGCGCTCATGACGAGGGAGAACGTGGTGAATTGCAGAACCACGCCCGAGTCGTAGCGGGAAATGAGCGTTCCCCAGTATGCCGTCATGATTCCGCTGCCAATGCCCGATGCGACTCCTCCAGCCCAAAAGAAACTCGCTTCGAACGTTGGCAGCGCATGGGTGAGCCCAATAAACGCTGCGCTTGCGGCCATCGAGCACGCGCTTATCGTCAAACCTGCCAAGGAAGCCTTGCGACGAAGGACCGGGATCAGGAAAAACAGGCTCAGCACAAGCGTGCATACCGCAAGAGAGACGAGCCAGAACGTGTGCTCGGCGAAATCAGCGCTTCTCGTCGTGAAGGGAACGTTGAACACGCCGCTCCAGCTCATGGCGAATACCCATCCGTTGAACAGGGAGAGCGAAGCTGCAAGGAAGCGATGGCTTGACAGCATGGATACGAATTGGGTAAAAGCCGTTTTTGCAGGTGGTGAGCTTGTGTTTTGATATCCCATATCCCCTCCTGGTTTGTAGCCAGTATAGTGAAGTCGAGGGCTTTTTCCATCTTGGACGGCGAGGTTGGTCGTTGCGGCATCGAGCCGTTGATCCCTTGTCGCCGCTTGCTCTTTCGACGCACGTGCGCGCCGAGAGCGTCGATTATCTGGAGGGGTGTGACGCTCTCGGCATTGGGCGGTCAGGACGGCGCGGCGCGCTTGTTGCGCTCCTATTCGTTCTCGACGATGAACTTGCCTGCTAGGTAGCTGAGGGTGAGGTTGCTGCCGTAGGTGAATCCGGGCACCATATAGGTGTACTGCGCATAGAACATATCGCCTATCATGCTCCCGACGTTATACAACCCTTCAATGGGATTATCGTCTTTGTCGCATACCCGCATGTTCTCATCGGTGCGGAGGCCTCCAAGGATGGTGAGGAAAAAGCTCGTGTCGCTCACCTCTCCGTAGAAAGGTCCTTTGGACAGCGGAATCATAAAGCCGGGATGCTTGTGGAACAGGGAGTCTTCTCCTGATTCGCAGTCGGCGTTATACCGTTCGATGTTGTCGAGCGTGCTTTCGGGTAGTCCCATTTGGCTTACCAACTCGTCGAGCGTGTCGGCCTTGAAGTACAGGCCAGACTCCACGCTTTTCTCCCACGATGCGATAACGTCGTCTGCCGACAAGGGTTCGGCAATGCCGTAGGGTTTGCTGCCGTCGATCCATTCGAGCGGGTACTGTTCGGCGTAGTTGACATCCCATAAGGCGTAACTCACTCCACCGGGGCAGCCCATTTGGATAGTGAAGGGCAACGTGCCCAGCATCCCGTACTCATTACAGAAGCGTTTGCCTTCGCGGTTGACGGTGAACCCGGTGAAGGGCAAGACGCCGTTCATAGGGCCGGCTTTCACGCCGCCGCCGTTCGGGCAAGCGGGCCATGCCTTCTGCCATGCCGCGCCGATCCAAAGCCCCATCTTTTGTCCGTCTCCGGGGAACAACCCTCCGTACACGAGTTCCTTGTCGTAATTGGGCTCCTCGTCGAAGAAACTTTCGGTGATGTACTCCATTGCCTGAGGAGCGTATTTTGCCATCATGTCACGATTCGTGGAGAAATCGCCGGTGGCCAGCACCACGGCCTTGCTTCCCACATACTGGACATAGGTGCCGTCTTCCTTTTCGGCTATGACGGCGTTCACACGACCGCTTGTTCCGTTCGGCGTATCGCCGCGGACGAGCTGGCACGCTTTGGTGTGGTAGTGAATGGAGGTGCCGGACAACTCTTCGAAACGCGCCGCCAGCTCATTGACGACGAGAGGTTGGTTGAATCCCATGCCGGGGTTTTCGTCGTTGTACCAACCGTGCGCGCCGGGGACGTAGTAGATGGAGCCGCTCTCGTTGTTGATGGTGGGAACGAAGTTCTCGATGCCGGTTGTGTAGCCGCGTTCCTCCATGATATCGATGAGCCAGTTCATAACCTCTTCGGAGTGGTTGTAGTACTGGTACCATTTACGGGTGTCCACGCGGGCGCCGTTTGCCTGCAGCTCCTTTTCATACCATTCGGCGCTGTTGCGCGGAATGCCAAGGGCCTCCATGGTTTTGCTATACGTGGCGTGATTCGACCCGCCGCGGCTGATGGGTTTGCTGCTGGCGCTGATGAGCACCACGTTCGCTCCTTCTTCGGCGATCGAATTGGCCACGGTCAGGCCACCCGTGCCGGCTCCTACCACGACGACCTCCGCCTCGATGGTTTCTGCGATATCGGTGATGGGCTCGTCAGGAGTTTCAAAGGACCACGTTCCAAAGTACGAGTCGGCGGTCATGGCGCCGTCGTGCGCCGAGGACGGGGCGGTTGCGTTCGAGGCCGAGTCTGTCTGGGGCTTCGATGGCGAGCAGCCGGCCATTCCGGCAGCCACTCCGGCTCCGGCAAGGGCTGCTCCTGTGAGAAAACTCCGGCGCGTGAGGCCGTTTCGATGGGCGTTTCCCCGCGTTGCGTTTGCGTGCATGCGATCCTCCTCCTTGTTCTTCGCTGCCTTGAAGCCGGGATGCGCTTCCGTTGTCGATGCTGAAGGCTTCCCGACATGGCTCCCCTATACGCGCAAACTCGGTGAAGGGGTATCACCCAGAGGGGTGAAGTTGAAAATGGCTCCTTTGGGGGACGGCGATTTCGATGCAAGCGAGCGAATCTTTTTGAAGGGCGAAGGCGTTCTTTGCAAGAAAGGCCCGCAGTCTGCCGCTTTTTGCAGTTTGTGCGGGCCTTTCGGTTCTTCGAGGCGGCGCGACGCGACCGGCGCACGCCAAGCCGCGTCGCCGCCCCGCTGCGTCACTCGCTCCTCAGCGCCTCCACGGGGTCCTTCCTGCTGGCGGCGCTTGAGGGGATGAGGCCGGCCAAGAACGTGAGGAACATGCTGATTCCCACGAGCACGAGGGCCGCCTGCCACGGCAGCAACGCCACGTTCGCCACGTTGAACAGCGCGTAGACGATGGCGTTGGCGGGGATGCAGGCGAGCGCGGTCAGGCCGATGCCGATGACGCCGGCGGTGAAGCCCACGATGATCGTCTCGGCGTTGAACACGCGGCTGATGTCGCCTTTGCTGGCGCCGATGGAGCGCAGGATGCCGATCTCCTTCTTGCGCTCGAGCACCGAGATGTAGGTGATGACGCCGATCATGATAGACGACACCACAAGCGAGATGGCCACGAACGCCACCAGCACGTAGCTGATCATGTTCACGATATCGGTGACCGAGGACATGAGCGCGCCCACGAAGTCGGTGTAGGTGATCACCTTGTCGTCCTGGCCCTCGTCGGCCATGCGGTCGTTGTACGCGTCGAGGATGTCGATGACGTGCTCTTTGCTCTCGAAGTCGATGGGGTAGATGTCGATGCCGGAGGGTTTGGCGACGTCGGCATAGCCGAGCTTCTTGAGGTTGCCGTCGTACGAGGCGTCCTCGGTGCTCATGAGCGACATGATGAGCTCGCCGAGGTCCTCTTCGGTCATGTTCATCTGGAACGCGTCCGCGAACGCGGCCTCGTCGATGCTCATGGCGTTGGCCATGTTGGTGGACAGCTGGCTCATAGACTGTTGCATGGCGGCCGACACCTGCGTCTGGAGCGCCGCGGACATCTGCTGCATGTACGCGGTCATGACGGTTTGCAGGTAGGTGCTCATGGCCGTCTGGATGGACGACTGCAGCTGGCCTTGCAGCGCTTGGGCCATGGCGGGCACGGCCTGCTGCATCTTCTCGGAAAGCTGCTGCTGCAGCTGGGATTGCAGGGCGGCGGTGGCTTGGTCCATGTCGATGGATTCCTCGATGGCGGCGACCATCTTCTCCTGCACCTCGTCCGTGGCCAGGTACGCTTCGAGGGCCGCTTCCATGTCGGGGTACTCCGGATGCTCCTTGTACCACGCGTCGAACCCGCCCATGACCTCGGCCATCGCGGCTTGGATCTTCTCCGAATCCAGGTCGGGCTGCACCTCTTCCATGTCCAGCGTGATGTCGCTGAAGTCGATCATGCTGCCGAGGTCGATGCTGCCGGGGTCGACGGCGATGCCCGACGCGTCGAACGCCGGCAGCGCGTTCGCGTCGAGCGACAGGCCCGACAGATCGAGCGACAGGCCGGACATGCCCGCGGTCAACGCGTTCTCGTCGATGGTGAACGCCGCTTGCAGCTTGCTGCCGTCGATGGTGAACATCGACTCCATGTCGAGGCTGCCTTCTTCGCCCTCTTCGTCCTCGGCGCCGAACTCCTTGCCGGTGAACACGTCCACGGCGGGGTCGGCCAGCTGATCCTGCACGATCGCGCTGCTTTCGGCCTGCTCGATCACATGGCTTGCAAGCGAGGCGGGGTAGTTGAGGCCGGGGGTCAGCATGGTGACGCTCGCGTCGTCGCGTGGCTGCACGATGCCGACGATCTTGATGTCCTCGCCGTTCTCCACGAGATCGCGCATGTAGGCGTCGTCGTCGGTCTTGTCTTTCCACACGTGGTACTCGTCATCGTAGACGTAGTAGTCGGCGGCGTTCACCAGCTTGAACGTGGTGTTCAAAATCTCGTCGTAGGAGGGATCCTCGATGTCGTCGGGGGTGGCCACGTCCTCTTCGGCGGCGAACTGCTTGACCATCTCGTCGAGCTCGGTCGAATCGCGCAGCCCCAGCGTGTACAGCATGAAGTCGCTCATGCCGCCGCTGCCGGTGAGCACGAGCACGCATTCGTTGTAGCGCTCGGGCCAGCGTCCGGCCTTCACGTCGTACTGCCCCTCGTACAGGTTGGGGTCGTTGGGCATCTCAAAGAACATGTCGGTGCTCATCATGGTGGACATCATGTTGTTCGAGCTGGTCGCGGACCCAAGGCCCAGCATCGAGAACGACGTGTCCGGGTTCACCTGATGCAGCGCCTCCGCGTCCGAGCTGAATATCTGCGGGGTCACGTCGTAGGAGTACTCGATGGCGCTCGTGTACTCCTCGATGCCGCTCTCGCCGCTGTCGAGGTATTCCTTGAGCGAGGCCAGGTCATTGCTGCCGATGCTCGCGAACATGTTGGTGACCATATCGATGACGTGCACCGAATCGCCGCCCTCTTCGGCGCTCGCGGCCGTCTCGCCCATTTCGGCGCTCGTGCCCACGAGCGCCGAGGTGAGGTCGACGCCACTGCTTTGGATCTGCAGCGGGTACTCGGACAGCGTCTCCTCCTCCACCGACTTGATGTAGTTGTTCACGCCGTTCGCGAGCGCCAGGATGGACGCGATGCCGATGATGCCGATGGAGCCCGCGAACGCCGTCATGAGCGTGCGGCCCTTCTTCGTCATGAGGTTCTTGAACGACAGCGAAAGCGCCGTGGGAAACGACATCTTCGTGCGACGTACGGGCTTGTCGCTTTCGCGCAAGTCCTCGGCGGTGGGGTGGAAGGGGTCGGTGTCGCTTCTGATGACGCCGTCGGCCAGGTTCACGATGCGGGTGGCGTACCGCTCGGCCAGCTCGGGGTTGTGCGTGACCATGATGACGAGGCGGTCGTTGGCGATCTCGGTGAGCAGGTCCATGATCTGGACGCTCGTTTTTGAGTCGAGGGCGCCGGTGGGCTCGTCGGCCAGAAGGATCTCCGGGTCGTTGATGAGGGCGCGGGCGATGGCCACGCGCTGCATCTGACCGCCGGAGAGCTGGCTGGGCTTTTTGTTCACGTGCTCGCCGAGGCCCACGCGCTCAAGCGCCCGCACGGCGCGCTCGCGCCGCTCGGTGCGCGACACGCCGGACAGCGTGAGCGCCAACTCCACGTTGGCCAGCACCGTTTGGTGGGGGATGAGGTTGTAGCTTTGGAACACGAAGCCGATGCGGTTGTTGCGGTAGGCATCCCAATCCTTGTCCTTGTACTGCTCGGTGGAGATGCCGTCAATGACAAGGTTGCCCGAGTCGTAATGGTCGAGGCCGCCGATGATGTTGAGCATGGTGGTCTTGCCCGACCCCGAGGGGCCGAGCACCGCCACGAACTCGTTGTCGCGGAAGGCCACCGACACGTTGTCGAGGGCCGTCTGCGTGAAGCTGGCCGTGGTGTAGGACTTGCAGATGTTGAGCAGTTGGAGCATGGTGCGCCTTTCAGGGCGCGCGTTGCCGGCAGGCGTCGCGCGCGTGTCATGCGAAGGTTGCCGTTTTGTTGAACATGGTAGATTTTCCCGCCTTCCGAACGGTGGGAATGCTCAATCTCCACCGAGTTTACCGAACGGTTACCTTTCGCACGCTGCGGTGGGGGCGAAGTTCCGCTTTCGGGTTCGAGCGCGCTGCGAAGACGGGGAAGGGGCGGGGTGCTGAAGATGGCGCTTGCGATAGGGCGTCGCGAAAGGGGCGTCTGCCTTGCATCGCGCGCGGTGGGGAGTCGGAATGTCGGGCTGTCGTCGAAGCCAAAGCGCGCCGCTCGGGTTTTCGGTGCGGGTTTTCGGTGCGTTGCCTTTCGGCGGGCGGGTGCCCCCGTCGGGCGAAAAATGCGGCATAATAGGCGCGAACGAACCGAAGGGCGCCGCGCGGCGCGGACATGCGATGCGCGAAGCGGCGCTGTTTGCGAGCGAAAGGACCGCGCATGGAACACGAAGTGGCATGGAAGCGCTACGATACGTCCGACCTCGAGGCGCTTGAGCGGCTTGCCGCCGACTACATCGATTTCATCAGCGAGAACAAAACCGAGCGCGAGTGCGCCGCCGCGGCGGTCGCGCAGGCCGAAGCGTGCGGCTACCGCAGCCTCGCCGAGGCGGTGCGCGAGGGGCGCGCGCTCAAAGCGGGCGACAAGGTGTGGGCGCTCTCGCATGGCAAGGCGCTCGTTTTGGCGCATCTCGGCGCGCGGCCGCTTGCCGAGGGCATGAACGTCCTCGGTGCGCACATCGACTCGCCGCGCCTCGACCTCAAGCAGAACCCGTTCTCCGAAGCAAACGGCTTGGCGCACCTCGATACGCACTACTACGGCGGCATCAAGGCGTATCAGTGGGTGACGTTGCCGCTGGCGCTGCACGGCGTGGTGGCGAAGAAGGACGGCACGGTGGTGGACGTGCAGGTGGGCGAGGATGCGGGCGACCCTGTGTTCTGCGTTACCGACTTGCTCATCCACCTGGCCGGAAAGCAGATGGCGAAGAAGGCCAACGAGGTGGTGGAGGGCGAGGATCTGGACATCCTCATGGGCAACCGTCCCCTCGTCGTCGAGGGCGACGATGCGAAGGATGCCGAGAAGGAGCCGGTGAAGGCCTTCGCCCTCAAGCTGCTGGCCGAGAAGTACGGCATCGACGAGGAGGACTTCCTGTCGGCCGAGATCGAGGTGGTGCCAGCGGGCCGCGCGCGCGAGTTGGGCTTCGACCGCAGCATGGTGATCGGTTACGGGCAGGACGACCGCGTGTGCGCCTACACGTCGCTCGCAGCGCAGCTGGCGCTGGGCGACGAGGTGCCCGACAAGACGGCGGTGTGCGTGCTCGTTGACAAGGAGGAGATCGGCAGCGTGGGCGCCACCGGCATGGCATCGCAGTTCTTCGAGAACGCCGTTGCCGAGATCATGGAGCTGGCTGGCGAGGGCGGCCCGTTGCCCCTGCGTCGCGCGCTTGCGGCGTCGAGCATGCTGTCCTCCGACGTGTCCGCAGGGTTCGATCCCGCCTACGCGAGCGTGTTCGAGGCGAAGAACAGCGCGTATCTGGGTCGCGGCCTCGTGTTCAACAAGTACACGGGCTCGCGCGGCAAAAGCGGCTCCAACGACGCAAGCGCCGAGTACGTGGCGCGCATACGCCGCATCATGGACGATGCGGGCGTGGCCTTCCAGACCGCCGAACTGGGGCGGGTCGATGCGGGCGGTGGCGGGACGATCGCCTACATCCCCGCGAAGTACGGCATGGACGTCATCGACTCCGGCGTGGCCGTGCTGTCGATGCACTCGCCGTGGGAGGTGTCCAGCAAGGCCGACATCTACGAGGCGCGCAAGGGCTACGAGGCGTTTTTGAGGAACGCGTAGGTGCGCTTTTCCGGGCTGCGTCCTGTTGCGTCCGGGTGCGCGGTTGGGCGTGCGTCCGGACGCGCTTGCGTTCGCACTTGGACTTGCGCTTGCGTCTGGGTGCGAGCCTGCTCCTGAACCGCGCTCGCGTCCGCGCCGAGCCCCCCAAACCCTTCTTACGTCCCGGAGAAGGCTTCACGCTTTCTTCGTATCGCCTCGCATGTTCGTTTGGCGGCCGATTTTGGCCACGAAACCGAGTTCTGGCACGGGGCCGTTCCGAAAAGGGCGGCTCCGTTTATCGTGACCAGGCATTATGTTGGCAGATATCGGAGGTGGGCGGGCAAAAGGCACGCAACGGCGCGTATTCCGTGCGAGAACGCGGTTTCGTGGCCATTTCCGGGCCGTTTCGCTGCACGAGCGTTTTATCGGGCGCGCGGACATGCGGACACGCGGACATATGGGCACGCGGCCATGCGTGGGCGCGCGGACACGCGGACTTGCGAGCGCTCGCTCGTGCATGGCTGCAGAGATAGAAAGCGCATGGATGGAGAAGGATTTCGATCCGCTGCGGGCAATCCTTCGCTACACTGCTTGCGCGGTTCATGCATGCTTGGTTTTGTCGGTTGGACGCCTTGGTTGTGAGCGAGGTTTCGTTGGATCGGGAGAAATTCGGATCTCGTCTGGGGTTCATCCTGATCAGCGCCGGATGCGCTATCGGGTTGGGCAACGTGTGGAGGTTCCCCTACATTGTGGGGCAGTACGGCGGTGCGGCGTTCGTGCTGCTCATCGTGTTCTTTTTGCTGGTGTTCGCGCTTCCCATCCTCGTGATGGAGTTCTCCGCAGGGCGCGCCAGCCGCAAGGGCATTGCGCGCAGCTACAACGCGCTCGAGCCTCCCGGTACGCGGTGGCACCGGTTCAAATGGGTCGCTTTGGCCGGAAACTACCTGCTCATGATGTTCTACACGGTGGTGACGGGCTGGATGCTCGCGTTTATGGTGCGCAGCATGGCGGGCGCGTTTGAGGGTCTGGATGCGGCGGGCGCGCAGGAAATCTACGACGCATTGCTGGCGAATCCCGTGGAATCGGCGGCGTACATGCTGGTCACCGTTGCTGTTGGCGTGCTCGTGACGCGCGCGGGCCTGCAGAAGGGCATCGAACGCGTCACGAAGGTGATGATGGCGGCGCTGTTCGTGGTGCTGGCGGTGCTGTGCGTACGTGCGGTCACGTTGCCGGGGGCGGGAGAGGGCCTTGCGTTCTATCTCATGCCCGATTTCGGAAAGCTGTTCGCAGGGGCGACGCCTGCCGAGCAGTGGTCGACGTTTTTTGAGGCCGTGTTCGCGGCCATGGGGCAGGCGTTCTTCATGGTGTCGGTGGGCATGGGGTCTATGTCCATCTTCGGAAGCTATCTGGGGAAAGAGCGTCGGCTGACGGACGAGGCTCTTGGCATAGCCGGGCTTGACGTGCTGGTGGCCGTGATGGCGGGTCTCGTCATCTTTCCGGCGTGCTTCGCCTTCGGGGTGGAGCCAGGTGCAGGGCCGGGGCTTGTGTTCGTCACGTTGCCCGCGGTGTTCTCGCAGATGCCGCTGGGTCAGCTGTGGGGCGCGCTGTTCTTCCTGTTCATGAGCTTCGCCGCGCTTTCCACCGTCATCGCGGTGTTCGAGAACATCGTCGGATTCAGCATGGACGAATGGGGCGTGCCGCGCGGGAGGGCGTGCGTTGTGAGCGGTGTCCTGATCGCGGTGCTGTCGCTGCCATGCGTGCTGGGTTTCAACGTGTGGGCGGGTTTCGAGGTGCCCGGCATCGGCAACATCCAGGCCGTGGAGGATTTTCTCATCTCGAACACGATCCTGCCCATCGGCAGCCTCGTCTTGCTGCTGTTCTGTACGATGAGGCGCGGGTGGGGCTGGGACGCGTTCGTGCGCGAGGCCGACACCGGCGAAGGGCTGCGCTTTCCTCGTTGGGCGCGCGGCTACGTGCGCTTCGTTCTGCCGGCGCTGATCGCGGCGGTGCTTGCGGCTGGCTACCTTCCCATCGTGCGAACATGGCTGGGGATGGCGTAGCGCACCTGGCCATGGTGCAGCGTGCGAGTCCGGTTTCCGCGGCGCGGAGGGCGGACGTGGAAACCGGACGTTGGGCGGCGGTTCTCTTCGTGGCTGCTTCCGTCGGTGCCGCCGGTGGAAGCAGCCGCCTTTCACCTTCTAGATCTCGACCTTCACGGTTTCGGCCATGAGGTAGCCGTAGTTCAAGGCGGCGTCGAAGCCCATGGCGTAGGGGCGGCCGTCCTTCTCTTCGATGGAGCCGCACACGTCGCCTGCCGCGTACAGGCCGGGGATGGCCTCGCCGGCGTCGTTTTGCACGCGTCCGGCGGTGTCGATGACAAGCCCGCCCGTGGTCAGGTAGAACGTGGGAATGCAGGATATCACCCAGATGCCGTCGTGCGTGTCGAGGTAGGGCAGCTTCGAGCGTCCGAACTCGTCTTCCTCGCCGGCGAGCGCGTGGGCGTTGTGCGTCTCGAGCGTGGCTGCCAGCTCGGGAAGCCCCAATTCCTCGGCTGCGGCTTCCACGGAATCGTAGTGCACCATGTCGCCGCGATGTTCGAGGCACTTGTAGGTGTCCATGGCGTACAGCTCGTTCTTGTTCGTGGTGATGCGGCCCGCTTCGTCGGTGATGTAGTAGAACGCGCCGCCGTTGGCCTCGTCGAGGAGCGCGCGTCCGAGCACGCCGTGGTTGTCCGACATGATGTTGCCGAACTGCTTGCCCGAGGCGTTCACGAGGATGCCCGGCGTGGTTTGGTACAGGAAGGCGATCTCGAAGTTCGAGCCGGCCTGGTTCGTGGTGGACAAGAACGCGCCCAGCTCGCGTCCCATGCACTCGATGGCGCCGCCCGCCTGCATGCCCAGCTCGATGCCGTCGCCGGTGGAGCCGGGGGCGCAGTTGAACTTGAACTCGGCGTAATCGGGATAGTGCTCTTTGAGCATCTCCTCGTTCGCTGCGAAGCCGCCCGACGTGAGGCACACTGCCTTCGCCGTGACGGTCCAGGTGGAGCCGTCGCGCCCTTCTGCTTTAAGTCCGGTGACGCGTCCGTCGGCGTCCTGCACAAGCTCGGTCACCTTCGTGGCGTACACGATCTGCCCGCCGAGCGCGCCCACGCGGTCCACGAGGAAGTCCTTCGCGTAGCCGCAGCCGCCCATGTAGCAGCCCGGAGCCAGGTAGGGCGTCACGCCGTAGGCTTTGTTCACGCCCAGGCTGTAGAAGCCGATGCCCATGTCATGCATCCAGTCGACGAGCTGGCCCGAGTTCGAGTACATGGCCGTCTGGTACGGCATCGCGCCGTCGAAGCGGTCGTTCTCGGCGACGAGGTACTTCTGCATGACGCCCAGCATGAGCTCCTTTTTGTACATGGGGTTCTCGTCGGCGCGGCCGAGGGCGTAGTTCGTCTGCAGCTGCGATTCCGCGGAGGCCACGCCCGAGTATGTCATGGGCATGGAACCGCCGGCGATGTCCTGCTTTTCGAACAGGATGACGGACTTCCCGGCTTCCAGCAGCCGCGTCGCCGCGACAAGGCCCGCGGTCCCGGCACCCATGAGCGCCACGTCCACTTCGGCGGTTTGCGCGGTGCCGCCGCTGGGGGCGGTGGTGCCCAGGCGGTAATCTTTCGGATCGCCGCCGGCGTTCGTGATGGCGTCGGCCACGGCGGTTTGGACGGCCATCGAAGTGGTGGTGGCTCCGGTGACGGTGTCCACATCGAGGTTCTTGGATTCCAGGATGCGCGCGGCCATCATCGGCGCGGCGGTCGAACCGATGCCGATCGTGTCGTCGCAGCGCAGCACGCTCACGCCGGCGATGTCGCCGCCAGCCACGGTCACCTGCACGTACAGCGTGTCGTCGTGGCCCATGGCCGTGCCGATCCACTTGCCGTCGGTGAAGCTTTCGGGGACGCTCTTTTGCGGCTTGGCTCCATCCTCTTGGTCGTCCGCTGCCTGTTGCGGCGCGGCGCATCCGGCCAGGGCGCCGAGCGCGGCGACGCTGCCGAGCGCGAGCGACCCCTTGAGAAAGTTCCTGCGGTCAAGTTCCATGGTTGTTCCCTCCTTGCTCTGGATCCGAACGGCTTCGGCGTTGCCGGGGGCGCGCCATTGGCGGCGGCCCCGCTGGCGCTCGGGCGCATCCGGCGAGCGCATCCGGGTTGCGGCCTGGTGCTGCCCGAGGGGCGCATCCGAACTCTCGTGCCGTCGTTGCCGTGCGGGGTGGACGGGTTCCAGTATGAGGCGCGTGAAGGGGAGGGTCGACACCGACCGTGGGTGCTTTTCGGCGCGAAGGGGTGCGCACCCCTCCCCGATTTTCGGTTATTTTTTGCATTTCTCCTGTTCACGCGATGTCCATCAGCCGACCAGCGCCGTCGTTTTCCGCGCGATCACGCCTCATCAGGCGGGAAGAGCGGCTACAATAGCGAAGGGAGGAGGTGGCGTGGCAAACGGGTTTTCTGACAGAGTGCTGGGGGCGGCGGGGTTCGGCTTGTGCAAGGCCGCGATTTCGGTTGCCTATATCACGGCGATGGGGTCGGTGTCCTCGAGCGTTGGGTTCGTGTCCGAACTCGATTTCATGTTCACGATGAACGCGGCGTCGTTCGTCACGGCTTTCGCTGTTTTGCTGCTGGTGGGAACGGGGCGTTTGCGTCCGGGAAGGCTGTCTCAGGTGCCTGCCGTCATCGCACTGCTCATCGGGTTCTTTCTGAGCGCGACGGGCGTGATGACGGGGTTGCCCGTGGGCGCTACCGCTGCGCTGTACGGCCTTCTGTGCGGCTTCGCGTTGACGGTGCTCAATGCCGCGTGGCTTGAGGTGTTCGCTGCGGAATCCGACGCGACGACCGGCGTATGCCAGGTTCTCGGCGGGCTGGTCGTGCAGTGCGCGCTTGTGTCGGTGGCGCCGCTTTTGGCTTCGTTCGCGGCCAGCGTGCTCTCCATCGCGGCGGTTGCGACGTCGGCGCTGCTGCTTTCGCGTCTCAAGCGCAAGGTCGCGTTTCCCGAGAGGGCTCCGTTGCTGCCGGAGCGGTCGGATGAGCGGTTTCGGCTGCTGCAAGCGTGCTTGTGCCTGTTCGTCCTTGTGGGCGTGGTGGGCATTCTGCACACCACGGTGCTCGGGTCGCAGTCGGAGCATATCGTGGGCGATGTGAACATGTGGATGCCTCTCGTGGCGGCCACGATGCTCACGGCGGTTGTGGCGGGTCTGACCATGCGCCATCCCGATCCCACGGCGGTGTACAAGGGCTGTCTGCCGGTCATGCTGGTGCTTTTGTCGCTGCTGCCGTTTTTCGGCGAGGTGCTCGGCGGACTGGCAGGATTGGTGATGATCGCGTGCTACGACGTGTGCGGCATGGTGTTTCTGCTGTTCATCGTTGATCGAGCACGCGCGCTGGGCATCTCGGTCTACGCGTTGTCGAGCGCGTACTCGGGAGGGTCGGGGCTGTTTCTGGCCGTCGGGCTGGGCATCGGCATCGCTCTCGGTGCGCTGAGCGCCGACTACGGGCTGTCGCTTTTGACGCTGCTGGCGTTCGCGGCCATCTATCCGCTGGCCCTCGTGCTGCTGGTGGTGCTGCGGCGCGTGTATCCTGCAGGAGCAGCGGGCCCGCGTGCGGAGGGAGGGGAGCCGGTTAGCGCCGCGCAGGTCGAGGGCGCGGGAAGGGCGAGCGCTGTCGCTCGGGATGCTGGCGCGGGGAGAGTGCGTGCTGCTGCGGGCGCAGATGGGGAGAGGCGTGCGTCGGCGTGGGCGTCGACGGGCGATTGCGCGGGGGAGGGCCGCTTGAGGAGCGCTGACGCGGGCGCGGATGCCCAGGCGGCGGTAGATGCGGCTGCTTCGGCGAGAGGGGTTTCGAGCGACTTGCTGCGTGCGAAGCGCGAGCCCGGGGTTGCTCCTGTTGTCGAGGACGCGCTTGCCGCGGGGGCCGATGCAGTGGCGGCTCGCTTCGATCTCACGCGTCGCGAGCGCGAGATCCTTGGCTATCTGGCGCGCGGCCGTTCGGCTCGGTTCATCGCCGAGACGTTGGTCATCTCCGAGAACACCGCATGGGCGCACATCAAGCGCATCTATGCGAAGACGGGCGTCCATTCCAAGCAAGAGCTCATGAGCATGGTGGAGCGACGCGCGGGCGAGGGCGCTGGGCGATGATTGCGCGGGATGCGCTCACCTCCCTCCCTCCGCTTCCCGCGCTCCTTCTGCCTTTCTGCCTTCCGCTCTTCTCCTTGATGCGCATACGGTAAGGGATTGAAAAGTTTTTCTTGATAGTTTACCGAAAGTTCGTGGAAGAGGTCACATACGGTAAAGTTATTGGCAGTTTTTCGTGATATTGTACCGAAATCGCTTGTTCGCACGCTGAAAAGCGTGCCGGATGGGCCTTCTAGGGTTGTTTCATCTTCCTTACGGTAAGATATCACTGAAAATTTCTGAATCTATTACCATAACGAGCATCTTGCTGCACGGCCTTCTTCGTTGCGCGTTTGGGACGGTCTCTTCTTGCTGCGTTTGCGCCGTCCTCTCGTGCGGCCCCGTCATGCCGCCCTCTCCGTCGCGCGCTGCTGCACCGTCGTCCCCGCGCGCCCCTGAGCGTCGCCGTCGCCGTTCGGGTCGCGAATATTTCTCCATATTCGGAGTTTTCCCACAACAAGCCTCGCGCGGGTGGCGATCGCGTGGCTATAATAGCAAGCAACACCCGAGCAACGGATGCTTGACGGGATACTTTCACCCGCCGCGTTGAGACACCCGCGCCGCATCCATGCGCAGACCGCGCCGACCGCAGATGGAGGAGCCATGGCCTACTACTTCGACGAGCCGTCCCGTACCTTCAACGAGTACCTGTTGGTTCCGGGACATACCCCGGCATCGTGCGTGCCTACGGCTGTGAGCTTGAAGACTCCGCTTGTGAAGTACCGCAAAGGCGAGGAAGAGTGCCCGCTTTCGCTTAACATCCCCATGGTGTCGGCCATCATGACCGCCGTGTCCGATGACCGCATGGCGGTGGCGCTGGCCACTGAGGGCGGCCTGTCGTTCATCTACGGTAACCAGTCCATTGAAGACGAAGCGGCCATGGTCGCGCGCGTCAAAGACTACAAGGCCGGCTTCGTCACCTCCGATGCCAACCTCTCGCCCGACATGACGCTGGCCGACGTGGTGGCCCTCAAAGAGGAGCATGGCCACTCCACCATGCCCGTCACCGATGACGGCACGGCGCACGGCAAGCTGTTGGGCATCGTGACCGGCCGCGACTACCGGCTGTCGCGCATGGGATTGGACGAGAAGGTGGCTGACTTCATGACGCCGCGCGAGAAGCTCATCGTGGCGCCTGCGGACACCACGCTCAAGGTTGCCAACGACATCATCTGGGACAACAAGCTGAACTCCCTGCCCATCGTGGATGCGGACGACCGTTTGGTGGCGCTCGTGTTCCGCAAGGACTACGATTCGCACAAGTCCAACCCCAACGAGATGCTGGACGCGCACAAGCGCTACATGGTGGGTGCGGGCATCAACTCCCGTGACTATGCCGAGCGCGTGCCGGCGCTCGTGGAGGCCGGCGCGGACGTGCTGTGCATCGACAGCTCCGAGGGCTTCTCCGACTGGCAGAAGATGACCATCGAATGGGTGCGCGAGCACTACGGCGACACGGTGAAGATCGGCGCGGGTAACGTCGTGGATGCCGACGGCTTCCGGTTCCTGGCCGAGGCGGGCGCCGACTTCGTGAAGATCGGCATCGGCGGCGGCTCCATCTGCATCACGCGCGAGACGAAGGGCATCGGCCGCGGTCAGGCCACGGCCACCATCGAGGTGGCGAAGGCGCGCGACGAGTACTTCCGCGAGACGGGCGTCTACATCCCGCTGTGCTCCGACGGCGGCATCGTCTACGATCACCACATCTCGCTCGCGCTGGCCATGGGCGCCGACTTCGTCATGCTGGGCCGCTACTTCGCCCGCTTCGACGAGAGCCCGTCGAACAAGGTGATGGTGAACGGCACCTACATGAAGGAGTACTGGGGCGAGGGTTCGGCTCGCGCGCGCAACTGGCAGCGCTACGACTTGGGCGGCAAGAAGAAGAACCTCACGTTCGAGGAAGGCGTGGACAGCTACGTGCCCTACGCCGGCAGCTTGAAGGACAACGTGGACGTGACGCTGCTCAAGCTGAAGTCCACTATGTGCAACTGCGGCGCGCTCACCATCCCCGAGTTCCAGGACAAGGCGAAGCTCACGTTGGTGTCTGCCACGTCCATCGTGGAGGGCGGCGCGCACGACGTGCTGCTGAAGGACAAGACCCCCTATGTGAGCAACACTATGCGCTGATCCTCGCCGCGCCTTGTCGCTTCGTGTGACGATTCGGCCCCGCATCCTCCCTCCCTGTGGGGCCACCTTTCAGGAAAGGCCGACGTCCCCCCTTCATCGGGGGGCGCCGGCCTTTCGCACGGACGAGGGCGAGGGCGCTTTCAGGGGGCGACGCACACCGCTGTCCGCGTTGATGCCCGTATTGCATGTCTGGAGTGAGCATCTGATACGAACGAATGTTTCACGTGAAACATTGGGAAGGTTCTCTCGTCTGTTGTCGGAGGCTTTTGCTGCGCGCCCATCGGCTTCCGCATTTTTTGCGTTTCGCGCGGCTTCGTTGCGCGTTTGGCCTCATCGATGTTCTGCTTGCGGTTCTGGCGTTAGTTTGGTTGCTGGAGTCGTTGGGCGCCGCTACGTCGTGCGCTTTGCACTGGATGTCGGGCGACGCGCCTTTCTCGTCCGGCCTTCTCGCGTTGGAGTATCGTGCTTCACGTTCGCATTCTGCATCTCGCGCTTTTTCGCATCTCGTTTCCGTTTCGCGCCTCTTTCTTACAGCGCGGGGCTCGAGTGGCGGTGCGCCACGACGGTGGGGTTCGCCTTGATGACGGCGTGCAGCTCGTCGATGTAGCGCAGCAGCAAGGGGCTCGGGCGGCGCTCGTTGTGCATGAGGTAGCCCACCTGCATCGTCTCGTCCACGGCAAGCGGGATGCTCGCAATGCCCGAGTGCATTTCGGCCGACAGCACCCCGGTTGACAACGTAAATCCGTTGTAGCTGGTCAGCAGGTTGGTAAGCGTACCTCGATCCGAGATGCGTATGTTGCGCTTGTGCGGTAGGTGGGCGAGCGGTTCCTCGGAGTAGTAAAACGAGTTCGTGGCGCCTTGCTCGAAAGAGTAGCGCGGGTATGGTTCCAGATCCTCGGGTTTGATCAGCGTGCGGTCGGCTAGCGGATGATGTTCGCCTACGAATACGTGCACGCGCGCATCGAACAAGGGGGAATAGGTCACGTCAGCGTCGTCGAAGGCCTTGCGCAGCACGCGGCGGTTGAAATCGTCGGTGTAGAGGATGCCCACCTCGCTGCGGAATGCGCGCACGTCGTCGATGATCTCGGCCGTGGTGGCTTCGCGCAGCACGAATTCGTACTCCTCGCCTTCGCATGCCTCCACCACGTTCACGAAGGCTTGCACGCTGAACGCGTAATGCTGGGTGGACACGGCGAGGCGCAGGTGGGCGGCTCCTTTGTCGGCGTAGCGCGCCTCTAGCATGTCGGCTTGCTCGATAACCTGGCGCGCGTAGCCTAAAAGCTCGGTGCCGTCGTTGGTGAGCGTCACGCCACGGTTGCTGCGCGTGAACACGGTGATGCCCAATTCGCGCTCGAGCTCCTTCATGGCGGTGGATAGGTTCGACTGCGAGGCGTACAGGTTCTGCGCGGCGGCATTGATGGAACCGTGCTCCGCGATGGCGATAAGGTAGCGCAGCTGCTGCAAAGTCATGGGCGGTCGCCTTCCGATAGGGCAGATGGAGCGCTCCGAGCGCGTTCCATCTCATTATATTCCACCGATCCGTCATCGCGGACGGTAAGGGTGCACTGCTGGTTCTGCGCGTTCGCTCTCTTCGATCCCGGTTCGTTTGCGCTCGGGGTCGGGCGAGCGGGGCGCTTTGGCCGGACGAGCCGACAGGTCTGCTCTGCGCGAACGGGGCATCGAGGCTAAAGCCTAAGCGCCCGCCCCGTTGCGAAACGGTGTGGGCTACAGGTATCGCGTGAACACGTTCACGAATGCGGATACGATCTCCCGTGTTTGACGCGGCATGTTTTTGTTGATGGCGACGAAGGCGGTGAGTGTGGCGCGCTTGTCGCTGAGGGGGATGTGCACGAAGTCGGGGAAGACGTTGTACTGCACGTAGGGTTGGAAGCTGTACATCACGGCACGTCCTTTGTTCAGCTCGTCTTTGCACAAGACGGGGTTGTTGGTGGAAAGGCTGACGTCGAAATCGGCTAACTTGGAGAGGGAGTGCACGCCCGAAGCCCCGCCCACTTCGTACACGATGATCGGGTATTGGGACAAGGCTCCGACCGTGAGCGTCTTTCGGTTCGCCAAGGGATGCTGCGGCGACACGGCGGCGTAGGTGCGGAAGGTCGTCAGCTCGAAGAGCTCGATATCGTCGGGAATGCCGTCAAAAAACTCGACCAGAAGTTTGGACACCAGCAGGATCCCGCATGTCGTGATGTTCTCCGCGATCTGGCCGATGATGTCCTGCCGATACTTTTCGCAGGTGAAGGCGGCAACGTTGGGATAGAGGGAGCGGAATTCCGTAAAGGCGAAAGGCAGGACTGATACGCCGAGCATGGGGGATATGCTGATGCTCAGCTCGCCGCGGATGCGCTCCCGGGGGCTGGCGGTGTTGGCGAGGTCCGCATACAAGGCGTCTAGCCTCGCTAAGATGTCCCGAGCGGCTATGACCGCCTTCTTGCCGTTCTCGGTGAGGCGGACACCCCGCTCGCTGCGTTCCAGGAGCTGGCAGCCAAGCTCGCGCTCCAAGGTGCGCATCGAGTTGTCCAAGGCTTGGCGGGATATGTGAATGTTCTTGGCGGCCATGCTTATCGAGCAACATTTGGCTATTTCGGCTAATCCTGACAATTGCTCTAAACGCATGGCATTCCTCCCTCATGAATTACGACCGAGAAAAAGCATTCGCTTGGCATAGAGCATAAGGAAAGCGGGATGCCCTTAGTTTATAGATGCGAGGTGGGGTGAGACGCGGTATGTGGGCAAGATATGCAGCTTTGCCTTGCATACGCCCATGCGGGGCAAAGGATATCGGCTGCTCCGTCCTGCGCACAGGTTTTCCCGTCCCTATACTGTGGGCAAGAGCAGGGTTCGAATGAGGGGTTTTGAAAACGGATGGGGACGGCTGCGCATGACGGCAGCGATGCGGGTTGCATGGTCTGTCCTCGCCGAGAGGGAATATCGTCGGGCCGCTTTTCGGAGAGCGATGCAGCCGGGATGCGGCGAAGGGCGATGACGCGAGCTGCATGATCTGCCTTACATGAGAGGAGGGGTCGTTTGGACGCTCAGGGAAGGATAGGGGGCCTGCGCTTTTCCAAGAAAGCCGCCATCCAGGGGATTATGACGTTCGGGGTGCCTTTTCTGCTGTTCTTGATTCCCACGAACGAAACGTTCACCCCAGTTATCCAGCGCTATTTTGTCATCACGTCCATGGCCGTCATGACGTTTTGCTTCGGCAATGTTCCACAGACGGCGGTGGCGATCCTTCTGCCGGTAAGCTATGTGATATTCGGAGTCGCGCAGCCCTCAGACATCTACTCGGTGTGGGCGGGCGACACCATCTGGATGATTTTAGGTGGCATCATCCTGGCGGCGATCCTGCAGAAGTCGGGACTGCTGAAGCGCATCGCGTACAAGTGCATCATCCTCACGGGTGCGAGCTACCGGGGCATCATCGTCGGTCTAGGCCTGGCGAGCATCGTTCTCACCATAATCATGCCCGGCCAAGGGTTCATGGCGGTCGCTCCGCTGTCGTACGGCATCTGCAAGGCGCTGCATCTTGGCAAGGGAAAGGACGCGGCTGGCATCATGCTGAGCGGTGCGGTGCTGTCGCTGTCGACGCATTTCTTCCTGTACAACCCGCATACCCTCGTCGTGTTTGGCGTGGGCGAGCAGGTGACGGGCCCCTTGAACGTGACATGGGGCAGCTACTTTATGAACAATTGCATCAGCATCGTGTTCTTCCTGCTTCTGATGGGCGTGTGCCTGCTGATGTTCAAGCCGTCGAAGCCCTTGTCCGGCAAGGAGTACTTCGTGGGCGCGCTTGCCGACATGGGCAAGATGCAGCTGCAGGAGAAGAAGTGCATTGCCGTCAGCGTGCTCTTGGTCGCCCTTCTGGTGACTCAGCCGCTGCACGGCGTGAGCGCCGGCTGGATTTTCACCGCGGTGCCCATGCTGCTGTTCTTGCCGGGCATTGCCGTCGGGGACAGCGAGGACCTAAAGAAGATAGACTACGGCTTCATCTTCTTCATCGGCGCCTGCATGGCTATCGGATCCAGCACGTCCTCGCTGGGCATCGGCGACATAATTGCGGATATCGCCATCCCTGCTTTGCAGGACTGCTCGGCGACGCTCGTGCTGTTCGTGGTCTACGTGCTGTGCTTCCTGTTGAACTTCATCATGACCCCTTTGGCCATCTGGTCGGCGTTCGCGGTTCCGTTCGTGAGCATCACCAACGCCGTAGGCATCGATCCGCAGGCGCTGTTCTTCCTCATGTACCACGCGACAGACCAAGTGATCATGCCCTACGAGTACGCGTACTACCTGCTGTTCTTCTCGTTCGGCCTGATTCCGCTGAAAGAGTTTGTGAAGATCATGGGTGTCAAGACGATTTTGAACGCGGTGTTCGTGTTCGCGATTTTGATCCCGTTCTGGAATCTGATCGGGTTTTTGATGGCCTGACTGATTGCCGAAGCAGGACGGATCGACGGGCGCGTGGCGGTAAGCGCAAGGTTGGACTTACGGGATGGGCTCCTCAAGGGTCTTCCTGTGTAAGTTGAAAAGCCGTGAGAAAGGATTTCTGCTATGTCGAACGTTTCGGAGTGCTGCAGGACGCTGTCACCGCAAGAGCAACACCTTGCGGACATCGCCAAGGGGGACACCAGCTACAAGAAGGGAAGGGAGCGGGTGTTCAAGATTCTCGATCGCGTGCAGAATCTGAAGCCCGTCATCGATGCGGAGCGCGCGAAGTACTTCACGCAGTCCATGATCACCACCGAGGGCGAGCACCTTACCCTGCGTTGGGCGAAGGCGATGATGAACATCGCCAAGAACATCACCGTGTACGTTGAGGAGGACAGCCTGATCTGCGGCCGTGCTGGGTGCCAGGGCCGTTACGGCATCCTGTATCCCGAGCTTGACGGCGACATCTACGAAGAGGCCATCCGCCTTCTTCCCACCCGAACGACCTCGCCGTTCGACATGAGCGAGGAGACGATCGACACCATCCTCACCGACATTGCGCCCTTCTGGGACGGCAAGACGTTCTTCAACGATCTGTACAACGCCCTGCCCGAGGACACCTTGAAGCTCACCTACGAGCCCGAGGAGAAGGCCACTTCCCGTTTCATTGTGAACGAGACGGCTTCGTTCCGCTCTTCCAACCAGTGGGTCCACGACTACGAGAAGGTGCTGAAGCGCGGCTTTAAGAGCATCAAGGAGGAAGCGCAGGCGAAGCTCGACGCCCTCGATCCCATGGATCCTCTGGACAACGTGAACAAAAAGCCTTTCTACGAGGCCATTGTCATCGTGTGCGACGCTATCGTTCTGTGGGCCAACCGCTACGCCGATCTGTACGAGCGCGAGGCGCAGAAGTGCGCGGATCCTGTGCGCAAGCAGGAGATGGAGAAGATCGCCGAGCGTTGCCGTCACGTGCCTGAGTACCCTGCGCGCGATTTCCCCGAAGCCATTCAATCGCAATGGTTCGTTCAGATGTTCTCCCGCTTGGAGCAGAAAACCGGCACCATCATATCCAACGGGCGCATGGACCAGTATCTCTACCCCTACTACAAGGCCGACAAAGACGCCGGTAAGCTGACCGACCAGCAGGCGATGGAGTATCTGGAGTGCATGTGGGTGGGTATGTCCCAGTTCATAGACTTGTACATGAGCACCACCGGAGGCGCTTTCAACGAGGGCTATGCGCACTGGGAGGCAGTGACCATCGGCGGACAGAACTCGGAAGGCAAGGATGCCACCAACGAGCTGACCTACCTGTTCTTGCGCTCGAAGCGCGAATTCCCCATGCACTATCCCGATCTGGCGGCGCGCGTGCACGCTTTGTCGCCGCAGCGCTACATCGAGGAAGTGGCGGAAACTATCAAAGAAGGAAGCGGGTTCCCCAAGCTGCTGAACGATGAGGAGATCGTGCTGCAGCTGGTGTCCAACGGCGCGAAGATCGGCGAGGCGTACGACTATGCCGTCTCCGGCTGCGCCGAGGCCCGCATGCCCAACCGCGACACCTTCACCTCGCCAGGCGTGTACATCAACTTCGCTTCCGCTATCGAGATGGTGATGTACAACGGTCGCACGCTGAAAACCGGCGACGAGGTGCTGGGCCTTCAGACGGGCGAGGTCGAAGACCTCAAGACATGGGACGATGTGTGGAACGCCTACGTGGCGCAGGCCACCAACCTGCTGAAGCATGCCTTCGTGCAGCAAAAGTACATCGATCGGCTGCGCGAGAAGCATTTCGCTGTTCCCATGAGCTCGTCTCTGCACGATCTGTGCATGAAGGAGGGCCTCGACCTGCACACGGAGTTCATCCCCGGTGGCGTTGATATCGGATACTTCGAGTCCATGGGCTTCGGAACCGTGGTCGACTCCCTGGCTGCCATCAAGAAGTGCGTCTTTGACGAAAAATCCACCACCCTGGCCGAGATACGCGATGCCATGAGGGCCAACTTCAAGGGCTACGAGATCCTGCAGCAGCGTTTGCGCATGGCGCCGAAGTACGGCAACGATGATCCGTATGCCGACGAGATAGGCAAGGCGTGCGACTTGGTGTGCTCTGAGTTCACGGAGAAGTACTCCCGTTCTTTGGGGATCAACTACTGCCTGCGCTATGTGCCGTTCACCTCTCATGTTCCGTTCGGCGAGGTGGTTGGCGCTACTCCGAACGGCCGCGTGGCGTGGTTCCCCCTCTCCGACGGCTCGTCCGCATCGCAGGGCGATGATACCAACGGTCCCACGGCGGTGCTTCTGAGCAACTTCTACACGAAGAACCCGAGCTTCCATGATCGCGCCGCTCGCCTGCTGAACATCAAGTTCGATCCCAGCGCGGTAGCGGGGCAGGAGGGAACGGACAAGCTCTGCTCCTTTATCCGCACTTGGTGCGATTTGAAGCTCTGGCATGTGCAGTTCAACGTTGTCAACCGCGAAACCCTGGTTGCCGCTCAGAAGGATCCCGACAAGTACCGTGGGCTCATCGTGCGCATCGCGGGCTACAGCGCTTACTTCTGCGACCTCTCGCCGTCGTTGCAAGACGATCTCATCGCTAGGACGCAGACAGCCACGATCTAGTTTCAGGGTGCATGGCGCTCTGCACCGGTGAATGTATCTATGGCAATTGATCGTGCCCCGATCCCTCTGGGCAGGGGCACGACTTTTGCTTGCGGAAGGGAGGTGCGTGTGGAAAAGGGATGCGTGTTCAATATTCAGAAGTACTCGGTGCACGATGGGCCCGGAATCAGGACGATCGTTTACCTGAAGGGTTGCCCGCTGCGTTGCAAGTGGTGCTGCAACCCCGAATCGCAGTTGGAAAAACCCCAGATCGCCTATAACATCGAGAAGTGCATAGGGGACGTATGCCTGCTCTGCGAGGGCGTGTGCCCGAGGCACAACATCGCCTTCATGGACACCAACAAGGTTTGGATCGATCATGGCAACTGCATCAACTGCCTGCAGTGTGCGAAGGTTTGTCCGGCGGGTGCGATCATCAGCTATGGGGAATACCGCGAAGCGAGCGATGTCGTCGACGAGGTGGAGCGCGATCTGACGTTCTATAGCCGCTCGGGCGGCGGCATGACGTTGAGCGGCGGTGAGCCGCTTCTTCAGGCAGACTATGCTTTGGCGCTGCTCAAAGAGGCGAAGAGACGGGGCATCAACACGGCCATAGAAACGTGCGGCTGCGTGCCATGGAAGAGGGCTGAGGAAGTGTTCTCCTACCTCGACTACGCCTTTTTCGACATCAAGAGCATGGACGCGCAGAAGCACAAGGAGTGGACCGGATGGGACAATTCCGTTGTGCTCGACACGTTTAGGAACATGCGCGAAGCTTATCCGGAATTGAAGACCCGGGTCAGGACTCCGGTGGTGCCCGGTTTCAACGATACGGAAGACGACATCAGAGCCATACGCGACCTGGCCCGAAGCTATCCGAACACCGATTACGAGCTGTTGCGTTACCATCGCTACGGCACGACGAAGTACACGTTCATCGGCAAGGAATACGAGCTGGGCGATCAGGAGCTGGACGACGCGCTCTTCGAAAGGCTCAAGCAGATATCGAACGAGGAGTGAGAGGTGAGTGCATGAAAGTCATCGACTTCAGGTTCCGTCCGCACAGCAAAGCCACCTTGGAAGGCCTGGCCAACAGCGTTATTTTCCGTGAAGGGCTGCTTGCCAACGGGGTTGATCTGGACGCTTTCGTTGCCAAAGCCCAGGGCATGGACGAGATCACGTCGCAATTGCGACGTGACGGCGTGGTCAAGGCGGTCATCGTGGGGCGCGATGCGGAAACGACGTACGGCTTCGCGCCGAACAACCAGGAGGTTGCCGACTTCGTTGCGTTCGACCCGGACGTGTACGTGGGTTTCGCAGGTTTGGACCCGCACAAGGGCTCGGAGTCGGTGGAAACGCTCATCGACCTCGTAGAGAACCGGGGCTTCGGCGGGGCGGCCCTCGACCCCATCTACGCGCAGGCGGCGCTTCACGAACGTTGCTACTACCCCGTTTACGCGACGTGCGAGCGCCTGCGGATCCCCCTCGTCATCACGTCGGGTCCGGCGCGCTACACCCCCAAAACGGTGATGGACTACGCGCGTCCCGGCTACATCGACCAGGTGGCTGCCGATTTCCCCGAACTTAAGATCGTGGTGAGCCACGGTGGCTGGCCCTACATCGAGGAAATGATGGGCGTGGCGTTTCGCAACAAGAACGTCTATTTCGAGCTATCGGAGTACGAATCGTTCCCTGGTAGCGATAATCTCATCAAAGCTGCGTCAACCGTCATTTCTGATCAGATGCTGTTCGCCAGCGCGCATCCTTTCGTTGATTACCGGGATGCGATAAAGTTCTACCGTACGTTGCCGTTCGACGACGTGGTTCGGGAGAAGATCATGTGGAAGAATGCCGCCGCCGTGCTTGGTGCGGCGTAAGCGTGGCGTACGATATGCTTTCGCAGGTCGTGCTGTAATGCGCGGGTTTCGCTGTCGGTGGCGGCCTGCGAAGGCGTTGGTCATGGCGGGGCAGGTCGCGGTCAGCGTTCGGAAAAGGAGCAGCCAGTGGATGTGAGCCAGATAGTAGCCATCGCGGTGTTCGTCGTGGTCATGGTAGCGATCATGACCGAGAAGCTGCACCGTTCGCTTGCTGCCATCACGGGAGCTATGATCGTGCTCGCGCTGCATGTGATGCCGTTCGATGCGGCGATGGGGCACATCGACTTCAACACGTTAGGCGTGCTGTTGGGTATGATGCTGTTCGTGTCCGTGGTGAAGCTGTCGGGAGTATTCGAGTTTTTGGCCATCAAGAGCGCCCGCCTCGCCAAAGGCGACCCATGGAAGATCATGCTGTTGTTCGTGCTGCTCACAGCTGTGCTGTCGGCATTTCTCGACAACGTGACCACCGTGCTGCTCATCGGCCCAATGACGCTGACCGTGTGCAAGCTGCTCGATGTCAACCCCATCCCGTTTTTCATGACCGAGATCCTCGCGTCGAACATCGGCGGAACTGCTACGCTCATCGGAGACCCTCCCAATATTATGATAGGCTCGGCTGCGGGTTACTCGTTCTTCGACTTCATCGTGTACGACGCTCCTGCCGTGGTTGTTATCCTGATAGCCGTGCTCTTCGTGTTCTACCTTGTGTACGGTCGCACGATGCATGTAAGCGAGGAGCATCGCCGACGTGTCATGGAGCTGGACGAGCGCGAGCAGATCAAAAACCCGCGCCTGCTCAAGCAGAGCGTGATCATGACCGCTCTCGTGGTGGTCGGCTTCATGGCGCACGGTGCGCTCGGGCTGGAGTCGTGCATCATCGCGCTCGGTGCGGCGGGCGTCATCATACTGATCTCGGGAGAGAGCATCGAGGAAGCCCTGTCGAACGTGGAGTGGACCACGCTGTCGTTTTTCGCCGGCTTGTTCGTTATTGTGGGCGCGTTGGTGGAGACCGGTGTCATCGGCGCGTTGGCGAACGGACTGATCGACGCAACCGGTGGCAACGTGTTCGTCACCATGCTCGTGCTACTGGTCGGCTCGGCCGTGATATCGAGCTTTCTGGACAACATCCCGTTCGTGGCCACGATGATCCCCATTCTGCTGGCCATGGAATCAACCGGCATGGACGCGACGCCCTTGTGGTGGGCCGTCTCGCTGGGGGCGTGCTTGGGCGGCAACGGCACGCTCATCGGCGCCAGCGCCAACGTGGTGCTGTCCGACATCAGCAAGAAGCACGGTTACGAGATAACGTTTGCGAAGTATCTGAAGACGGGCTTTCCCATCATGTTGCTCACCGTCTTGATAGCTGGCGTCTATCTGGCAATCCGCTTTCCTCCGGCATGATGCATGACGGATGCGTCGCCGTAGCTCGCGAGCGTATCGCGACTCTGCCGTCGTGCCGTTTTCGGCCAATGTCGGTTTGAGGTGGAAGGCGATGGCGAGAGGCCCGTTTCGCTGAGGTAGCGAGGGGCGATTCGATAAGGGGGGGCGCCTGCTGCTGCGCGCCCGGCCCGCGCTCGTCCCCGCGCTTCCCGGCGCCGGCCGCGGAGGGGGGAGGCTCGCCGAGGGGCCCCTCCGCATGCTGGGGGGGGGTCTATGGTTTTGCCGGCCCTGGGAGTCGGGTCTCTCTGCGTGCCGGCGCCCCTCCGCTCCCGCGGGGCCGCGGAGGGGCGCCGGCCCCGGGCCGGGCGCGCGCGGGGGGAAGGGGCGGGGCGTCACTCTTCGGCGAGCTCGTCGTCCCAGGAGCGGCGGCCGTGGCGGGCGCGACCTCCGGCCAGGTCGAGGGCCTCGTCGCTCGGCGCGCCAGCGCGCTGATGCGGCCCCCGCTTCGCATGCGCGCGCTCGCGGCGTTCGCGCTGCGCGCGCGCTTCGCTTGGGCGCGGATGATGGAAGTCCGCCTCCTGCGCTTCTTCCGCCCGAGCGGCATCCTCGCGAGCGAGCGAGGCGCGGATGCGCAGATACTCCCAGAACAGCAACATGAGCAGGATGCACATGACGATGAGGTAGCCGATAACGGCACCTGGCAGCCCGGTGAAGTTCACGAGCAACACCGGCACGAACAGCGAGAAACCGAACGTGATCAGGTACAGCTTCGTCACGGCCCGCTGCCTTCTGAGCACGGTGATCACCTGGTAGATGAACTCGATGGCAGCCGTGACACCTCCGGCGGCCAGCATGATGAGCGCCAACTCCCTAAACTGTTCGAAGTCGAGTCCGTACAAAAAGCCCATGATGGGGATGCCGATCCAGCTCATCAGCACCATCACCGCACCTGTGAGGGCGATGATCATGGCGAGCATGGCGACGATGATGATGTTGAACTTCTTGCGTTTTGAAGGGTCGGCCCATGCTTGGGCCATGCGCATGGTCAGCGGTTTGTACACGAATCCGGCGGTAAGCAGGATGGCGTGCGCGGGGAAGTACAGAGCGTTGAAGTACAGCTGGTTATCATAGGAGAGCGCGCCCTCCATGACGAACTTCGGCATGTTGTCGATGAGGTTGTACATGAACAGGGCCACAAAAAGCGGGAAACACTGCTTGAAAAGGGTGGCGACGCTCGACAGGCTGGCTCGCCGAGACTTCGGCGTTTCGAACAGCGTGAGCGGCAGCGTGAGGAACAGAAACGTTGCCACGGCGACGATGGCCATGACGACGCATGCCACGGGAAGATTGCGTGTGATGAGCAGCGCAAAACTGAACACGACGAGAACGGTTATCGAACGAAATGCCTGCGATACTCCCGCCAAATACAGTTTGTCGGCCTGCTGCAAGCGCCCTTCGTACACGTCCGCGAGCGCGTCGATCATTTTGTACACGTACACGCCCCCGCTGATGACGAGCATGTCGCCCGAATAGCCGCGAACGGAGCAGTAGGCCGCCCCCGCCGCAAGCATGAGCACGCAGGTGATCCAGCGATTCACCTGATAGTCGGCGAACGAGTGCTCTTCGTCGATGTCGGAGGCTTGGTAGGTGCGCACGCCGTAGTTGCCCACGAACATGAGCATGAGGGCGGTGATGAACGCGAGCGAGAACATGCCCGCCTGCTCCACGCCCACAAGCTGCGTGACCACGATGGTGAGGACGGGGAACACCATGCCCCATGTTCCCACGCCCACGGTGTTCCATACGTAATCGCGGGTGGTGCGATGCGCGGCGTATTCGGCCTCCTGGTTGGTCAGCGAGCGTTCTGACACCGCGCCGAGGAGTCGGTTGCACCAGCGGTTGACGCTGCGGGTGATGAAGTTGGGCCTGCGCGGCGGTTTTTCGGATGCATGGCGCTCGCGTTCGCGGGACGACGCGCCGAGGAAGGGCGCGGAGTCGGAGGAGGAGGGGGCACCGACGGCGTCTGTGTCGAGGGGGGCAGGGGTGCGCTGCGCATTGCGCTTATGCACTCCCTGATAATCGTGCTCTTTCGACATGCGGTTCATGATGCTCGTCCCGCTCCTCCTTCGTGCTTCGCCCGGTGCGCCTTGCCCCATTATAGAGGTCGTGCCATGCGCGCTCTATAAGATTCATAGCGAAGGCAAACGATGCGGATCGCTCCGCGGCGCATGCAGACGCGGCGTGCGGCTTTGGTTGCCCGCACCTCCGATAGCGCCGCCTCGCCGAGCGACCGTTCCCGTCGCGCGGCCGGGCGCGCCTGCGCATCCGGCCGCTTTCCCATCTCGGCGAAGGATGCGGGTTGCGCGCTTTGCGGGGGGGGGGTGCTTTCCCGCGGCGGCAAGTGCGTCCCGACGCGGTCTCCTGCGGACTGGCACGCTTTTTGCTTTCGGGGAAGAAGGGCCGCATTCCCGATACGCGAAAAGGAGTGATCATGAACATCGTTGTGTGCTACAAGATCGTGCCCGACGAGCAAGACGCGGTTGTGCAGGCTGACCGCACGTTGTCGTTCGAGCGCGCTTCGCTCAAGATCGGCGACTACGATCTGAACGCTGTGGAGGCAGGCGCGCAGCTGGCGGAAGCCCATGGTGCATCGCTGGTGTGTCTTACCGTTGGCGGGGACGCCGTGGAGGACGCGAAGCTGAAGAAGGCCGTTCTCGCGCGCGGTCCGCATGAAAACGTTGCCGTGAGGGACGCGTCGCTTCCCGAGGCGGGGTCCACGACGACGGCGCGAGTGCTCGCGGCCGCCGTCAGGCACTTGGGCGAGTTCGATCTCGTGCTGTGCGGAGAAGGGTCCGCCGACCGTTATGCCCAGCAGGTTGGCGTGCAGCTGGGGGAGCTGCTGGGGGTGCCCGCCATCAATGCCGTGAGCGCCATCGAGGTCGACGACGGAGTTGCGCATGTCGAGCGCGCAGTCGGCGCCGTGGTGGAGCGTTTGGATGTGCCTCTGCCGGCCGTGCTGTCGGTGGCCGCCGGCATCAACGAGCCGCGCATTCCTTCCATGAAGGACATTTTGACCGCAGGGAAGAAGCCCTCGCATGTGCTGTCGCTTGCCGACGTGGGATTCGATGGGGTCGATGAGGCCATCGACGTGGTGAGCACGTGCGCGCCCGAGCGGCGCGAGCGGGCGTGCGAAGTGTTCGAAGGCGATGACGACGAGACGATCAGGGCGTTCGCGGCGCGCGTGCGCGAGCGGCTGTAAGGAGGAATCCATGAGCGACAAGACGATCGCGGTGTTCGCCGATACCGCGGAGGCTTACGAAGGGCTGTGCAGCGGCGCTCGCGCCTTGGGCGGCGATCCGATCGCCCTTTGGGCGGGCGGCGAAGCCGAGGCGAAGCGCATCGCCGCATGGGGTGCGCGCGTGGTCTATGTGGGCGAGATCCCCGAGGGTGCGCTATACGAGGATTGTGCCCTCGCGTTTCAGCAGGTCATCGAAGCTGAGCGACCGGCGCTCGTCTTGGCGTGCGCCTCGAAGCGCACGCAGTGCGTTGCCGGGCGCCTCGCCGTGCGGCTGGGGGCGCCGGTGGTTTCCGATGCTTCGCGCATGGCGCTCGATGACGACGGCGTTGAAACGGCCCGTTTGGTTTACGGCGGCGCGGCGGAGCGTGTCGAGCGATCGCGGGGGATGGCGATCGTGCTGGTGGGATCGGGGGTCTTCGAGATCGATGAGGCGCCTGCTCCCGGGGCGGTGGAACGCGCGGAGGTTTCCGTGGAGCCGGGGCCGATCAAGGTGGTCGAGCGCTGCAAGCGGCAGGAGGAGACGGTGGACCTTGGCGCTGCGAAGGTCGTGGTGTGCGTTGGCCGCGGCATCCAGAACGAGCGAAACGTGGACGCGGCGCGCCGGTTCGCGTCGCGCGTTGGCGGGGAGATGGCATGCACGCGTCCCATTGCGGAAGGCGAGGGTTGGATGGCTCGCAGCCGCTACCTGGGGGTCTCTGGAGCTGTGGTGAGGCCAGACGTGTACGTGGGCTTGGGGGTGTCGGGACAGGTGCAGCATACCGTTGGCATGGCCGAGTCTCAATTCGTGGTGGCGGTTAACAAGGACAAGAGCGCCCCGATCATGAAGCAGTGCGACCTCGGCCTTGTGGCCGACCTCGAGAAAGCGCTTCCTGTGCTTGCGTCGCTGTAGGTGCTCGAAACGCGCATGATGCAGGCGGGGCTTCGAAGCGCCGGGGCCCCGCCGGCGCTTCAGATTTCGTACGCCGTGCTGCGGATCAGGGCGAACAGGGTTCGACAGCTTGGGTCGCCGTGCTTGATGGACAGCAGCATGCTGTCCCATACGAACGCGCACAGCGGCTCGGGGGCCAGTGCGCCGCGCAGGCGGTCGCGCAACACCCGAGGGTCGCGCTCGAGCGCCATCTCGAGGCCGCGGCGGATATGCGCGAAGCACGCTTCTTCGCGTTTGCGCGCGGTTGCCAGGCCCTGCGCGTCGAGCGCCGCGATTTCAACAAGCCAGTCGTCGCGGAACTTCGCGAGTGCCTCGGATAGCTGTCGGGCGAGTTCCTGGCAGAAGCAGACGAAGTCGTCGCCGGCCACGGCGTGCGGCATGCGGTCGGCCAGCGCCTCGTTCCAGAACCGGCCCACCACGTCGTTGACGAGGTCGTTTTTGGTGGGGTAGGAGTTGTATACCGTGCCCACGGCCACGTTGCAGGCGCGTGCGACGTCGCGGATGCTGAGTCCCGCCAAGCCGGATTCGCTGGCAAGCGCGAAGGCGGCGTCGAGGATCTGCTGCTTGCTGATGACGGGTTTGTTGCCCATGCGCACCTCCCGCATGCGGAAGCTCGTCGGTCGAACAGGACACGTTCCATTGTAGGGGAACGCGCGCGCTCCGCCTGTGAAGATTCGGCGATGCGAAGGCTCTCGGCCGCTCGACCTTCGAAAATTGGCTATCGCTTCGATCCTCCCGCGTCGCCGCGCAGGCGGTTCAGAGCGGCGAACACCTCTTGCCTGCGCGGCTTCGCCAGACCGCAGGGCACGAACGACCCGCAAAACGGCGCCCATCCCTCGCGCTCCAGCACGGCGAAGAGGCGATCGGCGGCCTCTGCCAGCGGGCATGTGCCGCCTGTGAAGCGCTCCAGGCCGTAACGCAGCATATAGGCCAGCGCGACTGTTTGCTCGGAGTCGGCGATCTGCTCCACGAAGCGCACATCCACGTTCTCCTTACCCAGCGAGAACGCGCCGCGCCCCTGTGAGTGCACCTTCAGCCGCTCGCGTCCGCGTGCGCCGCCGCGGCCACCGCGTCCGCGAGCCTTTCCGCTGTCGCGTTCGTCGTCGCGGCCTTGCGCGCTGCCTTCGCGTGCATCGTTCGCGCCTGCCGCTGCGAACGTCGGCATCGTGCGCCCGCCTCGCGGCATCCTGAACGTGGGGGCGCTCGTCGCGGGCGCCTCGTGCTGCGCGCATAGTTCCTTCACCCGTTGCGTGATGTCCACCGGCCGATAGCAGTCCATCTGAATCACTCGGTCGGCGATGTGGAAGAACGCGCCAGAGCTGCCCGCCACCAAAATGGTGGACACGCCCGACTGCTCGTACAGGCTGCGCGCCCGCTCTAGGAACGGCGTGATGGGCTCCTTCTCGCGACTGATGACCTGCTGCATGAACTCGTCGCGCACCATGAAGTTCGTGGCGGAGGTGTCCTCGTCTATGAGGAGCAGACGACAGCCCGCCTCCATGCTCTCCACAACGTTCGCGGCCTGCGAGGTGCTGCCGCTCGCGTTCCCCGTGGAGAAGGCCGTGGTGTCCTTGCCGTTGGGCAGGTCGTTGATGAAAAGCGATATGTCCACGTTGCGGATGGCGCGGCCGTCCTCGGCGCGCAGCTTCACCGCCGTGTCGTCGGCCAGCGCGAACTCGCGCCCATCGCCCGCGATGTGGTTGTACACGCCGTTTTGCAGCGCTTCGAGCAAGGTGGACTTCCCGTGATAGCCGCCGCCCACGACAAGCGTGATGCCGCGCGGCACCGCCATGCCCGTGATGCGGCCTGCATGCGGCAGATCGAAGGAGCGTTCCAGCTCTGCGGGCGAGGCGAAGGGCACCGCATCCGCCAGCGGCTTGTCGGACACGCCGCTTCTCCGCGGCAGGATTGCCCCGTTCGCCACGAAGGCCACCAGCCCCTCCTCGCGCAGCTGCGCCCGCAGCGCCTCCTGGTCCTCGGCCAGATGCACGGCGGCTTCCACCTGCCGCGCGTCCAAGCTGGTATGGAACAGGGCGCGCTTCACGCATGCGGGCAGGAAATCGAAGAGGATGCGCTCCAGCTCGCCTGCGTTGATGGTGCGCCCGAACGCGGGGAACCCCACATGGAAGCGCGCGGTGATGACGCCGCCTGCTCCCCGCGCCCCGCGCTCGGCGGCCGCGTCGCTCGCACCACCTTCCGTGCCCTCCGCGCCACACTCGGCCCACTCGCTCTCCGCCCCGCGCTCGGCGGTCGCGTCGTCCAGGTCGTTTTCCGCATGGCTGTCGGCTGCATCGCGCCCGCCTTCCGCGCCCCGTGCGCCACGCTCGGCCCACCCGCCTTCCGTGCCCTCCGCGCCGCCCGAAATCTCGCATGCGCTGCGCTCCAACACCTCCTGCCCGCAGCGTGTGATGGATACAAGCCCGCTCTTTCCCGATCCCTTGGCCTTGAAGCTATACTGCTCGAACTGCGCCCCCAGCTGCCGCGTGAGGAAGTCCGCCAGCGCCGTGCGTGAGGCGCGGTTCGCGCGGAACTTCTCGGGAAAGCCTGCCGTCGCGTAGGGCACCTCCACGCGCAAGCTGGACGGCGCCGCGAAAGGATCCCCTTGCACATGGTCGATGAACAGGCAGAAGTCAGCAAACCGGTAGGCGCCTGCCAAAGATTTGTACGCTGGATACCCCCGCCTATCCAGCCCTCGCAAGGCTTTGCGCAACTCGTCTGCTGTTTTCACGGGCACCGACCTCCTTCGCAGTCGGCGCTCAGTATAGCAGCAAAGATTCCGGTCGAGGCGTTCGCTCAAGCGTTTCGACCGCCGTGCTCCATTTGTCGATTATGCTTTCTGGCTGGCTGCCCGAGCTGCCGCATCCACCGTGCGTCGCAACGGACGCGCTCTCCGCCCGCAACGCCTGGTGCTTGCGGGCGACGATGGCGATGCTTGCGCACGGAGAAGCCGGGGAATTCGGAAACGCCTTCTGCGCTGCATCCATTGGAACGCGAAGCAGAAGAGCCTTCCTGGCCGCTTTCTCCTTCCCGCGATTATTCTGCCGCCGTGCGACATACGCCGATGCCCCCATACTGCCTGGTACATGGAACCCTCTCCGCCCCAGGGGCAAAGAGGGATCCCGTGGAAGGTGCGCTCGGGCGAACCTCCATGTGCGGAAATGGGGCGATGCCGCTTCCGCTTGTGATGCTGTGGCGGCGCAAGCGGAAGCTGCTGCCGAGAAGCGGGCGGAAACCGATGCCGCGTGCAATCGACCAGTGGAGCTGCGGTCGATTTGGAGGCGGTTGGCCAGAGATGCCGTGGAACGCTTTGCGAGCGAGATGCTGGGCGCCAAGCCATGGGGGTCGACGGGCGATAGCGGATGAAGGTGACAGAGCCATGGCCGATCCCAAAGAGCGGTCGAGGCGGTGCGTTCGCGGCATTCGGTGCGGGTCCCTTCCGCCTTTGCCGATTCTTCAAGGAGGCCTTCTTCATGTGCTGAGCTCGCCCATGAGCGGGAATCGTCGGGCATGGTCAACGACGGAGATGCCAAGTTTGCCGCCGAAAAAGAGGCTTTGCGCGAGGCTGCCGAGAAGCTTCAAGAGGACGGTGCCCGTCGAAAGCTCGAGACGGCTGATCGGGTTGGTGCCGTCGGGGCGGTCAAAAGCGGACTGCCCTCAAAGCGGCGCAATCCGACGCGTTGCTGGCAA
This sequence comes from Gordonibacter sp. An230, assembly GCF_002159915.1. Classification (GTDB taxonomy): domain Bacteria; phylum Actinomycetota; class Coriobacteriia; order Coriobacteriales; family Eggerthellaceae; genus Rubneribacter. The sequence goes on from NZ_NFJP01000012.1 coordinate 62,998, forward strand.
TGCCCGATGCCGAAGTATGTGAATTGCTGGAGCATGAGCAGGCGGCGGTTGCAGCAGGTCGATCTGCTCGGGCAGAAGCTCGGATGGTTGCCGAGCGAAGATGTTCTAGAAGTGCTCCGGGCGATTCGTTCGAGGAGCGGTCGGGCATCTTGCTCGATGGCGGTCCAACGGCTTCGATGCTTCTTCGCATGGCTCGGTTGTCGGCTGCGCGCTCTCCCGCGTTGAGGCCATGCGGGCAGGATGCGATGGGGCCGGATTCTTTCAACCGTTCCCGAGCCTGGTGAATGAGCGATGCGGGTGGACGGAGGATCTGCGCGATGCGTCAAAACGAGTTGGGGAAAGGCGGCGTCGGGTGGTCCCCGTTTCCGAGGCGCGTCCGGACGGCGTGCTGCAAAACTATGGGCATGCGGCTGTCGCTGTCGGATGCGGCGGGACTCTTTGCGCCCATGCGGCTCGATCGGGGTTCCTCGTTCTAGGCCGGTTCGTTCCCTCGAACGAGCCTTGTATGTACGTTCAGGCTCCAAATCCTGCATTTGGCCCTATCGACGCCGTGGATGGCCTTCAAGTTCTCTATCGGTGTAGTAAAATGAAACTCCCTTTCGTTCCCAATGCGTTAGAAGGATACGGTTTGTCGCACACGCTTCGATGCTCATCGCGCTTTTCAACCCTGCGACCTCCATGGGCCCTATCTCCGTCGCGGATGCTTTTGGCTGGATGTTCGGCATGACGAAAGAAGCGGTGCTTGGTAATGGCTGTGAGAATGCCGGCAAGGCTGCCCTTGCCAGTGCCGCTATGCGCCGTCGCCTCTCGCTTGCGTGCGAGTATGGGACGCTGCTGCGGTGTTTTGCCGACGAGACGTTGTAAAGGCCGTTTTCATGTCCCTTATTCTTCGACTTGACAGAGTTATGGCCGACAGGAAAATGCCGCTTGGTCGGCTTGCGAAAAAGATAGACATCGCGCCGGCGAACCTGTCGAGAATCAAAACGGGCAAGATAAAGGCCGTCCGCTTCTCGACGCTCGAAGCGCTTTGCAAAGAGCTTCATTGCCAGCCGGGAGATTTGATCGAATATGTTCCGGATGGCGTTTCCGACGAGGGCGGTTCGCGACGCGGTAGTTCTTCGAAGACCGAATAGGTTTTCGCGTCGACTTTCGAAGCGCTTGCGATTCGGATAGGATCATCAGTTCCGATCAGGGCGTATTCCGGTCCAATGATATAAATGCTGGCGCGCCGGTGGCGTGCTGTTGCGATGCGCAGGGTGACGCAGGGGCGTGGACGGCTCTTTCATGGAGAAGCGATGGCCGATCTGCATGCGTCGTTGCTTCCTGGCAACTATCATTCTAATATGAACTATGTTCATTAATGAACATAGTTCATATTGTGGAAAAGAGGGAATCATGAGTGCTGAGTTGGTTATCGCAAGCGTCGCCATCACGTGCGCGCTCGTGCTGTACACCGTCGGCGTGTTTGGAGAGCGCCGTTCGGGCACGCTGTCCGTGCGTCACGTGCTTCTGTTTTGGGGCGGTCTTGCGTGCGACACCACCGGTACGATGATCATGACGGGCATCGCCCAGCAGTCGGAGGCTGGCGGTTTTGGCATCCATGGCATCACCGGATTGCTCGCTATCGTGCTCATGCTCGTGCATGCGGGCTGGGCCACTGTCACGCTCGTTCGCCGTAACGAGCGCAGCATGAGGCGGTTCCACGCATTCAGCACTTTTGTGTGGCTGGCGTGGCTTGTGCCGTACATCATCGGCATGCTTGTGGGCATGCCGATGATCCACCTTCGGGCGGTGTGCGCTGTCGGGACGAGCGTGATTGTGGTCGCGGCTCTTGCCTTCGTGATGTTTCGTGGCGAGGGAGGGTGCGCCCCCTCCGCTCGTTAGCCGATTGGTCTATGCCGACCAGCGCGAAGAAGCGTGGTGACGATCTATGCGCGCGGCGCGGTGTCGGCCGGGATGGAGGGCAGCGCGATGATGAAGCACGCGCCGCCACTGGGCAGGTTGAGAGCCTCAACTGTGCCGTCATGGGCTTCCACCACCGATTTTACGATGGCGAGCCCCAAGCCCGTGCCGCCGGTGCCGCGGCTGCGCGAGGCGTCGGTGCGGTAGAAGCGGTCGAACAGAAGCTTCGGGTCGACGTCGCCGAATCCGCAGCCGTCGTCCTTTACGGCCAAGATGGAACTGCCTTTGAGTCCGAACAGTTCGATCACGATGTGCCCGCCCGGCGCTATGAATCGGCTCGCATTCTCCACGAGGTTCGTTACGGCCTGTTTGAGCCGGTCGAGGTTGCCCAGCACGTCGGGCGCCTCGCCTACGATCTCGGTGTGCGCTTGTCGATCACGCAGGATAGGCTCGAGCGCGTCGAGCACGCCGGCCGACAGCTCGCGCAGGTTCACGCGCGCGAGCTCCATGGGCGCCGCGTCGTCTTCGATGCGTTGCAGGGTCAGCAGATCGTGCGTGAGGCGGCTCAAACGTTCGCTTTCGTTGATGATGATGCCGCAGAACTTCTCGTGCAGCTCGGGCGGCAGGTCGGGATCCTCCAGCATTTCCGCATTGCCGCGTATGGCGGTGAGCGGCGTGCGCAGCTCGTGGGCCACATCGCTGATGAAGGCCGCTTGGCGGCGTTCCTTCAGCGCGAGGTCGTGCTGCTGTGCTTTCATGGTCTGAACAAGCCCTTTGAAGTCTGCGGTCAGCTCGTCGGCCTCGAAGAGGCGCCCGTCCGGCTCGAACGGAACGTCGGCGCCCGCGCGGTAGGCGGCGGTCCTCTTCGCCAAAAGACGCAGGGGCTCCGAGATGAAATGTCCGATGATCAAGCTAAACGCGAACACCGCCACTCCGATGGGCGCGAGTAGCAAAAACGCCTTCGACGTGAGGTCGAAGGCGAGTAAGCAGATCAGGAGCAGTACCGCGCCGGCGAGGAGCGAGAGCAGCGTTGCCAGCAGTGAGAAGTATGTTTGCAGTCGTTTTATTGTTTGAACCTGTATCCGTAGCCGCGAACCGTTTCCACCAGGCCGGGATCATATCCGGCGGATTCAATCTTATCACGCAGACGTTTGATGTGGGTGTCGACGGTCTTGGTTTCCGTCAAGTATTCCCAACCCCAGGCGTCGCGCAGCAGATCCTCGCGCGAGACCACTTTGCCCGCGTTCTTCATAAGGCTGGCAAGCAGCTCGAACTCGCGTGGCGTGAGGTCGATTTCGCCGTGGTCGCCGGCGGCGGTGTGGGCATCCTCGTCGAGCGTGATGCCGCTTGCAGTGACGGCATGGCTCGCTCCGGGGAAGTCGCCTCCGGAGCCGCGGCGCAGAAGGGCGCGCACGCGGGCGATGAGCTCGCGAACGCCGAAGGGCTTCGCCAGGTAGTCGTCGCCCCCGATCTCGAGGCCCACCACCTTGTCGAGCTCGGTGTCGCGTGCGGAAAGGAACAGCACGGGCACGGTGGTCTTCGAGCGCAGGCGACGACACAGTTCGTAGCCGTCCATGCCGGGTAGCATGATGTCGAGGACGAACAGGTCGTAGCTGTTCTTCGCCGCCAAAGCCAGCGCGTCTTCGCCGTTGTCGACCACGTCGGTGAAGAACCCTTCCTTTTTGAGCGCGTAGCTGACGAATTCGGTGATGGACGGCTCGTCGTCGACGACGAGTATGCGGTGGGGAGTGTCGTTCATGTGTGGCCTTTCTATCGGATGGAATCCGCGGGACTCGCCTGACAGCTGCGCGTGGGCGGGTTGTTATAATGACGAGTGCAACTATACGCATTCGCGTCGCCCGCTAAGGAGACTGTCAAGAACATGTTACTTGCTATCGATGTGGGGAACACGCAGACGGTAGTGGGTGTTTACCAGGGAAAACGCCTGCTTCATCAATGGCGCGTAGCCACGAACAAACAGCACACGTCCGATGAGCTGCGCGTGAAGCTCGCGCCGCTTTTGCTGTCTGAGGACATCGCGACGCAACATCTCGAAGGCGCGGCGCTCGCGTCGGTCGTACCCCAGCTCACGCAGGCGTGGTGCGCTGCGGTGGAGCGCGTGACCGGGCATGAAGCGCTTGTCTGCTCAGCCGAGACGGCGAAGGGGCTGTTTTCGACCGATTACGCGAACCCTCGCGAGATCGGCGCCGACCGTGTGGCCGATGCCGTGGCCGCCAAGGCGCTCTACGGTGCGCCCGTAGTGGTGGTCGATTTCGGTACGGCGACGAACATCGAGGTCATCGACGCCGAAGGACGGTTCGTCGGAGGAGTCATCGCTCCCGGTGTGGAGACGTCGGCGCAGGCGCTGTTCTCGCGCGCCACGCGGCTCGGCGCCATCGAGTTGGTCGATCCCCTTACCGCCATTGGCGGCAACACCGAGCAGGCCATCCAGGCCGGCATCGTGTACGGCGAAGCCGATCGCGTGGACGGTCTCGTGCGGCGCATCTTCGACCAGTTGGGGTATCGGGCGAAGGTCGTTGCCACGGGCGGGCTGGCCGCGCGCGTGGCGGCTCAGTCGCGTACCATCACCATCACGAATCCCGAGCTGACGCTCGAGGGTCTGCGCCTCGTCTACGAAGCGCACGAGGCTGCGCAGCGCGCCTAGCTCTTCGGCGATGCGCTGCGCGCCGCCGCCCAGTCGCCCTGCCGCACCGCTGCCCGGTAGCGCCGCCGCCCAGTCGCCCTGCCGCACCGCCATCCAATAGCGTTGTCGCCCGAAACGGTCGTTTCAGGCGCGAAAACCGACCGTTTCGGGCGACAACGCACGTTCCGACTGCGCGTTGAGGGCCTCTCGTGCATGCGGCCTCCGACGGACGCCGCGGACGCCTTTGACGTGCGGCCTTCGAGAGGCGCTGTGTATGCGTCCCCGGTTGCTGGGTTTCTTGCGCTCCTGGGAGATTGCCCTGCGGCATCGGTGGTTTCGACGAGTAGAATGTTGCGAGCAAACTAGTCGATGCAAAGGGGGCCAACGTGTTGAGCGACATCGAAATTGCCCAGGCGACGAAGCCGCGGCACATCAGCGAGATCGCCGAGAAGGCGGGCGTGCCGGAAACGTACTTGGAGATGTACGGCACGAACAAGGCGAAGGTCAACTACAACCTTCTCAAGGACGTCGAGCACACGCCCGGCAAGCTCGTCCTGGTCACGGCCATCAACCCCACGCCGGCCGGCGAGGGCAAGACCACCACGACGGTGGGCCTGGCCGATGCGCTGGCGAAGCAGGGCAAGAACGTGGTCGTGGCGCTGCGCGAGCCGTCGCTCGGCCCCGTGTTCGGCATCAAGGGCGGCGCGGCCGGCGGCGGGTACGCCCAGGTCATCCCCATGGAGGATATCAACTTGCACTTCACGGGCGACTTCCATGCCATCGGGGCCGCCAACAACCTGCTGGCGGCGCTCCTGGACGCGCACATCCACAACGGCAACGAACTGGGCATCGACGTGCGCAAGATCACGTGGAAGCGCGTGGTGGACATGAACGACCGCCAGCTGCGCAACATCGTGGACGGCCTGGGCGGCAAGGCCCATGGCGTGCCGCGCGAGGACGGCTTCGACATCACGGTGGCCTCCGAGGTCATGGCCATCTTCTGCCTGGCCACCTCCATCACCGACCTCAAGGACCGTTTGGGTCGCATCGTGGTGGGCTACACCTACGATGACCAGCCGGTCACGGCGCACGACCTGCATGCCGAGGGCGCGATGACCGCCCTGCTCAAGGACGCGCTCAAGCCGAACCTCGTGCAGACGCTCGAGGGCACGCCCGCGTTCGTGCACGGCGGCCCCTTCGCCAACATCGCGCACGGCTGCAACTCCATCATGGCCACGCGCATGGCCATGGCGCTGGGCGATTACTGCGTGACGGAGGCCGGCTTCGGCGCCGATTTGGGCGCGGAGAAGTTCCTCGACATCAAGTGCCGCCTCGCGGGCCTCAAGCCCGACGCGGTGGTTGTGGTGGCCACGGTGCGCGCGCTCAAGAACCACGGCGGCGCGGGCGTTGGCCGTCTCAACGAGGAGAACCTCGAGGCGCTGGAAGCCGGCCTGCCGAACCTCCTGCAGCACGTGGAGAACATCACGCAGGTGTACCACCTGCCGTGCGTGGTGGCCATCAACGCGTTCCCGACGGACACGAAGGCCGAGCTCGACCTCGTGGAGGCCAAGTGCCGCGAGCTTGGTGTGAACGTGGCGCTGTCCGAGGTGTGGGCGAAGGGCGGCGAGGGCGGCCAAGCGTTGGCGACCGAGGTGGTGCGCCTGTGCGCCGAGGGCGACGCCGAGGGCCGCAGCGCCGAGACGTTCGAGTTCTCCTACGACGACGACCTGACGCTGGCCGAGAAGATCGAGGCAATCGCCAAGCGCATCTACCATGCCGACGGCGTGACGTTCGAGCCCGCCGCGAAGAAGGAGCTCGCGCAGCTGGAGGCGCTCGGCTTCGGCGGCATGCCCGTGTGCATGGCCAAGACACAGTACTCCTTCAGCGACGATGCGGCCAAGCTCGGCGCCCCGCGCGGCTTCACCGTCACGGTGCGCCAGGTGAAGGTGTCCGCCGGCGCCGGTTTCGTGGTGGCGCTCACCGGCTCCATCATGACGATGCCCGGCCTGGGCAAAACCCCCGCGGCGTTCAAGATCGACGTCGACGAGAGCGGCAAGATCAGCGGGTTGTTCTAAGACTGACGAACGCGTGATCGGGGCCCCGGCGGCATGCGTCGCCGGGGCCGTTTTGTCAGGACGGCATTGCGCCCGCGAAGCAACTTCGAGGTTCTATCTGCCGATTGGCTAGGGGCGCAGGCAGGTGATAGGCACCACCAAAACGCCGTCTTCGCGTCGGTAGGCGTACCCTCCGGGCGTGATGACGGCGCAGAACGACGGCGCGCCCATGATGCTTGCGTCGATCTTGCCGGCGAGCTTCCTGAGGTTTGCCGCGCCTTCGTCAACGAGGCGCGCGCTCATCTTCACTTCCAGCAGGGCGTAACGGCCGTCGTCCAGCGCGATGACGCAATCGGCTTCGAGCCCCGTGTTATCGCGGTAGTGCAGGACCTTTCCGCCGAGGGGTTCGGCATACACTCGTAGGTCGCGTACGCAGAGGTTCTCGAAAAGCAGACCGTAGGTTGACATGTCGCGCAACAGAAGCTCGGGGCTCGCTCCAAGGGCTGCAGCTGCAATGGACGGATCGGTGAAGAAGCGAACGGGCGTGGTGGTAATGCGCGATCTCGCATGCAGCGAAGGCGTCCATGCCGAGACATCCTCGATCACGTAGAGACGTCGGAGCGCTCCGACGTAGGAGTCGACGGTTTCCCTCGACAGCCCGCTGCCGCGCGTCTTTAGATTGCCGCGCACCGTGCCCATGTCTGCTTGGGTTGCCGAGCAGCGAGCATAGGCTTGCATGATGAGGCGTGCGTATTGGGAATTGCGGCTCACGCCGTCTACCCGCGATATATCCTCCTCTGCGATAGCCGACAGGTAGTCGCGTGACATCTTAAGTGCGGCGTTTTTGTTAGCGATGGTGATCGCGCGAGGCCAACCACCGCGGCAAATCAAGTAGGAAAGGTTCTCGACGTCCTGTTCCGAGTGGCCTTCCACGTGAGTCTCGCCATTCGGGATATGGTCGCCTTGCCCGAACAACTCGCCCAAGCTCACTTCTCCCGTGGATTCGCCCGACTCGAAGAGCGACATGGTGCGCATATCGAGGAAGGAGAACCGACCCGTGCCCGTATGCTGGGGTTGGGCCGTTGGCGTTGCCGAGCCCGTGAGCATGAACCGCCCGGGCTCGTCGCTGCGGTCCACGGCGAAGCGTACGGCGTCCCAGAGTTGGGGTGCTTCCTGCCATTCGTCGATGAGCCGGGGCTTCTCCCCGCGCAGCAGCAAGGAAGGCTTCGCCTCGGCCATGGCCATGTTGTTGGCCCGCTCGTCGGGGTCTTGCATGAAAGCGACGCTCTTAGCACGCTGCAATGCCGTAGCTGTTTTTCCGCACCATTTTGGCCCGCGGATGACGACGGCTCCTGCGTAGGAGAGCCTCTCGACCAGCTCGCTATCGACGACGCGCGGTAGATATGTTGCCATAACCCGCTCCTTGCAAAGAGTTCAACCTACACTTAGCAACGATAATAACCTACACTTTGCAATAATTACAACCAGCAGTTTGCAATCTGAAAAAAGGAAGCCGCAAAAAGCTTTGCCGAAGGCTTCCGCAGCGACACCAGACGGCCCGACAGCTAACTTTGGCTACGTGAAGAGTTCGTAAAGGGATGCCGGGTTGTTCTTGGCAGTTTGTCCGTGGCCGCACGTCGAGGGTTCGTGCAGGTTTCGGGGCGCGCTGGGGGAAGGCGCGGACGGTGGCGTATCATACGGGGTGCCGGCGCGGGCGGCGCATATGCGCCGAGCCGGCTATCCCGATCAAACTTGACGCTTGCGCAAAAGGGAGGCGCCATGTACGACACCACCTTCATCGACGAGCTGGCCAGCGCGGCGCCTGCGCCGGGCGGCGGCGGGGCCTCGGCCTACGCGGGCGCGCTCGCGGCGGCCCTCGCCTCCATGGTGGGCAACCTCACCGTGGGGAAGAAGACCTACGCCGACGTGGAGGACGAGGTGCGCGCCTCGCTCGAGCGCCTCGAGGCGCTCCGCGCGCGCCTGGTGGAGCTCGTGGACGGCGACGCGCGCGCCTTCGAGCCGCTGGCCGCCGCGTACCGCCTGCCCAAGGCCACGCCCGAGGAGCAGGCCGCCAAGAACTCCGCGCTTCAGGCCGCCCTCGTGGAGGCGTGCGACGTGCCGCTCGCCATCATGCGCGCCGTGGCCGACGTCGTGGACGAGGCCGACTACCTGGCCCATCACGGCTCCAAGATGGCGCGCTCGGACGCCGGCGTGGCCGCGGCCTTCGCGCGCGCGGCTTCCGACGGCGCGAGCCTCAACATCTTCATCAACGCCGCCTCGATGGACGATGCGGCCCGGGCCGCGCGCTACCGCGGCGAGGCCGAGTCGCTGGCCGCTCGCACGCGCGAGCGCTGCGACGAGCTGTTCGACTTCGTGAAAACGTCCGTTTCGTAAACCCCCGAAGGAGCGAATCACCCCCATGGCCATCCTCCTCACCGGAAAGCCCGTCGTCGACCGCCTGGCGCAGGAGCTCGCGCCGCGCATCGAGGCGCTCGGACGCGCGGGCATCGCTCCCACGCTCGCCATCGTTCGCATGGGCGAGCGCCCCGACGACTTGTCCTACGAGCGCACCGCCAAGAAGCGCGCCGAATCGCTCGGCATAGCCGTGCGCCCGTTCGTCCTGCCCGAGGACGCCCCGCAGGAAGCCCTCGAAGCCGCGCTCGCCGAGGTGAACGCCGACGATTCCATCCACGGCTGCCTGCTGTTCCGTCCGCTGCCCGCGCATATCGACGAGGCGCGGGCCTGCGAGCTGCTGGCCCCCCGGAAGGACGTAGACGGCATCACGCTCGCCTCGCTGGCCTCGGTGTTCACCGATGGCGGCACCGGCTTCCCGCCCTCGACGGCCGCCGCGTGCCTCCAGCTGCTGGATCATTACGAGGTGCCGCTCGAGGGCAAGCGCGTGGCGGTGGCGGGCCGCAGCCTGGTGGTAGGCAAGCCCGTGTCCATGATGCTGCTGCGCCGCAACGCCACGGTGACGCTCTGCCACAGCAGGACCGGGAACCTGGCCGACCTCGTGCGCGAGGCCGACGTCGTGATCTGCGCCACCGGCCGCGCGCGCATGTTCGGCGCGGAGTTCTTCCGGCCCGGGCAGACGGTGCTCGATGTGGGCATCAACTTCGACGCCGAGGGGAACCTCTGCGGCGACGTGGACTTCGACCAGGCGGAACCCATCGTAGACGCCCTCACGCCCGTGCCTCGCGGCCTGGGCACGGTGACCACCAGCGTGACGATGGCCCACACCGTGACGGCCGCCGAGGCCGTGCTCGCCGCGCGAGCGGGAGGGCGGTAGGCTGTGAGGCCGCTGGACGGCGGGCTGCGGCGTGGGCGAGAGCGAGGACGAGGTTGTCCGAGCGGATGAGAAGGCTGGACTGATCGACATGTCGAAACCGGAGGCGCCGAACGCCTTCTTGGTCGAGCGGGTGGGAGGGCCGGACTGATCGGTTCTGGACAAGTCGCTTTCGGAGTTCAAAGCCCAGGACGGGTTGCCTTTGGGTTTGAAGAGGGCTACTCGGTTTTGGGTTCTTCCAATTTGGGCGGTCCTAGATTCCCCTCCTTTTGTCAAGGCGGTTCGCGGTCTTCGGTTCTATCCGGGATGGGGGGTCTTTGCGGCAGCCGATCTCTCCTCGAGAGGATCGGCGGCTTCTGGTTTCCGATCCTTCCGGGGCGGAAGTCCTTCGGTTGCCGATTTCGGCTTTCCAGGCTTTGGCGGTCCTTCGGCTCTCGGCTTTCCCGGGGTAGGTCCTACGGCTCTCTGCGACGGTATTTTTAGCGGGTTTTGACGGAAAACCGCGACGATTTTCAGAGCCTTCCGAAAGGGAGGCATAACGACCGGGCAAAACGCGCGGAACGTGCGGTAGGTGAAGGGGCTTGTCGCGTTTTTGCCGCGGTTTCCGGCGATTTCCGCCAGAAACGCAAGCCTCGGTGCCGCGATGTTCATGCCGGGCAAGGTCAGATGGGATCGCAGGCTGAGTTGCGTGGCGAAGCGCGGGGCGAGGCAGGGGACGAAGTGCGGTGCGAAGGAGAAGCAAGGGGTGAAGCGGGTGCGAAGGGCAGGCGGGTCGGGCCGAAGGGGGAGGGTGCAACGTAGATGGCCGAATGATCGAAAAAAGCCTGGTTCAACGACCGGTTGAAGCGGAAGGGGGACGAGCTGCCGCACTTCGGAGATGCGCGTCAAGTGGCATTGGGAGGCTTGGTTAGTGGGAGGACGGGCCAGCGCGGTGTCGGAGGCCGTTGTTGCGATGCGCCCGGGCGGCCTGCCGAAGGGCTTGAGAGCGAAAGGCGCCCTCAAGCCACTGCGAGCGTTTCGTGGCGCGCTGAGAAAGTATGGCGCGCCTCCGAAGACTGAGAGCGAGAAGCGCTCTCGCTACCGCAAAGGGCGAGAAGGCCGGCGGGTGGGGCGAGCTCCATCCCACGACGCCGCAGGCGCTCTCGTGATCCGGCGCACGCGCAGGGCCAGATTCGCGGGCGAGGCGAATTTCTTCTCGCGACGCTGCCAGCGACGGCGGACGGCATCGCCACGAGAGAGCCGACGAACGCTCGAACTGCGGAAAAGGCTTGCAGAGGGCGCATGGTCGCAACGCTTCTTTTTCTTGCAGATCCTCCCTTATGGAAATCGCTCTTTTTGCGCGCCCTTCCGATTGCGGCTCGCAAGCTCCTCCCTTCGAGCGGACGCTATCCGATGGTGTCGATCTCGCGTGGGTAGCTGTTGAGCACCTCGCAGCCCTCCTCGGTGACAAGCACGAGGTCCTCGATGCGCACACCGAATTCGCCTGGCAGATAGATGCCCGGCTCGATGGAGAAGCACATGCCCGGCTCCACCGGCGCGTCGTGCGTGGCGGACACGTCGCCAGGCTCGTGCACGTCAAGCCCGATCTGGTGTCCCAGTCGATGGGTGAAGTACGGCCCGTAGCCTGCGTCCTCGATGACCTGGCGTGCCGCTCTGTCGATGTCGCAGAAGCGCACTCCGGGGCGCACGAGGGCCCGCGCCGCTTCGTTCGCGCGCCGCACGATGTCGTGCACTTCGCGCTGCTTGGGCGTGGGCTCGCCGAACACGAACGTGCGCGTCATGTCGGCGCAGTACTCGCCTTTGCGGCAGCCTACATCGAACAGCACCACGTCGCCGGGAGCGAGGCGCGTGCCGTCGGGTTCGTGGTGCGGGTCGGCCGCGTTCGCACCGAAGCTCACGATGGGCGCGAACGAATGGCCCTGAGCGCCCAGCTCGCGGTAGATGCCCTCCAGCTGGCCGGCCACTTCGGCTTCGGTGACGCCTTCGCGCACGAGCTCGCGGAAGCGCCCCATGGCGGCGTCGTTCGTCGTGCTGGCCGCGCGCATGGCCGCGCGCTCGTGGTCGTCCTTGCGGGCTCGCGCGTCGTCCACCGCGTCGGAGGCCAGCACGAACCGCGCCGCCGCATCGCGTTCCATAAGCGGCAGCAGGAAGCGTGCGGGCAGGTTCTTGTCGCAGCCGAGCGGCTCGCGCGCGCAGACGAGCTCGGCCACGAGGGCGAGTGGATCGTCGGTATCGGCGAACGTTCGCACCTCGCACGCCGCATTCGCGGGCACGGAGAACAGCGCGTTCAGCACGAGCACGGGCGCGGCGTCGGGCGCAAGGACGAGGCCGAGGAAGCGCTCGCCCGGCTCGACGTAGGCGCCGGTGAGGTACTGGATGGATCGCGGGTCGCACACGAGCAGGCGGGAGAGGCCGCGCTGCTCAAGGTTGCGCATGACAGTTTCGACGCGCTGCTCGTACATGGTGCTCCTATCGGGTCGTCAGCGGGTTTTCGCAGCGATGATACCATGACGGAGGCGAAGTGGCGAAGGGGCGTCCGCAGGAGCCCGCTTAGCAACCGCCGGGGCGGGCTCCTGCGGACGCATGCGGCGTTGGACGCTTCCCTTCGCCAAGCTGAACGGAGCGTGGGCCTGTGCGAGCGCGGGCCGTGCGGGGCTATCCCGTCACTGCTCCAGAATGGTGCGAGCGCGGACTCGAAACGTATTGGCGGCCACTAGGCGACGTTCGCGGGCTCGTGCGGACGTGCGGAAGCCGGCGCCCGCACCTCGCTCGCCGGGAAGTCGGCGATGCTCGCGGGCTCGTGCGGGTGTGCAGGCGCGGGGCCAATTCGGGATCGACACAGCCAGGCGCGTGGGATCTGCGTCCGTGCAGGTCGCCGTGCTCGACCCCATCCGGTGCGTGGCCAGGCGCGCGTGCGGAATTCGTGCGGGCGCGTGCGGGCGCTGGCGGCGCCGCACGAGGTGGTTGCGGCCTTGCTCTTGACGCGAGGTCCGTGCGGCGACGTTTCGTGATCGCTTTTCTGCCGAAGGGCCGGCGCCCGCGTCCGCGATGAAGGGTTCGCGCCCGCACGGGAGCGCGAAGGGGCATCGCGCGTCCTGTTCCCTATTGCGGGCGATGCGGGCCCATGCCCGCACGGGAGCGCGAGGGCAAAACGGCTCGCATACCGAAGGAGGGCCGTCCCAATGCGGCGCCCCCTGCATGGGTGCTTGGAGGGCGGGACGGTTGCGACGAGGCTCTTCCCCTTCAGCTCTTGCCTGCGCCCGCATGGGTGAGCGGGGCATGGGAGGCGGTTGCTCCGCCCCCGCTTCGTCACCAACTCTTGCCCGCCCCCGCATGGGTGCGCGGAGCGAGCGCGAGGCAACGGAGCGCGTCCTCGTCGGATTCCGCGCCCGTCTCCGCATGGGTGCGCGGAGGGCGGGGCAGGGACGGTCGCAAAGCCAAGCGCGCCGCTGATGCCCGCCCCCCGCATGGGTGCGCGGAGGGCGGGAGTGCAGCCGGAGATGGCGATGATGCTTGCGCTAGCCTGTGCCCATGCTGGGCGCGGAGAACATGCGGGCCGACACCGTGTTCATGGCCACCGTGGAGTTGGCCCGTGCCCATGCGGGAGCGCGCGGCGCGGTCGAGGGCGGATGCCGAAAGCGGTCGAAGCGATGGGCCCGCCCGACAAAAGGTTTCCGCGCGGCGTGCGAGTAATGCGGGGATATTCGGGAAGAGCGCCCGGCGTCCGTTCGCATGGCGTATCATACGGATCATGGCAAACGGGCTGACATATCTGCGCAAGACCACCTCCCCTGAGGCGACGAAGCAGCTCGCAGGCACGCTCGCCACCTATCTGCGCGCGGGCGACGTCATCGTGCTGTCCGGCGACCTGGGTGCGGGAAAGACCCAGTTCGTTCAGGGCGTTGCGGCGGCTCTTGGCGTACGGGGCCCGGTGACCAGCCCTACTTTCAACATCCTGCTGAGTTATTCCGAAGGGTCGCTGCCGCTATACCACTTCGATCTGTATCGGCTTGACGATGCCGACGAGTTGGAGGACGTCGGATTCTACGACATGCTCGACGCGGACGGCGCATCGTTCGTCGAGTGGGGGGAGCGCTTCCCCGATGCTTTGCCATATGGCTATCTGGAGGTGCGCATCACGGTGGATGCCGAGGGAAACCGCATCGTGCGGGCTCATGCCCTTGGCGACAGAGCGCGCCGCTTGCTCACCGTATGGGCGAAAGACTCGAAGTCGCGTCTGGTTAAGTACGCGGGAGGGCTTGCGTGATCGGGGATGATTCGCGATTCGGGGATGCACCCGAGCAGGCGCGGTATGTGCTTGCGTTCGACACCGCCAACGAGGTGATCGCCATCGGCGTGGGCGCGCTGCGTCCCGAAGGGCGCTCGGTCGAGATCGTGGCATCCGTGGAGGTCGAGGCGCGCCGGGCATCGAACACCCAGCTGGTGCCGCGCATCGACGCCGTTCTGGCCGATTCGGGCATTGGGCGTTCGGACATCGCGTGCGTGTGCGTGGGGCGCGGTCCCGGTTCGTTCACGGGCGTGCGCATCGCCATGGCCACGGCGAAGGGCATCGCTTCGGCGTTGGGCGTGGGCTTGGTGGGCGTGTCGTCGCTCGATGCGGTGGCGTGGAACGCATGGTGCGCGGGCGTGCGCGGCCGACTGCTGGTGGCGGCCGATGCCATGCGCAAGGAGGTGTATCCGGTTCGCTATCTGCTTGGCGAAGGGGGCGTGGAGCGTCTTGAGGCCGACCGCGTGGTGAAGGCCGAGGCCGCAGCCGACGAGCTGCGCGCAGATGCCGCGGGCAGGCTGGTGACAGGCGATGCGCTGCGCAAGTACGGCGAGCTGTTCGCCCCATGCGGCGAAGCGCTGAGCGAGAAGCTGTGGACGCCCACAGGTCGTGGTCTTTTGCGGACCCTCGAAGCGGCGTGGCAGGCGGGAAAGGCCGATCCCTTCGATGCGCGACGTCACAATCCGGCATTCGCACTGCCGGTGTACACGCGGCTTTCGGACGCCGAGGAGAACGAGCGCATCCGCTTGGCGAAGAACGATCCCAAGAATCTGACGACGGGCGTGCAGGACGTGGGCGTGCGGCGCGATCAACGCGCCACCATGCACGATGCTGCCGTTTTGAACGCGCGTCCTGCTGCCGACGGCATCACCTACAAGCCGCTCGATGCCGCGCATGCTCATGTCGTGGCTGCGCTTGAGGAGCAGGTCATGGGGTCGGACGCGTGGAACGAGGCGCTCGTGGCCGACGAACTGCCGCGTGTCGACCGCATATGGTGGGCGGCCTATGCCCCCCCGACGGCCTGCTGGCGGCCGAACCCGACCGACGCTGCAAATTCCTGCGGCGCTCGGTCGTCGCGTGATTGCGAAACGCCGTTTTTCTGCTCTGGCGAGCAGGGCGCACCTGCGCTAGCGCATAACGCGGAATCGGGCGATTCGCCAAGCTGCCCGATGCGCACCGAGGTGCGCGCCACCTCCGTGGCATCGTCGACCTCGGAGGTTGCGGAAAGCCCCGTCGGCGTTGCGAACGGCGGTGAAGAGGACCGCTTGGGCGGATCGATTACGCAGGGCAGCGGCTTCGTGGGCGCCGCGATCATGCAGGCGGACGGTCTCTCGAGCGCCGTGAGCGTGCGGGGCGGCAGCCTCGCGGATGCCCAAAGCGCGCAGGTCGACGGTTCCGCGGCGGACGCTGCGCAAGTGCGGGAAGGTGACCATGCCAACAGTGTGGGCAACGAGGTGGACGGGCGTGGGCTACAGCTCGTTGGCTATGCAGGTGGCTGGGTTGTTGACGGCGGCGTGCAGATTCTCAAGGTGGGCGTGCGTCCCGCATGGCGGCGACGCGGCATTGCGCGAGAGTTGTTGGCACGGGTGGCGGCCGATGCGCGCGATTTGGGCGCCGGCACGTGCTCGCTCGAGGTGCGCGCGGGCAACGAAGGCGCTCGGGCGTTTTACGAGACGCTCGGATTCCGCTCGCTCGGCACGCGGCCGCGCTATTACTCCGATGGCGAGGACGCGCTCATTCTCGAAGGCCCGCTGCCACTTGCCGCGCGCGATGTGGCAGGAATGGAGCTTGTGGTGGACGCAGCCTCTCGCGAACAGGGGCGACTGGGATCTGCGGCGGCGGTTTGCGCGCCGCCGCGCGAATCGGCCCAAAGCGGCACAGATCGCGCTTTGTGCATGGATTCCGGACCGTCTTCGATGTCTTCGCAGAGCGAAACCCCAGATCGCGGTTTTTCCACGCTGGAATCGTCGGGTGAAATCTATGCACAAGATGCGATCTGTGCCACTTCGCGAGAAAAACGGTGCCAAGGAGCGCTCGGGTCGCCTTCGTTTGGCGCGGATTCGCCTCTCGAGGCGCCCCGCCCGCTCATCCTTGCCATCGAGTCGTCCTGCGACGAGACGGCCGCGGCCATCGTTGACGGCGCCGGCGACCTCGTGGCCGACGTCGTGGCCTCGCAAATCGACTTCCATGCGCGCTTCGGTGGCGTGGTGCCCGAGATAGCCAGCCGCAAGCACATCGAGGCCATCTGCGGTGTGTGCGACGAATGTCTCGACACAGCTGCCGCCCACTTGGGACGGAAGCGTCTGACATGGGCCGATCTCGATGCCGTGGCCGTCACCTACGCGCCGGGCCTTGTGGGCGCGCTCGTGGTGGGCGTGGCGTTCGCGAAAGGAGCGGCGTGGGCGCAGGGCTTGCCGTTCATCGGCGTCAACCATCTCGAGGGCCATCTGTACGCGAACAAGATCGGCGCGCCGGACTTCGCACCGCCGGCGGTGGTGTCGCTCGTGTCGGGCGGCAACACCATGCTCGTGCACATGCGGGGGTGGGGCGACTACGAAACGCTCGGCACCACCATCGACGACGCGGTGGGCGAGGCGTTCGACAAGGTGGCGAAGGCGCTCGGCCTGGGGTATCCCGGCGGCCCCGCCATCTCGCGCGAAGCGGCTCGCGGCAACCCGGACGCCATCGCGTTTCCGCGCGCGATGATGCATTCGGGCGACCTGCGCTTCTCGCTTTCGGGTCTCAAGACCGCTGTTATCACCCATATCAACGGCGAGCGGGCGGCCGGGCGTGCCCTCAACGTACCCGATATCTGCGCGAGCTTTCAACAAGCTGTCGTGGACGTGCAGGTGAAGAAAGCCGAGATGGCGCTGCGTCAGACGGGTGCCCCCACATTCTGCCTGGGCGGCGGCGTGGCCGCGAACCCCGTGCTCCGTGCGGCCTATGAGCGGCTGTGCGACCGCATGGGCGTTCGCCTCGTGCTTCCCCCTTTGAGCGCATGTGGCGACAATGCGGGCATGATCGCGCTCGTGGCCCTCGACCGCTATCGCCAAGGACGCTTTTTCGACCTCGGCGCCGACGCCCAGGCGCATTCCAGCTTGGACGAAGCTTACTAGGCGAGGCGCCCTCAGACGGCAAGCGCTGCGAAGGCGTGCGCGCGGTCGTCATGCTGTGCTCGGCGGGCTTTTGAGTGCGGGATCGCTTCGATGCTCCTTTCCCCATGCTCCTTAGGCCGTGCACCTGTTTGCGCCTGATCGGACGGTTTTCCGAGGCATCCGGAATCGACCCGCCCTCGTCAGTGCGCATCGTTCCGTCGCCTCCTTCGGTTGTCGATCGCCTCCCATCGTTGGGGTGCGCCTTCCGTCGCCGCCACCCATCAGCCGCCGTCCTGCCGGCGCTCCGGCCGCCAGCCCCGCCGCCCCTGCCTGACGCGCGCCCGCCGCCGCCAGCCCTGTCGCCTCCGCCGCGCGTCCTCCGCCGGGCCGCCGCATCCCGCCCGTCGTCGTCAGCCCCTCTTTTTCGCCCGTGCTCCCTCGCCCGCAGCCCCTGGAGTTCGCGATCCCCGCCCCCCGCTCCCATTGGGCCGCCATGGAGGCGGCCGCCTCTGCGCGCGCCGCTCCTCCCCGACGAGCTCCGGCCGCCAGCCCCGCCGCCCCTCCCCGACGAGCTCCGGCCGCCAGCTCCGCTGCCCCTGCCTCCACTGCTGCGTCGCTGTATCCCGTCCGCCGTGCCAGTCCCTTACGGTACGCCGCTTCCGACCGCCAGCTTTCCCGTTGGGGGAGGTTGACATGCCCAAAACGTTCGCTCTCAGCGTGTATGTTCATAATTATCATCCATTTACAAATAAAACAAACCGCTTACCGAAAAGTTGAGACGGGGGGGGGGTATGTGCGATGCTCATTGCCACAAACATCAGAATTTTACCTACATATGCGAATCGCTCAATGAATGGCGGGGCGCTCGATGAAAGGACGCGTTGCGGGAGAGAGAAGGGTAAAGGGCGCGTCATCCACGTGCCCAGCGCGAGAACGGAGGAGCGTATGAGAGGTCATTTCGAAGCGCCGCGAAAAGCGGTGCAGAAGGTGGCGAGGGCCTTCATGGCGCTCGTGTTGGCTATGACGGGCTCGTTCGCGGCCGTCCCGGCGTATGCGGCCGATCCCCCTCCTCCGCAAGCTGTCGATGACTCCACCGACCAGACGTGGCAGGACCAATGGGAGGCCAGCGTCCAGTATTCGGGAGTGGATCGCAAGCAAGCGCAGATCACACTCAAGCGCATGCCCGCGCAGCCCCATCCGGTGGAGTTCATCGTTACCGTGGATGGCACGGTGGGCAAGCTGTGGAATTCTGTCGAGAGCGTGATCAGAGGAAACGGCTCCGACATGCTGTTTGGCAACGGGCTGCAAAGCAAGCTCCATATCGTCGAGTACGGCGAGGACGTGCAGGACTCCGGAGAGATGGGCGATGCGGACGAAGTCAACGGTTTCCTCGACAGCTTCTCTCGTTCCGGAGAGGAGGAGTCGCCCGACGAGCTTGCCGCCCTGCAGACGGTCATCGACAAGGTCAAGGCGGCGCCTGCTCCCGCGCCCGCATCGGGCGACCGGGACGAGTACTCCCTCATAGTCATGTGGGCGTTCGGCTCAACCCTTAACAAGCCCGCAGATCAGATCGAACAGAAGCTCATCGAGCTCAAGGCGGCCCTGGATGAAAAGAACGGGGCGCTGGTCACCGTGCAGCGGCTTGACAGCCTGGGCGACCCGAACGAACTCTGCGCGAATTACGCGACCTCATACGTGCCCCGCGGCGAGACGGAACCCGTGCCTGCGGCCTACGTTTCCAACAGAGATGACAATTGGAACGATCCGGAGGGCGTGGGTGTCGGAACCGAAGTCCACATCGACAATGTCTTTGACTGGGGCGTGTTCGACGAGTGGGGTCAGGGAACGGCGTTCGACCTGGATTTGAGCGACAGCCAAACGCTCGTCGAGCGCATAACCGATGCGCAAGTCTACCAGAGCTACCGGTACGACAACGTGGGTGAAGAAGCCATCGAGGGCTCGAACAACAAGATTCGTCGTATCGAGATCCACGAAGATGGGCTCGGAATCCACGTGCCTTACACCTATTACCAGCACGGAGTGCGTCGCGAGACGGGGCTCGAGATAGTTCTGACCGTCGATTTGAACGAATCCGTGTTCGAGCGTCAGCAGGTGTTCGGGCAGCAGGTTATAACTTTTGATCAGGGGGTTTACGCAGGTTCGTTCGACGAGCAAACCAGGACAGGCACAATGTCTTTTCCCGAGGTCACGTTGGACAGGCAGCGTTACGGCGTAAGCTACAATCTGGGAGAGGGCGTGTCCGGCGAGGTCCCCGAAACGCAGTGGGCGCTTCCGGGCGAGTCCGTCACCCTGGATGACGGTGCGGGCATTGTCAACAATTCTGGAGAGCCCATTTCCGGTTGGATAGAGACGGAGAACTCGGAAAACCCAGGAAAGCGCTACAGCCCTGGCGAGGAGATGCCCATGCCCGAAGGGCATGTCGAGCTGAGCCCGGTATGGGGCATGGTTGACGTTGAGTTGGACTGGGAGCTTGTCTACTTGCAGGACGAGAGCAGCCAGATGATGGAAGATCCTGGCTTAAACGGTGTGTTTGATTTCAGCGACGTGGAAGTGAACGATCAGACGGTTGGCGACAAGGTCAGGTCCATCACGTTCGACAACGAGTCTCTGGGTTATGTCGTTCGGCCCGACGATCCGAACGATCCTTTGCGCGTTGATCTCGACCCGGCGGTTGGCGCAGCGTACGCCAGGATCATCGGCGCCGCTCCGGACGGGGACGCTCCTGCCGACGGCGCCCTCGCAGAAGGCGCCGCGCCCGTGATCGCCTATCTCAAGGAGAAGGCTGACGAGCCGGGCTACTTCGACATGGTGGTGACCGCGCCCGGGGGCGTGGCCCTGCCGGCCAACTGCCTTGGTCTGTTCTCCGACTTGATGGTGAGCGGCGAGGGCGGAAACATAACCGTAACCCCCCAATCGGGTTGGCAGAAAAACCTTCAGACGATCGATTTCGCCGGCAACGTCGACAGCTCGCAGGTTGAGAATATGAACATGATGTTCACGTTCTGCACGAGCCTGACGGAGATCAAGGGCTTGGAGGGCTTGGACACCGGAAACGTGACCGACATGGGCAACCTGTTCCGTCAGTGCAGCAGCCTGACCAGCTTGGACGTTAGTTCCTTCGATATGAGGAACTGCCAAAACGCTAGCAACATGTTCTCGTACTGCCATAATCTGGAATCGGTGGATGTGAACTGGAACCACGGCAGTGAGGAAGGCGATCCGGCCAGCGTCGAAGACAATCTGACCAACGTCACGAACATGAATTGGATTTTCGGCCAATGCTGGAACCTCTCCTCCATCAACGGCGTTCAGTATTGGCGATTGCCCGAGGTGAGGACTCTGCGCAGCGCGTTTCGCGAGTGCCGTTCGTTGACCGAGCTCGACATCTCGTCATGGAACCCCGAGAAGGTCACGACGATTTCCCAGATGTTCGATGGACATGAGATGAGCGCCACCGGCTATCCTCAGCCGCCAGAGGAGCCCATGGGGCTTCAGGAGCTCACCATCGAGGGATGGAACGTCCCCGAGCTGCGCGAGGCGGAGGACGTGTTCACGTTCTGCCGCTCTTTGGAGTCGATCGACCTGTCCACGTGGAAGATGGAATCGCTGACGGAGGCCAGCAACTTCATCGATTGGGGCCGTTTGAAATTCTCGTCGAGCGACGAGATCAGACAAGCCGTCAATCCTAAGGTGATCAAGTTCCCACAGGGGTTCTTCAACAAGTTGGGCGAGGGGTTCGAAGTCAGTGACGAGGTTGTCACCATGGGCAACACCCTCGAGTTCGTGGACATGTCGTATGGTCGCTTGAACGAGGAGTCCTATCTTTTCGATCTGGGCTTTTACTGGAAGCTCGAGAGCGGTGACCCGGCCCCCGATTGCCAGGCCGTGCTTAACGGCTGGACGGTGAACAGGCCGAGCGGCTCGCTGAAGACGAACGAGGCCCCTATCAACTACGCCGTTGCCGAGTGCGTCGTGCAGGCGAACGACTGGAACCTTATGGGCAGCCCTCTAAACTTGCCGTCGCTGCTTTCCCATTGGCCAAAGCTCAAGACGTTCTCGGGTTGGACGGGGCTTGAAGGCGTGACAAGCTTCGAATCCCTGTTCTCCAAAAACGCCGCCCTTACCGAGGTGAGCATAACGGATGCCGACTTAAGCTCGGTCCAGAGTTTCGAGGATATGTTCACGCCAAGCAGCACCGGCGCTGCTCCGATAACTTCGATCGATCTGACGGGGTGGACGGTCTCGGATGAGAGCCTCATCACGAAGTCCATGTTCGAGGGTGCGGTGCAGGCCGGTCGCATCACTTCGGCCACGAACCTCGTCGTGTCAGACGATTCGACCGGCGCGGCGTTGCTACAGGCGTTCGGCGATGCTTTGGCTTCGGTTCAGGCCGAGTCCGGCGTGGTTGCCGAGTCCGTCGAGGGCGAGACGGTCGCAGCGACCGACGCTCCCGCGCAGGCGGCCGTCGATGAGCCGGCCGAGACGGGCTCTAACGTTGCATCCGAGATCGCCCAGGCATCTGCGTCTTCGGATGTCGACGAGGGCGATGAAGCGCTCGAAGGTTGGGAATACGGTACGCCTTTGCCGGTTTCGAGCGAGACGGCTTCCGTGCTGGCCGAGCCGCAGGAGAGCTCTTCGCCGGGGATCAGGTATTATGAGCAATCAACTCCGAAGGGAACCCAGGTCAAGCTTCGCGCCACCACCCGCTACTTGGGCGACAGCGGGGCTGGTTCCGGGCGTCTCGATCTGCTCGTTCCCCTGCCGGAGAGCATCAATGCCGTTCCCGATGGCGAGATCGAGCTGGGCAACTTCGAGTACGTGACGGAACCCACGGGCGAAGCCATGGGGGGAATCGTTTTGAAGGAGCCTGCGTTCGAGGAGCGCGGGGGGAGCACCTGTCTGACTGCCTCGTTCGGAAACATGGCCGCTGGCACGCAGATAGAGGTGAGCTTCCTGATCGAGCTGGGCGAGCCTTCTGTGAGCAGCAGCGAGGGGAGCGACCTGTGGTTCATCAACGCCCTTTTGGACGAGGGGGCCGTACGCCATGCCGTGTCGGATACGCTGTGCTTCTGGGACGGCGCAAGCGAGCCTGGCGAGGACCATCTGGTGCGCTATCGCTTCCTGCCGTTCGCGCCGTCCGATGTCTCGCTGCCCGAGGCCGAGGCGCATGCGGCAGGCGAGGCGGTGACTTTGCCCTCCGAACCTTCGTCGCAGTACCCCTATTACCAATGGGGAGGTTGGCAGGTGAATCCCGACCAGGGTGTCGTTGTTGAAGACGGCTCCTTCACCATGCCCGACAACAATGTGGACATCACGGGATTATGGAGCATTGATTCCGCGACGGCTCCGAAGGTTCATGTGGGGTACGAGCTTGCATCCAACCTCGTGCCGCCAGAGCTCGCGGGGCAGATCCCCCAGGGCGAGGACGTTCCCCTTGGCAGCGAGCATCAGATCGTTGCATGGGCGGAAGGGCTCGAACGCGACTATCACAGCTTCAGCGGATGGACTCCGTCGCTTACGATTGACAATCGGAAGATCGAAGGTGCGGAGAGCGCCGACACGCCCGGTGTGTGGGTGTTCAAGGACGCCAGCAGAACCTACATGATCAACCTTAATAGCGGCAAGATCGACACGATGCAGTTCCGCGAAGCATTGGAGCAGGATGGCTCGCAGGTTTCGGTGACTCTCTCCGGTGCTTGGACACCGTGGAAGGGAACCATCTCGTTCGATGCGAACGGCGGTGTCGGCGAGATGTCTTCGATGACGGATGTGGAGCATTATTCCAAGGAAACGCTTCCTGCAGTGGAGTTCACGTACGAAGACCGGGAGTTCGCCGGATGGTCGCTCACCCCTGACGGGCCGGTCGCGTATGCCGACGGCGCGTCCGCTGAGGGCATCATCGTGAGCGACGGCCAGGAGGTGACGCTGTACGCCGTCTGGAATAGAGATATCGTTCACAACGTGGAGTGGCGGTTGGACAAGGTCCAGGCCGATCCCATGCCCACGTCCGTGCCTGACGGCGATTCCCTGTCCTGCGCTTTGATCCCCTCGCCCGAATGCACCATCGATTCGGTCCGGGTTAATATGGGCGGTGTCGATGTGACTGAGACCGCCTGGAACGCCGGAACGGGGCGCGTGGAGATCACCGAGGTATTGGGGAACGTAGTGATTGAAGCCTCCGCCCAGCCCACGGTGCCCCCCGAGCCCCTGGTCGTCCCCGTGACCTACGAGCTCGACGGCGCGACCGTCTCGCCGATGCCGGACGCGGTCGCCGTGGGGGGCTCGCTGTCCCTGGTCGTGACCGCCGACGCCGGCCGCGAGCTGGGGTCGCTGTCCGTCTCGGTGGGCGGCGCCGAGGTGCTCGCGTGGCCGGGCGCCGCCCCCGCCGCCGGCGGGGCGACCGCCTCGTTCGACCCGGCCTCCGGCGCCCTCGAGGTCCGCGGGGTCGACGGCCCCGTGGTCGTCCGGGCCTCCGCCCAGCCCACGGTGCCCCCCGAGCCCCTGGTCGTCCCCGTGACCTACGAGCTCGACGGCGCGACCGTCTCGCCGATGCCGGACGCGGTCGCCGTGGGGGGCTCGCTGTCCCTGGTCGTGACCGCCGACGCCGGCCGCGAGCTGGGGTCGCTGTCCGTCTCGGTGGGCGGCGCCGAGGTGCTCGCGTGGCCGGGCGCCGCCCCCGCCGCCGGCGGGGCGACCGCCTCGTTCGACCCGGCCTCCGGCGCCCTCGAGGTCCGCGGGGTCGACGGCCCCGTGGTCGTCCGGGCCTCCGCCCAGCCCACGGTGCCCCCCGAGCCCGGGGTAGATTCAGAGGGCGAGGCTGCCAAGCCCGACTCGCTTGCGCCTCTCGGCGACGCTGTTGGCCTCGTGATGCCCCTTGTCGTGGCAGTCGGAGCCTTGGTGGTTGTCGTGTCCGCAAGCCTGGCGATTCGCTCTCGTCGATAGCGTTGTGCTTTCCGCCGTCCGCCTAAGCCGAATCGGGATGAGGCGGATGGCGGGGGCTTGATGGGCCGGGTTGGTGTTCGGCCTTCAGCTAGCTAAGAGGGTCCCTGTGCGCAGGGGCCCTCTTGTTTTCGCGGCATCGCTTCTCGGCGTCGCGTCCGGCTCGGTTCGGCATGCGCATCGCAAACTTTTCCATCTTCGGCACGGGGGTTTGTCCTTTCCGCTCCGAGTTCGTTTCTCGTTGCTCGTCTTTATCCCATCTTAATGTCGTTAGAGGTTCCTTAACGCTGCGCTCACGTCCTTCTTCCTATCCTAATAACCTGCGGTGGCACCTCTCTGCGCTCTCGCGAATGCGCAGGGGGTTGAACAACCGGTCTGGCCAGGCCGGATCGCCGCTCGAGATTCCGCGTGGGCGCCGGGCATTCCCCTTGGGGAGCGCTTACGCGGGATGCATGGAGTATTGAGACAGAGGAAGGAAACCGATGGAATTCGTAACCGGCTTCGTCGGCGGATTGAGCGTGATCGTCACGTTCTATCTGTTCTACGTGCTGCTCAAGGGGGGTGACGAGCGATGATGGACGAGCTGATTGAATATGGCGTGTACGTGGCGCTGCTCGTGGCGTTGGCCATTCCGCTGTCTGCGTATATCAACAAGGTCATGGCAGGTGATAAGACCCTGCTCTCCCGCGTGCTCGTCCCGGTCGAGAACGTGGTGTACAAGTGCATCCGCATCGACAAGAACGAGGATATGGGCTGGAAGAAGTACTTGGCGAGCACGCTCGTGTTCTCCATCTTCTCGTTCGTCGGCCTGTTCGCCATCCTCATGCTGCAGGGTTTCCTGCCGTTCAACCCGGAAGGCCTTCCCGGCCAAAGCTGGCATCTCGCGTTCAACACGGCTGCAAGCTTCGTCACCAACACGAATTGGCAATCCTACAGCGGCGAGAGCTCTCTGAGCTACTTCTCGCAGGCGATAGGCCTCACCGTGCAGAACTTCGTCACGCCGGCCGTTGGTTTGGCTGTGCTGTTCGCGCTGTTCCGCGGTCTGGTGAGCGAAGGTCATCTGGGCCTTGGGAATTTCTTCGTGGACGTGACGCGCGCCACGCTGTTCATCCTCATCCCGCTTTCGCTCGTGGTGACGATGGTCGACGTGTGGCAGGGCTCGCCGCAGAATCTGAGCGACTACGAGACGGTGCAGCTGCTGGAGCCGGTAGGCGTTGATGAAGAGGGCAACATCGTGGACGCCGACGATCCCTCCGCCGTGGAGACGGTGGACGAGGCGACGGTGCCCATGGGTCCGCAGGCGAGCCAGGTTGCCATCAAGCAGCTCGGCACGAACGGCGGCGGCTACAACGGCGTGAACTCGGCCAGCGCGCTCGAGAACCCCACGCCGCTCACCAACCTCATCCAGTGCATATCGCTCCTGCTCATTCCGGTGGCGTGTGTGTTCAGCTTCGGGCGCTTCGTCATGGACCGCCGTCAAGGGCGGGCCGTGTTCGCGGCAATGTTCGTCGTGTTCTTGGCGTCGCTCGTCGTCGTGGGCGTGTGCGAGCAGATGGGCACGCCTCAGCTGGCAGCCGACGGTCAGGTGTACATGGGCACCGATGGTCAGTCCGGCGGCAACATGGAGGGCAAGGAGACGCGCTTCGGCGTGACCGACTCGGCCCTGTGGGCGACCTTCACCACGTCCGCCTCGAACGGCGCGGTGAACTCCATGCACGACAGCTACACGCCTTTGGGCGGCATGGTTCCCATCATCCTCATGGCGCTCGGCGAGGTGATCTTCGGCGGCGTGGGATGCGGTCTGTACAGCATGCTGGGCTTCGTGATCCTCACGGTGTTCATTGCCGGGCTCATGGTGGGCCGCACGCCCGAGTGGCTGGGCAAGAAGATCGGTCCGAAGGAGATGCGCATGGCGGTTATCTTGTGCATCACCACGCCGATCCTTGTATTGGCCGGCAGCGCGGTCATGTGCCTCGACCCGGCCACGGTGGACAGCCTGAACAACCCGGGCGCCCATGGCTTCTCCGAGGTGCTGTACGCGGCCACGTCGGCCGGCGGCAACAATGGATCGGCTTTCGCCGGTTTCAACGCCAACACGCCGCTCATCAACGTGGTGCTGGGCCTCGAGATGCTGGCGAACCGCTTCGTCCCCATCGTGGCCGTGTGCATTCTGGCCGGCAGCCTGTGCACCCGTCCGAAGGTGGCGGTGAGCGCCGGCACGCTGTCCACGTGCAATGCCCAGTTCGTGTTCCTGCTTGTTCTGATGGTGCTGCTCGTCGGTGCGCTTTCGATGTTCCCCGCGCTTGCGCTGGGTCCGGTCGCCGAGCATCTGATGATGGCGCTGTAGGGAGGCAGGTGAGAGAAAGATGACGACTACTCCTATGAAAGACATGGCAATGAGCTCGCTCGCCAAGCGCGCGGTGTTCGATGCGTTCGCGAAGCTGAAGCCTCGCGAGCAGGCCAAGAATCCCGTCATGCTCATGGTCTACATTTCGGCCATCCTGACGCTCGTTTTGTTCGTGCTGTCGCTGTTCGGCATCGCTGACGCGCATCCCGGATTCATCATCGCCGTCTCGTTGGTGCTGTGGCTCACGGTGCTGTTCGCGAATTTCGCGGAAGCCATCGCCGAGGGTCGCGGCAAGGCGCAGGCCGACTCGCTGCGCGCCGCCAAGCGCGACGTGATGGCCCACAAGCTCAACGAAGGGCTTGTGGCCAAGGGCGCGCACGCCGACGACCCGGCCGAGTTCTTCCGCGTCCAGTCCGAGGAGGTGAACTCGGCCGTCCTTAAGAAGAAGGACCTGTTCTTCGTGGCGACGGGCGAGCAGATTCCCGCCGACGGCGAGATCGTCATGGGGGCCGCTTCGGTGGACGAGAGCGCCATCACCGGCGAGTCCGCCCCGGTCATCCGCGAGGCGGGAGGCGATCGCTCGGCCGTCACCGGCGGCACTACGGTGCTGTCCGACTGGCTGGTCGTGCGCGTGACGGCCGATGCTGGCCACAGCTTCCTCGACCAGATGATCGCCATGGTCGAGTCTGCCGCGCGCAAGAAGACCCCGAACGAGATCGCGCTCGAGATCCTGCTCATCGCGCTGACCATCGTGTTCCTCGTGGTGTCGGTGTCGCTGTTCACCTACAGCGCGTTCGGCGCTGGTCAGGCCGACATGTCGAACCCCACCACCATCACCTCGCTTGTGGCCCTGTTCGTGTGCTTGGCGCCCACCACCATCGGCGCTTTGCTCTCGGCCATCGGCATTGCCGGCATGAGCCGCCTCAATCAGGCGAACGTGCTAGCCATGAGCGGCCGTGCCGTGGAGGCTGCGGGCGATGTGGACGTGCTTTTGCTCGACAAGACGGGCACCATCACGCTGGGCAACCGCCAGGCGGCCGAGTTCCTTCCGGTCGACGGCGCCACCGAGCGCGAGGTGGCCGACGCCGCTCAGCTGGCCAGCCTCACCGACGAGACGCCCGAGGGCCGCAGCATCGTGGTGCTGGCGAAGGAGCGCTTCGATATCCGCGCTCGCGTGCTGGAGGGCTCCGGCATGGTGACCATTCCGTTCACGGCGCAGACGCGCATGAGCGGCGTGGACTTCGACGGCCACGAGATACGCAAGGGTGCGGCCGATGCCGTCAAAAGCTATGTCGAGGCGCACGGCGGCTCCTACAGCGACGAGTGCGCCAAGATCGTGGAGGACGTATCCCGCGCGGGCGGCACCCCGCTGCTCGTGGCGCGCGACCATCGCATCTTGGGCGTCGTGTACCTGAAGGACATCGTGAAGCAGGGCATCAAGGAGAACTTCGCCGACCTGCGCACCATGGGCATCAAGACCGTCATGATCACGGGCGACAATCCCATGACGGCCGCCGCCATCGCCGCCGAGGCCGGTGTGGACGACTTCATCGCCGAAGCCACGCCCGAGACGAAGCTCGCGGCCATCCGCCAGTACCAGGCCGAGGGCCACATGGTGGCCATGACGGGCGACGGCACGAACGACGCTCCGGCGCTTGCGCAGGCCGACGTGGCCGTGGCCATGAACAGCGGCACCCAGGCGGCGAAGGAGGCCGGCAACATGGTCGACCTCGACTCCAGCCCCACGAAGCTGCTCGACATCGTGCGCATCGGCAAGCAGCTGCTCATGACGCGCGGCAGCCTGACGACGTTCTCCATCGCCAACGACGTGGCGAAGTATTTCGCCATCATCCCGGCGCTGTTCGTCCCGCTGTACCCCGAGCTCGAGGCGCTCAACATCATGCACCTCACGAGCCCGACCACGGCCATCATGTCGGCGGTGATCTACAACGCGCTCATCATCGTGGCGCTCATCCCGCTGGCTCTGAAGGGCGTGAAGTACCGCGAGGCCACCTCGCAGAGCTTGCTCACCCGCAACCTGCTGGTGTACGGCCTGGGTGGCATCGTGCTGCCGTTCATCGCCATCAAGCTGCTCGACATGCTGATCACTCTGATGGGCGTCGCATAGGGAACAACGTGGTTCCGCTGCCGCCGCGGTCATGCGGCGGCAGCGGACGCAGGAAAGGATTCATGACATGAAACAGGCGAAGACGTGGGGAAGCGGGCTTCTGCTCTTCCTCGTGATGACGGTCATCACCGGCGTCGTCTACACCGCCGTGTGCACGGGCGTCGCCCAGCTGGCGTTTCCCTACCAGGCCAACGGGTCCATCATCGAGGTTGACGGCGTCAAGTACGGCAGCGAGCTCGTGGGCCAGCAGTTCACCGACGAAGACCATATGTGGGGGCGCGTGATGAGCCCGAGCACGGGCACGTTCACCAACAACGAGGGCGAGGACGTGCTGTGGTACGGCGCCTCGAACCTGAGCCCGGCCGGCGACGATTTCGCCGAGGCCGTGCAGGCGCGCATCGACGAGATCCATGCAGCGCATCCCGAGAAGGGCAGCGAGCCCATCCCGAGCGACCTCGTGACGAACTCCGGCAGCGGCTTCGACCCGCACATCTCGCCGGCGGCGGCCGAATACCAGGTTGAGCGCCTTGCGAAGAACACGGGCAAGAGCGAGGACGAGATCCGCGCCATCATCGAGAAGTGCACCGAGCAGCCGCAGCTCGGTATCTTGGGCGACGCGCGCGTGAACGTGCTCAAGGTGAACCTTATGCTGGACGGCATCTTGCCGGTCGAGTAGCGCGCGATTGCGTTTTGCGTCGGACAGGGCGCATGCGGGCGGTTCGCCGCATGCGCGGAAACGCCGACTGCGAGCGCGATGCGGGCTGTGCTCGCAAACGAAACTATGCGCGAACGCTCCGGGCGCTCGCGTGCTTTCGACGACATGGTATGATGAAATGCGGCAGAACGGGGCGGCGCCGAAAGCGCCGCCCTTTGGCCTGTTCGCGATGGGAAGGCAACGATGAGCGAGACGAGTTACGGCGATTTCGAGATGCGCCGCGATCCCGATGCGATCCTCAAGCAAATTGTCGAGGCCGAGGCGGCCGAGGGCGACACGCGCGGAAAACTCAAAATATTCTTCGGCTATGCTGCGGGTGTCGGCAAAACCTACGCCATGCTGGAAGAGGCCCATGCCGTTCGGGACAAGGGCTTCGACGTGGTGGTGGGCTACATCGAACCGCACACGCGCGCCGACACCATGGCCCTGCTCGACGGTTTGGAGCAGATTCCGCCTCTCGAGGTGAAGCATCGCGGCATCAAGCTGCGGGAATTCGATCTCGACGCGGTGCTCGAGCGCCGTCCGCAGATCGTGCTCGTGGACGAGTTCGCCCATACGAACGCGCCCGGCAGCCGCCACAAGAAGCGCTATCAGGACGTTGAGGAGCTTCTGCGCGCGGGCATCAACGTGTTCACCACCGTGAACGTGCAGCACCTCGAAGGCCTCAATGACAAAATAGCCTCCATCACGCACGTTAGCGTGGGCGAGCGCATTCCCGACCGCGTGTTCGACGAGGCTGCGTCCGTGGAGCTGGTGGACATCGAGCCGGACGATCTCATCGAACGTTTGGAGTCCGGCAAGATCTACGTCCCCGACCGCGCTCGTACGGCGCTCGGCAACTTCTTCACGCAGAAGAACCTGGCCGCCCTGCGCGAGAT
The DNA here is from genome assembly GCF_002159915.1 of Gordonibacter sp. An230. Lineage (GTDB taxonomy): Bacteria > Actinomycetota > Coriobacteriia > Coriobacteriales > Eggerthellaceae > Rubneribacter. The sequence continues at coordinate 93,295 of NZ_NFJP01000012.1, forward strand.
CGCGCTTCGCCGCATGGCCGACCGGCTCACGCGCAAAGCAGAGCACGCGGAAGCGGGCAAGCGCGTCGGCGCGGGCGAGGACGTGCTCGTGTACGTGACGCACGACCCCGGCATCGTGAAGGCCATCCGCACTGCGGCGAACATGGCCGAGTCGTACCACGGGGCGCTCACGGCGGTTGTGGTGGACTCCTCGCGATCCAAGCGTTTGGACAACGAGCAGCGCGGACGGCTGCGCGCCAACGTCGATTTGGCTGAGGAGCTGGGCGCGCACGTGGTCACGCTCTTCGGCGACGACATCGCCCAGCAGATCGCCCAGTACGCCGAATTGGCCGGCATCACGCATATCGTGGTGGGAAACGCCATGGGCTTGCGCACGGTCGCGCTGGGTCGCGAGGGGCTGGTGAGCCGCCTCATGAAGCTTGCGCACGGCGCGGTGATCGATGCTGTGCCCATCAAGGACCTGCCTGCGCAGTACGGCCGGTTGCGTGAGGCCACGGGGTTCCACCCCACCATGGGGGACGTGTGGAAGGCGCTCGCGTCGGTGGCGTTCTCGTCGGCGGTGGGCCTCGCCATTCGCGACATCGGTCTGTCGGATTCGATCACGCTCATGCTGTACCTCATCGTGGCGCTGCTCATCGCCACGAAGGCTGACGGGTTCCTCTATGCAGTCGTCGTGGCGCTGGGCAGCACGCTTGCGTACAACTTCTTCTTCGCAGTGCCGCGGTTCACCTTCAACGCTTACGGGCTGAACTATCCGGTCATCTTCGCGTTTCTGCTCATGGGCACGTTGGTGACGTCGACATTTGCCGTGCGCATGAAGCGCCAGGCGGAAAGCACCGCGCGCCGGGCGTACCGCATGGAGGTGCTGCTCGAGTCTAGCCGCCGCCTGCAGGCGGCGAACGACCTTCCCAGCTGCTTTCGGTCCACCGCCGAGCAGGTGATCAAGCTGCTGAACCGTCCGGTGGTCATGTACCGCCTCGACGACGAAGGGCATCTGCTCCCTCCCGAGGTTCACGACGCCCCGGGCACGTCGGGCGGAGATTCGTCGTCGGACAAGCTGACCTCCCCCGAGGAGGCCGGCGTGGCGGCGTGGGTGGCTTCGAACAGCGAGCGCGCCGGCGCGACCACCGACACGCTCGTCAACGCCCGCTGCCTGTATTTGCCCATCCGCTCGAAGGACGCCGTGTTCGGGGTGGCGGGCATCGCCATAGACGGCAACGACGACGATTTCGGCGCGTTCGAGAAGAACCTGCTGCTCATGATCCTGGACGAATGCGGACAGGCCGCCGAGCAGATCGCCTTCGCCAACGAGCGGCGCAGCATGGAGATGCGCGTCGAGAAGGAGACGCTGCGCTCGAATTTGCTGCGCACCATCTCGCACGACCTGCGCACGCCGCTCACGAGCATTTCAGGCGACGCGGACATCCTTTTGCATGACGACGGCGCCCTCACGAAAGAGCAGAAGGAGGGCATGTACCGCGACATCCACGACGACGCGCGCTGGCTCGTGACGTTGGTGGAGAACCTGCTGTCCATCACGCGCATAGACAACGGCACCATGCAGATCGCCCAACAGCCCGAGTTGGTGGGTGAAGTCGTTCATGAGGCACTTCTTCATGTCGACAGGAGGGCGGAGGCTCGCCGCATCGACGTGAACATCGGGGACGATCTGTTGATGGCGGTCATGGACGCGCGCCTGATCGTGCAGGTGATCATCAACTTGGTGAACAATGCCGTGTCCTACACGCCGTCCGAAGGCCGCATCACGGTGTCGGCGCGCGAGGAGCGTCTGGTCGAGGGCGGCGCGCGCGTGCGCATCTCGGTTGCCGACGAAGGGCCCGGCATTTCCGATGAGGATCGCGAGCACATCTTCGATCTGTTCTACAATGGTTCCACCGGCAAGCCGAGCGGGAAAAGCGGCGACTTCAAGCGCGGCATGGGCTTGGGGTTGTCTCTGTGCCGCTCCATCGTGGAGGTGCATGGTGGAAAGCTTGAGGTGCGTAACGCTCTTCCGCATGGGTGCGTGTTCTCCTTCACGTTGCCGGCGGTGGACGCGAATGCGCTGGTGAGCGAAGCGCGTCGGCAAGACGAAGGGAGGACGGAGGAAGCGCGTGGCTGATGGATACCGGATACTTGTGGTCGAGGACGATGCTGCCGTGCGTCGCCTGGTCACAACGACGCTCAACGTGCACGGGTACGCGGTGCACGAGGCGAAAACGGCTTCGCAAGCGCTGTTGGAGCTGTCGTCGCAAGCGCCCGACCTGGCTATCCTCGACTTGGGGCTGCCCGACGGCAACGGCGTGGACGTTATTCGCACGCTGCGGGAGTGGTCGTCGCTTCCGGTGATCGTGCTGTCCGCGCGTCTCGAGGACGCCGACAAGGTGGCGGCCCTCGATGCCGGGGCCGACGACTATCTGGTGAAGCCGTTCTCCGTGGAGGAGCTGCTCGCGCGCGTGCGCGTGGCGTTGCGTCGCCTCGACCGCGAGCGCGCGCTCGCAGGGGGTCCCGAGGAGGTCGTCTACGAGAACGGAGCGCTGCGCATCGACTACTCAGCCGCCTGCGTGACGCGCGATGGCGAAGAGGTGCACCTCACGCCGTCGGAGTACAAGCTTCTGTGCCTGCTCGCGCGCAACACCGGCAAGGTGCTCACGCACAACTATCTGCTCAAGGAGGTGTGGGGCAGCGCGCTCGCTTCCGACCGCTCGTCGCTGCGCGTGTTCATGGCCACGCTGCGCAAGAAGATCGAGCCCGATCCCGCCAAGCCCGCCTACATTCAAACCCATGTGGGCGTGGGCTATCGCATGATGCGCGTGGAGTGAGGGCGGTTCGATCCGAAGCGTCTTCGATGCCCGGCGCCGCGTCCATGGCGTGTTGAATCTGGCGGCGGTGCGTCGTCGAAGGTCCGCTTTCGAGGCGGAGGATGAGCGACTCGGCGTCTTCGATCACGGGTGCTTTGCATGAGGCTGCAGCACGGACGCTGTTCTCGTATGATCTCTCAAACCCGGCAAGCCCTTTGTTCTCGTCGCGATCCCTTGTGGTAAAGCGATGCTTGCGCTGTGCCGAGCGTGGCCGGCGCCCGCTCCAGCGAGTTGCATCGCGCTCGCTGCGCGTCGTCCCCGACCGGCGCGCCAAGCGGATTTGACGAAATGACAGGGATATTAGCTTGAGCGCGAGCTTCTGATCGGCGAAAATGGGAAGGGGGTGGCACCGTCTATCCCGAATGTCGAAGAAAAGCAATTGTTCGATGACGCGAGCGCTCCAGGGTGGAAAAGCGATCAGGAGGAAGCGCATGGTGGGGGATAAGTTGGTGAAGCTGCGGAAGAAGCAGGGGATGAGCCAGCAGCAGGTGGCGTCGGTGCTCGGCGTAACCCGGCAGACGGTGTCCAATTGGGAATGCGGTCAGGGCGCTCCGGCGCTCGACAAGGCGGGCGAGCTTGCGCGGCTGTACGGCGTGAGCTTGGACGATCTGGTGGCCGATGCCGTGGCAGTGATGACTGCCGATTCCGTTGTCGACGCGGAGCCGCGCGACTTGCATGTGCTTAAACTGCTAGAAGGGCGACGCTGCCGCATATGCTACCGCCGCTCCGACATGGTGGACATCATGAAGTCCTCCTCCCTGCCCGACAAGGCGCGCGTGTTGGGGGTCACCGACGACTGGATGCGGGTCGGACACGATCTGGGCACCGGCAACCCCTGGTCGAAGAAGGAGGCGGCGATCAGCCTCATCGACGTGAACCTCGTCGACAGCGTGCTCGTCTGGCCGATCGATGACGATGCGGCGGCGCCGACTCCAAAGGGGGCGGAGGCGTGATGGAGCTTCTGCTGATCGTCATCATCGTGCAGCTTGGGTTCGTGCTGAGCAGACTGCCCAAGGGGAAGGGGGCTTCAGAGGAAAGCTTCCTCGATCACTACGTTCGCGAGCGCAAGAAGAATGCCGAGCTCGTTGCCTCCCAGCTGCGCGAACTGCGCCTGCGGGCATGCTCGTTCACCCTTTGGGAGCCGGGGCGCGTCTTCGTCGAAGCGGGTTCTCCCGCCTCGCAAGGGCGCGGCGTCGTCATCGATTCGGACGACGTGTGGGTGCTCATCGAATGCCCGGCTCCTTTCGGCGCCAAAGGGGCGACGCAGCGTTTGCTCCGCATCGAGGATGTCAAGTCCGTCGCCGAGATCGTCGGATGATCCCGACCCGTCGGTGTCTCCGCTCGGAGGAGCCGACGGGTCTTTGACCTAATCGGTCAGCTGCTGTGCAGCGTTCGCCGACCGCGAGAAGCGGATGCCGTGCGACGTCCCGCCTCCCGTCGAACGTGGGCGGTGCTGTATTGGGGGCGGAGCGGCGTTCGAAGGCGAGCCGACGCCGCTCCGCCCCCATGCGCTGATAAGCTTCGGGAAGCCACGTGCCGTGGAAAGGGGTTGTTGCAACGCGTCGCCGAACTCGCCGAATGCCGAACAGCCATCGCGAGGGGCGTGCATGGTTCTCTCGATGCCGAGCGCCCTCGTTAAGGCCGGGCGCATGTTCTGCCGGGAGCATGGCCGTCTCCCCAAGGTTGCTCGTGCTTGGGCCGATCCCGCCCCTCCCGGGTTTGCGCGGAGGCTCCATCCCAGGTGCGTGCGGCCTTCTCTTCGGGCTCATCTCGTGCGCCGTGGGCGCGGTGCTCGCTGATCGGCGTGTCGAGGGATGGCTGGGAACGGATCGGGACGGAGCCCGTGCCATGATCTCGCCTCCTTCGATGGCGGTGGCGAGGGCGCGTCCGTACGCGATGCGCGTCGCGCATCCTTCTGGCATGCAAGGCGCGCCTGTCGCGGGCGCGTTCGATCGTCTTCTGGTTTCGAGGAGCTTGCAAGCGCTGCGTCCGGCCGACGGGGAGCGCCCTCCCCTTGCCTCTTCGGAGCGCGCAGGATGCGCGGCGCTCCCGCCGGCTCGTTCCAGCGAAGCCATAGCGCGTCTGGGAACGTATCTACGAGGAAGGGGATTCGACGCGCAGGGGCATCGTGCCATGGTTGGCCAAGGGATACTCGCTCAAGAACGCTCGTTCATGGACCAGGTCTCTGGTTCGACGCCCGGCCCATCGTCGCTCGAAGCGCGTTTCGCACGAACGATGCCGGTCAAAGGCTTGGAAGATCGATGCGCTTTGGGCTTCGCCAAAGGATGGCAGGGCATCAACGGGAGGGCGATGCTTCGCTTCAGGCGAGAGGGCATGGCTGCGGAGCAGATTTCGTGGCGGGCGGCGTGTTGGGCGAAGGGGCGAGCTGTCTTTGGCGAGCGGCAATGCGCGCCGACGATCCGAAAGCGCTTGGCTGCGAGTTGCTGGCTTTGCGGGAGGCGATGGAAGGTCGAAGCTCGAGTAGGCGACGTTCGTCGCCAGGCAAGGCGAGAGGGCGACTTTCGAGCGCGGAGAGGGGCGTATCGACCAGCTGCCCGCGCGGCTGCAGCTCCTTCGCCAACTGGCCGCGCTCGGTTACTCCGGTTTCCTCGCCACGTGCACCGCAGCGATGCCGCCAGTGTGGTTCTTCCAGGTCACATCCTCGAACCCGGCCTTCTCCATCATGGCCGCCAAGCCCTGCTGGTCGGGGAACGCCTTGATCGAACGCGCCAGGTACACGAAACCCTCGCGGTCGCCCGTGATGAGCCCACCCCAGAACGGTATGAGGTGCTTGAGGTAGAAATGGTAGAGCGCACGCCACACGCGGTTCGGCGGCGTGCTGAACTCCAGGCACACGAGCGAGCCGCCCGGCTTCAGCACGCGGAGCATCTCGGCGAGCGCCCGGTCGCGCTCGGGCATGTTGCGGATGCCGTAGGCCATGGTGATCGCATCGTACGACTCGTCGGCGTAGGGGATGTCCTGCGCGTCCACCACCTCGAAGTCAACCGGCACGCCGTTCGCCTTGCCGTCGGCATAGTGCATGCGCGCCACGTCGAGCATCTCGTTCACGAGGTCGGTGCACTGGATGTGGGCCGGCCGCTTCGCGCGCGCCACGGTGAACGCCACATCGCCCGTGCCGCCCGCGATGTCCAGCACGTCGTCGTCCGGGCCGATGGGGGCCTGGCGCATCATGCCGGCGAGCCACGCCTTGTACGCGCCGAAGCTCGACACGGCGTTGAACCGCTCGTACTTCTTCGCGATGGTCGAGAATATCTCCTTCACGCGCGCGGACGAGAGGTCGGCGGGCGCTTCCTTGCCGGTGGCGGTGTCGATGCTCACAGGTGGCGCTCCATCAGGTAAACGTGGTCGGTCGATTGGCGAAGCCCCAGTATAGCGCGACGCCCTAGAAGTCGGATGCTATCTCGCAGGTTCTCCGCAGATGGTTCGCCAGGTACGGCACCGCGAACCGCACGTATCCCCGCCGCGGGGCTTCTATGATGCCGGCGCTCATCAGGCGCTTGCGGTACTTTTGCGCGTAGTCGCGCGTGACGCCCATGCGCTCGGCGATGTCTGCGAGGCGACTTTCATTCTCGTCTTGGGACATGGCGACCAGGAAGCACGCGTCCTTGTCGGAAAGCGCGGCGAGCGTTGTGCCGCACACGTCGTTTTCGAAGCTGGCCTGTGCGCTTGCCAAGGCGTTCTCGAGGGATTCGTCGTCTACGGTTCCGTCGTCTGCAGCGTACAGCACCAGGTTGTGCCCAACAAGTTGAAGCAGGTAGGGAGAACCGCACGTCGCCGCCACTGCTCTGCGCCTGTGATCGGGCGATACGTGCAAGCCCAGCTGCTTGAAAGCCTTGACGAAGAACGCGTCGATCTCCACTGGGGCAAGAGGCTCAAGCGAAAGCTTGCCTGCACGGTTAAGGAAGGTGAGAACACGATCGTTCAACGTCGCCGAGACAGCAGCCGGCAGCCCCGCCATGATCAACGCGACGTTCGCGCGCGCCCCGACGAGCTCCTGATAGGCAGCGACAAGCTGGCGCACCTGCGGATCGTTTCCTTGGATCTCGTCCACGAGGATGAGAACGCCCCTGTTCCGTTGTGCGAGGGCTTCGCAAAGATGCGAGAGCTGGTAAGGGAAACTCTTCGATGTGCGGACGTTCCGATCGAATTGCAGGCCGGCCGAGAATCCCAGTGCCCCGACGCTTCCGCCGGTGAGATGTGCTGTCTTCTCCTTCACGTAACGCTCGCCGTCATCCTGGATTTTCTCGATGACGCGCTCGAGCATGCCCTCGGTGGCGATGGTCGGATTCGCTACGACGAAGCCGAGCTCACGTGCGCGGTCCGCCACCTCCCAAAGGAGCACCGTCTTGCCCGATCCTCTTTGGCCCAGGAGGAGGGTCGCCCTGCTGCGGCTTCCCGGAGGCTCCTCGAGCCCCGCAAGCATTTCGGCCACGACGGCATCTCGGCCGACAAGGCGGCTCGGCCGGTTGCCGAACGCTGGGGAGAACACGCTGTCTCTCATAATGCTCCTTCATTGCTTTCCTTTTTTTCCTATTCTTTCCTTTTTTTCCTATTTGTCAATGACGAGGATGAAAAGGCGCGCGCATTGATGGGAGGTAATCTAGCTGGCTGGACAAAATCGAAGGCTATGGCAAGGGGGACGCGGGTTGCGGGAGTGCGCTGCTTGCGTGAAAGCATAAAACCGCAGGTCGCAACAGTCTGTGACGAATCGGGCGAACGTGGAGGCCCCCCCAAATCACCCCGTTTTGTCCATGATGCTATCGGTTATATAAAAAAGCGCGGTCGCCGGGGGAAGGCAGCCGCGCTCTCCTACTTTTCCTTGCGGTCGCGCAGCTCTCCCAGCTTGCGGGCCTCGCGGGCGCCCTTCGCGCCGCCGGCTCCCTGCAGGCCGCCGGCGTCGCGCGGCACGGTGCGGGCCACCTCGCCGCGGGCCAGCGCCTCCTCGCGCTCGCGTTCCTCGGCCATCATCTGCTCGAGCAGCGGGTCGCGCTCCACGGTGCGCGCGGCCTCGGCGCGGATGGCGGCGTAGCGCCCGGCCTCCACGCCCGTGCCGGCGCGCCCGGCCTCCAGGCTTGCGTTCGCGGCGTCGAAGGCGTCGTTCGTGTTCGCTTCGGAGAACCCGGGCGCCACCACGCTGCCGAACGCGGCTACCTGCGCGCCGCCCTCGTCGGCGAGCGCGCGGCCATCGCCCATGCCGTCCACGGCCAGGCCCTTGAATGTGCAGTTGGGCGTGCCGTCGGCGTTCCAGGCGGGGGAGAGCTCGCCGGTGGTCTGGTCCGGGTAGTCGAAGTCGCTCTTTGCGGGTCGCCATTTGCCGGTCAGCTTCGCCAGCGCGTTTGCCGGCTCGTTCGTGAGCCAGAGCTTCGCCAAGTGCAACGCGTGCGTTGGTTTCACGTCGAAGGCCCAGTTCAGCTCCGACTTCTCGGCCACCGTGTTCTCGGACAGGCGCTCGAACTCGGCCTTCAAGGCCCCCAGGCGCGCGTCGATGCGGCCGGTGCCGTTGTACAGCACGTCGTCCAGGCGGTTCATCTGCTCGCGCGCCTCGCGGATGCGCTTGTCGGTGGCGGCGGCCATCCCGGCGTCCAGGATGCCGTGCTCGCCCTTGATGCGGTTCAGGTCGAGCGCCGCGTCGTAGGTGGCGTCCACCATCTCGTCCACGCTCATGGAGGTGCTCTCGTAGTTCATGATGTGCTTCCACGAGGGCAGGATCATGCGCTCGCGATGCTCCTCGAACGTGCGGGCGCGCAAGCGATAGCCGTACTTCTCCGGGTTGTCGAACGCGATGGATCCCACGTCCAGAAACGGCGCCATGGGTGAGGTCAGCACCACGAGCCGCGGGTCGTAATTCACACGCTCGTACAAATGCTGCACGTAGGCCCCGGTCTCGCGCACGCTGGCGGCGGTCTGCTTGGGGATGCCCGTCATGAAGTACAGGTCGAACCGCTCGCAGTTGGGGTGCGACAGCGCGTCGACGATGGTGTCCTCCAGCTCGGCCATGGTGTAGTGACCCTTGCCGAACGCCTTGCGCACGTCGTCGTCGTGGCTCTCGGCCGAGATCTCCACCGACCAGTTGCCCAGGTTGTCGTCGAGCAGCTGGTAGAACTCGTCGCCGCCCGGCGGCGGGCCGAAGAACTCGAAGCCGATGGGGTTGTGCACCTTGCCCTTGAGCCCGGTGATGAACTCGTGCGTGTACGCCTCGCCCGCCTGCAGGAAGTCGTTCAGCACGAAGATGGGGCCCCACACGTGGTTCTGCACGTTCTCAATGTCGCGGATGAGCAGCTTCGGGTCGCGCCAGGCCACGCGCCGGCGGCCGAAGTGGTTCTTGAACGCGTAGGCGCTGCCGCCGCAGGTGGCGCAGTTGCGCGCGCAGCCGCGGCACGTGAGGCTGGCCGTCACGGGGTACGAGAGCCACCCCTTCATGGGCAGGTAGCTGGTCATGTCGTGATGGCGCAGCACGCCCTTCATGGGGTAGGCGTAGTCAAGCGAGATGGCGTCCATGTCGTCGGGCACCCACGACAGCGGGTTGATGCGGATGGCCCCCGAGGCGTCCTTCCACGTGAGGTTCGGGATGTCCGACAGGTCGCCCACCGGTGTGTGCGTCTTGGCTGCCCGCGCCACGCGCTCGATGAGCATGCGCATGGGCTCCTCGGTGGAGTCGCCGCGGAACACGTAGTCGATGCAGTCGTACTTGATCAGGTCCTCGTGGAAGATCGACGACGACAGCCCGCCGAACGACACCGGCACGTCCGGGTGCAGGCGCTTCAATATCTTCGCCACCTCGATGGAGCCGTGGCAGTGCGGCATCCAGTGCAGATCGATGCCGAACATGTGCGAGTCCAGGCGCGCCAGGTTCTTCTCCACGTCGAAGTTCTTCTTGTGCAGCATCATCGACGCCAGGTTGTAGATGCGCGAGCGCAGCCCGTGGCGCTCCAGGTACTCGCAGAGCGTCGTGAGCCCCAACGGGTACATCTCGAAGATGGGCGTGGAGGGCACCATGTCGGACACGGGCCCGTACATGATGGAGCGCTCGCGGAAGTCGTAGGTCGCGGGCGCGTGGATGTATGTCATGTCGAGTGTTTGCATAGGCCGAAGTATAGCGCTCGTTTCCGCGTTGTCCCGGCCGAATTCCCCGCGTCCCGTTTTTTCACAGGTTCGAGCCCCGCGCCCCGTCGCCCCGCGCCCCGCGCCCCGCGCCAGCTCGCCCGCGTTCCCACCGATTCGCCTCTGTGACTTTGGAGGAGAGCGGGGGGGGGGGATGCTATGATAGATGCCCTTGCGGCATAATGCAGGTCGCCCGGGCGCATTCATTGCCCGGGCGACCGTCGATTAGTCGGAGGTGGGGAGGGAGGGTTTGTCTCCGCCCGAGGTGTGGCCTTACTTGCCGTTTGCCTTGTCGAGCGCCTGCTGGACGGCGTTCTTCAGGGCGTTGCTGGCCGTGGTTGCGCCGGTAACCGTATCGACATCGGTCGAATTCGCTTCGATCATCGCCTGTGGCATTGTGTCCCAGAGATCGCGGGTGACCGTGCTCGTTTCATGCTGTTCGACCACTTCGATATTGGTCATTTTGCCGCTTTCGACTTTCACTTTGACCACGACGTACTCGTGAATGCCTTCAGCTGCGCCTGCGTATTCGTTTTCGCCGCATGTGACGTTTGCGGTGGGATCGTCCACTGCTACCATGTCGCTAGGGATGTCGGCCGTTTCTACTGAGATCTCGGGACCGTCATCCTTGGAGGCTGCGGCATTCGCGCCAGCCGTCCTGCCGCTATAAAGGCATTCAGCGATATTGCCTCCGGCGATGTAAGCGCCCGCCCAGAACGAGCCGAATTCGCCCGCTCCATACAGATGAGGGATTGGGTTGTCGCGCGCATCGAGAATTTGGCAATTGACGTCGCGCTTCGCTCCGCCCTGCGCGTTCACGAATCCACCGAACACTTTCGCTGCGTAAAACGGCGGCGTTTCGATGGGCGCAAGCGTTTCCGGTGCGCGATTGAATTCCATGTCATGTCCGGCGTCGCAGTACGAATTGTAATCGGAGACGGTTTGCTCGAGCGCTGCTGCGTCGACGCCTATTTTCTCGGCTAGCTCTGAAATGGTGTCGGCTGAGAGGTAGACCGATTCGTCGGTGATGCCGTAATCGGTCGATCGAACGACGCCGGTCGCGTCCATCACAGCCCACATATCCTTTGGCAGCTGGATGTTCTGCGGCGTGTTTCCAATGGCCAAATGTCCATGGTGCTGGTATCCGCTTTCAGCCATGAAGCGCTTGCCGAAGATGTCGACGTAGATGTTGTTTCCGTTGGAGCCCCAGCGGATGGAAGAAGTGCAGCCCCAGTAGACCCGGTCGATGTTGGGTACCTTCGATTCGATATAGGGTCCCGAAAGCGCCGACATGTGCCACAGCTGCGCGCCGATCTCCGTTGTCATGGTGATGCCGTCTCCGGTGTTGTGAATGGATCCGACCGGATAGGAGCCAACTCGGTGCGCGTAGGTTTCCAGCATGTTGAGGTTCGCTTCGTAGCTGCCGCATGACAACACGATACCGTTACGCGCAAGCACGCTAACGTTCTTGCCATTGTGCTTGACGACAAGACCGGTCACGACACCCGTGGCCGAGTCGCGCACGAGCTTCGTCGCGGGGGCGTTGAACCATACCGTAATACTGTCGAGACGGTTCTCCACCTGCTTTCGCAGTAGTTTCCAAAGCTTCTTTTCGTTGTTGTCAGGTGCATTGACCTGCATGGAGTGGCAGATGCGTTGGTTGTTGCGCTCTCCGTTGGGCCAGATGGCGTATTCGTTGTATTCCCATTTGCCGCTGTCGTCCTGAGCGAGCCAGTTCGTGGAGGAAGCATCGGCGAAGACCACAGGTCCGAACATCTCGATTGCCTCCTCTTTCGTGTCGAACGTTTTCGCAGGTGTCGAAACCGTTGCTCCGAGAGATTCGAGCCACGCCTTGTTTTCCTTGCCGCCCTTGGCCATGTAACGTAGAATCTCCTCGGTGGCGTCGCGATGGCCGTCGGCCATGGCCTTGAGGAACTGGTAGCCGTCTTCCTCGTTCTCCCATGTCAGCATGACTTGCTCACAGTAGCGGGAGTTGCCGCCTTCTTCGTGCTCAGGAGCCTTGTCGATGAGCAGCACCCGGGCGCCGTTGTCCGCGGCAGTGATAGCTGCTGCGGCACCTGCATCACCGAATCCCACGACCACAACGTCGTACGAGGTGTCCCAGTCGGCAGCGTCGCTTGTCGTCGTCTCGCTTTTTGAAGACGAAGGCGCGCATCCGGCAAGACCCGTGAGTCCGACTGCTCCCGCTGCCAACCCTGCTCCCATGAGGAATTGCCTTCTCGATACCCCGTTGATCTGATTGCCCATAGCGATCCTCCTCCTTGTTCGGTTCGATTCGCTTCCCTTGCAGGGATGGGCCGATTGTCTTTGACGCGGTCGGAACAGGTAACGGACAAAAAGGGATAGTTTCCGAAAAAACGAGCGTGGAGGAAAAATAGGACAAATTGTCCTATGGCCCGTGCAGCGGGGGTGATGTGTCTCGTATGCTATGATTTTCTGGGGAGAGGGGGATGCATGAAAGACAGTCGTGTGCAGGGGAGTCGACAGCTAGCGGCAACGTCGATCGGCGCCGGGGTGTATTGGGCGAGCATTCTTCTTCAGGTTTTCTACCATACCGGTTCGGCAAGCGTGGATGCTGCCGGCTCTTCCCTTCTTGGCAATGCGCGCATGGACAACCTTGCGTTCATATTGCTCATCTGCCTCAGCCTAACATTGCTCACGACCCGATTCGGAACCATGCGGTTTTGCCGCGTTCTCGTTTCGGCCGCGTTTTTTGCAAGCGTTACCATGCTGTTGGTTTCGTTGGCGTCGGCATTCGTCGATTCGGAGTTCTCTACCTGGGTTTCCCCTGTGCTCAGGATACTCCGAAGCGCATGCTTCGCGCTTCTCATGCTTTCGTGGGGATACGTGTTTGCTCGTTTGAACAAATACAACGCCTTCATATCGGTAACTTTGACGATGCTCGTTGCAGCATTCGTGTTTCTTCTCTGCTCCGTATGCTTTCAACCAATAGAGAGATTGTTGGATCAAGTCCTTTTGCCTATCTCGGCGTTTCTGCAGCTTGGCCTGTTCAAGCATGAAGAAGAAGATCGGCTTGTTTCTGGCGCGGTTTCCGGAGACAGGAAGAGGGTGGCTGTCTCTTTTGTGGGCTCGCGCATCGTGTTCGGCCTGATAGTGGGTATTTTGAGCGCCATCGGGGATATACGCGTTCGTACTGAGAGTTTCGACGAGGACTTTTCGCAGGTAGTTGCTCTCGTGCTGGCGGTCGTCGTTCTGATCGCCCTCCTTGTTCAGTGGAAGACCGGTAAGCTGACGGGCTATCTTCCCGTCTTGATTTTCGTGATCGCTGGCGTGATCGCGGCACCGTGCCTCATGTCGAAGCAGAGTCTTTTCGCGCTGCTTGGTCAGGTTGTTTGGCTTTCTTGGATTGTCATGTCTTCCGTGCAGTTGTCCGAGATGAAGGAGCGGCTTGGAGTGGGTGCGGCTTTTCTGAGCTTTGCCGAGAAGACGGTAGTCATATTGTTTTGGCTGATCGGCGTAGCGTTCGGTCAGCTGTTTTACGATTCGATATTCGCGGACAATGCAGCGCTTGCCGATTACGTCCAATACGGTCTTGCCCTTATCGCGCTCTCCTACTTCTCGATCAGCCTTCAAAGGATGCTGAGCATAAGGGATTTCGAAAAGATCGTGCACGAGGTGGTTTCCGACTCCGAAGAGACGTTGGCGTACATTTACGATCGCATCGCAGAAGACTTCCAGCTTACGCATCGCGAACGCGAAGTCCTCTCTCTTTTGGCGCAGGGTCATACCAGGCGCATCATCTGCGAACGACTCGTCATCTCTGACGGGACGGCCAAATCGCACATCGGGCATATTTATGAAAAAGTCGGTGTGAATAAGAAAGACGGTCTTCTCGAATTGGTGGAGCGCTACAAAAGAGAGCCGATGCGACAGATGTCTGGAAAGTAGGTCGCTTCGCACCCATCCAACAGAACATGCCGGGTGCGTGAAGGTGCGACGGGGCGTTGCGTCGTGAGGCATACTAGATGTATGTCATGTCAAGTGCTTGCATAGGCCAGAAGCATAGCGCTCGTTTCCGCGTTGTCCCGGCCGAATTCCTCGCGTCCCGCGCCCCACGCCCGCCGCCCCCACCGATTCCCCTCTGTGTCTTTGGAGGAGAGGCGGCGGGGAATGCTATGATACGGCCCATACGAAATGCACGAGGTCCGGGAGAAAAGGCGGGACGGCCATGCTACTGTGCGCGCAATACATGCTTCCCATCACATCGAAGCCGTTCAAGGACGGGGCCGTGCTCGTCCGCGACGGTGTGATCCGCGATATCGGCACGTCCGACATGCTCAAGCTGCGCTATCCCGAAGAGGATGTCGTCGATTACGGTCAGGCAGCTCTCATGCCGGGGCTCGTCGACCTGCACACCCATCTTGAGAACTCCGTCATGCGCGGAATCGTGCACGACGTGCCCTACACCACATGGATCGCATCGATGCTCGAGAAGAGCGCGAAGATGGACGTGAGCGATTGGTACGATTCGGCCATCCTCGGCGGCCTCGAGGCGCTTTCGAGCGGTATCACCACGGTCGCCGACATCACCACCACCGGTGCTGCCTGCACCGCCACGCAGAAGCTCGGCATGCGCAGCGTCATCTACCGCGAGGTGGGCGCCATGGACAAGCGCCGCGTTGGCTACGCCATGCGCGTGGCCGAGAACGACATCATGCACTGGCGTGAGGAGGTGGACGGCGACCGCATCACCATCGGCATCGCGCCGGCGGCCATGTACGTGTGCCACCCATCCGTGTTCTCGAAGGTGTCCGAGTTCGCGCGACGCGAGGGCGTGCCCGTCGCCATGCACATGGCGGGCAATCGCGAGGAGTACAACTTCATCAAATATGGCTCCTCGCCGTTCTCCGTTCACACCATGGACCAGAAGCGCGGCTACGTGGAGATCCCGCCGTGGCTGCCCACCGGCACGACGCCCGTGCGCTATGCGCTGAACTGGGGTGCGTTCGAGTCCGACAACGTGCTGGCCATCCATTGCGTGCATGTGGACGACAAGGATGTGCAGAAGCTCAAGGAGTACGACGTGGCGGTGGCCTCGTGTCCGCGTTGCAACGCGCAGCTCGGCATGGGCGTGGCTCCGCTCAACGAATTCCTGCGCGCCGGATTGCGCTTGGGCCTCGGAACCGACTCGCCGGCCGCCACCGACTCCACCGACATGCTCATGGAGATGCGCATCGGCATGCTCGTGCAGCGCGCGGTGAACGTGGGCGACTTCCTCGATTCGGCCACCATGTTGGAGATGGCCACCATCGGCGGCGCCCGCGCGCTCAAACTGGACGACAAGATAGGATCGTTGGACATCGGGAAACGCGCCGACATCGTGGCTGTGGACCTATCAGGTTCGCACCAAACGCCCACCACCGACCCCGTGTCGGCGGTGGTGAACACGTGCAGCGGAGCCGACGTGCTCATGACCATGGTGGACGGCATCGTCCTGTACGAGAAGAGCAAGTGGAACGTGGGCGTGGAGGTTGCGAAGAACATCGCCCGTGTTATCGAGATCCGCGGCAAGTTGAGGATGTAGACGATGAGTGCGAAACAGAAGCTGACGGCGAATCAGAGAAGCGAGCGCATCAAGGCTGCGCAGGAGCGCGAGCGACGCGAGAAAGAACGGCGGGAGGCGGCCGAGCGGACCAAAAGGGTGTTCACGGTCGTCGTCTGCATCATCCTTGTGCTGGCGCTCGGCATTCCTACGGTGGGTCTTGCTTTTTTGGGCGGGGGAGCGGCGTAGAGCCGCGTGATCGGGTCCGGGCGCCCAGCTGCCGCCCAACCCGCTTGAGACGGCACCGATGCTCGTGCGCTTTCGCGCGTGCGCGGCGAGGGGTCGGTTCCGGGTGCCCCACCGGCACATTCGCGGGCCATACGCTTTCGCGCGTGCGCGCGATAAGGGGTAGCAGGTTGACTCCCGTCTTGTCGTAGGGCGTGATGCGCTTTCGCGCGCACGCGCGATAGGGGGTGACCAGCAGACCGTTCGCGTGCGCCTGCGCGATAAGGTACTACGGTCCAGACTCCTACGGGAGGCAGCAGTGGATGCGTTTTCGCGCGCACGCGCGATAAGGGGCCAGGCAGCGCTGCGTGTCGAGCAGGAACGCGTCGATGCGCTTTCTCGCGTGCGCATGATAAGGAGCAGCGGATGCTTCGCGATGTGCGCATAGGCGAAACGGTGTGCTTTCGCGCATGGCAAGGAGCCACGCACAAGCACGCTACAGGGGTGCCGCCGATGATTCGTGCGTTTTCACGCGTGCGCGCGATAAGGAGCGACGCGGAGGGGCCGGGGCCGCGAGCGCTGGCAAGTGCGCTTTCGCGCGTGCGCGCGACGCGCGATGCCCCTCGGCCTCGGTGAGGTAGTTGCGCAGAATCGTGCGCTTTCGCGCGTGCGTGCGACGCGCGATTGGCCGGGGCTTGCACGTGCCCTCTTGCGGCATCTATTCGCTTTCGCGCGATGCGCGATCGAGGTTGTGCCGCTGCGTGTTGCACGTCTTCGTGCACTTTCGCACGTGCGTGCGACGCGCTATAAAGAGCGATGTTTCACGTGAAACATCATCGTCCCGCGGACTGGCGCGCTTTCGCGCGTGCTTGCGATAAGGAGCGGGCCGCGTGCGCGAGGAGTTCGACCCCGCCGTCATGTGCGCTTTCGCGCGCGATAAGGAGCCGTTCGCTTTGCCCGGAGTGAGGGTCGGGGGAGGTGCGCTTTCGCGTGCGCGATAAGGAGCCGAAGCCCGTGTGCAGGTTGCACGATATTACCGTGTGCGCTTTCGCGCGTGCGCGCGATAAGGGGCCATGACGCCCAGATCGCGGGCGTTCGCAGTCTTCAGCGTTCGCTTTCGCGCGTGCTCGCGATAAGGGGCTGTTGCCGCGGCGGAGGCGCTCGCGCCTTCCATGGGCGATGTTCGTATAGGTATGCGAGGAAGAGCCCAGGAGGGCCGCTGTTTGCGCGTGTCTGCGAAGTTGCGTGCTCATGCTCGTGAGAAGGGGCTTGCGCCGTCGGAAAGCCGAACGTCGAGCCGGGAAGACGCTCGTGCGTCTCGCGGAAAGAGCGGGGTCCTGCGTGCATTGAGGGTGCGGTTGCCTTCTCGCCATGCTTTTTCTGTAGAGGATTCTCACGCAGCTAGGCCGGACAGGTTTGTGTTACTATGAATCGTTGCCGCGCATGGGACGCGGCAGAGAGTAGAGAAACCGCGCAAAGGGGTTTGCTTTGTTTGGAATCGGTGGATTCGAGCTTTTCCTCATCCTGCTGTTCGGGTTCCTCATCTTCGGGCCCGACAAGCTGCCGGCCATGGCGAAGACGCTGGGGAAGGCCATCAGTAAGTTCAGAAGCGCCCAAGAGGAGATGAACAAGGTCATCAAGACGGAAGTCTACGACCCGAGCTCCGACGAGCCGTTCAAGAACCCGCTCGAAGCCCTTTCGAAGGTTGCCGAGGGGGAGAAGAAGCAGGGAAAGACCGAGAGCTTCTCCGAGCGCAAAGCGAGATACGACAAGGAGCGTGCCGCGAAGAAGGCGGCCGAGGCCAAGAAAGCCGAAACCGCAGCGTCCGCGACGACGGGCGCGGTCGCCGGGGCTGCGGCGGCGAAGACGCCCGTCAAGTCCGATGGGTCGGCTGCGAAGCCCTCGAAAGAAGCTGACGCGGGCAAGGATGCGGCAAAACCCGCTGCCAAGCCGAAGCCCTCGCCTGACGAGCTGTACGGCACGAAGCCCAAGGTGACGACATCGGCGGCGAAGTCCGAGTCAGCCGCCAAGCCCGTCGCCTCCGGGTCGGCGACGTCTCGATCGGAGGATTCCTCTGCGTCCGCCGCCAAGTCCGGCGGTTCGCCCTCGACGCCTGTAGAGCCTGCCGCATCTGCCAAAGCGCAGACGGCCGCCCAAGGAAAAGCCGCGAGCTCCTCCCGGTCCGCGGCCGCGAAGCCTGCCGCTGGCGCGTCCTCCGCTTCCGGGTCTGCGGCCGCGAAGCCCGCAGCGTCGAGGCCTGCGGCTGCGAAGGCCTCGACTGCCGCTCGGGCGACGGGCTCGGCCACCAGGACGGCCTCCAAATCTGCGGCGCCCAGATCCGCTGCCGCCAAGTCCGCGGCGTCCTCTTCGTCGGCCGCAAAATCTGCGACCGCCAAGTCGACGGCGCGCAAACCCGCCGCCAAAACCGATGCGGAGAAGGCTGCCGCGCGTTCGGCGGCGGCGAAGAAAGCTGCCGCAACACGTGCCGCCAATCGCAAGAAGGCCGCCGAAGCGGCCGCCAAGGCTGAAGCGGCATCCACGACCGAGAAGGGGGAGAAGTAAGCCATGCCCATCGGACCGGCACGTATGCCCCTGTTCGACCACCTCGGCGAGCTGCGCATGCGTCTTGTGCGCATCGTCGTCTGCTTGTTCGTTTCCGTCATGGTGTTCTACTGGGCCACGCCCACCATCATCCACATTCTGACGATACCCATCGAGCCCTACCTGCCGCAAGGGGGTATGGAGTCGCTCACGGTGCTCAGCCCCTTCGAGGCGTTCGCCATACGCTTCAAGGTGGCGCTGTGGGTATCGGCGGTGGTGTGCTCGCCCGTCATCCTGTGGCAGATCCTCGCGTTCTTCCTGCCCGCCCTCAAGCCGAGCGAGCGCAAATGGTTCGTCCCCACCTTCGCGGCTGCGGTGGCGCTGTTCATATTCGGTGCGGTGTTTTGCTACTTCGTCATCCTCGATCCGGCGTTCCAGTTTCTGACGGGCCAGGCC
Organism: Gordonibacter sp. An230; assembly: GCF_002159915.1. Classification (GTDB taxonomy): domain Bacteria; phylum Actinomycetota; class Coriobacteriia; order Coriobacteriales; family Eggerthellaceae; genus Rubneribacter. The sequence goes on from NZ_NFJP01000012.1 coordinate 112,021, forward strand.
GAAGGTTTCGCTGTCGTGGTGGCGCAGGCCAGCGCGTACATCGACACCATCATCAAGTTCGAGATCGGGTTCGGGTTCGCCTTCGAGCTGCCTATCATCGTGTTCTTCCTGGTGGTGTGGGAGATCATCCCGTACCGGAAGCTGCGCAGCGCGTGGCGCACCGTCTATGTGGTGCTCATGGTCATCTCGGCCATGGTGACGCCGGATGCCTCGCCGGTGACCATGCTGCTGCTGTTTGCCGCGATGGTGGCCATGTACGAGGTCAGCTTGCTGCTGTCGCGCGTCATCTTGGCCAAGCGCATCAAGCAGCAAAACGAGAAGCTCGACGCCGAGGAGGCCGAGGGGCAGTAAGCGGGAGAGGCGAAGAGGCAGAGCGAATCGCTTTGCGTCTTGCCTCGCTCGCCATCGACCCCGTTTCAAACGAGAGGCGGCCCGTCGCGGTGCGACGGGCCGCCGCGCGCATGTTGGGCGCGCATATCGCGGCGTTCGCGTGCCGTTCGCGCAACGCCGTGCGCACGGGGGCCGCGCTTGGGCTACCATGAACGCGGACATGCAAGCACGATCACGAAGAAGGAGCGCCATGCACGAGCTGGGAATCATGACCGGCGTGATGGACGCGGTGACCGCTTCGGCCGAGCGGGCAGGCGCGACGCGCGTGCTCAAGGTGAGCCTGGCGGTGGGCGAGATGACCGAGGCTATCGAGGACGCGCTCGTGTTCGCGTTCGAGGCGCTGGTCGAGCAGCGGGAGTACGCGCTGTGCGCGGAAGCCGAGCTTGAGATTGCCATGATCAAGCCGAGAAGCCGGTGCCTTGAGTGCGGCGAGGAGTACGAGCACGACCGCTTCCATATGCTGTGCCCGCGCTGCGGCAGCTTCGCCACCGAGCTTATCGCGGGTCGGGAGCTTCACATCGACAGCATCGAGGTGGACATTCCCGATGAAGCGGATGCCTCCAATGCCTGAAGACGCTCGGACGCTCGCGCGACTTCGCGCCTGCTGCGGGCAAACGGTCCAAGCAACGCTGAGAAACGTAAAGGAGCAGCGATGAAGATAGATCTGAAGCAACCCATCCTTCAGAAGAACGACGCGATAGCCTCCGAGCTGCGCGCGCGGTTCGCCGAGAACAAGGTGTTCGTGCTCGACCTCTTGGCCAGCCCCGGCTCGGGCAAGACGTCCACCATTCTGGCCACCATCGACGCGCTGCGCGACGAGTTCAACATCGCCGTCATCGAGGGCGACATCGCCAGCAACGTGGACGCCGAGCGCATCAAGGCCCAGGGCATCCCCGCCGTGCAGATCAACACGGGCGGCGCATGCCACCTGGAGAGCGCCATGCTCAAGCGCGCCGTGGACGTGCTGGACCTCGCGCGCCTGGACCTCATCATCGTGGAGAACGTGGGCAACCTCGTGTGCCCCACGGATTTCGACCTAGGAGAGAACGCCAAGGTCATGATCCTGTCCGTGCCCGAGGGCGATGACAAGCCCCTCAAGTACCCCGGCGTGTTCCAGGTGGCCGAGGCCGTGGTGCTGAACAAGGTGGACACCCTGCCCGTGTTCAACTTCGACCGCGAGGCGTTCGAGGACGCTGTGCGCCAGCTGAATCCGCAGGCCCCCATCTTCCCCATCGCCGCCACGAAGGGCGAGGGCGTGGAGGCCTGGGCCGAATGGCTGGCCGACCGCATCCGGGAGATCCAGTAACGAAGGAGCGCCTGCAACCGGGCTGAAGCGATCGGCGCCCATACCGGCTGCAACGACAGGCGCGGTCGGAAGGCTGGCGCAAGGGCGCGGGCGCGCGGTGCCGCTCCTGCGTCGAGGCGCCGCGGGGCTTCGCGAAAGCTCTGGGTTTTCCGACGCGGGCATCGGGCTGTCGGGCCGCGTGGGCTTCGGCATCGCGGCGGTGACGTGCGCGGATGCGCTCGACGCTGATCGCGCGCGGCGTGCCGTGGCTTGCGATGCGTCGGGCTGATGGTTTCGCTCGCACGTTTGGGCGGCTGCGATCGGTCGGTCTGCGAGGACGGCGACCGTTTTGCAGCAAGGCGGTTTCGATTCGCCGGCCGATCGCGGGGCAAGGGAGGCGAGGATCGGCGGCCGTTCTTGCTTGCCGCAGGGCGCCGCGACGCCTCGCGTGTGGCATGGACGATCTGTGGGAGGAAGCTATGGAAGCGAAAGACCAGTACCGGGCGTGTGTGGAGGGATTGCGCTCGTTCATGGCGGATGCGGGATTCTCCGATGCGGTCGTCGGGTTGTCGGGCGGCATGGACTCGAGCGTGGTGGCCGTTATGTGCGTCGATGCGCTCGGGGCCGATCACGTGCACGGCGTGTTGCTGCCGGGGCCTTACTCCAGCGCCCATTCTGTGGAGGATGCCGAGGCGCTCGCGCGCAATCTGCGCATCGACGTGAGCACTGTCTCCATCGTTGAGCCGTACGAGGCGTTCGCGCGGACGCTTGCTTTTGCATGCGGAGGCGCGCTCGCGGGGCTTGCTGCCGAGAACACCCAGGCGCGCTGCCGTATGGTGTGCCTCATGGCGCTTTCGAATGCGCACGGCTGGATGCTCGTGAACACCGGCAACAAGAGCGAAGCGTACACGGGCTATAGCACGCTGTACGGCGATACGGCCGGAGCGTTCGCCCCCATCGGCGGGCTGTACAAGACCGACGTGTACGCGGTGGCTCGCTGGCGCAACGGCGAGGAAGGAATGCGAGAGTACGTCTCGAGGCGCCCTTCGGATGCGGACGTGCCCCGCGGATCTGAAAGGGAAACGCGGGCCGCTGCGCTTGAAGCCGCTTCGGGAGGACGGGAAGGCGATGCCCTTGGAGAGGCGGGGGGCGTCGTATCGTGCGCGTTGCCTTCCGGGTCTTTGAACGCGGTGCCGCCCATACCCGAGCGCGTGTTCGCGAAACCTCCGAGTGCAGAGCTTGCTCCCGGCCAAGAGGACGAGAGGAGCCTCGGCGTCGATTACGCCACGCTCGATGCGCTTCTGCATGCGCACGTCGAACGAGGTTTGGGCGTGGAGGCGCTTGTGGGCGAAGGTTTTGACGAAGCGCTGGTGAAGCGCGTGCTCTCGCGTGCTGCTGCGACTGCGTTCAAGCGCGCCCTCGAGCCGCCTGCTCCCGATGCAAAGTTCTATGGGTGAGCATCCGTCGCGGTGCCGTGCGAGGCTTTCCGGAGCTGCGTATCGCTTTTGGAAGGTTTGAGGGGGGCGGGCTTGCGATGTGCGTCATCGCTGTTCGGACGGTAGGGGCGTGGCTGCGACGGGAGGGGGCTCGCGATGTGCGGCCCATGTCCGTTCCGAAGGCGTGCTGCCCTTCGAGATGGGGGCCGAAAGCGTTTCGAGGGCGGTGCGCGGTCGGTGTCTCGCGGCGCATTGCGCGATCTCGCATGCGCGGATGCGGCGTCCGTTAAGTCGGCTTCGCGGGCGCTTCGAGCGATTTTCCGTTGGCTCACATGCGCGGGTAGCGGCAGGAACGCCTTGCGAACGCTCGGTGCGCAGCCGACGCCCTGCGTTTGCCGAGGTTGCGCACGAGGGTCGCGTCGCTTGTGCGGACGTGCAAGCGAGCGGGGGTTCTGAATCGCTTCTCGAGCGCGCAGTCGACTCCCTGCGTTTGCAGAGGCTGCGTGCGTTTCGCAGCGCTCGTCGAGGGAGCGCGGATGGAGACCAGGGTGCTTGCCAAGGCCGCACCCGCGCAGTGCTTGCGTCGGCGGGGATGTTCCGCAGCGCTCATCGGGGATGCGTGCGCGGCTGGTGTTCTGCGGCGGTTGCGAGAAGGGCGGCGAAGGCGCCCTCCTTCCAATCTCCCGGTCTTCTTCGTTGGCGATGCGCACCAAGCACAAAGGTCGCGACGTGCTGCGAAAAAGCAGAGCTTTGCGTAGATTGCATGGCGGATTCCGCAGAGCGTTGACGTTTGCGGGTGGCTTCTTCCTATACTGAGCGAACGTCCCAGAATCATGTGAGAGAGGTCTTTCCGCCATGAAGCGCCGCGGATTCTTCAAGCTCGCCGGCATGTCGGCTGCCGCCTTTGCGGCGAGCGGCGTGCTTGCCGCGTGCGGAGCTGGCCAGCTGCCGGCGGATCCTCTGCGTTCAGGTTCCGACGAGGGCGGAGGCAACCCGAGCGTTGCGGGAGACTCCGGGGTGTCGTTCTCGTCGGAGGTGGACGTGCTCGTGGTGGGCAGCGGAATCGCCGGGCTCTCTGCGGCCATGGCTCCGGCCGAGGCAAAGCGTTCGGTGCTGGTTGTAGACAAGCTCGATCTTCTGGGAGGGGAGAGCTACGAAGCGAACGGCGTTATGCGCGTGGCCGGCAGCGCCGTTCAGCAGCGGGCCGGGCTGCATGCCACGGTGGCCTCTGAGTGGCGCGCACGCAAAAAGGAGCTCGAGGCTGCGGGCACGACCGATTTCGAATTTGCCCGCACGTTGTTCGAAGCGGCGACTTCCTGGGCCGATCATCTGGCAGATGAGTATGGCGCTCAGTTCGCTGATCCTGCCGAGTACGCTCAGGACGACTGCAACACCTCGGTCTTGTTGCCGAAAGGCGGCCTTGGCGACATGGAGAGCGTCATGGTGCCCCTGCGCGATGGTCTGGCGAGCAAGGGCGTGTCGTTCCTGACAGGGTTGAGGGCGAAGGCGTTCATCTTGGACGAGGAGTCTGAGGTGTGCGGCATGAGGTTCGTTGCGAACGAGGGCGGATCGATGACGGACGTGCGAGCGCGCTGCATCGTGATGGCCACGGGAGGCTTCGTCAGCAATCAGGCGCTTGTGCACGCTTACACGCCCGACCGTGAGCGCGCAGGGTGTTACACCGTCGCGTCGATGGGCGAAGGGCAGCTTCTGTGCGCGAGCATTGGGGGGCAGCTGACGGGCATGGACAAGGCTGCACCCCTCACGGGTGATCTGCCGCAGGTGTCGGCATGGAGTCTGTTCGGTCCCGTTGCCGCCGTGGACACGCAGGGCGTGCGCTTCGCGCGCGAGGACGGCAGCGGCGCGACGGCCGACGCCTGTTTCGAGGACGAGCGCGGTCTTTGGTGGACGGTGTTCGACGGACAACTTTCCGAGAGCAGCCAATCGCGCAGCATTGCGGAATTGACCAGCAAGAACGCCAAACGGATTGCGGGCCCGTGCGACGATGAGGATGCGCTTGCCGGCCAAATGGGAGTTCCCGCCGACAAGCTGAAGGCCACGCTCGAGCGTTACAACGAGCAGGCGCGGGCCGGGAAAGACGACGACTTCGGCCGTACGTTGTTCCTCAAGCCGCTCGAAGCGCCCTTTTACGCGGTCAAACAGCAGCCGATGCGCTACCGTTCACGGGGCGGGGCGGCGACCGATGGGATGGGGCGCCTGCTGAACGCCACCGGCGCGCCCATTTCACGGGTGTACTGCTGCGGAGCCGTGGCAAACGGCGGCTCCGACGGGTTGGCATCCAACGGCGCATTCGGCATGCTGGCGGGTCAGGCCGTTGCAAGCTTTCTGGCTGAGGAAGATGGGCGGGAAAACGCCTGAGCCAACTTGCGGGCGAAGGTCGGCGGCTTCAGTTCTTTTGTCGTCCCGTCATGATCCAAAATGATCGCTTTGATAAACGGTTGCTTTGGGCTGCGATGCGACGAAGCGCCTTTCTGAGAACGCTTTGCGGCCTCCGCCGACGGCGCGGGTTGGCCGCCGGAGGCCGCGCGGCGCCCCCCGGTCTCGCCGGAAGGCCCCCGCGCCCGGCGGGGCGGCCCCCGGCCTCGCCGGGCGCGGGGGCGGGGGCGCGGCATGGAATCTGCGAGCGCCGGCCCGTGCCGTTCTGTGTCCGGCGGCGGACGCGTTGCTTCGCTGCCAAGCCATGATTGTCACAGCGCCCGCCTCGGGGCAGAAAGGCATCATCCCAGGATGCAACGTTGTCGAGTTGTCCGGGAGAATCTGCGGGCTAGATCGTGGGCCAGATCAAAGCAATGGGTATTGTGGGAAGTGCGGACTGGTCGGCATGTTCTGGTTGGCGATGGCCGACGACCCGGCCGTCGGTACGCCCAACGAACCATCCGCTGCCGAGGCGCGACTGCTCCGCCCTCGTGAGGAAAGGGTGCGATACGTTTAACCCTCGATGTTGGTCGTGCCGGTGCCGTGGCCGCTCCTTCGACGCCGGAATCCCGGTGCTGATCGGCTGTTTCGAACCGCTGATTCTGTGCGGATGGGGTTTGCTGCGTGCATGTCCGACGCGCTGCCACTCCACGGGGCGGCGCGCCGTGTCGGGGCGTCGCCCCGTGCCGCCTGGCGTATGGAGGGGGCGCGTGCGCGAGAACGTAGGATGCGGGCTGCCGTCCTTGCGGGACGACTCTCGCGAGATCGGCAAGGCGCGCTTTCACGAGCCTCTGTCGGATGCCGACTCGAGGCTGGGGCGGGGTCCATCGTGCCGGCCGTGATGCGGGGTCTGCGGAATTGAGCAAGAAGGCGTGAGCTTTGCGCGGGATTAGCAAGTTGGACGAGCGACTCCTCGAGCTAATCGATGGAGCCGAAGACTAGCCGAGTGTCTCCGCGGCGCTCGACGCGAGGCCGCTGGGAGCGCGTTTGGTCGCAACCGACGGGGGCATTACGGCTTTGGCTCGTGAGGGTTGGACCGCACGAGGTTCGTCCAAGCGAGGGCGGGGGGGGGGGGGGGGGGGGGGGGGGGGGGGGGGGGGGGGGGGGGGGGGGGGGGGGGGGGGGGGGGGGGGGGG